>NZ_JNKO01000013.1 GCF_000702885.1 Oribacterium sp. P6A1 | reverse complement strand
GCTTTGCCGGCATTCCGCAATCGGATGGAAATAAATCTGCATACACAGCTTCTATTTCATCCCAGGGAATCATAGCAGCTTTTTTAATCCATTTATTCTCTGGATCAAGTTTTAGACCCATGGGCTGATTGAAATCCTGGAGACTAAACTGATGATTTTGATTTTTCTTATACATGGGATTCTCCGTGAAAAGTGCAAGGTTTTTGAGACAATTTAATGTAATTCCTTGCATTAATTATCTCATGTACAGGCAAAAAAGTCAGTAAAATCAAGGCTTTTTGATTGTTGAGCACACACTAAGTAAGATGCGTTTAATTCGTCCGCCTTTTTTATGATTCAAAATCTTTATTTCTTAATATATTCCTATTCCCCGCAATCAAGGGCATGAAGGTCACATTGTACTTTTGTTAGTCTTTTTTAACTGAAATTCTATGCTGATCAAGATAAAGAGTAAACGTGCATTTCTGACCATCAAGTTCAGCAGAGTACTGATAACGCGTATCTTCACCAGTTTTTTTGCCTTCACCAAATTTTTTTAAAAAGTAATTCTCGTACCATGCATTAACAAAATCTTCATCATAAAAAATGAAGGTAAACATATTGACAGACTCTCCAATATTATAAAAAGCCATTCCATCAAAACTCTGCATCTCGATATCGTTAAAGGCGTATGTCTTGCTACCATTTTTTTCATCTTGAAAACCATCGTTCTTTTTGTGCTCAATGGTATTTTCGATATCTTCAATATTCATATCCCACTTGATATCTCTTTGAATATAACCAGAGCAATCGCCTATGTCTGGCTTTCTGCCACAAGCGCAAATAGAAATTGCCATAACTGTTGATAAAATGATTGTTAAAATTCTCTTCATGGTTTTGCTCCCTTAAATAAGCTTGCGTTGTCTAATGTATTTCATATGGGACGCCGCATAAATACAAAATGAGTTCCCTGTTTGAATCTTCTTTTATTTTTTTAGGGATTTGAATCACACCTCTTACTTCATAAATATCATCAGATAAAGGTTTAATTGATCCATTGAAATATCCAATTTCAAGACCTAATGCTTTAACCGTAGCGGTTGCTTCAGAGTCAGAATCAAAATTAGCCCAAGTAGAAACTATGGAATTATTTCTTGTTCGATACATTGAAAAATAATCAGAATCGAATGTATATTCAGAATTGTAGACAACACGTGGAGCAAAATCATATTCTACAGATGTTCTCTGATTTTTCCCAATATATTCAAAATCAAAGGTATAGTACAAAAAAGTATTCTCTGATTCTTTGTTTTGACTGAAGCCATGAATCCCTTCTATAACATATCCATCTTTGTCTACAAACGCTTCATCTGTTGCAGTAAAAAACTCTTCCGCATTTACAAAAGTTGATTGTTTAGCATTGTCGCCATAACAGACCAATATGTTACTGCGAGTTCAACAAATATTATTGATACTGAATAAAAGATGACAAACTATTATCTTTATATTATTTGTAATTATCTATTATATTTAGGGCCGATTTGGTGACATTCTTTTGTCATGTAATCGTTTTGAATCACTCTCATTATCCGGTACTTGTCAGTATATTCTTAGAGAGCACATCATTTTCATACACACTCTAAGGACTCAGAAGCTTCATTTCATCGTTTACAGTGTGAGATGATAAAGTGTTAGGGCAAAGTCAGAACACACTGCTTCGGTCGTTTTATCCTTAGTAGTGTGTATGTGCATGCCAGACCATAAACTTTCCCACCTTGTCAGGTGGGATTTTTCATTGTCAGAGCTTCGGTATCTGCATCCAAGCAATAACATTGAATATCTCAGTACCTCCACAATCTATTTATAACTATTTGTTCTTTATGTCTTGCAATAGATTCACCACTTCTGCGAAACCAAGTAGCAATAGTCCACCTAAACAGCCAAAGATTAAAGATAGAGCAGAATATGCTACATCGACTTCTGTAAGCATCATAAATGATCCAATTACAGATAGACCTATATATACCCAACCGACTGTTTTTAATGCCTTACCTATAGGATTCATGACTGGATGCTCTATTGTTTCAAAGGACTTCTTTAAGAATTCTTTTTCTTCTGCGGTTCTTGTTTCCCATTCATCGGCGGTAATATGTGTTGCGTACATTTGCACTTTACATTCAGGACATTGTAAATAGCTGTTATCATTCTCTGTCGAATTAGTTGATTTACATTTTTTGCAATAATAAAGATATTTCATGATCTCACCTCTATAAAATATTATCAAAAACATTCATTTGTCTTATCGACACGAAAGCCTAAAAGTTTAGTGAGAAAGGCTGAATCTGAAGTAATCTTTTGAATTCTAAAGTGTTTTTTAGATATTGCTACCTTATTTAGGTTCTTTTCTCGGTAGCTTCGGTATCTGCATCCAAGCAATAACATCACTGATGATGACACCATCACAGTCTATTCCATCGTCTTGTATGGATGAAACATACCAAGCAGGCAACTCAGTTCTCATGACAGGATTATCGTTAATCCGGTATTGTGAGAAAAACATATTGAGCATGTTACGTCTCTTCTTAAGTGAACTCTTTGAAAGAGTTGATGCTTCACTGATAAGATATTTCTGGATATGGTCAGAGGTAATGGCATTAACTGGAAACTCTGCCAACATGCTTTTACAGATTTGGTTTATAGTATCGTGATCTGTACGCTTTGTACGTTCATTTCTCCATGAGCGCTCATGATAAAGTGCATACCACTCAGGTAAAGCTTTCTTAAGAGGGGTAGACAAGTCACAGCTGGAATCAACATTATCAATCTTCTGTTTTCTGGCTTCAAGATTCTTCTTCCAGTTCTCTTTAGCTTCTGATTTACTGTTTCGAGAAGTTCCGCGACAAATGAAATTAATGCCTTTATAGGTTTCGTGGGTTTTGAGCGTGAATCGTCCTGAGCTGTCTTTGAAGATTTTGGGCATAATTAAACTCCTTTGAATAATTATGAATTATTCAATCAGAGCTCCAAAATTGGTGACCTCTTTGGTGACCTCCGGTGACCTTTTTTGATAAGAAATTTATCTCTCCGGACAACAAAAAAAGGATTTCCGATTCCTCGGAAATCCTTGATTCTGCTCTTTTGCGAGCAGGGGTTGAGGGATTCGAACCCCCATGAGCGGTTTTGGAGACCGATATCTTACCATTGGATGAAACCCCTGTGTGTCGCTCGTTTCAAGCGACTCGTATAATATACCGATTATTTTTACTTTCGTCAAGAACTTTTTTGATTTTTCTCTTTCCTTTTTTGTTCCCGTGAAGTGTAAAGTTAAATTCCACAGTACTATACCCTAAGACTTTGAAGCTATCCGGAGATAAAACTTCATCACGTCTCCGGTGTCTTCGCGGCAGGCGGGTTGTTGAATCGATTACTTAGTTTCACTGCTGCGACACCTAAAATGATTCCCATGATTGTTCCAAAAAGAACATCCGTCGGAAAATGCATGAAAAGATACAGTCTGCTGAAAGCTATAATACCCGCTAAAATGAAAGCTGCTATTCCGGCCTTTCTGTAATTCATAAAAATAACTGTTGCTGCTCCAAATGCCCATGCTGAATGGGTGGAAGGAAATGATGAACTTGTGGGTCTTGCAATCAGTAATGCAAAAGTCTGGTCTATCTGACAGGGACGGGGTCGGCTGAACAGATTCTTAAATATAAGCTGGCCGAAAAGTAATACGCCGAAATACAAAAGCAAAAGGGCTATACCTGTTTTTCTTGTTTTTTTATAAACAGCCAGTAATATGCCGGCGATCAGGAAAAGTTGTCCGTATGACCCTACGATACTTGTTAAAGTAAGAAAAAAACTGTCTAAAAAGGCTGTGCGTGTTATTGAATATAAGATAGAAAATTCCATTCCTGCCCTCCATTGGAAAGTGACATAAAGTATCATGGAAGTGTCAAAAGTCGATATCGGACCCTTCACGATTTGCAGTCACCGTTATGTTGTATCTATTCAGGCAAAGGGAAGACTTATGACACTTATATCATACTATTATTTCGGCGTAATAACCGGCAACATAACTTATGCTGCCGGAACTTATGCACAGGTCTGACAATTTCTGATTATTTCTTCATGATCTGAAGGGCTTCGCGAATGTTTCTGACGGGAACCAGCTGGACATCCTTAAGGTTTCGGTCATTGAACTTCTTGGCGTGATATGCGGGAAGAACGATTTTGTTAAAACCGAGTCTGACGGCCTCTTCTATCCTCTGCTCGGCGTTGGATACCGCGCGTACCTCTCCGGAGAGACCTACCTCACCGAATATCATGATATCGTCACTTATTTCGATATTCATGTAGGATGAAATAAGTGACATTATGATGGCGAGATCCATGGAAGGCTCAGCGATGCGAAGACCGCCTGTGATATTGACATAGGCATCGTACTTTCCGATTTCAAGATTCAGGCGACGTTCAATAATGGCGATAAGCATATTCAGTCGGTTGTAGTCGATACCGTTTGTGGTACGTCTCGGAAGGTTAAAGGCACTCTGTACAACAAGGCCCTGAATCTCCATAAGAAGGGGTCTGGTGCCCTCCATACCGCAGGAAACAACCGAACCTGAGGCACCTACAGGACGTCCGGAAAGCAGAAGCTCCGAAGGATTCAGCACTTCATGAAGACCGTCACCATCCATTTCGAAAACAGCGATTTCATTGGTGGAACCGAATCTGTTCTTCTGACCATGCATGATACGGAGACTGCCGCTGCTCTCACCCTCGAAGTAAAGGACAACGTCCACCATGTGCTCGAGAATCTTCGGGCCGGCAACATTACCATCCTTCGTCACATGACCGACTATGAAGATGGCTATGCCGTTTTCCTTTGCGAGACGAAGGAGCTGTGCGGAGGATTCACGGACCTGGCTCACGGAACCGGGAGCTGCGGTGACAGTATCCGTGTACATGGTCTGTATGGAGTCGATAACCACAAATTGAGGCTGCTCCTCACGGATAGTCTCGACTATGTTTTCTATGTTTGTCTCAGTCATGAATTTAAGGTCGCCGCTAATGTTTACGATCCTTTCAGCTCTCATTTTTATCTGCTTTAGACTTTCCTCTCCGGAAACATAAAGGACCTTCTTTTTAGCATCTGCCGCGAGATTTCTTGATACTTCAAGAAGCAGGGTTGACTTACCTATACCGGGGTCGCCGCCTAAAAGTACCAGGGATCCAACCACTATTCCGCCCCCCAGAACCCTGTCCAGCTCCTTGAAACCGGTAGGAAGACGGTCTTCCTTTTGAAGAGCAATCTCGTCTATACGGACGGGCTTTTGTCTTGCGGGACGGAGTCCTGTTGATTTTGAAAATGCTTTAGTCCCGGAGGTGCTTGCAACGGGCTCCTCAACGAAACTGTTCCAGGCTCTGCAGCCCGGGCACTGTCCCAGCCACTTGGCTGATTCATATCCACACTCTTTGCAGAAAAATTTTGATGTTGCCTTTGCCATTAGGTGCTCCTTTAGCTGACAATTATGAAAACCAGAATTCAGGTCCTATGAAATGACCGGAATTCTGGTTCATTGAATTGGCGTTTTTATTATTTATCCCGCTTCCCGAAAAAGCAGGATGCCGTATTTTTTACTCTGCATCGGATGAAGCTTTATCCTCTTCCTTAACAGGCTCAGCAGTCTTCTTTCTTCCTGAAGAAGTTTTCCTTCCTGCAGCAGTTGTTTTCTTTGCAGCAGTTTTTGCAGTTGAAGATTTCTTCTCAGAAGCCTTCTTTTCCGAAGATTTAGCTGCAGTCCCTTCAGGCTTACTCTTATCGGTAAATTTCAGAACATTACCTTCCTTATCAACAGTGATCTTTACGGTTGAATTTTCAGGAATCTTACCGTCCAGTATCTCCTCTGCAAGTTTATCCTCAACCTCAGTCTGAATGGTACGGCGGAGAGGTCTTGCACCGAACTTAGGGTTAAAGCCCTTCTCGATGATCCACTCCCTGGACTTAGCATCAAGACTTATACGGATATTCATCTGAGTGCTTGCACGGTTAATAACATCTCTCATCATGATGTCAAGGATGTCCTTCATATTGTCCCTTGTGATCTGATGGAATACGATGATCTCATCGATACGGTTAAGGAACTCCGGCTTGAATATGCGGTGTACCTCATCCATGACCCTGCTCTGCATGAACTGATAGTCTTTCTCGGCAGAACCGTCACCGGTGTCAAAACCGAGACGCTTAGGGCTCACTATCTGCTCGGCGCCGGCATTGGAAGTCATGATGATGATAGTATTCTTGAAGGAAACCTTACGGCCCTGTGCATCTGTGATGTGACCGTCATCAAGTACCTGAAGAAGTATGTTCAGTACATCAGGATGAGCCTTCTCGATCTCGTCGAAAAGAATAACGGAGTATGGGTTTCGGCGTACCTTTTCACTGAGCTGTCCGCCCTCGTCGTATCCCACATATCCTGGCGGCGAACCGATCATTTTGGAGACACTGTACTTCTCCATGTACTCTGACATATCAACGCGGATAAGGTTATTCTCTGAACCGAACATGGCCTCAGCCAGTGCCTTTGAAAGTTCTGTCTTACCTACACCTGTAGGGCCCAGGAACATGAAAGAACCGATAGGACGTTTAGGATCCTTAAGACCGACTCTTCCTCTCTTTATGGCCTTGGAAACTGCTGAAACAGCCTCTGCCTGACCTACGACCCTCTTATGAAGTGTATCCTCAAGGCGCATAAGCTTCTCTGTTTCGCCCTCTGTGAGCTTCTGTACAGGAATCTTGGTCCACTCGGACACAACGTGAGCTATATCTGTTTCTGTGACATGAAGTATATTCTCTTCCTTATCCTTCTGCCACTTTTCGAATTCTTTGTCGAGCTTCTGCTTCTTCTGCTCCTGCTTCTTTTTAATCTCTGAAGCGCCCTCGAAATCTTCCTTACGGATGCACTGCTCCTTATCGGCTTCCAAAGCCTCTATCTGTGCACGGAGATTCTTTATGGACTGTGGTTCACCTGATGAAGTGATGCGGATTTTTGAAGCCGCTTCATCCACAAGGTCTATGGCCTTGTCCGGAAGGTACCTGTCGTTAATGTAACGCACGGACAGTGATACAGCGGCCTTGAGAGCCTCATCATCGATAATAACATGATGGTGTTCCTCATACTTTGGTGCTACGCCCTTCAGTATGTCGTAGGTTTCATCCTCTGAGGGCTCGTCCACGGTTACGGGCTGGAAACGACGCTCAAGAGCAGCATCCTTTTCAATATGTTTTCTGTATTCATCAAGAGTTGTGGCACCGATGATCTGCAGCTCGCCTCTTGCCAGTGCAGGCTTCAGGATGTTTGCTGCGTCCAATGCTCCTTCCGCGCCTCCTGCACCGATGATGGTGTGTATCTCATCGATAAAAAGAAGGACATTTCCGTCATTTCTTGCTTCGGCAATGACTCTCTTTATACGCTCCTCAAATTCTCCGCGATATTTGGAACCTGCTACCATGCCGGAGATATCCAGAGTAACGAGACGCTTGCTCTGAATGGTCTCAGGTACGTCACCTGAGAATATACGCTCGGCAAGTCCCTCTACAACAGCAGTTTTACCTACACCCGGCTCACCTATGAGGCAAGGGTTGTTCTTGGTACGTCTGGAGAGGATCTGGATGACTCTCATGATTTCAGCTTCACGTCCGATGACAGGATCCAGTTTACCGTTTGCAGCCATCTCGGTCAGATCTCTTGAATACTGGTCAAGAGTCGGTGTATCAGTCTGCTTTGCAGGCTGGGACTGACGGGAAGAACGTTCATCTACGACGATGTCATCTCCGATAACCGCCATGATCTGCTGGTACATGCGCTGTGCATTTCCTCCAAGGGTAGCGATGATTCTTGAAGCTACGCAGCTTGTATCTTTAAGCAGAGAGATAAGTATGTGCTCTGTACCCACAAGTCTGGAGCCGGAGCGCATAGCCTCCTGCATGGAATTTTCCATGATCTTCTTGGCTGAAGGTGTGTAACCTGCACGGTCAGTGATGGCAACACTGTTATCAGCTGAGATGAATTTGGCAATCATCTCCTTGATTTTTTCGTCGTCGATGCCGTTTGACTGTAATACCTTGGCAGCCACTGCTGTACCTTCTCTTCGAAGACCCAGCAGAATATGTTCAGTTCCTATGTAATTGTGCCCGAGTTCCTCTGCAGCTTCTATGGCGAGCTGAAGAGAACGCTGAGCCTGAATAGTAAATTGATTCATGCTTTACCACCTTTCATAAAAGATATTCTAGGACATTTGTAGGATTTAATCAATGAATGTTCACTGTATACGACATCAAATTTAATTCAAATTTTTTTGCAGTGGAACAATACGGGAGGACAAAGTACGATGTGTAAGATAAAGTCTTTTGAACATTGCATCATCATTATATGAAAACGGCAGATACCCGCTGTGGGACATCTGCCGTTAATTGCGTCAATATTTCGGTTTCGTATATGGGCTTCCGGGAACATTCCGGTAACCGGCAATAAATCAAAAGCCGCAACCCCGGGGATATACTTTCCGGATTTATAAATCCTCTATATCGAGACCATTGCTTTCTGCAGTATCTTCCTCAGCAGAAACTGTTTCATCAGCTGCCTGGACATTGGAACTTGCAAACCTGTTAAGTGAGCTTGCTGTCTTCCATTCATTGTTTAAATCGAAAGCCTTTGTAGCTCCGAGATCCTCATCAGCTGTTGTTACGTCTGAATCATCACTGTCCAGATCCTCCAGATCGAGGCCTGTTTCCTGAGCTATCCTTTTCTCGGCAAGAGAAGAATCATCCTTATTCTGAACACTCTTCTTTGTGATGACTCTTGTCATCTCAAGCTCCGGATTTACAAGATCTTCTGTATTCAGATTATCTTTTCTCATAAGTGTATCAAGAGCAATTGTCTCATCAAGCTTTTCTGATGGAGATGCTTCCGGAACACCGGACTTAGGGTCCTGAGAATCTGAACGACGCAGCAGATCTGTGTGTGAAGATCCTCTTCTCTGTGTAAGAAGGACAATGACAAAAATGAAGAGTAAAAGTACCAGACCGCCAAGTACGCAGGCAAGGACGAACATGCTGTTGTACTGTCCTACGAGTTTGTCATATCTCTCAACAACTTCAGGATACTTCTCTGCATTCTTCTTTGTATCTACTTCGACAGGGTCTTCGAAATATCTCTGGATAGTCTTTTCTGAAAGGTCATAGCGGTAGAAATTGAGCTCACCCGCATCATTCATACCGTAAACTATGCAGTACTGATGCTCTGTATCTTCCTTCCATACCCATCCCTTAACCTGATGTCCGTCGATGTCGATGGTGCTTTCTGCGAATCCTGCAGGAATTTCAACATCTGTACCCGGGTTCATGATGGTGATGGTCTTTTCCTTTGAGCTCAGCTTAACGCCTTCATTTACAGTCTGTGTATTGGCTGCCTGAGCGTCACCTGCACTGGGACCTCCCTCCTGCTTGTTTACCTTTATGGTATATTGAGCCTGAGTCATGCCGTCAGCTGCTGTTACTGTAACTGAAACAGTATTCTCACCCATATTAAGGTTTTCGTTGCCGCTTACAGAAGTAGATGCACCGCTGTCCTCAGTTGAAGCATTGATGGCGAGGGTATTTACATCTGTGCCGACGATGACTGAATATTCGGTTACAGTACTTGAGAACTCAGGAGTCAGAGTTCCGGGAGAAACCAACAGGCTTGATAACAGAGCGTTGTTGGATGATGTTGAACTTGAAGATACCGTAACTGTAGATGAACCCTGATGTGTGACTTCAGCGATGGCTTCATCTGTGTCGTATACTTCGTAGTTTGCCAGCTTAATGGCAGCGCTGCCTGATGACAATGTGTTGAACTTCAGATTGTACTCCAGCGTTCCTGTACCGGCACCGTTTGTGGCACCCTTGACACGAATGGTGCCGGCGCCGCCTTCTGCATCTGTTCCGCTTACGAACTGAAGCAGATTTGTGTCGTATCCCAGAGTAATGTCAGATCTTGAAAGGGTTCCGTCTGTACTTGAAACCTTCATGGTGACATTTACTTCAGAACCAACTGTTACAGATGGATCCGAAAAGGAAATTGAAGCTGTAGCAGCCAGTGCCTGTAAGGACAAAAGAGCTGAAAGTGCAGCAGTCGCTATAAAATATTTAAAATGAATCATGAAAACCTCTTTTTTATGTTTTGTGTTTCGCTTTATTTTACAATGGACCGACGCCAACTTCAACTACATTAGATGCTAATGCTTCAGAAGATGCCGTAGCTGCAGTTTCCTGGCTTACACCTGTGTTGTCAGTATAAGCTTCGACCTGTACCGTAACTCCCTGGAAAGGATCGTATACAGATGCAGCAGTCTGTGATGTACCCAGCATACCGCCGACAGCCTTGTTGATGGTTATGGTGTATGTTCTCTGATCTCCGTTTTCCGCTGTTACGACGAGCGGGATGATGGTGGATGCTTCTGTCAATGCTATGGTTCCTGCACCTGAAATGGATGCACCGGAATGAATTGCTGCGGCAGAAACATTAACGAAAGACACAGAAGGGTCAACGATAAGGGTGTAGGATTCTGTATCCATATTAAAGCCGGGTGTAAGAGCGAATCCGTCAACGGAAAGAGCTGCCAGCTTGTTGTTTGGATTTCCGTCCTTTGTAGGCATGACACATGCTGTTTCCGGCATGTTGTTATATACGGGAATAAAGAACTCTATGGCATCGTTTCTCATGGTCTGGTTGTAGGCCTTGCCGAGCTTCTTGCCCTCTTCCGCGGCTCCCTGAGTGTTGGTCATGTACTGGTGCTTGAACATGTTTGAGCCCTGAACATTGAACTTCTTTAAATAGAGAGTGTTCTGTCCTGCATCTACATAGTTCTGAGCATAGAAAAGAGCTCCTCCTATGATGGCACGCTCTATGGAATTCCATGGTCTGTTGTAGCTGCCGTTCTGTGAAGCATACCAGAGACCTCTTTCAACGGCAGTCATACCTCCTGATGCATAAGCACCTACATTGAAGAAGTTATAGTATCCTGTTGCACCTGAAATGGAACCGCTGGTTCCGTTTGTGCCCTGCTCCTGAATGATCATTGAAGCCAGTACATAGGGGTTGACCTGTGAAATCTGAGCAGCTTCCATGATGATATCCGAATAGGTGACAGTCATGGTGCCTGATCCCTGTGCAAGTGCCTGAAGAGTGGCTGCGTCGCTTGTGGCTGCGGCAGAACCGTCTGTTGCTGCGCTGACGGATGCATCACCAACGGTTGGACCTATGACTGCTGCTGAGGAATCGCTTACTGTGCCGGTGGCATCTACTATATAGGTAGAATCTGCTGAAGTAACGGCTGAAGTGTCAGCAGTTCCTGTGGAAGAAACGAAAGCGGATACTGAGTTTGAGGTATCGGCTGCTGATGGCGCCTCATAGGCTATCACCACCTCATCTGAACTCATGCCTGAGTTCACGAGATCAGAAATGGAATCTGCCACAGTAGGACCTGTTAATTCTGTTGCTGCGGAAGTTGTATCAGTTGCTGCGGCAACACCTGAATTTGCATACATCTGCTGAAGTGCAGACTGATAGAGGGCACTTGATGAATCAACGTTCACATTACCTGCAAGGAAAGTTCCCTGAACCATGGATTTCAATCCTTCAAGAGTCTGTTTATTTGGATCGTATTTGTGGGCAGTGAACTGGAAGATATAGTCTTCATCAAGGAAATTTCTCGGATCCATATAGTATTCCAGGATTCCCTGAGATGCAGCTACCCATGTGGCTCCGTCGAAACCGGGCCAGGATGATGTTGTCCAGTCAAACTTTCCGGGATCAGTGGATTTCCATGAGGATCTGACATTTTTTTCTATGAGACTGTTGGTTCCCTGGAGCTCGGCCTGAATTACTGCTGACCAGTCAAGTCCGGTCTGCTCTGCAGTGAAGACCCAGTTCGGATACTGGGAATGAAGCTGTCTTAATGCCGGTTTATAGCTTTCCGGAAAGCCCTGCTGGGAAAGATAGCTTTCAAAATTTACATCGGAAGAATAGCTTGTCTGATATCTGATGAAATCAGAACGTACATATCCGCTTCCTCCGGAAAAGGAAATATGATACCAGACTTTACCGTCACTTCCTGTGGTCTGATCCATTACTGTGACCTGAGCATTGTTTCCTAAAGCAGTGACTATGGAACTGTCTGTCCCTGCTCCGGAGCGTACATTTACGTTGCTTCCGGCTATTACTGCCATGGATTCTGCATAAGCTACAGATGCACTGTTAAGGAATGAAGCTGCCGGTGCTGAAATAAAGATGCTGATTGCCGACAACAACGCTCCTGTTTTATAAAGTTTCCGTTCTAGGTTTGATTTTTTCATAATTTTATATTCCGGACAGAATCATCCCTGTGAAGTATATACACAGAGCAGTTTGAACATATCCGGAAATCTCCCTTGTATATTCTGTGAACTGATTTCAAAAGTAAGTAGTATTTTACTACTTTTACAATATAAAATCAGCTATTATAACCGTCAACGAAAATTCTAATTATTCAGATAACCGACAAAGATTCGTAATAATCAAATTAAAGAGGGTGCCGGAAATACGGCACCCTCTTTAAAAAGGATAAATCAGTCTCTATTATACTGGATACGCCTTGTTTGCTTTGTCAGCTGCAGTTGCTGCTACACCTGACTCCTGAGCATTGCGGTACTCAAAGAAATCCTTTGCTACTGCAGGGAAGAGTGCGTATGAAAGAACATCTTCCTTTGTAGGATTCTTAACGTACTGCTTTGTCTCCTCAGTGAACTTCTCCATCTGAGGCTCGATATGGTCTGCAGGACGGTCTGTCATCTGAGCAGCACCCTTAAGGATCTTGGCAACTACTTCAGGATCCATAGGCTTAACTGTACGTCCGAACTCACCTGCAACGAGCTTACGTGACTCGTTAGGAACCATCTTGTATCTCTCACCCATAAGAACGTTCATAACAGCCTGTGTACCAACGATCTGTGAAGAAGGTGTAACGAGAGGCGGCTCACCAAAGTCCTTACGAACTCTTGGAACTTCCTCGAGAACCTCTGTAAGCTGATCGTCCTTGCCAGCCTGGTGAAGCTGGGAAATAAGGTTACTGAGCATACCGCCAGGTACCTGATATCTGAGGGTGTTGACATTAACACCGAGAACCTTTGTTGAAAGAAGACCTGACTTCAGGCACTCCTCACGATATGGCTCGAAGTAGTTGGATACATCGATAAGCTTATTAACATCAAGACCTGTATCATACTCTGTCCCCTCAAGAGCCTTAACCATAACATCTGTTGAAGGCTGTGATGTTCCAAGTGCGAAAGGTGTTGATGCTGTATCGATGATGTCAGCACCTGCCTCGACACACTTGAGGTAAGTCATGGAAGCCATACCTGATGTGTAGTGTGTATGGATTTCGATAGGAAGCTTTGTTCCTCTCTTGAGAGCCTTAACGAGGTCATAACCTGCCTGAGGAAGAAGGAGACCTGCCATGTCCTTTATGCAGAGTGAATCTGCACCGAGGCTCTCTACATCGTTAGCGAGCTTCTCCCAGTAATCAAGAGTATAAGCATCACCAAGTGTGTAGCAAAGTGCGATCTGAGCGTGTCCGCCCTCTCTCTTTGTAGCCTTTACTGCTGTCTCAAGGTTACGGATATCATTGAGACAGTCGAAAATACGGATAACGTCGATACCGTTTGCAATTGATCTCTCTACAAAGTTATCAACAACGTCATCGGCATAGTGATTGTAACCGAGGATGTTCTGACCTCTGAAGAGCATCTGAAGCTTTGTGTTCTTCATGTGACGCTTGATCATTCTCAGTCTCTCCCAAGGATCTTCCTTGAGGAAACGGAGACATGAGTCAAATGTAGCTCCGCCCCAGCACTCAACTGCGTTATAACCAACCTGATCCATCTTATCAAGGATCGGCTCCATTTCTGAACTCGGCATACGAGTTGCGATTAATGACTGATGCGCATCACGCAGTACAGTCTCTGTAATTTTTACCTTAGCCATTTTATCTCCTCTACTTACTTAACACCGTAAACTGCCATGAATGTACCGGCTGCAACGGCAGTACCGATAACTCCGGCAACGTTAGGACCCATAGCCTGCATGAGCAGGAAGTTGGTCGGATCAGTTTCGGCAGCAACCTTCTGTGAAACTCTGGCAGCCATAGGAACGGCTGATACACCGGCTGAACCGATCAGAGGGTTGATCTTCTTTCCTGAAAGAACGTACATGAGCTTTCCGATAACAACACCGGCTGCAGTACCGAATGCAAATGCGATAAGACCGAGGGCAACGATCTTTAATGTATCAACATTGAGGAATGCCTCTGCAGATGTTGCACCACCAACGGATGTTCCGAGCATGATAACAACGATGTACATCATTGCATTGGAAGCTGTCTCTGTGAGCTGCTTAACAACACCGCACTCCTTGAAGAGATTACCGAGCATGAGCATACCAACAAGCGGAGCTGTTGTAGGAAGAAGTACGCAGACAACTACTGTAACAACTATAGGGAAGAGGATTCTCTCCAGCTTTGATACAGGACGAAGTGTCGGCATCTTTACCTTACGCTCTTCTTCTGTTGTAAGAGCCTTCATGATAGGAGGCTGAATGATAGGAACCAGTGACATGTAGGAGTAAGCTGCTACAGCGATTGGTCCGAGAAGAGATGTCTGTCCGAGCTTATTGCAAAGGAAGATGGAAGTAGGACCGTCAGCACCGCCGATGATGGAGATGGCTGCGGCTGCAGCTCCATTGAATCCCATGAAGATAGCCATGAAATAAGCTGAGTAAATACCGAACTGAGCAGCGGCACCGAGCAGGAATGTGATCGGGTTCGCGATCAGCGGTGAGAAATCAGTCTGGGCACCTACACCCATGAAGATAAGTGAAGGAAGAATCGACCACTCATCAAGATGGAAGAAGTACCAAAGAAGTCCGCCTGTTCCACTAATTGATTTCTCCGGCTCAAGCATGATGTCCGGATAGATATTAACAAGCAGCATACCGAAAGCGATAGGAACCAGAAGAAGCGGCTCAAATCCCTTGGCGATAGCAAGATAAAGGAAAACAAATGCGACGAAGATCATCAGGATGTTTCCCCATGTCATGCTTACGAAAGCTGTCTGCTGGAGCAGGTTTGAAAATGTTTGTAATGCGTTCATATTTTAATAACCTCCACAGCAAATCAAATCAACTAAATGCAATTACTTAACTTATGATCAGTTAAGAGTTGCAAGAGTTGCACCTGATTCTACTGCCTCACCAACTGAAACGTTGATGGAAGCTACAGTACCATCCTGAGGAGCAACGATCTCGTTCTCCATCTTCATGGCCTCAAGTACAAGGATACAATCGCCTGACTTAACTGCATCGCCAACATTCTTCTTTACAGCAAGGATCTTACCAGGCATAGGAGCCTCAACCTTTACTGAACCCTGTGAGCCTGATGCTGCAGGTGCAGGAGCTGCTGCAGGTGCCGGTGCTGCTGCTGGAGCTGCAGCCTTAGGAGCAGCTGCTGCGTTTCCACCCTCTTCTACTGTTACGTCATAAGCGACGCCATTAACTGTGATAGTATATTTCTTCATATTAATTACCTCTCAATTTGGAAAGGGCCATGCCCGTGTTAATTTAAAGTTGCAAGTGTTGAACCTGACTCTACTGCCTCACCAACTGAAACGTTGATGGAAGCTACAGTACCATCCTGAGGAGCAACGATCTCGTTCTCCATCTTCATGGCCTCAAGTACAAGGATACAATCACCTGACTTAACTGCGTCGCCTACGTTCTTCTTTACAGCAAGGATCTTGCCAGGCATAGGAGCATCAACCTTGATTGAACCCTGAGCGCCTGTTGCCTTAGGAGCCGGAGCTGCTGCAGGAGCAACTGCTGCAGGTGCAACTGATGTAACAACAGGAGCTGAAGCAGCTGCTGTTTCTACAGGTGCAGCTGAAAAGCTGCGGCTTCTAAGCGGACGAACACAAAGACCATTGTTCAGTGTAGGTCCCGGTACGAAACCATCTGCGCTTACAGTACCCTCTGTATCTGCCTCGTATGCTGCGATAGCTGCTGCAATTACGGCCTGAATTGTGTCATCGCTTGCGACAGGTGCGGCCTTTGGAGCAGGAGCTGCTGCAGGAGCAGGTGCAGCCTTAGGAGCTGCCTGGGCAGCCTTTTTGTCTTTGCTCTCTTTCATCTTCTTCTCAAATACGCTGATGTACTTGAAAAGTGAAATGATCCATGCGATAAAGATGAGAACTGCAAATACTGTGCCCATACCAACAAGAAGGTTTCCTGCGGCATCACCCATAAGCTCAGGTGTTGAGTATATAGGCTCGAAGGTCATCTCTGTTGTTGAACCTGACATCTCATTGATGCCGAGTGTAAGCTTAAGTGCTCTCTTTTCGAATGTTGAATTGATTACGATCTGATAGCCCTCTTCTGTTTTGGAAGCTTCTGCATTATCAACACTGACAAAGGCTCCGAGACGATCGAGATCGTTCTTGTAGTTTGTAAGACCATTGTATGTAATGGCATCCTTTATCTTGTATGCATAATCGATCTGTTCCTGAATTGTTTCCTCAGAAAGAGAATAGATGCTGTTTTCTGCATACTGCATTGCCTGCTGCTCAAGCTGACTCTTGACTGTCGGATCCAAAGGTTCAACAGTCTCCTTGTTTGTGCTTCCGCAAGCCGCAAGTGTGATAACGGAAAATACAAGAGCTAAACAGAGAGCAGCTTTTCTAAACCACTGTTTCATTCTGTCTCCTCTCATTAAACGGTTCCGTTCTTCTTGTCCGGTCTGTATACGCTCTTCCATCCAAGCATCTGAAGAGAAGCAGCGATTCTCTGTCTTGTCTCCTCAGGAGCGATGATCTCGTCTACATAGCCTCTCTTAGCTGCTGCAAGGGCAGTGTTCTGCTCTGCAAAGGTCTTTGCAGCTTCAGCGTCACCGTCACAAACAAGCTTTGCAGCCTGCTCTGCGTCCATAACACCGATCTTTGAATTGTTGTATGCGTAAACGATATCTGCGCCGAGAGCCTTGGCACCGAATGTAAGACCGGCTGTACCAAGTGCATTCTTAACAACTGTGATAACAGGTACATCTGCATTGCTGTATGCATAAGCAAGTCTTGCAGCCATAGTAGGCATATGCTTCTCTGTGCACTCACAGTTGCAGTATGCTGTTACGTCTACGATTGATACTACAGGAAGGTCGAAAGCATTGGCAAAAGAAACAAGTCTTGCAGCCTTATCAGCACCCTTCCATGTAAGCTTCTGGCTCTTGTTTGCAACGATGGCAACAGTCTCGCCGCCGATCTGTGCAAAGCCTGTGATAACATCACTTGAATATCCCTTCTTTGTCTCAAGGAAGATACCGTTGTCAGCGAGCTGCTTAACAGCTTCTCCTGCATCAAGTGTGTCGAAAGAAAGAACTGCACGGTTGAGGTCATCTGTGTTCTCCTCAAGTACTCCGCCGTCCTCGTTATTTCCTGGTAATACAGCAACTAACTTACGAATCTGAGCAAAAATCTCATCTTCTGTGCCATCGAAATCCACAAGCCCGAACTCCTCGCGCTTTGCAGCCTTTGCGATCTCGTCATCCTTGTTTCCAATTACGGCATCAGGAGCATTTACGTATGCCTTTGCAGATGTGTTCTCCATGAGAACATAATCAGAAAGACCTGCAAGAACGGTAAGACCGCCGCCGCAGTTTCCGAAAATAGCTGTGATCTGAGGAATCTGGCCGCTTGCAAGTGTCTGCTTCTTGTAGATACGTCCGAGACCAAACAGAGAGTCGTTAGCCTCCTCAAGTCTTACGCCTGAGCAATCCACAAGTGCGATAACAGGAGCCTGATTCTTCATCGCCATTGAGTAAATGTTGGCAATTTTTCTGGCATGCATCTCTCCGATTGAACCGCCGAGAACTGCAGAATCCTGTGCGTAAACATACACAAGGTTTCCGTCGATAGTTCCGTAGCCGGTTACAACACCATCGGATGGTGCTTTCTTTTCAGCAAGGTTGAAATCTGTGGATCTTGCTTCTACAAGACGTCCGATCTCAACAAAGCTGAACTCATCGAGCAATGACTGAATTCTTGTCATAGCTGATGATGTTGACTGATTATCCATTTTTTATCCTCCATTTCATATATAAACAAGGGGTATTTTTACCCCGGTTTATGTCGAATATATTGTATACGAAAGATATACATTATTCAACATGAATTTACGTCATTTTATATATATTGTTAATAATTTAACGCCCGATTTTGCTTATAATTATGTCAAAATGTCATAATGTTCTCTGATAAAAACATAACGGTGTTCCAATTATGTTCATAACATGCGGAATAAAACAGCAAACAATCGTGATTAAGTATAGTACAAAAATATAGCTGCCATAGGCATGGCCAATAGTGCTTAAAAAGCTGCCGCCTTCATCATGGATGAAAGCAGGTTTTTCGCATTATCAGAGGAATCTGAGGCCCTTTGGATAGTGATTCTTTATCTGACCGTTCACTATTTTTCCCAGACCCAAAGATACTCCGTCGCAGGACACAATGCACCATCCTTTTTTATCCATCCCTTCGGGAGCCGGAATCTGAAGTCCCTTCAGGTACTGTTCCACATGCGGATCCTCTGAGCTGTAATTACACACGGAAAACTCAAATTCAGCCGTTTCCTTTTTGTCATGTATATCGATTGCATGAGTGAGTGCATGCTCAGGCTCTATACGCTTTTTCAGATCTGTGGCTTTAAGTATGCCTGCTCTGAAAATCTTGAGTCCTGCGAGATCCGGAAGTATATCCGGAATCAGGTATATCTGATCTTTCATCTTCTTTTCCGAAGTTTTTTGCATGCCAATGCCTTTGTCCGGACATTTTATGACTGAACCGAAAGAAATATTTTTTTCTTCAAAAGGATCATTACCCTCTCTTTGAAATACGGTTACATAGTGACCTTCGCCCTTATCTATATGGGGCCAGAACTTTTTTTCGTAAATCAGGTGCATATCAGGAAAGCTTTCTGTTATAAAGTCACGTATATCTTCATCCTCTTCCTTTTCAAAGGTACAGGTAGAGTAACAGAGCTTTCCTCCGGGTGAGAGCATGCGGCAGGCATTGGATACGATCTCCTTCTGGCGTTCGGCACACAACCTGACATTTTCGGGTGACCACTCTTTTACTGCGGTCTCATCCTTTCTGAACATGCCTTCTCCCGAGCAGGGAGCATCCACTATGATTCTTGTGAAATACTCGGGGAAGAACTGAGCCAGTTTTCCGGTGTCTTCATTCAGGACTGCAGCATTGCCTATACCCATTCTTTCAATATTTGAACTGAGAGTTTTGGCTCTAAGAGAAACGTATTCATTTGATATGATGAACCCGCCTTCATCCATGGAAAGCATGTCGGCCGCCTGGGTGGATTTACCGCCGGGACTGGCACACAAATCCATAACCCTGTCAAAAGGCCTGATGTCAAGATGAGTTACAGCCTGCATGGCTTCAGGTCCCTGGATATAGTAAAGACCGGCTTCGTGATAAGGATGCTTTCCGGGACGTATGCCTCTTTGATTCAGTGCCTCTTCGTCCATGTAAAACTCACGATAATATTTTTTTCCTTCATACATGGCAAAGCTGGCATCATTTACAGGCCGAAGTTTCCATTCTGAAACAAGCCGGTCATAGGTGATGAAGTTTTTGTCCCCGGAGCATTCATTTGCCAAAAGCTTCTTTAGGTTCAGACGCAATCCTCTGACGGGTGTATCATCGTAGCTTTGGATGAATGCCTTGAAATCTGCTTCTCCCGGGAGAAGCTCTTTCATTCGATTTAAAAATTCCTGTGGTAATGTTGATGTCATATATTTTCTCTCTGTGATATTTTGCCTATATCAGTGTATATCTCGGCGATTTCCGGAATTAAATAAATCGAGTAGGGGATTCCCTACTCGAAAATAAAAAAACGGTACACCCATGGGTACCGTTTTTAATAAACCTACGGATTAAAGGTCGATTCTGTAGTCGGCACTTCCCTCTCCATCGATGGTGAAGTATGCTGCAGACTCGGCAACATTAACATATACATCAACACTTGCGACGTCAGCCTTGATCTGCTTGGCTTTGGCAATAGCCTCTTCCTGAAGCTTTGCAGGATCATAATCCTGATTGTTGATCTGTAATGTTACAAATGTTGATACTTCAGCCTTTTCAGCAGCCTTCTTGGCTACAGGCTTTTTCTCAACAGGTTTCTTTTCAACGGGCTTCTTCTCAGCAGCCTTCTTTACCGGAGCCTTTGCAGGAGCCTTCTTTTCAACAGGCTTCTTTTCAACGGCCTTGGTCTCTTCCTTCTTCTCAGGAGCAGCTGTCTTTACAGGTGCAGCCTTGGCAGCGGGCTTCTCAGCAGCCTTCTTTTCAACAGGCTTTTCTGAAACAGCTGCCTTTTTAATTTCTGCAAAGGACTGTTTAAGTGCCTCGTCCTTTACCTCTGTTGCCTTCAAATTCTTCTCCATTTGTTTATCTCCCTTTTCAAATGTCTGAAAAAATATTCTACCTTAAAATTATATTTCCGCGTATATGCTTTGTCAATAAATGAGGTAAAACAATACACTGAATCCAAGGTAAAACCAGGTTGCCGGGTTTGAAAACCAGGTGGTAAAAAATGAAACTGAGAAATAAAAAGCAAGCTCTGAGTAAATCAGTTTTGCAAAAGGATTTGAATTCCGTTTATGCTCATGAAGGATGAATCCTGTTATCAATCCGAGGACTGCAGCGAAAAGTACAACCCCGGCAATTCCGAAATCATACCATGCGTCATATATAAGGGTCACTGTTGTGAGCTCTTCCTTTGTCGTAAAAAGTGGATAAGCTATGGCAAGATCAGGATTTATGAACTTTAGGCCTGTTAACGTCAGGAAAGGATACAGCATCCTGATTCCGTTTGAGTGGACTGTGAGCTGCCGGGTCATCAGATTGAAATTGTCAAAGTTGTTAGCTATGTACATGTAGGGCTGGGTTATAAAGATAGGGGTTTTCGGATCCTTCATTTCGAAAATCCCGTTCAGGTATTCAACGGAATGGGCTCTGGCTATGGTGATGACAACATAGACTGCAACCATCAGTACAAGTATGGTGACGGATTGCCACAGCCTGTATTTCCTTCCTGATGAAAGCGCCGCAAAAACAGCCAGGATGGCTGCAAACATAAACTGGAATCTGGAAACCAGAAGTACACTCAGAAGCAAAGGAAGAATGATTCCCAGTATAGAGACTGCATCAGGTTTCATATTCTGCTTTTTTCTGTATTCAAGGTACAGTACCGATACAGCAGGAATAAGCACCGCAAGTGTGGTAAAGTAATGAATTCCTTTCAGATGAAAATAGCTGTAGGCATGAGGTGTATCCACTGTGAACAAAGGAATGAATTTCAGATTTACTGCTTCATAGATAAATGCGCTCCATGAGATGAGAATAACAGCTAAAATGATAAATCTGAAAATGTTTACGTCGGATATTTTCCTATTATATAACGCATGGAGTCTTGAATCTTTGAATACGGTTTCTGTGAAACCCTCGGTTATGCCGGAGATGATATAGAAAACAAGATAGAATAAATAAAAGGAAAGCCATGTGGAAACAGTCCAGACTGTGGATAGATTGCTGAGCTGTAATCTGGCTATACCCTCGCCTCCCAGGATGCCCAATGCCATAAGGCCTCTTAAGTTTATAAGCTCATTGGTTCTTTTCTTTTCGGTGTAATAAAAAAATACAGCTATACCTATAAGACAAATAGAAGAAAGAGCGGAAAGCCCCGCTCTTCCTGTTATGCAGCTTGTCAAATAGGCAGCTGTATATAGAATCAGAATTTTAATATCGGTCATTGTCAATTTGATGTATTCTCCGTAGGTGAAGATTCTTTTAACTGATCCTGGACTGAGCCATTATCGGCAGAAGAGCCATTCTCAGGGGTTGAATCTGATACGCTTTCACTATTCGAATCAGAAGCCCCGGTTTCCGGCTCAGAGCTTACTGTTTCCGAAGAGCTGTTTTGTGAAGGCTGATCATCGGAATGCTGTGGCTTTTGTTCCTGCTTTCCTGAATCCCCGCCAATGGGTTCAAAAGGCTGGTTGGGAATCGGTGCCGGCGCCATTCCGCCGTTTCCGTGATTGTCTCCTACATCAGGCAGCTTTTCGATACGTACGAGTACATTGACCTGAGCATCCTGATCATCGGCAAGTTCGATTCCTGCAGGGAGATACTGAGACAGATCAAAGGTTACATTAACACTCTCAGTTACTCCGTTCAGATCGATCTCCGGAAGCTCAAAAACAGTCATGGCTTCAATGACTCCGGGAGAAGCTGCAAGAGTTACGCTGTCCGGGGAAACAGTGGTGGATTCGTACTGATATCCTGCGGCAGGTGTTCCTGAAACAGATGAAAGCAGGTTAATGCTCTTCTCCTTGTGGATGGTTACCGAATAGTTTATATCCTCAAGGTTTGCGGTAACTTCCTTAAGATTATTCAATGTATTTCCGTTTGCGTCATAATATGTCAATTTGGTTATTCCGTCCTGATTGGAGGAAATTCCGGATACATCTATATTAACTCCTATGGATGAGATCCTTCCTATTTCGGATTCAGGACCTGTCAGGTATGCTGATTCGGGACTAAGGATAATATTGGCAACCTTATAACCCGGCTTTGGTTCTCCATGAGTCTGACATTTTATATCGAATTTTTTGTTTTGAACATTTTCGATAGTTACCTTGGCAACGGAAGGATGTACTTCCACTGAATCAATGATTGTCTCTTTGCCGTTTAAGACTTCAACATATACTGGTACGGAACCTGTGATGCTGTAATCCGAAAGATCGATATATGCATGGAAGTCAGAACTTGATATAGAGGAACGGACGTCACTTCTTACTTTATAAGAAACATTGACATTGGTTCTGTCTATGGACCAGGTTTTGGAATCTTCCTCAAATATATTCTGGTTCTTTACTTCCAGCTGAACACTTTTGGTATCTGTAGTCTCGGGTTTAGAGACATTTACTACCATTATCCATATAACAAAGGCGAGAACGATGCTGATACATTTAAGAGACAGATTTTCTGTGAAAAACCGTTTTATCATTCCCCTCTCTCCTTTCTGTTATTGCGAAAGAAACGGAAACGCTGCGGAGGTGTTGTGGTTTCTTCGTTTTTATAAACAGGAAGCATTCCGCGAAGGGCATCGGCATCCACAGCACGCTTCAGTACTCCGTTCACGGCAACAGAAACCCGGCCTGTTTCTTCCGACACAACTATGGTTATGGCATCGCAGGTTTCGGAAACACCAAGAGCGGCTCTGTGACGTGTGCCGAAATCTTTTGAGATTTCTCTATCCGATAATGGCAGATAACAGGTTGCGGAAACAACGTGGTCTCCCACTACTACAACTGCGCCATCATGAAGAGGTGTGTTTTTTTCAAATATGTTTATGAGCAAAGCGGAAGAAACGATACCGTTAATGGGTATTCCTGTCTCGGCAATATCATTGAGAGACTGTTCCTGCTGAATGACAATGAGAGCACCTGTCTTCTTTTTTGCCATCTCAAAAGTTGCCCTGATTATTTCGTTGATTGTATTGATACTGGAATCTTCTGCATCATTTGGAAACAGGCTGGTAATGAAGTTTCTGCTTCCAAGCTGCTCCAGAGCTTTTCTGAGCTCGGGCTGAAAAATTACTACAGCCGCGATGATAAAAGCTGTCGAAATTTTTTCGATTATCCACATTATGGTTGTGAGTTTAAAGAACCAGGCCACAACAATAAATGCAGCTATGACAACGAGACCCTTGAGGAGTTCAAAGGCACGTGTGTTTTTTATCCATAGGAGGAATTCGTACACGATTACTGCCAGTATGATTATTTCCAGAATATTTGTGAAATAAAATGGCGGCAGCAAACTGAACCAACTCCGCAGCGTTGAAAGAAACTCAGGCATTACACTTCATCCTCATTTTCTGATTTCAATTTAGGTACGGCTTTAACATAATAAACATAGTCATCGTCTTCAAAACGAAGGCGTTCGGTGCGCTCATAATCCACAGCGTGAAATGCGAATACGTAAGCGACGGAAATGATACAGGAAATCAAAAGTCCCGGCAGCATATCCAAAAATGAAATATCAAGTCCGAAATGCATGCGGCCGAAAACAGTTGCCGCCGCAGTCACTATGATGCCTGCAGCTGCCGCAACTAGCCAGTTTCCTTCAAAAGGAATCTGGCTGATTATAAAAACAATTATAACACAAAGAGCAAATGCAAATATGGCAACAATCGCATCCTTATCCTTGAACAGATTTCCGAAAAGTCCGGCGTATGCGGTAGCCATGGCAGTGATGTCACCCTGAGAGGCTGCTATTGCAGTATGTCCGGCCATATATTCGATGAAATAGTAAAGCATAATGCCTATGGAGATAGGCACTATGGACATAAGCCCTAATGACAATCCGGCGATAACCGGAATAACATAAGGTATATTTATATAGAAAAACAAAGGAACAAGGGCGATGAGTACTGCGTGACCTGCTCTGAAGGCTGACTGGATAAGTGATGCCAAAAGAAGGACTACGATGGCAACAAGGGTTATGTCCAGTGAAGCGGCATAAGCATTACCAAGGATAAACAGGCAGAAAAAAACAGGAATACATGCCCAGGGTAAAAATGAGCACAGAACAGAGGCGGCAAAACAGATCAGTGGATTTGATAAAACGTCACTGTAACCTACATGACTGTTGACTGTTAAAAAACATAAAAATGCAGTTATGGCTTTTGTGACCGGTACTGTCCAATAATCATTTTCTGTATAGAATTTTTGTAATGATTCTTTAAAACGTAACATCTGTATGCCATGCCTTTCATTTGTCTTTTTTATTAATGCTCAGGATATCCAGTCCGTCATCATAATCATCTTCCAGATCCTCATCCAGCCATCCGCCCTGAGGAGACGAACTATCCCGTGAGCTTAAGCCTGAAGATGAGCTTGTGTCTATCGGATCATCCAGCCATCCGTCTGTTGGTTCCTGAGAACTGTATGAACCATTCCGTATAGGAGTGAACTGAATATCAGTTTTTCCGGTATTGCCGAGATCATTTCCTGCTTTTCCACGGGTTACAACGGTATGGAACTTTGGCTTTACGGTTTCCCAGGTATTGCGCTTATCATCATAAACCCTGATCCTGCCGCCGGTTTCCTTATAGTACTCGGACTCCTCTTCTGTTATGTCGAGAATATCATTTTCATTTTCCTGCATACGAAGGAGCTTATCAAGTTTTGCAGCATAGAAAAGACTTTTTCTGTGAGCGTAATCATAACTTGCATTGTACCTGACATAGGCGATAAGCAGCATAATCACCATACCTATAAGGTATATGTAAAATATAGAACGAAGTGATTCCATGATGAAAGGAATGTTCAGACGGAGAAGCACCTCTTCGAGGTTTATGATGGTGAGAACCACTGTTATCAATATAAAGCATAAGGTATAGAAAATGGCTGAGGTAAGAAGCCTTCGGGAGATGTAGTCTCCCTTGAAGTGCTTGCTTGTCTCGATTATGCCTTTTCCCTCTTTTCTTTCGTATATGGAAAGCTGTGCCATAAGTCGAATTTTCTCAACATTGAGCATGTTATTTACCTCATAATTAATAACCGCGGATACTCCTTGCTTTTTCGGCGTAGGATGAATCGGGATAAGACCCTATGATCTTGTCGAAAAGAGTATTGGCGTCGTCTGAACGTCCCATGGACTGGTAGAGTCTGGCAAGAAGGAACATGTTCTCGGGATCTTCACGTATAGTTACGCTGAGCAGATACAACTCACCTGCATTCTGCTGGTCTCCGGCGTTCCATGCATCTGTGGCCTTCTTTGCAAGCTCCTGATATACAGAGCTTTCCATGATATGTTTGATGCTCTGATACTGGGATAACAGGTTATCATCAACTATCTGTGAAGGATTAAGACCGGTATAAAGCTGTGCCGCAAGAACTATATCTCCGCTGTCATAAGCCTGATTTATCTGGGTAAGTGCACGGTACTGCCCCATGAAGGATTCGTTGGCATTCTGGAACTGCTGGATCTGAAGTGCAGCTTCCTGATACTGCTTTTCCAAGGTGCTGTACTGTTCGTTCAGGTCCTTTATCTCTCTGTTTGCAAGATCAAGCTTATCTGTATAGGAAATGAGTTCCTGATTGTTGCTCGCATTGAGGGCACGTGTCTTTGCCGGAAGTATCAGCAGGTTGAAAGTGAACAGAGAAAGGACAACACCGGATAATATATAAAAAACCACCATCCATGGTGAAACTTCCTTTACTTCCTGAGGGACTATGACGTCATCGTCAGTCATCTTACGATGGGAGAAAGCGTTTCTCAGCTTGCTCTGTTCAACCTCTTTACGGCCGGTTCTCTGTTTTACCTCATCCATAAGAACCAGAGCCTTGGGATTGTTTCTGTCTATCTTTAAAACCTTATAAAGACTTCTTCCGGCCTTGACCCATTGCTCTCTCTTCATATAAAGAAGAGAAAGTAGTATATGGGCCTTTACGTAGTTAGGGCTGTCTTGAATTACCTGGTTGAGCTGCATTATGGCCAGGTCCTCGTTGTTGCTTTGAGCGTAGATAAGTGCCTGATTGTACCTGTTTACATTGTCCGTGCAGATACGGAGTATGGCAGGCTTACGCTGAATCTCTTCAAGATAATAGTCGGCGATATTGTTCTCGCTCATGAGGTTGTTACTGATGACCCATTGTGTCAAAGCATCTGCTGTTTCGCCGCACTCAAAAAATATGAGTCCCAAAAGATTTCTGGCATCAATCTGGTATTTATTGAAAAGCAGGGACTTTTTAAGAAGCTCTGCTGCCCCGCTTAAATCTCGCAATTTTGCTCGCTCAAGACCGAGATTGTAGTAGCAGTTCGCAATACGATCGAGAGTTATATCGTAGTTCATTTGTCGTTGTCCTTCTTAAGTTCGATGGCATCTTCAATCAGTTTTGTCATGATCTCATGCATATCGGTTAAATCTGTTTTGACTATGGCATCTTCTATCTGATCCACATCGAGACTTGGTTTAAAACGCTTTATTTCTTCTTCGTAGTTAATCATATATATTTCTTTCTTTTAAGGATGATTACAGCTTCATAAAGTATGATAATGCTGTTCTTGACACATATTGATGTTTCATTTAGAATCTGCTGAGTACGTAAAGGTACACTATCAGACATTAAGTCATCTATTAAGTTTAGCACATCTTATTTTTGCATTCAAGGAAGATGGTCTTCCCGAAACATGCAGTAATAAAAATTTAAGCATTGATTATGAGGCGTGAAACGATTGTATTTAGGAGGATAAATGGATAGTTTAGTGAATGTTTTGACCGAGAATATGAGCAGTATTCTCTCCAGAGAGTCAGTGGTCTTCATCATTTCCATGATGCCGGTTCTGGAGCTCAGAGGGGGACTGCTGGCAGCATCACTTTTGGATGTTGCTTATCTGAAGGCTCTTATGATATGCATCATAGGCAATCTTCTTCCGATACCTTTTGTACTGTTTTTTATTGAAAAAATAGTTCTCCTTATGGAAAAGTTCGGACCTACAAAAAAGATCGCCATGTGGCTCAGAAAAAAGGTTGAAAAGAATCAGGCTGCTATAGAAAAATATGATTTTTGGGGTCTTACCCTGTTTGTGGGTATACCTCTTCCGGGAACGGGAGCCTGGACAGGTTCCCTGGTGGCAGGTCTTCTTCACATGCCACGGAGAAAGTCCGTTCCGGCCATACTTACAGGTATACTTATGGCATCGGTTATCATGTCGGTTGTTTCTTACGGAATTCTGGGAAACATTATTTAAAGAAAAAATAATTCAGGCGCTCACAGCTTTATAGGCTGTGGGCTCTTTTTGTTTTGAGAAAATACAGATTTCAGCGGAGCACAGTGGGAATTATATTCCCGGTGATCACGGCTTTGCTAGTGGATTAACGGACAAAAAAAGCACCGGTCTGAACCGATGCCTGAATACTGCGGAGAAAGGGATTTGAACCCTCAAGAGTGTTACCTCACACGGACCTGAACCGTGCGCGTCTGCCGTTCCGCCACCTCCGCGAACTTCTAAATATTAGCACATAGAAACATCTCAGTCAACATGAAATTTAATGTATAAGTCCGGTATCAGAGTACTGTAAGGTCCGGACTCACATTTCTGTA
This sequence comes from Oribacterium sp. P6A1, assembly GCF_000702885.1. Classification (GTDB taxonomy): domain Bacteria; phylum Bacillota; class Clostridia; order Lachnospirales; family Lachnospiraceae; genus Oribacterium. The sequence continues at coordinate 55,408 of NZ_JNKO01000013.1, read as the reverse complement.
CTTAGTGAAAATGACCTCTCTCAGCTGACAATAAAAATCCCCGATGTATAAACATCGGGGGGTTAAAAGCAATTTGAAATTACTTGTTAAGCTGAGCCTTTGCTGTCTCTGCAAGCTTTGCGAATCCCTCTGGATCAGCGATAGCTACCTCAGAAAGCATCTTACGGTTCATGTCAACACCTGCTGACTTGAGACCGAACATGAACTTGCTGTATGAAAGACCGTTAAGTCTTGCAGCTGCGTTGATACGAGCAATCCAGAGCTGTCTGAACTGTCTCTTTCTCTCCTTACGTCCTCTGTAAGACTCTGTGAGAGCTCTCATTACGCTCTGCTTAGCTACTCTATAGTGCTTTGAACGAGATCCTCTGTAGCCTTTAGCCAGCTTGAGTACTCTATTATGCTTCTTCTTAGCGTTTAATCCGCCCTTAATTCTCATTTTAATTTCCTCCTCTAAGGCCTACAAATTAAAGATATGGAAGAATCTTCTTCATTGTCTTTACGTTTGTTGAATCAACTACAGTATCCTTGCGAAGACCTCTCTTACGCTTGGTTGTCTTCTTTGTAAGGATGTGGGACTTATAAGCCTTGTTTCTTACGAGCTTACCAGTTCCGGTAACCTTAAAGCGCTTAGCAGCGGCTTTCTTTGTCTTAAGCTTTAACTGTGCCATATTAGCCTCCTGTGAATTTACTTTTTAGGGCTTATAACAATCGCCATATTTCTGCCTTCGATCTTTGCAGGCTTGTCAAGAACAGCAATGTCCTTTAACTTCTCTGCAAACTCATCAAGAATATACTTGGACTGATTCATACGTGACATTTCACGACCTCTGAATCTGAGAGCAACCTTAACCTTGTTGCCCTTCTCAAGGAATTTTCTTGCAGCACCCAACTTTGTGTTGAGATCGTTGGTATCGATGTTCGGTGTCATACGAATCTCCTTGATCTCAGTTACATGCTGATTCTTCTTGGCTTCTTTTTCTTTGCGCATCATCTCATAACGATACTTACCGAAGTCAGCAATCTTAACGACAGGTGGCGTAGCATTGGCAGCAATCTTGATGAGATCAAGGTCTGCTTCTTTTGCCATCATGTAAGCATCCTTGGAAGACATGACACCTAACTGGTCTCCGTTGGCTCCAATTACTCTTACCTCTTTGTCTCTGATCTGCTCGTTTATCTCGATGTCTGCGTTTTTCTTAATAGCCATAAACTCCTCTCCATGGTACATCTATATATACAAAAATATGGTGGATTGTAAGCCAAATCCACCATAATGAATATACACGAAGTAATAATCAAATATGAACCCGGGTCAGTATCGGACTGCCGAGGTGAGGTGGATACCTACTTTCCTGTGTCTAAACGACTTTAGAATGATAGCACTGAACGAATAATGTGTCAAGCATATTTCTGAAAGTCCTTGATTTTACTCCTCCTGCAGGAGGATATATCAGTTTTTCAATAATTATGAGATAAACTGACAGGATTTTACTCCTCTGATTTTTCCGGAGTATCTATGATGTCATCTATTATAGCGTAAATCTCCTGAAGGCCCTGTTTTGTCTCCGAAGAAAACGGAATCATGACACAATTTGTTGTTGCATTCAGACACTTTCTGATGACATCTGTCTGTTTCTTGATCTGAGAACGCTTAATCTTGTCTGCCTTTGTCAGTATGACGATGGGCTCGAAACCTGTGGACTGCTTGACGAAGTCAAACATCTGAATATCCTGTTTGGATGGCTCGTGTCTGATGTCAACGAACTGGATGACTTCCTCGATATCTTCCGAGGTCTCGAGATACTTGTTGATCATACGGCCCCATTTTTCCTGTTCCACCGCACCGGTAGCGGCATAGCCGTAACCGGGAAGATCTACAAGATAGAAACGTTCGTTTATATTGTAAAAGTTAATAGTTCGTGTTTTTCCCGGAGTAGAACTGGTACGGGCGTAGTTTTTACGGTTGATGAAAGCATTGATAAAGGATGATTTACCAACGTTCGATCTTCCGGCCATAACAAACTCCGGCTTTCCTGTTGAAGGAAGTTCTGACTTGACTCCCAATACCTGTTCAAGGTTGACTGATATTATTTTCAATCTTATCTCCTTTATTTCAGAAGGCGGTATTACGCTGACTGATCTTCATCCTTGTCAAAGAACGGAGAACCGTTATGAGCGATAGACGCCTTTGTTAAATCCTCATCCTTATGTGTCACCACAGGATTTCCGTTGTTGTTGACCACGTCCTCAGTGATCTCAACTACTGAGATATCAGGCTCTGAAGGGATCTCATACATGATATCTGTCATCATATCTTCCATGATGGATCTCAGACCTCTAGCTCCTGTCTTTCGTGCTACTGCTTTCTGGGCAATGGCTGTGACAGCCTCCTCTGTAAACTCAAGATTTACACCGTCAATCTCAAACAGCTTCTGATACTGCTTGATAAGCGCGTTCTTTGGAGTGGTGAGGATCTGCTTAAGGGTATCTACGTCATGAGACTGCAGTGTAACATCAACAGGCACTCTTCCGATGAATTCGGGAATCAGACCGAATTTAACGAGATCCTCAGGCTGAACCTCCTTGAGTACATCGTCGTAATTTTCTTTGTTCTTTTCAACGATCTCTGCACCGAATCCGATGGAACCTGAAGCTATACGCTTTTCAATGATATGCTCAAGTCCGTCAAAGGCACCGCCGCAAATGAAAAGAATATTGGTTGTGTCGATCTGTATAAGCTCCTGCTGAGGATGCTTTCTGCCGCCCTGAGGCGGAACGGAGGCAACAGTTCCTTCAAGAATCTTGAGGAGGGCCTGCTGTACGCCTTCACCGGAAACATCTCTTGTGATGGAGACGTTCTCAGACTTCTTTGTTATCTTATCGATCTCGTCGATGTAGATGATACCGATTTCAGCACGTTTAATGTCATAATCCGCAGCCTGAATGAGCTTCAGAAGGATATTCTCTACGTCTTCTCCAACGTATCCGGCTTCTGTCAATGCTGTTGCATCGGCAATGGCAAAAGGAACACCAAGTATTTTGGCAAGTGTCTGGGCGAGATATGTCTTACCTGTACCTGTTGGTCCTACCATAAGGATGTTGGATTTCTGAACATCGATATCCTTGATCTTAGATGTAATTCTCTTATAGTGGTTATATACCGCAACGGAAAGGACCTTTTTGGCCTCATCCTGTCCAATTACAAATTCGTCAAGAAATTCCTTTATCTCCTTCGGCTTAAGAAGGCGGATATCGGATGTATCTGTGGTTGTCTCGTCAGTGCCGTTCTCCTCGTCGAGTATCTCCTGGCATAAGTCAACGCACTCGTCACAAATATATGTGTTGTTTAAACCGGCGATTAATTTGTGAACCTGCTTGGCAGACTTTCCGCAAAAGGAACAGCGGATCTTGTCTTCTGGTTTCATTGCCATATTTCTACCTCTTCATATCCTAATATGCTTATCCGGAAATCATTTCTTGCTTGCAAGACCCTGATCACGTGACTTGAAGATATGGTCTACAATGCCATATTCAAGGGCCTGCTCTGCTGTCATCCAGTGATCACGCTCTGTGTCGGCCATAACCTTTTCGAATGGCTGTCCGCAGTTTGCGGCAAGAATTTCGGCCATGTGCTTCTTTGTTCTGAGAATCCACTCTGCAGTGATCTGAATCTCTGTTGCCTGTCCCTGTGCTCCGCCTGATGGCTGATGAATCATGACTTCTGCATTGGGAAGAATCATACGCTTGCCCTTGGTTCCGCCTGCAAGAAGGAATGCACCCATGGAAGCTGCCATACCTACACAGATGGTTGATACATCACACTTGATGTACTGCATGGTGTCGTAAATGGCCATACCGTCTGTGATAACACCTCCAGGACTGTTGATATAAAGACTGATATCCTTGTCCGGATCCTCTGACTCAAGGAATAAAAGCTGAGCAACTACGAGAGAAGCTGTGTCGTGATTTACTTCATCTCCGAGGAAAACGATACGCTCATTTAAAAGTCTTGAAAAAATATCATAGGAACGCTCGCCTCTGGATGTTGACTGAATAACATAAGGAATTGTTGTGATGTCACTAAAATTCATACTTTTTCATCCTCCATTGTGAGTTCATTGTACTATTATCTGAAATTGAAAACAATAAAGCGGCACTTCACAAAAAGCTCCTCTCACTGTGTTCTGGCAGCTTTTTGCTCATACCAAAATGAGTGCCGATAATATATAAAGCCCTACGGATTGCTTTGCGACCGGGCTTTATACATTTAAAAAGAGCGATGCAGGAAAGTACTGCATCGCTCCTGAATATATTCCTGATTAGTTCTCGGAAGTCTCTTCTTCGTCCTTCTCAGCCTTCTTTGACTTCTTCTCAGCCTTTACAAGGTTTGCCTCAGAAACCAGGAAGTCTACTGTCTCCTGGAATGCAAGATCCTTCTTCATGCTCTCCTTCTGAGAATCAGTAACGTTCTTCATAAGATCAGCTACATCCATCTTGTACTGCTCAGCGAGCTTCTTGAACTCTTCATCTACACGCTCGTCAGAAACAGTGATGTTCTCAGCCTTCATAACAGCCTCGATAACAAGAGATGTCTTGATGTTTCTCTCAGCGCTTGGCTTCATCTGCTCTCTAACCTGCTCAACAGTCTGTCCTGTGATCTTTAAGTACTGATCCATTGGGATGCCCTGCTGCTGAAGTCTCATCTGGTAGTCATATACCATATTGTCAAGCTGTGCATCGATCATAGGCTGTGGGATTACAACTGAAGCATTCTCAACAACCTTGGCGATTACGCTGTTCTCATTGGCTGTTGTAGCTGACTTCTCCTTGAGCTCCTTCAGAGACTTCTTGAGATCCTTCTTGTACTCATCAAGAGTATCGAACTCTGAAACCTCAGATGCGAACTCATCATCAGCTGCAGGAATCTGCTTCTCCTTTACAACCTTGATAGTTGTCTTGAAAAGTGCTGCCTTACCTGCAAGATCCTTAGCGCCGTACTCCTCAGGGAATGTAACATTGACATCAACTGTCTCGCCGGCCTTGTGACCAATAAGCTGATCCTCGAAGCCAGGGATGAATGTACCTGAACCGATAGTAAGAGGATAATCCTCACCCTTGCCGCCTTCGAACTCCTTGCCGTCTACTGAACCAACGAAGTCGATAGTTGCGATATCGTTCTTCTTGATTGCGCGGTCAACGTCGATAACGCGTGCGTTCTTCTCAAGCTCCTGCTTAAGCTTCTCGTTTACTTCCTTTGCTGAAACTGTTGTATCAGCCTTCTCAACTGTTACACCCTTGTACTCACCGAGTGTTACCTCAGGCTTAACAGCAACTGTAGCAGTGTAGATAAGGTTCTTGTCTGTGCCGATCTGATCAACACCGATCTCAGGACGGGATACGATCTCAAGACCTGACTCCTTTGCAGCTGCAGGATATGTGCTGTCAAGAATCACATTAAGTGCATCCTCGAAAAATACCTGTGGTCCATACATCTTCTCGATCATTGCCTTTGGTGCATGGCCCTTACGGAAGCCCTGAAGATTGAAACGGCCCTTGTTCTTATTATATGCTGTGTCAATGGCCTTTAAGAATTCAGCATTATCAACCTCTACGGTCAGCTTGGCCATATTGTTCTCAAGATTTTCAACTTTAACGCTCATTAAGAGTACCTCCAAAACTTATCGTTTCTTAATTTTTATATGTAACCCACAGGGGAAATGCGCATACTTCTCCCGTAAGTAAACACGTCCGAGGACAGAGTATAACACGTACTATCTTTTATAGCAAGGTTTTTCGCTTTGAAAGACAGGATGATGCCCCCCGGATGCAGGATCATTTACCGCTGACTGATCCGGGCAGGACCCCTCTTGCGAGCCTTGCATTGCTGTATTCTCCGCCGGCCGTAACATCCTTTCCGAACCATGAAGGAGGGACAAATGTATTCTCCTCTTCTATGGATTCAAATTCCACTTCAACCAGACTGTAACCCTGAAGATCACCTTCGAATATATCAAGCTCTGCGGTGTACTTTCCCACAGGTATCATATAACGCTTTTTTCTTATGACATTGCCGTCATGCTTTGCCATCAGATGTTCATAGGATTCTTTATCCAGGGGGAGATTGTACTCTTCATGTGAGAAATCACCTTTTCCTTTGTATGTAAGTTCGTATTTGTCCTGTTCTGCGCTTTTGTCATGTCTTATTCGAACTGTAGGAGTAAAGTTTAGATATGCCTGCTCTAGCAGCCTTACGGGATAGTTTGAAAGATCTCCCGGAAGCTCCTTTACCAGAAATTTGCGTTCTATTTCCATGCCCATGATTGTCTCCTGATAATAAAAAAGAATTGTACCATACTATGCCTGGGAACATCCCATGACAGGAATTTATACAATAAAAGAGCCGGGCTTAAGTCCGGCTCTTTGTAACCATATAAATTACTCTGCGTCAGCTTCTGCAACTGCTGTGATGTCAACATCAGCTACATCAGCGTTCTCGTCAGCATCCGGAAGAAGTGCCTTCATGCTGAGTGAAATCTTATGGTTGTCGATATCAAGATCAACAATCTTTGCCTCGATGTCCTGACCAACTGTAAGAACATCTGATGGCTTGTTTACATGCTCCTTTGAAATCTGAGAAACATGAAGAAGTGCATCGATACCCTTCTCAAGCTCTACGAATGCACCGAAGTCTGTCATACGTGCAACTGTACCGTTTACAGTTGTACCTACAGCGAACTTAACCTCTGCATCCTTCCAAGGATTCTCATCAGGGAACTTACGTGTAAGAGCAATTCTCTCACCGTTGATTTCCTTGACCATAGCAGTAACTTCCTGACCTGCCTTGAAGATCTTCTTAGGATTCTCAATTCTGCCCCAAGACATCTCTGAAATGTGAAGAAGACCGTCAGCACCGCCAAGATCGATGAATGCACCGAAATCTGTAAGGTTCTTAACAACACCTGTACGGATATCGCCAACCTGGAGCTCTGAGAAGAGCTTGTCGTGCTGCTCCTTCTTTGTAGCAGTCATAAGCTGCTTTCTGTCACCGATTACTCTGCGCTTCATCGGATTGAACTCTGTGATAACAAACTGGACATCCTGTCCCTGGTACTTGGTAAGATCTCTCTCAAATGTATCTGAAACAAGTGATGCAGGAATAAATACTCTTGCGCCGTTTACCTCAACATTGAGACCACCCTTGACAACCTGAACAACCTTTCCTGTAAGAACAGTCTGGTTCTCGAAAGCTTCCTTAAGCTCCTCAGATGCCTTAGATGCAATAGCCTCTCTGTGAGAAAGTGCAACCTGGCCTTCGCCATCGTTTACCTTCTTGACCTTGCATTCAATTTCGTCGCCGACATTGACTACTGTGGTGAGGTCTAATGTATTGTCTGCGCTGTAATCGCTTCTTGTCATAATACCATCTGACTTGTACCCGATGTTGAGTGCAATCTCATCTGGCTTAACACTAATAACCTTACCAGTAACAATCTCCCCTGCATGAATAGATTTTAATGATGCGTCGAGCATCTGTTCAAAACTCATTTCTGACATAATTTTGAACCTCCTCAATAATTTCTTTCGGGGTGCTTGCCCCAGCCGTAATACCTACGTTTTGAATCGCGCCATCGTAACTAAAGTTAAGATCGTGAACCGTCTGTATCAACTGGGTAACTGGACACTGGTCTTTGCAAATCTCATATAACTTTTTCGTGTTGGATGAACTGCTTCCTCCAATGACAATCATGGCATCGGAGCGTCTTGCCAGCTCCTTTGCTTCTGCCTGTCTCTCGAAAGTCGCGTTACAAATCGTATTAATAGCATTAACATCATAAAACTTTTTTTTCAAAATTTCAATGATTTGTTTAAATTTGTCTGTGTTGAATGTTGTTTGTGCGAGAACAACGATTTTCTCTCCGTTTCCCTCCGGGAGTTTTTCGGCAGACTCTATATCGGGAACAGCGTAAATACTGCCTTCAGCCCATCCCATGATTCCGATTATCTCAGGATGATCCGGATTTCCGACGATAAAAACTTTTTCTTTTTCAGATGTATGTTTGTTCGCAAGCTTCTGTATTTTCTGTACGAAAGGACAGGATGCATCAATGGTCTCTATATTTCTTTCTTTCAAAATCTCGTAGACCAGCTTCGGTACTCCGTGGGCTCTTATGATGACTATGCCGTCAGTTAATGCCTTCAGGTCCTCTTCATCATTCAGGATCTTAACACCGAAGGAGCTTATTTTATCGATTACAGTTTCATTGTGAACTATAGGACCGTAAGTGTAAATCTGTTTACGCTGTGATTCCGGCTTTTGTAATTCTCTGTGGATTATTTCGTAGACTGTATCAACTGCCCGCTGTACCCCGAAACAGAATCCGGCGGTTTTTGCTAATGTTACATTCATTTGTAATTTGTTTCCTTTTTTAACGATGCATGGCAATGTCAAGAATTTTGTCTATGGTCTCATCTATTGTAAGGTTTGAACTGTCAACAAGAACGGCATCGGGAACCTGTACAAGAGGTGAGTTTTCTCTGTGCATATCTCTGTAATCGCGCTCTTCTATTTCTTTCTCAACTTCTTCTATGTCGCAGGTCTCACCTTTTTCCCTGAGCTCATTGGCACGTCTTCTGGCACGCTCTTTTACGGAAGCGGTAAGATAAATCTTGGTGTCTGCATTTGGAAGTACCTTGGATCCTATGTCTCTTCCGTCCATTACTACGGAAGTTGTGGAAGCGAGTTTCTGCTGGAGGCTCACGAGCTTGTCACGTACAGGCTGATACTGTGAAACTGTGGATGCAGCCTCTCCTACTTCCTGAGTACGGATCTTTGTGCTTACATTTTCACCGTTGAGAAATACCTGCTGTACACCCTCATCATCGTAGGCGATGGAAATGTCTATATCCTTTATCCTGTCAACAACAGTATCCTCATCAGTTATGGAAATGCCGTTCAAAAGACAGTAAAGTCCCACAGTGCGGTACATGGCTCCTGTATCTATATATACATATCCGAGTTCTTTGGAAACTGCTTTTGCAATTGTTGATTTTCCGGCACCTGCAGGACCGTCGATAGCTATACTGTATGGCATAATATATTAACCTCTTTTCTATATATAATATAAAACCGGCATTCAATTGTTTATGATCATAAGTTCAGCCACTGTCAGAAATAAGACAGCAGAACCTTCTGTAAATGTCGGCTGTTTTAATAATCTGATAATGCATTCATTACTTACTGACAGCCGCAGAGTATCCTGCGAGATGTCCTGTGGAGAAAGCCATCTGCATATTGAAACCTCCTGTGAAGCCGTCAACATCCAGAACCTCCCCGGCGAAGTAAAGTCCCGATATCTTCTTTGACTCCATAGTTTTTGGACTTATATCTTTTACGGAAACTCCGCCCTGAGTCACGATAGCCTCCTTGAAGCTGCCTGTTCCGCTCAATGTGAAATCAAAGTTTCTAATCAGAGTAAGTATCTGCTTTCTGGAGTTTTTATCAACTTCAGTAACCTTTTTGTTAATGTCTACCCCTTTCGCTTCAAGCCTCTCCGTGAATACGGAAATAATCCGGGAAGGAAGCAGATTTGTAAAGGCGTTTCTCAGTTCCTTATTCCTGAACTCATGGAAGTCCCTGAGGAGTCTTTCGTCAAGCTGGGAATCGTCAAGGGCGGGTTTCAGGTCTATATGTACTGTAAGGATTTTTCTTTTACTGTGGTCATAGGCATTGAGATACTTTGTGATAACGGCAGAAGCGGAAATGATCACAGGACCTCTCAGGCCTTCTTCGATAAAGTCAAGTTCCCCGAAATCCCTGTAATAGCTCTTTCCGTCTTCATCTGTGACATCAATGCTTATGTTTTTGAGGCTGAGCCCCTTTAACTTGTATATATCCGGCTCGTGAACATTGAGACAGACAAGGGAAGGATATGTTTCCGTAACATTCATTCCCGCATCTTTTGCAAATCTGTAGCCGTCTCCCGTGGATCCTGTGGACGGATAGGCAAGACCGCCGGTGGCAACTATGATGCGGTCTGCCGGAAATCTTCCGTGTGAAGTCTCGACGCCACGTACTCTTTCGTTCTGGATCACGAGACGCTTCACTTCGGTTTTGTAATGTATCTCCACTCCGAGCTTCTTCAGATAATGCTTCAGCGCATCTGTTATGCTGTAGGCATGGTCAGAAACCGGAAAAACCCTGTCTCCGCGTTCTGTCTTTGTCCGGCAGCCGTTGTTTTCCAGCAGGTCTATGATATCCTGATTGGTAAAGTCATAAAGGGCAGAATAAAGAAATCTGGGATTATTGACATAGTTTTTGAAAAACTCTTCTATGCTCTGGGCATTGGTCATGTTTCCTCTGCCCTTTCCTGTAATGAATATCTTTTTTCCGAGCTTGTCGTTTTTTTCAAGGAGATGCACTTCGGCATCAGGGTTGGTTTCCTTTGCGGATATGGCAGCCAGCATGCCTGCGGCACCACCGCCGATTACATATATTTTCAAGGATTTACCTTTCTGTAAAAAGTGTTGGGTGTTAAAAACCGGCAATATTCATCTGAGATAATCAGAAGCGTACCGGTATCAAGAGTGACATTCTAGCATGGCTTTCAGTCACTTGTAAACGGTCAGGACGAAAACTCACAAAGGTCATGACACTTGTATCATGCAATAAAACAAAAAAGTACCCGGGGTTTTAAAGCCCGGATACTTTTATCGCCTGATTATTTATTCTGAGCACTTAAAACAAACATATTATATATTGCTTTAATTGCTTTTTCAAAGTCTTCGTTTCGTACACCGATGATGATGTTGTACTCGCTGGATCCCTGATCGATCATTTTAATGTTTATATATTCATGTGCAAGTGCTGAGAAGATTCTTCCGGCAACACCTCTTGATGATTTCATGCCGCGGCCTACTACAGCCACAAGTGCGATGTCGGACTCGAGCTCAATGAGATCCGGATTTACCGCGCGCTGTATTCCGTTCAGAACTTTCTGCTCACAGCACTCCAGTTCTTCCTGATGGATAACGAGAGTCATGGTGTCGATACCTGAAGGAAGGTGCTCGAAGGAAATATGGTTATCCTCAAGAACTGTAAGAACCTTTCTTCCGAAACCGATCTCTGCATTCATCATGGCCTTTTCTATATTGAGAGCACAGAAATCCTTTTTACCGCTGACACCGGTGATTACAAACCGTGGTTTCTTTAATGTATCCTGAACGATAAGTGTACCGTGGTCATCAGGCTTGTTGGTGTTCTTTATCTGGATAGGAATGCCTTCCTTACGGACAGGGAAAATCGCATCCTCGTGAAGTACGCCTGCACCCATGTAGCTGAGCTCACGGAGCTCTCTGTAGGTGATGTAATCAATGACTTCAGGATCTGTTACGATGCGGGGATCTGCAACCAGGAATCCGGATACGTCTGTCCAGTTTTCATAGAGATCAACATGCTCTGCGGCAGCAATGAGAGAACCTGTCACATCAGATCCTCCGCGGCTGAAGGTTACGATATCACCATCCTCGTTTGCTCCGTAGAAACCCGGGAAAACGGCATACTCAACATCAGTAAGAGCTTCTCTGATGGCAGCCTCTGTTTTTGCGTAATCACAGCTTCTGTCACTTTTGAAAACAAAGCAGGAAGCTGAATCGATGAAGGTGAAGCCAAGATATGCAGCCATAAGCTTTGCATTGAGGAACTCTCCTCTTGATGCGGCATAGTCCTTGCCTGCACCGTCAAGAAGATCGTGGGCAATCTTATCAAAATCCTCATCCAGACTGATATCAAGGCCGAGACCGTCGATTATTTCCTGATAACGGTCCTTTATTTTTGTAAGAATAGGAGTGAAGTTCTGATCAGATGAAGCAGCATTGTAAAGCTGATACAACATGTCAGTAACCTTGGTATCCTGGGAATTTCTCTTTCCCGGAGCAGAAACAACGATATAATGTCTTGATTTGTCAGACAGTATGATGTTCTTTACCTTTGTAAACTGTTCTGCTGATGCACATGAACTTCCACCGAACTTTGCTACTTTAATCATGATTACTCCCTCATCCTATGCAGTTTTTGTTATAAAACTTTTTTTAAATATTATTTCGAATTATAGCATTTACAGATATTTTTACAACATTTCTTATGTATCAATCTTATATAGCAGGTATTCCAAAGGGGCCGTTTATTCATTCCTTATGGCAGCCAGAGGACTAAGCTTCATGGCTCTTACTGCCGGTACATATCCCGCTATGGAGCCCACTGCTATTGCAAAGATAATGGCAAATGCCGCAAGCCACAACGGAATATATGAAAGGGCACCCCCGCCGTCAGTGTATCCGATGAACATGGAGACAGATTCACCGCCGTTGTCCGAGGTCAGGAAGTTAATGATAAATGATATAAGGTAGCTTACCAAAAGTCCTGCTATTCCCCCCATGAGACCTATGATACCGGATTCAAAGAGGAACATATTCCTTATATCGGACATATCGCAGCCAAGAACCTTCATAACTCCTATTTCTTTTGTTCTTTCATAAATTGACATCATCATGGTGTTCATGATGCCTATGGCAGCAACAAGAAGGGATACGCCTCCTATTCCCCCAAGAACCATCTGGACCATACCAAGCTGCTCCTGGGCAGACTCCAGCCATTCCATATTGGAGTTCACGCTGAAGCCCATATCGGATATCTGCTTCTGAACATCTTTGACATTGTTCATATCATCAACAAAAACGTATATGGTGTCATAAACATAGTAGGTATATGCTTTTCCGTTTTTTGTGGTCCTCGGATTGGGGACCAGAGCTTTTTTATAGATCTTTCGCAAAAAACGTTTCAGAGTATCTATGTCCGCGAAGGCGTTGTAGCTGTTCTGGTTCCAGTCATCTCTTCCGCCTTTCAGGATTCCGGATACCGGGATAATGTACTTCTTCTGTTTTTTTGCTGTCTGGTCATCTGTGTCCACAGTGTTTTTTTTGTCAGAATAGCTTGAGGCCGGAAAAGTGAGGAAAACAGTGTCCTTTAGAGGGTCTATTTCGATATTCTCGTAGCTTTTTGGCTTGTAAAAGGAATTGTATAAAAGCTGGTTTCCGTAAATGAGACTAAGCTCGTTCTGATCCTTTTTCGGGATCTCGCCTCCGTCTCTTAAGCTGAGCTGTGAAAGATAATACTGGGAAACCCCTCTGATCGTGAAGTCACCTTCACCACCCTTGGCTTTTGCGGTAACACTCACATCAAGAGCCGGACTTACTTCGACTACATGATCAAGAGTCTTAAAACGCTCCATGTTTTCGTCTGTAAGTTCGGTCTGGGACTTGTTCTTATCGTTGCTGTCACTCCGCTCATAGCTCTCGTATACCCGGATCATGGTGAGAGATCCCTCGTCCTGATAGGACTTAAGCATCATCTGACTCATTCCGAGACCGAGACTGACCATGACAACAATGGATGCCGTACCTATGACGACACCCAGTATGGTGAGAAAGGTCCTGGTCTTTCGCCTTGTGAGATTGCTTAAAGCTAATTTGAATAAATCATACAGTCTCATCTATATCCTTCTCTTTAGACTTCTTTTTCTTTTTGTAAAAGATAACACCACCGGTTACCAAAGCAGCTGTAAGAAGGATTGCACCAGGAATCTTTATGCGGTCAAAAACTCCGGGAGTTTCAACCTGATCGTTTTCCTCCTCAAACATGCTCATATCTTCCTCCATGGGTTCCGTCACAAAGAGATTTATGGTCTCGTTCTGGGTGGACTGCTCACCGTTAATATCTTCGTAAGTTATGAGAACATTGACGGTGCCGTCATCCGCTGTAGGGGTTAGTCCCTGGATCATGGCGTCTACCGAGCCGGATTCTCCCGGTTTAATGTTTCCGACGTAGGTGCTTGTGCTCTGTATGGAGTCAGCGGAAAAGTCTACTGTGACATTGTAAAGGATGACCTTTCCGGTATTGTTTATGTTGAACATAACATTGGACTCGCTTCCTGCATCCACAGGATTCGGGGAAATATCGTATCCGGTGCAGGATAAACGTGCCACCTGCTTAACCATGATATCCAGTGCTACCTTCTCTTCCGCATTCTTGAACTCGGGAGAATCATACTTTTCATTAACTGTGAGACCATAGGCCTTTGGAGTCACGCCTGCAGCAGCTATCATAGTCCAGGATACTTCCTTTGACTCGCCTGCTTTAAGCTCATTTATGACCATGGAGTTTGCGCCGTTCTCTGTGGAGAACACTGCGGAATTGTCTGTTTTTTCCGAATCCAGGGTAAGAAGTATATTGCTGGCATTTATATCACTGCTTGCATTCTGTATCTCAACTACCAGTTTGAAAGCCTGACCGGCATATACGGATTCCGGCTCTGTATGATAGGAACCCACAACAAGACGGGCTTTGGTACGGTCGTTGGCATTGAACTCTCTGGTTCTGTCTGTATCTTCCGTATCATTCATACCCTGATTGTTGATGTTTACGTAGAAAATGTGCTTTTCCTTGGATAAAAGAGTTGCATCCGGAGTGCTCTTATATGTCACAGTATAGCTGATAGGATAATATCCGCTGGCTGCGTTTCTCTTTATATTCATGGAATAGACCGGGCTTATGGTCTGATCAGGTTCTACGGATGTAAATATCTGATCATAGTTTGACTGGGTTATCTCGAAAGGAAACTGCTTTGATGCTGCTGTTTTTGCCAATGCTGTGTTCTGCATTTCCGAGCTGTCATCCAGAGAGCTTTCTATATGTACGGTAACGTCGTACAGAGTACGGTTGGTCTGATTCCTGAAATTCACAGAGTAGTTCATGGGTTCAGGATAATTTGCAGCAGGAGTGGTCTGATTCTCTCCGACTGCAAATGCAGACTGTTTTTCTGTAGTGGCAGGATTCTTGACATCACCGGCGGAAAGAACGGCAATGTTTATGAATTCAGCTCTGTTCAGGCTTCCGTAGGAGCCTGATGTGTTGTAAGGAACATCGTAAAAGATAGAAAGAGGTACAGCATAGTAGCCGGGCTCGATGTCACTTCTTATGTGAACATTGAAGGTGATCTCCTGATACTCTCCTTTTTTAAGAGTGCCCAGTTTCTTCTCCTGAGTCATGGTAGAGGCATTGATCTCAAGGGGATAGGTACCGCCGTCCACAGGATAAGTAAGTCCGAGAGAAGCATTGTAAGCACGGGCAGCACCGGCCTGATAACCTTCATTGTAGGCTTCTGATTCTGCAGACTCTTCATCTGAATCATAGGGGTTTGTCCTGTTGGCATTGGGAACGATACCGTTTGTGTTTATGAGGTTCTGATCCTGGGAAAGACGTACTCTTACGTTGTGGATCTCGTTGCTGTTCGGATTGTAGAGACCGTTGACGCCGTTGTATCCGATCCTGACCGTGAGCTGCATGTCCTGACCGACTATGCCTTCAGGTGTCGGGTCGGCATCATGAACGAAGGTGTTAAGGTTCGTATCAACGTAGGATGCTTCTGCTGTTTTCGGTGCAAACACCATGAGCGCCCAAAGCATAACAAAAAGGCTCAGACATAAGCTAAGCACTGATTTCAATCTATGAGAATTTATATTAAAGAAATTTTCTGATTTATTATATTTCATACTTCCTCCGAATGGCCCGAAGATCACTGTTCGGAACATCCAATATTCATAGGATATACGGGCAAATGTTGCTTCCGTTAAAATATTGAGCGATTGACGGTGAATCGTCAATTATCTATGTTATGGGAGTCACTACACAGAATGGGGGCTCTCCGTTCTCTTCTTTTATTTTTATTTCAATGGGGCTTGAATCGTTTATAACAGTCTCAACTATGTGACCGTCCACAACTCTTAGCTGTCTGTCTGCCCATGATGCGATGTGGGGATCATGAGTGACCATGACCATGGTGCGCTGTTCCTCGGAAACGATCTTTTTCATCAGGTCAAGAACATCATCTGTGGTATGGGAATCCAGATTTCCCGTAGGTTCATCCGCAAAGATGATTTGAGGATCTATAACCAGTGCTCTTGCAATGCCTACACGCTGCTGCTGTCCACCGGACATCTGGTTTGGCATGTGCTTACCCTGATCGCCTATGCCTATGAGTTCCATATAGTGTTTTGCTGCTTTCATGCGCTTTTCATAGCTCACACCTCTGAACATCAGCGGCATGGCTACGTTTTCTATGGCATTCATGGAAGGAATAAGATTATAGCTCTGGAATATAAAACCGACATTTTGCCTTCGGAATTTAACCAGCTGAGCCTCGTTCATACGATCTATACGTTTGTTGGCGATCTGGATGACACCCTTGCTTGGTGCTTCCAGTCCTGCCAGCATATTCAGGCAGGTAGACTTGCCTGAGCCGGAGGTGCCGACTATGGCTATGAATTCTCCTTTGTATATATCAAAAGATACTCCGTTAAGAGCATAGACTTTATTGGATCCAATATTAAAGATTTTATATAAGTCTCTAACCTTTATAAGTGGTTCCAAGATTGCTCCTTCTTTCTTGAAATAATTTATGATTTGAATGTAAACAGGATCTCACACTCACTTATGATCTGACATGGAAGTTCTTACTGTAGTCGGGATTCATCTATTGAAAATTGATTCAGTGTGGAAAATATTCCGGTGAAATCATGTAAGAGTATCCCATCTTCAAACTATTTTCTCATTATAGGACAAGGCTTTCCAATATACAACGGACGAATTTTTGAAAAACCTGAAGTAAACCTAAAGAATTAAAAAAACCTCCGGACACCGGTTAAAGTGTTCGGAGGTAAAATTTTAAATTATGTGTCCGGAGAATGATATCCCGGAACCTTATTGTCAGATTGACTGACCATAGGCCTGAAAAGGATTATTTCTTCTTGCCCTCGATTGAGTTCCACTTCGGAGTGAGAACCTTTGCTCCGCCCATGTAAGGCTGAAGAACCTCAGGGATGGTAACACTGCCGTCTGCCTGAAGGTGATTCTCAAGGAATGCGATAAGCATACGTGGAGGTGCTACGCAGGTATTGTTAAGAGTGTGAGCAAGGTGAATCTTGCCGTCCTTGCCCTTGATACGGATCTTGAGACGTCTTGCCTGAGCATCTCCAAGGTTAGAGCATGAGCCAACCTCGAAATACTTCTTCTGACGTGGTGACCAGGCCTCAACGTCACATGACTTAACCTTAAGGTCTGCAAGATCTCCTGAACAGCACTCAAGAGTTCTTACAGGGATATCCATGGAACGGAAGAAATCAACAGTGTTCTGCCATAACTTCTCGTACCAGTTCATGGACTCCTCAGGCTCACATACAACGATCATCTCCTGCTTTTCAAACTGGTGGATACGATAAACTCCGCGCTCCTCAAGACCATGAGAACCCTTCTCCTTACGGAAGCAAGGTGAATATGATGTAAGTGTAAGAGGTAATGTATCTGCAGGAAGGATCTGATCGATGAAACGACCGATCATTGAGTGCTCTGATGTACCGATAAGGTAAAGATCCTCGCCTTCGATTTTGTACATCATGGCATCCATTTCTGCGAAAGACATTACACCGTCAACTACCTTTGAACGGATCATATATGGAGGGATGACATAAGTGAAGCCTCTGTTGATCATGAAATCACGGGCATAGCTGAGCACTGCTGAGTGAAGACGTGCGATGTCGCCTACAAGATAGTAGAAACCGTTTCCTGCAACACGTCCTGCAGCATCCATATCAACACCGCCGAAGGACTCCATGATATCTGTGTGATAAGGAACCTCAAATGCAGGAACTACCGGCTCTCCGTAACGCTGATTCTCAACATTGTGTGTGTCATCCGGACCGATAGGAACAGATGGATCGATGATGTTAGGAATCACCATCATTCTCTTGGTGATCTCTTCATTGAGCTTTGGCTGTAACTCCTCAAGCTCCTTAAGTCTGTCAGAATACTGAGATACCTCAGCCTTTACCTGCTCAGCTTCTTCTTTCTTTCCCTGTGCCATAAGTGCACCAATCTGCTTTGAAACAGAATTCTTCTTTGCACGAAGATCGTCAGCCTCCTGCTGGCACTTTCTGGCTTCCGCATCGTACTTGATAACCTCATCAACCAGTGGAAGCTTCTCATCCTGGAACTTTTTCTTTATATTCTCTTTTACAAGTTCAGGATTCTCTCTGACAAATTTAATGTCTAACATAAGATCCTCTCTCCTCCCGGAAATATCTGAATAAAAGTATGTGTAGAAATCATCATATACAAAATAGGTATATGAGAATACACACCTAATTACTATAGCGTTAATTCATCGGTTTTTCAAGGGCGATGAAGCTTCCTTTGTTTTATAAAGTCAGTTGATTCAGCAAATCCTCGAACTGTACACCCTCTATAACCGGTACCTGCGCTTCTTCCGAGTGCTTTATGGCGCGGCCTATGAAGTCGGATGCAAGTCGGCAGGATTTTTCCGTGTCAATACCCTTTACAAATTCAGCTGCCAGAATGGAGCTGAAAAGATCTCCGGTGCCCGGGCGGTTTTGTCCTGTTTTCGGGTTTCTGATGAATCGTACATCACCATCAGACTCTGAAAGTATATTTAAAAGACAGTCCTCATTGTTCTCCGAAATGTCTTCTGCTCCGGTGATGATCACAGTCCCATTCGTTATGTGATGGAGCGCTGAAAGTAAGGCATTGAAAACTATAGCCTTTGCAGAGTCGTGGCTGCAGCTGTCCAATGTTTCTCTTATTCCGTCATAGTCATAGTCCACTAAAAAAGCGGCCTCTGTGAGGTTCGGACAAATCAGGTCTGCGTGACGCGCCAAAGAACGAAGGGCCTCTATGTTTCTGTCAGACATGTGTCTGTAGAGCTTCCCGTGGTCTGCCATAACAGGGTCAAGAATTACCTTGACATCAGGGTTTATTTCTTTTTGTCTTAATATAAATTGTTCAATTATCTCCTGCTCTTTTTCATCCCCCAGATATCCTATGAGTATTCCGTCAAATTTAAAGCTATTTTTGTTCCAGGCATCGAAGTAGGCTTTCATGTAATCACTGAAGGTTACTTTTGAAACTTCAGTAAATGCGGTATGACTGCTGAGGATTGCGGTGGGAACGGGACATGCTGTAACTCCCAGGGCGGATACCACCGGAAGCTGAATTGAAAGAGAGCTTCTGCCTACACCGCTGAGATCATTGATGATAGCTAATTTTTTCATTATCTGGTCATTCTCCCAATATAATATATTTTCGTTTTAAATATAGATTTATGACCTATTCCTTCCGGTGAAAAACGGATCAGAATAGGTCATGTATGATATAGATATTATATAGATATATGTTCAGGGAATTATAAATCAAACCCTCATAAATTCACGCTGATATGAAATATTATCCTTCAAGTATCCTGTTGAATGCCCTGACATTCTCGGCAATCTTGTCTTCAGGCTTAAATACCGCAGAGCCTGCAATAAAGAAATTGGCACCGGCATCCCTGATAGCAGCAATGTTGTCAAGGGTTACACCGCCGTCAACACCGATGTTTAGCTGAAGCCCCAGGCTATCTGCTTTTTTTCTCAGATCACGGATCTTATCAAGGGTATAAGGAATGAACTTCTGACCGCCGAATCCCGGATTAACCGTCATTATGAGAACGAGATCAAGCATGGGCAGTACACAGTCAAGGGTGCTTATGGGTGTTGCGGGATTAAGTGCCACACCTGCCTTGAGACCTGCTTCCTTTATCTGGTTCAGGGTACGATCAAGATGAAGACATGCCTCCTGATGAACTGTGATTCCATCTGCACCGGCATTTTTAACATCAGTGATATATCTTCCCGGCTCTTCCACCATCATGTGGACATCAAAGAAGCTTTTGATATCCTTACGTACAGCCTTTATAACAGGTGCGCCGAAGGATATATTGGGTACAAATGTTCCATCCATCATGTCGAAATGAATGTACGCTGCGCCTGCTTCCTCGGCAGCCTTGATGCTTTTTGTCAGGTTACCGAAATCAGCAGATAAGATGGATGGTGACAGATAGCTCTTCATAAATATTAGTATCTCCTTTGTGATTTTAGTTCGTCATAGAGCAGGACATAGCTTTCATAACGTTCTTTGGAAATGCGTCCCTCCTGCACAGCTCTTTTTACGGCGCAGTCATTTTCGCCGATATGTATACAGGTCTTGAAACGGCAGTCATGTCTATAGTCCTCAAATTCCGGAAAATAGTACATGAGCCGGTCAGGCTCTATATCGTTAATGTAGAGGGATGTGAAACCCGGAGTGTCCAGAACATAGGTGTCGTCATCTATGTAAAAAAACTCAGTATGTCTCGTGGTGTTCTTTCCTCTTTCAATCTTACGGCTGAGTTCTCCTATCTCCATATTGGCTTCGGGGTGAATAAGATTTGTTATAGAGGATTTACCCACTCCGCTGGGACCGGACAGAACAGTTGTCTTTCCCTGTAGAATTTCCATGATCTGTTTATAGCAGTCACCGGATCTGGTGCTGATCTCAAGAACCTTATAGCCTGCTGCCCTGTAAATCTCAGGAATGAGCTCGGGATGATCCGAGTGAATCTCGGGGATAAACTGGGATCTGTCTTTCTTTTTTCTTTTATAGGATGGAATATCATCTTCCTCCGGTTCTTCTTCCGGCTCTTTGGAATCTATGAGATCAACTTTGTTGAAGAAGATCACAACAGGTATATCCTTTTGTTCCATGTTGATCAGGAATCTGTCCAGAAGACTCAGGTTTGGATCAGGATGTTTAAGGGCGAAAACCACCACAGCCTGATCGATATTGGCAACCTCCGGGCGTATCAGCTGATTTTTTCTGGGAAGAATGCGTATGACAGAGCCTTCTCTTTCCTTTTCGCTGTCCTGAACAGGCTCGATTTCAGCATCGTCCCCCACAAGGGGCTTTTCGTTACGATTTCTGAATATGCCCTTTGCACGGCACTCATAATCGCCCTCAGGTGTGTGGACGTAGTAGAATCCGCCTATTCCTTTGTATATTTTTCCTTTTAACGGCATTTTTACCTCATTTTACATTAAGCTTTAAGGGATAAAGAACCACCTTTCGGGATGTACAGAAAATGTGAAGGTTCTTTATCCGTTTTTTTAACCCGCCGGAGCGAAGTTGCATACAAATGATGCAATGACTGTATCGGTGGCTGCATCCACAACTTCAACAGTACCGACAGGTACACCTGCTTCTCCCTTGATCTTCGGGAATACGACCTGAAGCTCTGTTCCTACTTCGTAAGAACGCGCTCCCTGAAGGGTCTTGTACCTCTCCTCTCCGTTCACATCCTGACGGAGTCTTATGGATACAAGTGTGGTTCCGCTGGCTCCAGGCTCTGAAGCTCCGCCCAGAGGAACAACTGTGTTGACAGAACCGTACCAGGAGGAATCCCCTGAGGAGGCACCGTTAGTCGGGTTCTGGACTTCCGCAGTTTTTACACTGGACTCTCCGTTAGGACCGGAGGAAACTGTCAGATTTACTGTGCTTTTCTTTTGAGCCGGAGTTCCGCCCTTTACGGACTGATCAATGACTTTGCCCTCTTCTTTTTCCGCATCGGGAATGTAAGTTATGTCTCCCGGCACAAGATCCAGAAGGGAAAGTGTTGTGACAGCATCAGCCTCCGAATAACCTGTAAGATCCGGAACAGTGACCATGTTGGCATCAGGACCCTTGGAAACATAGATCTCAAGAGGATCAAGACCGGAGGAATCAGGCTTGTTGGTGCTGATTATGTATCCGGCAGGAATAGTATCCGAGAAGGCTTCCACGATATTGTACTCTATGTCACGGTCCGAAAGCTCTTTCTTAAGATCCTGAATGTTCATTGAATGGAGGGCATCGAGAGTTGCAGGGTCATTCTTATCATAGAAAACTATGGTGAATTCGCCCTTTGACACAGTTACACCTATGGTGTCTCCTACAGAATAACTTCCGTCAGGATAACTGATTATGAGGCCCTCATTGTATTTGTCGGAGTAAGCTTCCTTCTCAACCACGATGTTTATGTTATATTCACGAAGCGCTTCCCTGGCATCTTCAATCGAAAGACCGATTATACTTTGGAGATGTGTTTCCAGAGCAGAGATGGTGATATTTACCTCGCTGGTCTCGACTGACTCTTCGGTTACGGCAGCAGTGCTTGTTTCGAGAGGCGCATGGGCTTCCCGGAAAAAGCTGATCATGTTCCTTGCTATGATCAGAATGATAATGAGTATACATATTCCGCAGGCAATGACGATCATCCGGTATATCATGAGAGTTCTGTCATTGATGAACTTATGCTCATCCTGAACTTCAGAGTCTCCGGCTTCAGAACTCTTTTGAAGAGCCTTTATATCCGAAAGCTCTTCCTGAGAAAGGACTCTTGTTTCACCCAGATCCTCAGGAATGCGTCCTTTCATGAAAGAACCGGAAGGATCCTTTATGGCTTTCTGAAGGTCCCTGGAAAGCTCATCTACATGCTGGTAACGTTTTTCAGGAAGCTTCTGCATACATTTGGAAACTATGATATCCAGAACCGGGTACACATCGGGCACAAGTTTTGAAACCTTAGGTACGGGATTCTCCAAATGCGCGAAAACAACGGCAACAGAGGTGCTTCCGTCGTAAGGTACCTTTCCTGTCAGCATTTCATAAAGTGTACATCCGAAACTGTAAATATCGGAACGTTCATCAGCCTGACCTGAGCGGGCCTGTTCGGGAGAAATATAATGTACTGATCCCATGACTGTGGTATTGACAGTCTGCTGTGTGGCAGCTCTTGCGATTCCGAAATCCGCCACCTTTACGGTACCGTCGCCGGAGACTATCATATTCTGAGGCTTGATATCTCTGTGAACTATACCGTTCTTATGGGCCTGCTCTATGCCTCCTACCACCTGAAGAGCGATGGCGATGGCTTCCTTGGAATCCATACGGCCCTTTCTCTGAATATAGGATTTGAGAGTGATGCCTTCCACAAGCTCCATTACTATATAGTGAAGCTTATCCTTATGATTGTCTATGATGTCATATACACCGACTATATTCGGGTGATTGAGTTTTGCCGCCGCCTGGGCTTCATTTTGGAATTTGCGGATAAATTCCTTATCCTCACAGTACTCTTCCTTCAGAACCTTGATGGCAACCTCGCGCCCCATTTTTGTATCGGTTGCGCGGTATACATAGCTCATTCCTCCCTGACCTATGAGGGAAGTGATACTATAACGGTCATCCAGAACCTGTCCTTCACGAACCATCATGATTCAGCCTCCTCTCTGAAGGGATCAACAAGTACGATACCTATGTTGTCCTTACCGCCATTAATATTGGCCATATCTATGAGCGCCTGAACCTTTTCGGGAACAGAGCTGCGTTCACGGATTATATTACGTATGCTTTCGTTGTCCACCATATTGGTGAGACCATCGGAGCACATAAGAAGATAATCACCCTCTGAAAGCTCCACCTCAAAGAAATCCGCAGTTACCCTTGACTCGATTCCCACAGCACGGGTGATAATGTTTCTGGAGTTTAAGTAGTCCATAGAACCACGGCGCATAAATCCGCGTCTGATCATTTCTTCTACATAGGAGTGGTCTCTGGTGATCTGTCTGATACTGTTACCGTGTATGAGATAAGCTCTGGAGTCACCTATATTGCTGACTGTCAGATTGCTGCCCTCAAAAAATGCAGTAACGAGAGTGGTACCCATGCCGTTGAGATTCTCATCCTCCTGAGACAGCTTATAAAGACGTTCATTTACATCCTGGATACCGTTCTGTATGAGCTGAATGCAGGGGATGTTTTCGGGAGCATCGGCAATGTACTGCTTTAACTCTTCCACAGCGAAACGTGATGCATAGTCTCCCGCCTTATGGCCTCCCATGCCGTCGGCAAGAAGGAAAAGGTTGGGCAATGCACCTACAGATTGATCGGTCGCAAAAACATAATCCTGATTCATGCGTCTTTTGCGGCCCTTATCAGTTTTTGCAAAAAAGACCATCGGTCACTCCTTAAAAATACAAGTCTATAATCAGTTAATGTCGGAAACACTGGTGAAGAATGATTAATCAGGTTTCATTCTCAAGGTAGTTACGTCGTAACTGTCCGCAGGATCCGGAAATGTCGGATCCCATCTCGCGGCGTATGGTAGCGGCGATACCGTTCTTTTCAAGAGTATGCTGAAAAGCCTCGATCTTTGTACGGTCAGGCCTCTTCCAGTCACGCTCCTTTATAGGGTTTACGGGGATGAGATTCACATGGCACTGAAGTTTGCCCTGGTTTTTCATGCCTCTTATGAGACGGACCAGCTGCTGTGCCTCATCCTTGTTATCGTTCACACCTTCAACTACCGAATACTCGAAGGTGACACGTCTGCCGGTCTTTTCGAAATAATACTCTATGGCAGGCATGATCTCCGAAAGAGAATACTTATTTGCGATAGGCATAAGTGTCTTACGGGTCTCGTCGTTAGGGGCGTGGAGACTGAGGGCAAGAGTTATGCCATAGTTCTCATCTGCAAGCTCTCTTATACGAGGCACGAGACCGCAGGTGGAAACGGTAATGTTTCTTCTTGAAATATTGAGCCCGTTCTCATCTGATATCATACGGATAAATCTGGTGAACTCTTCATAGTTATCCAGAGGTTCGCCTGAACCCATGATGACTATGTTGTCGACTCTTTCACCGGTGTCACGCTGCATACGGTAGACCTGTCCCAGCATCTCTCCTGAAGTAAGGTTACGTGCCAGTCCGTCTATTGTGGAAGCACAGAATCTGCATCCCATGCGGCATCCCACCTGACTGGAGATACAGACAGAATTACCATGCTGGTATTTCATCCATACCGATTCTATGACATGACCGTCATGCATGCGGTTAATGAACTTCTTTGTGCCGTCGATTTTCGAAGTAAGGACCTCTACTGCCTTTGGCAGTGAAGCTGAGTAGTTCTCGGAAAGTCTGTCCCGGAGATTTTTTGAGACATTGGTCATCTCATCAAAGCCATCCACCAGCTTTACATGAAGCCATTGGTAAATCTGTTTTGCACGGAAGGGCTTTTCGCCCATTTCCGCCAAAAGTGTTTCTAAATCTTTATATTCAAGATCTCGTAAGTTCTTCATTCTTTTCCTGTTAATAGTAATGGTTTAAGTGATGTGATGAAGCAGATAGAAGTCTTCTGTGCCCGGTCACATACTTATTTTCAATCTTTTCTGAAAACACAGAGGTAGAATCCGTCTGAAGGCTCACCCGGCAGGAACTTCCGCTCCTTCAAAAGGGTGAATCCCGGAAGCTCCAGGATGAAATCCCTGTTGTCTTCATTTTCCTCTTTACTGAGAGTACAGGTTGAGTAAACCAGCTTTCCGCCCGGTTTTACATAACGTACCACAGTGGTGAGGATTTCTCTCTGAAGTGCCTGAAGCTCTTTTATACCATCAAGAGATGCGCCGAAACGAATATCCGGCTTCTTGCCTATGATGCCGAGACCGGAACAGGGGAGGTCTGCAAGCACTATATCTGCCTTACCTTCACCCTTTTCATTAATGAGGGACTCATCAGGGGTTCTCGCATCAAAGGCCCTGGCTGAAATGTTTTTAAGCCCCAGTCTGTCGATATTTTCCTGAATAAGTCTGACCTTATCCTCTGTTAAGTCTCTTGCATCCACATGTCCGGTTCCCTTAAGGAGTTCTGCAACATGACAGCTCTTTCCTCCGGGAGCTGCGCATACATCAAGGATATAGTCATTGTCCTTTGGGGCAGCTTCTATGCCCACCTGCTGGGAAGCATAATCCTGAATGCTTATCTCGCCGGTCTTAAACAGCTTTGTCTTTGAGATATTGCCATCCATGACTTCGGAATGACCGTCTTTAAAGCGGACATAATTTTCCTTTGATCCGGTGAGGAACCACTGAAGCATTTTTTCCGTCTCTTCTTTTCCGTAGATCTTACGGAGATAGTCATAGAGCCATAGAGGCGTGCTGAGTCTTATATATGCCGGAGTCTTTCCTGTGTGGGCAAGATCTGCAAATATGTTCTCCTTTTCTCTGGAAACAGAACGGAGAACACCGTTTACATAGCCTGACAGGAAGAAAATACTGTTTTCATTCTGCTCTTTTATGAATTTGACAGCCTCATTGATGGCTGCACTGTCGGGAACCTTGTCCATGTAAAGGATCTGATATGAAGACATGCGAAGAACTGTCCTTATGAGAGGATCCATGTTCTTTGTATGGGTCTTGCTGAATTTGTTGAGAATAAAGTCCAGCTGAATGGTGTACTCTATGGTTCCCTCAACGAGACGGGTGATAAATGCTCTGTCCCGCTCTGTCAGATTTGTATATTGATGAAGCAGTTCTCTCAGAATGATATGGGAGAACTGCTTTTCTTCCAGAATTTTAATGAGACCAGAAATGGCAATAGACCGCGGTGTTACTGCGGTCTTTTTCTGAATCGTATCCGGTTTTTTGTCCTTCCGTCTGCTTCCGGAAGTATTTTTATAGGAAGAACCGAAGCTTTTCTGTCCGGTTCTTCCTGTGATATTTTTCTTTTTATTATCCATTTAATTATTTTATCTTCTTCTGCTTCTTCCCTTTGAGATAAGGATCAAACGTAAAAGCTGTAAAATCGATGATGCAGCAGCGGCAACGTATGTAAGGGCTGCTGCAGTAAGAACAGCCTTTACACCTGAGATTTCTTCCGGTGTCATCATGCCGTTTTCCTGAAGGGTCTGAACTGCTCTTCTTGAAGCGTCAAACTCTACGGGAAGAGTAAGAATCTGGAATGAGATAGCCACAGCAAAAGCTATGATACCGAAATTGATAAGAGGTGTCATACCTATGATCATACCAAAGATGATCAGAGGAATAGAAAACTTTGAAGCGAGGGCGCAGGCCGGAGAAATGGTCCTGGTAAGAACAAGAGGTGAATAACTTCTTGCATCCTGAATGGCATGTCCGCACTCGTGGGCTGCGACACCGATGGCTGCTATGGAAGTGCTGCCGATGGTTGAATCGCTTAAATTCAGGACTTTCTTACTCGGCACGTAGTTATCCGTAAGGTGTCCTGCGATGCCCTGAACTCTGACATTGTTTATGCCGTTTCTTTGAAGTATCATCTCGGCTGCCTGTGCACCTGTGAGACCTGAACCGGATGGGATTCTTGAATACTTTTCGAAGGTCGATTTAACATTGGCGCTGGCAATCAGGCTTAAAGCCGCACCGATGAGAACAAGAATATATGTCCAATCCAAATACATCGGATATCCGTAACCGTACATAGCAAATCCTCCCATAATAAAAATGCGTCAACCCTGTTTCGCAGAAACCGGGTTAAAATCTATAACCTCTGAGGAAATCCTCTGCAGTCATGCGCTTCTTGCCTTCAAGCTGGAGCTCGTTTAGCATTAAATAATCATCTCCGCAGGCTGCGATGAGATACTTCTTTCTATCACTGAAAAGCTTTGCTGACTTTTCAGAATCTGCTTTATCTGTTTCTCTGTCAGAAGTAAGAACAGAGATCTCCTGAAGATCATAGTCCTTTATATTCCCGGATGTAAGCACATCAGCATCCCAAAGCTTCAGCTGTTTCCCCGAAAGGAAGGAGTATGCTGAAGGCCATGGGTTGAGACCACGGATCTGCCGCTCGATCTCAACAGCCGGACGTGACCAGTCTATGAGACCGGATGATTTTGTAAAGAGACCTACTTTTGTTGCAAGAGAAGCATCCTGTGGGGTACGTGTAAGTGTGCCCTTTTCCAATGCCTCCAGAGTTTCAACTATAAGCTCTCCGCCAAGAGCGGCAAGCTTATCAAAAAGGCTTCCGCCGGTCTCTTTTTTATCAAGGCGGAGTTTCTTTGTCATAAGAATGTCTCCTGTATCGAGACCTGCATCCATCATCATAGTTGTAACACCGGATTCCTCATCACCGTTAAGCACTGCCCACTGTATAGGTGCGGCTCCGCGGTACTTCGGAAGCAGTGATGCGTGAACATTTATGCAGCCGTACTTCGGGATATCCAGGATATCCTGAGGAAGTATCTGTCCGAAGGCTGTGACTACGATAACGTCCGGAGCCTGTTCCCTGAGAAGCTGTTTTGCTTCTTCGTCGGATCGGATCTTAACGGGAGTTATCACAGGTATGTTGAGCTTTTCGGCAGCGATCCTTACATCGCTCTTCTGAGCCTCTCCGTGACGTCCCTTCGGACGGTCAGGCTGTGTTACAACAAGCGATATTTCATGACCTGCCTTATAAAGATACTCTAAAGTTGACACCGCAAAATCAGGTGTTCCCATGAATATAACTTTCATATCTATCCTCCTGATAGGCTAAATATACTGAGCACTTTGATACGTGTCATTATGTTACTGAGTATTCCTGAGATACGAAGGGGTATAAAAGGAATGAGAAGTTTCAGGCTTCCTCTTCTTCCTCATCGAAATCATACTCCTCAAGGTTTTCGTATGTTACGTCCTCAAGTTCGCCCTCAACCTTTGTGGTGTAAAGAACTCCGTGCAGGTGATCGTTCTCGTGAGCCATGGCTCTTGCAAGAAGACCCTCAGCATCGAACTCGTAGGGCTCCATGTTGATGTCATAAGCCTTTACATGAACCTTCATAGGACGGGTTACCACACCCTCCTTGCCGGGAACTGAAAGACAGCCCTCTTCACCGGTCTGCTCTTCTTCGCCGATGGCTGTTACTGTCGGATTGATACATACATAACGCTTTCCGTCTCCGATATCCACAACGAAAAGCTGACGAAGGATACCTACCTGAGGTGCTGCAAGACCTACGCCGTTAGCATCATACATGGTCTCAAACATATCCATGATGAGCTCCTTTGTACGGTCAGATACTGCCTTTATGGGCTTGCACTCCTTCTCAAGAATAGGATCTCCGATTACTCTGATTGTTCTTAATGCCATTTTTATACTCCCTGATATTTGTGGTTTATATTGATTAATGAAGAACGGATCTGAATTTATCCGGAACCGGCAGAATCCGTTCATTGTATGTCATAATTAAGCATAACTAATCCACGCTTGTCAATATTTCTGACAGAAGCGGTGAATTTGTCCCTTAACCGAATAATTATATCATGCTCGGGATGTTTAATATACACGATTTTTCGGTATATGTCATTTACCTTGTATACACTTGCATTGAGAGGACCGATAAATTCAGCCTTCTCAGCCTCACATTCCGGTTTAAATGCATCTGACGCCGCGCCGCTTATCATACTCAGCATATCCTCGTCCCCGGACAGAAGCTGTATGGTCATGAGATGTTCCATAGGAGGATATCCCATGAGCTTTCTGAATCCGATCTCCTTCTCATAGAACAGTTTGTAGTTCTGGGCGGCGGAAAGGGCGATGGAATAATGATCCGGCTGATATGTCTGGATGATGACCTGACCAGAATCCTTGTCCCGGCCTGCTCTTCCCGCTGCCTGGGTTATGAGCTGGAAGGTTTTTTCCGATGCATGGAAATCCGGTGCTGAAAGGCTGAGATCCGCTGCAATGAGACCAACCAGAGTCACATCCGGGAAATCATGTCCCTTTACTATCATCTGTGTTCCTATAAGGATATCTGCCTTATGGTTACGGAACTGTTCCAGTATCTTTTCGTGTCCGCCCTTGTTTTTTGTGGTGTCCGCATCCATTCTGAGGACCACTGCCTCAGGAAAAGTCTGTTTTACCAGGGTCTCCAGCTTTTCGGTTCCAAAACCGAAGGGAGCCAGATAGGGACTTCCGCAGGAGGGACATTTTTTCATGAGTGGGATCTCATATCCGCAATAATGACATCTCATGACACCGTCCCTGTGCAGGGTCAGAGATACGTCACAGTGGGGACACTTTACGGCCTTGCCGCAGCTTCGGCAGGAAACAAAATTACTGTATCCTCTCCTGTTCATGAAGAGCATGATTTGCTCATGCTTGCTCAGTTTTTCTCGAATGAGTTCATAAAGACGGTCTGAAAAGATGCTGCGGTTTCCCTTTTCGAGTTCTGCCCTTAGATCTATGATTTCGGCAGCTGCCAGACTGGAACCGGATTTGGCCCTTCGATGAAGCTCTATGAGGGAGACTTCATTGTTTAAAGCCTTGGTGTAAATGTTTACGGAGGGTGTGGCTGAACCGTAAAGTACCGGACAGTGGCAGAGCTTTGCTCTCTGATATGCCACATCCCTTGTTTCATATCTCGGTGCGGTTTCCGATTTGTAGGCACCCTCGTGTTCCTCGTCCATGATTATGATTCCCAGCTTTTCAAATGGGGCGAATACCGCAGAACGGGGTCCCACCAGGATATCCACCTCTCCCGTTTCGCATTTCATGTACTGTTCGAAACGTTCACCTATGCTCATTCGGGAATTAAGTATGGCAACCCGGCCTTTGAATCTGGTGGAAACTCTTATTACTGTCTGATATGTGAGAGATATTTCCGGGATAAGCATTATCACCTTATATCCCGCCTTAATGACCTCTTCCATAACATGAAGATAGACTTCGGTCTTTCCGGAACCGGTGATTCCGTGAAGGAGGTAGCGGGGAACGGATTCATGAGCTTTCGGCATATAATCTCCTGAGCCCTCACAAGATAATGAAATTCCTGAACGAACTGATGCTGGAATGGAAATAGTGTCTCCGGAGAAGGTGTCTGCTACATGGAAGCCTCCGGATGCCATCTGCTCCACGCATTTCCGGAAGCCTTCGATGATACGGTCTGCAGCCGCCTGCTGTTCAGGATTCAGCTCATGGTATTCATCCTTTTCGTCAACATATCGAAGAAGCGGATCGATGCGGCGGGAATTCTTTCTTACTGCACGCTTTACAGGAAGAACAGTCTTTAGACACTGGTTCATGGTGGTGCCGTATTCCGCCGACATCCATGAGGCAAGATGTATGAGCTGTTCCTTTACTGAGATGGCATCATGCATGACACTGTGTATTTCCTTCACTCTGGATGGATCATAGTCCACATGCTCCGTGAGACCTACGACATATCCTGTTTTTATGGCGTTTGAAACACCAAAAGGGATAGAAACTCTATCCCCTGTGCAAACCTCCATCCCCTCAGGGATGCGATAAGTGTATGCCCTGTCCAGAGCATCACTTGTAATATCAATTATTATCTGTGCGTACATCAAACTTTTTCCTGTCTGAACTCCTTGACGATTTCAGACAATTTCATACTGTTAGAACCTTTGAATAAAACAACGTCTCCGTCCTTGGCAACTGCATGAATGGTGTTATCAAGCTCTGAAAAGTCATTAAAATACTCGATGGTAGGCTTTTTTGAGTTGTCCTTGTCTGAAGAATCAAATACAGAGTTTATGCCTGTACCTATGTAGGATGCTTTTTCTCCAAGAAGGAATACCACATCTATAGGAAGGCCCGCAAGGTATTCTCCCACCTCTCTGTGGTAGTCAAGGGTCTTGTCGCCGAGCTCCAGCATATCTGCAAGGACAGCTATCTTTCTCGTGCCTTCGATTTGTGATAACGCTTCAAGACCTGCCTTCATGGAAACAGGAGAAGCATTGTAAGCGTCATCTATGATTGTGACACCTGATGAGGTACGGAAAGTCTCTCCGCGGCCCTGAACCCCTGTAAAGGATTCAAGCTTAGCCTTTGCCCCCTCGGAATCCACTCCCACATCCACGGAAATATGCATGGCTGCAGAGGCATTCTGAAGCATGTGATTACCTTTCATGAGCAGTGATAAGGAGTAATCATTAAGTGAATAATGTCTGATTTCCACATGCTTGTTCACAGCGATGCCGAAGTCGTGAAGCTTTTCCACACTAAGGGTTCTGAGAAGCGGGTCATCATCGTTTGTGTAAAGAATGATATCCTCCTGTGAACCGTCAAGAATATGAAGCTTCTCCTTCATGATGTTTTCCTGGGTTTTCAGATATTCGATATGGGCGATGCCGATGTTTGTGACTGCGGCAATGTCTACGCAGGCAACATTGGCAATCTTTGTCATCTCACCGGGCTCTGAAATACCGAGTTCGATAACTGCGATATCAGCTCCTGAACGGGCCATCTGGAACATGGTGATGGGAACCCCCACCTGAGAGTTCGCATTTCCCGCAGTCTGAAATACCTTCATGCCGGCACTGAGAGCTTCAGCGATCATGTTTCTGGTGGTGGTTTTTCCTACGGAGCCAGTGACACCGATGACCTTTCCACGGAACTTGAGACGCTCCATGTAGCCTATTTCCTGAAGAGCGGTTTTCGTATCAGGAACCTGATAGAACTTTACATCCGGATACTTTTCCTTAAGAGGTTCAATGTCTCTGGAGGAAAGTACAGCAACGGCTCCGTTCTTTATAGCCATATCAATGTAGTCATGTCCGTCACTGCGCTCGCCGATG
This sequence comes from Oribacterium sp. P6A1, assembly GCF_000702885.1. Classification (GTDB taxonomy): domain Bacteria; phylum Bacillota; class Clostridia; order Lachnospirales; family Lachnospiraceae; genus Oribacterium. Next base: position 23,068 of record NZ_JNKO01000013.1, on the reverse strand, counting down.
ATGGGAACGAACAGTGCGTTATGCATCTCTTTTCTGGAATCAAGTACTATCTCCCCGATCCCTTCATCTGTAAATCCAAAGCTTTTATCTGCAGCTATCATAAAACGTCCTCTTTATAGTATTAATTGATGAAAAATCGATATAGGACCGCTTATATTATAAATGGTATTTTTCAGCGGTCTCTTCAATAACTTCACTGTCAAGGAAATGGGTTCTGACGCCCTTTACTTCCTGATAGTCCTCATGCCCCTTTCCGATAACGGCGATCATATCACCCTTTTCCGCATGAGTCATGGCATATTCGATGGCTTCGCGGCGGTCCGGTATCTCAACAAACTTTCCGCCTGCAGGAACAAGGGTTGACTTGATATCATTGATGATATCCTGAGGTTCTTCAAAACGGGAGTTGTCGGAAGTGAGGATGCTGAGATCCGCAAATTCTGCGGCAGCCTTTCCCATACCGTATCTTCTGTCCTTGGCTCTGTTTCCTCCGCAGCCGAATACCACAACAAGACGTTTGGGCTCATACTCTCTAAGTGTGCTTAAGAGGTTCTCCATAGCCATCTCATTGTGTGCATAGTCTACGAGAACAGACATGTTGTCATTCTTAAATGCTACCTCTGTTCTTCCGGCAACATGTACCTTTCGGAGAGCACGGAGAATGGCTTTTTTATCTATGCCTGCAAGAGTGAGACAGCTGATGGCTGCAAGGGCATTGTAGACATTGTACTTACCCGGAAGATCAAGCTTTACATCAAGCTCTGTATGTCCGAGCACATGGAAATCGATACCCACAAAATCACCGCTGTTGACAGCATGAAGATTGTCCGCCATAAAGTCTGAAGTCTTATTCAATGAGAAGGTGTACATCTTGCAGGGCGAGCCTTCAATAAGCTCGGCGGCATAGTCGGCATCCATATTGATGATTCCGACCTTTGACTGTTTGAAGATACAGCTCTTATAGTACTTGTATTCTTCGAAATCCGCATGCTCATTAGGTCCGATGTGATCGGGCTCGATATTTGTGAAGATACCGTAATCAAAGGTGATGGCTGAAACCCTGTTGAGTTTAAATGCCTGTGAAGAGGCTTCAAGAACAACGTAGCTGCAGCCTGCGTTCACCATATCTCTGAAATATTTCTGAAGATCATAGGACTCTGGAGTGGTGTTCTTTGTCTCTATATGATTTCCGCAGTACTCCACTCCTGTTGTACCGATATAGCCTGCCGATTTTCCGTCAGCTTCGATGATCTGCTTTATCATGTGTGCAGTTGTGGTCTTTCCTTTTGTTCCGGTGATGCCGATAACAGTCATCTCCTTTGAAGGATACCCGAAACGTGCAGCACTGATACAGGCAAGAGCTTCACGGGTGTTGAAAACCTTTACGATGGTTATATCCTCGTTTATCTCGGAAATGTCTACGGGAAGAGCGGAAGCTTCATCCTCAACAACTATGGCAGTACAGCCTTTTGAGATTACATCGGGAATAAAGCTGTGTGAATCTGTATTGGCACCCTTCATACATACAAAAACTGTATCGGGTCCGGCCTTTCGTGAGTCAAATACGACTTCAGTTACTTCCTGTGAAGAGGTATCTCCGTGTAAAGTTTCATATGATAATTCTTTAAGCCAATCTGAAAAAATAGCCATGACAAATATCGCTTTCTTTTTGAAAAATATTTTAGTTGATAGTAAGGATTGCTTCTTGCTTCCCGCTTCAGCAATCCTGAATGTATATTCGGAATCGCAATGCTCGTTTCAGTCGCATAGCTTTTATCCTCATACACATATTCAGGCTGCCGCAGCAAAACACTATCCTGTTTAGAACAGACCTACGATCTTTCCGTCTACTACGTCGATATCGAAGGCTGCAGGCTTCTTGGGAAGACCCGGCATGGTCATGATATCTCCTGTGAGGCATACGATGAAACCGGCGCCTGCGGATACATAAGCATCTCTTACTGTGATACGGAAATTTTCAGGTCTTCCGAGCTTCTTCGGGTCATCACTCAGACTGTACTGGGTCTTTGCCATACATACAGGGACATTGCCGAATCCAAGTTCTGTAAGGCGGTCAAGAGCTTTCTTTGCCTTTGCATCAAAGTCAACACCGTCTGCTCCGTAAATCTTTGTGGCAACAGCTTCTATCTTATCGTAAAGAGAATCGGAAAGCTTCTGTACAGGGGTGAAGTCTGATACCTTTGTTTCGAGAGTTCTGACTACAGCCTCTGCAAGCTCTGCGCCGCCCTTTCCGCCTTCTCCGTGAACCTTTGAAAGAGCGAACTCTGCACCCTTATCACGGCAGAAGTTTTCAACGAACTGAAGCTCTGCTTCTGTATCTGATGCGAACTGATTGATAGCGACTACTACAGGGATTCCGTAGGTCTGGAGATTCTCGATGTGCTTTTCGAGGTTCACGATACCCTTTTTGAGAGCCTCGATGTTCTCAGTGCCGAGCTCTGCCTTCGGAACACCGCCGTTATACTTGAGGGCACGAACTGTTGCTACAAGAACAACTGCGTTTGGAACGAAGCCTGCCATCTGGCACTTGATGTCGAAGAACTTCTCTGCACCGAGATCCGCGCCGAAGCCTGCCTCGGTAACTGCGATTTCGCCGAGCTTCATGGCAAATCTTGTAGCCTGCACTGAATTGCAGCCGTGGGCAATGTTTGCAAAGGGACCGCCGTGAACTATGGCCATGTTGTGCTCAAGAGTCTGAATGATGTTAGGCTTGATGGCATCCTTGAGAAGAGCTGCCATAGAACCTGTGGCATGAAGATCTTCTGCTGTTACAGGCTTTCCGTCTACATCGTATGCAACTATGATACGTGCAAGGCGTACCTTAAGATCATCCATGTTATCTGCAAGACACAGAACTGCCATGATCTCTGATGCCACGGTTATGACGAAGTGGTCTTCTCTTACCACACCGTCAGTTTTTCTTCCCATACCGATGATGATATTACGGAGCTGACGGTCGTTCATGTCTTCACATCTCTTCCAGTTGATGCTCTTTAAGTCGATGCGAAGCTCGTTGCCCTGCTGTATATGATTGTCGAGGAGTGCGGCAAGGAGATTGTTGGCGCTGGTTATAGCGTGGAAATCTCCTGTGAAATGAAGATTCAGGTCCTCCATGGGAACTACCTGAGCGTAACCGCCGCCGGCGGCACCGCCCTTGATTCCGAAGCATGGTCCGAGAGACGGCTCTCTCAATGCCACTACGGTTTTCTTTCCGATATGATTTAAGGCATCTGCAAGACCGATAGATGTGGTAGTCTTACCCTCTCCTGCCGGTGTAGGGTTGATGGCTGTGACAAGTACCAGCTTTCCGTCCGGTCTGTCCTTGATCTTTGACCAGAGCTCGTTGCTTAGCTTTGCCTTGTACTTTCCGTACTGCTCAAGATCATCGGCATCGATGTTGTATCTTGCCGCAACATCTGTGATGCGCTCCATCATGGCTTCCTGTGCGATTTGAATATCAGACTTCATTTTTTACCTCTTTCTCCTCTTTGATAGACAACAGAAAATCTATGATGCAGAAGACCGGACCGGGGTTAAGAACCTATACAGAGGCCCTTACCCTTAAGTCCTTCTTCTATATCAACACTTAGTAAGAAATTATGAAAACAATGAATCAAATTCCGCAAGAGTCATAAGTATCTTACGGGGTTTGGTGCCCTCTTCCGGGCCGACAACATTGGCATCCGCAAGCTGATCCATGATTCTTGCGGCACGGTTGAATCCTATACGGAACTTTCGCTGAAGCATACCTATGGATGCTTTTTCAGACTCTATGATGAGCTGACCGGCATCATGGAAAAGCTCGTCCATGTCGTTCTGGGCTCCGCCTGAGCTTCCTGAACCTCCGCCGGACTGTACCTTTGCCTGAATGTCTTCGCTGTACTCCACTTCACCCATGGTCTTTTTGATGTATTCTGTTACAGCTGATACTTCCTGATCGGAAACAAAGGCGCCCTGAACACGAATAGGCTTCGGTATACCCTGAGGGAAGAAAAGCATATCTCCCTTTCCGAGAAGCTTCTCCGCACCGTTCATATCGATGATGGTACGGGAATCGGTTCCGGAAGATACCGCAAATGCGATACGGCTGGGAACATTGGCCTTGATAAGACCTGTGATGACATTGACGGTAGGACGCTGGGTTGCGATAACAAGGTGCATACCCGCAGCTCTTGCAAGCTGTGCGATACGGCAGATGGCATCTTCCACTTCCTGGCTTGAGACCATCATAAGGTCGGCAAGCTCATCGATAATGATGACTATCTGAGGAAGCTTTTCAGGCTTCTGATCTTCAGGAATCTCAGGATCGTTAATTATTCTTTCTATTTTTTCGTTATAGCCCTTCAGGTCTCTGGAACCTGTTTCGGCAAATTTCTTATATCGTTCTGTCATTTCTGCCACGGCCCAGTTGAGAGCGGCAGCAGCCTTCTTTGGATCCACTACTACAGGGATGAGAAGGTGAGGTATACCGTTATACACACTAAGCTCAACCACCTTCGGATCCACCATGATCATACGAAGCTCCTCAGGCTTGTACTTGAAGAGCATGGACATGATAAGTGTGTTGATACAAACAGACTTACCTGAACCTGTTGATCCGGCGATGAGAAGATGAGGCATCTTTGCAATGTCTGTAACGATGGTCTTTCCTGAAATGTCTTTACCTACACCAAAGGCAATCTTTGACTTCGAGTCGGCAAAGTCAGGACTTCTAAGCACATCACCGAGATGAACCACGGAGCTGTGCTTGTTGGGGACTTCTATACCCACAGCTGATTTTCCGGGGATAGGAGCTTCGATACGGATATCTGTTGCTGCAAGTCTCATTTTGATATCGTCTGTAAGAGAAACGATCTTGGAGACCTTGACACCTATATCCGGCTGGATTTCATATCGTGTAACAGAAGGTCCTACAGAAATGTCCGTGATCTTCACTTCGATGTCGAAGCTCTTCAGAGTCTCCTGAAGTATCACTGCATTCTGACGGATTTCTTCTCTTGAATCCATATCCTGAGCTCCGCCTGTAGACAGCAGGCTGAGAGGAGGAATAACATAAGGCTTCTGAGGCTTCTTCTGCTTTATCTCCTGCTCTACCTTCCTGTTGTCTGCTTCTGTCGGAGTGTTTTCTATCTTTTCACGATCGAGCTGAGTCTGAGGCTTCTTGATCACAGGCTCAACATCGACTTCGATGACCTGACCGCCGGAAGTTACGATGCGTCGTGTACCGGCCTCAGTCATATCGCCGCTTGATAATACGGCAGGTTTGTCTGAAACTTCAGGAGCTTCTTTAAAGTCCTCTGTATAGTATTCTTCATCGGAATCATAAGTATCATGATCCGCCGGAGAATCAATGGATATACTCTCTTCTGCCGGTGCTATGGTGAGGATATTGTCCGGAATCTCATCAGAGTCCCCTGATTCATCGTCGTAATAATCCGACTCATAGGAATCCGTATTTCTGTTGTCAAATGCTCCCGAAATGATATTTCCGGAAACAGAGCTGTTAAAATCTTCGGATTTCGGTGCACTTTCCTCTTCAAAGGTGACATTCGCTTTTTCGATGTCGGAAGAGAAATCGTCGGTGATATCTGTTACTGTTATCTCAGGCTCATTATCTTCGCCGAAGTGAGGAACTCTTACAGCGGACTGTATATCTGACCTGTCTTCCTGTGAAGGTACAGGATCTGATCCAAAAGACCCGGAGTCTATATCCCCAGCCTTTGGCCCTGTAGTGACAGATGACATGCGGTTAAATGCAGCGTCAAGAGCTGCTTCAACTTCATCGTAGGAATCCGTGTTTCCGTTTGTGTCAGGAAGCTCTTCTTCATCAAAAGCAGGATCTGAAGGAACCTCTGATGTAACCGGAGAAGCTGCGGAAAGAGTTTCCGGACGAGGCTTGATGTTGTATTTTGAAGCTTTGGATTTCGGCAGCGGAGACGGATTCATAAGCATAACAGGCGTGTGCTTTACATTGAGAGGAAGCTCCACTGTGTTGTCTCTGTACTCGTCAGGCCCAAGAAGGTTTTTATCATCAGTATACTGCTCCCCGGTTTCAGGATAACCGGCATCATACTGTGAAGCTTCATTACCTGTAGGCTCATCAAAATACGGAAGATCATCATAGCCGGTATTCTCCTGAGTCTCCGGAGTGTAAGGTGATTCCTGAGCAGCTGATGACTGATCTGTAAGAGTAAAGTCAACACGTCTTTGCGCCATTTCACGCTGCTGTGCTTCTCTGGCCAGTCTCCTCTCTTCTCTGTGGATACGTGCAGATTCGGTAACATTGTTCCAGTCCTCCTTTGCACGCTCTGTGGCACGAAGTGCTGCAAGGCTTGAGCTTTCGGCAAGCATCCTTGCGAGAGGCTTGCCTGTTATGTAAATGAGACATATGAAGCAGGCAGCCAGAAGTATGAGCATGGAGCCTACATTTCCTGCTATGGTGAAAAGTACCATGGCAAGCGCTCCGCCAATGATTCCGCCGCCGGTTCCCTGCTGGGAGCCTTCTTTGTAAAAATCAGCGAGACTCATATTGGTGACACCGCCCCCGAAGGTAAGCTGAAAAATAGCCGAGATAAAAATCAGCATAAACAGGGCTGTTGTCATGCGAAAAGTTGCGTATGGATTGTCAAGATTTGACAGAATGAATACAACTACGAAGCTTAATAATATAGGAAAAAGGAAACCCATGATACCGAAGAGTCCAAGCTGTACACTCTTGAGTACAGCTCCTACGGGTCCGCAAAGTCCTAAATTAGCTAAAAATAAAAATGCAGAAACTGCGAATGTGATAATGATCGCAACTTCATCACCCATCATAGGCGCATCATAAGTGTTCTTTTTGGAACGGCTGCTTTTTGAAGCGGCCTTCTTGGTTTTATTTTTACTACCCTTTGGTCTACCCATTTATTCCACCTTAAAATTGCAAAATATAACTCATATAGTATAGACCAAAATATTCATAAAATCCATCTCCTAAAAACTCATGTTCTATTTTGATGAAATGTGACACCGTGTAAAGTTTGATTTTATATTGTATTTATGAAATTTGAACATGTTTCATTTGACTTTAAAAACCTGGGGTGATACCTTATGCTTAAAGACATAAAATTGCATGTCTTTAAATACAAAGCACCGGGATCAGAGCATGCCGAGGTGCTTGTGTCCATATTGAATTATATGGGTTTAGTACTAATTCTGCTGAGATAATCAGTAACATGGAGAACACTATGACAAATGTTGCTATTGTAAGCCCGGATCATTCCCTTGAGCCTGTTGACAAAGTTATAGCCGAACATGATTTCGGATGTCAGTTCTATAAATATATTTATAAGAAGATGTCCGATATAGATGAGATATATCAGGACTGTAAGGGGAAATGTGATGTCATCTTCTTCTCGGGAGAGCTTGGATATCATTATATAAAGAATAAGTTTCCGGATATCAGGATACCCTGTACCTTTACGGCCTATGAGCCTATAGATGTGCTGTCCATACTCCTTCAGTTCAAGATCGAGCATCCTGCAACTTCTCTTAACCGTATCTTTTGTGATTTCCTGACTTCCACAAATAACTACATGGGAATCAGACAGTATATAAGGAAGGAAGACTGTCCGTATTTCTTTGAGGATACCCATTATGACTATAAGCATATTACCGCTTACGCAAAGAAGCTTTGGGATGAAGGAAAGATAGACTACATACTCTCCCGCTCCATCAACAATCTGAAAAGACTGGATGAGCTTCATATTCCTTATGTTGCAGTATTTCCTTCAGAGGATATGATCGTAAAGTCCATAAGATCCGCCATGAAGGAGCTGAGACTTAATCAGATCGAACAGAAGGACGAGATAAGCATTCTCATCAGACTTCCTTTCGGTGAAGACATCGAACAGGAGGAGCAGGAATACCGTGAGGCCACTGTGTATAAGATGCTTGCGGATTATCGTAAGGATACACACCGGCATTTCTCCATTTCCCAGGGATTCAACCAGTTTGAGATACATGACAGACTGGAGGCAGGAACATTTGAGATTGATAAGCTGAGACCTTTCCTTCTCAGAATGAAGAAAGAACTTGGATTTGCTTTCAGAATAGGCGCAGGCGTAAGCTCTTCAAAGGAACGTTCCAGATATTTTGCAGAGCATGCCCTCATGGAGGCCAACAGATACGGAAGAAATGATGCGTTTTTTGTCGGTGAGGAAGGAAAGGTGACAGGACCGCTAAGTTCCGACACCCAGCTCATGTACAACTATTCCAATGAGAAGGCTTTGAACTTCTCACGGGAGAACGGAATCAACGAAACCAATATACTGAAACTCATAAGTATGTTTGAACAGGATGACAAGCAGATCATAAGCTCCCATGAGCTTTCAGTTATACTTGGCATCACACCGAGATCCGCCAGCCGTATTCTTGCGAAGCTTCTGGATCTCAATATCATCAGGCTTACCGAAAATGATGCTCAGGACAAATCCGTAAGACAGGGTAGACCGACACACTACTATAATTTCAATCTCATAGAGTTTAGAAATGCGCTTATGTGACTGCAATTAATGAATAATCACCCACAGCAGGCTTGCCTGAAAGCGGGTGATTATGTCAGTTAAAGTGATAATGAAAAAAGACCCGTAATGCTTTGAGGTGATGCTTCCCCCAAGGCGGTTACGGGTCTTTTTGATATTAATCTTCTATTCTCCTGTCTCCCCACCAGAATACTGCGATGGTTCCGGGTCCGGTATGACAGCTTATGGTAGGACCAACCTTAAAGAGGGAAGGCTTTCCGCCCTTGAGATTAGGGAATCTTTCTGCAATCATTGCAGCCATCTTTTCTCCGTCTTCAAGACAGCCTGCCTGATTGATGAAACATTTATCAGAATACATAAGACGGTCATCAGCGGTTTCTTCCATTTTCTTCAGGATGCGTTCCATTACCTTTTTCTTGGTTCTTATCTTCTCTCTTGTCTTAAGGGATCCGTCATAGCAGATCTCAAGTAGAGGACAAATGTTTAAAACATTGCCGATGAAACCGGATGCCTTGGAAACACGTCCGCCCATGATAAGGAACTTAAGGTCGGATGTGAAGAACCATGACTGGATATAATGCTTACGCTCCTCAGCCCAGGCAGCGAGTTCATCTATGCCCATGCCTTCATCTCTTAAATCACACATCTTATCTACAAGAAGTGCATAGCCGCCGGTGGCTCCTATGGAATCTATGATGAAGATCTTTCTGTCGGGGAATTCCTCCCTCAGATTATCAGCTGCTATTCTTGCGGAATTGTAGGTTCCTGAGATTCCTCCGGAAAGAGTCACATGGATGATATCTTTTCCTTCATTAAAGAACTTACGGAAATGATCCTCGTATTCCTGAACATTGACCTGGGAGGTTTTTGATCTCTCTCCTGCAAGCATGCGTCTGTAGATCTCATCAGTGGTTATGGACTGTTCAAAATCATCAATGTACTCGTCGGTACCAAGGCTCAAATGAAAGTAGCAGGGATAAACCTTCTTCTGCTCCACCCACTCCATAGAGGTATCTATAGGAGTACAGCAGCTAATGATATATTCGTTCATGATAATCTCCAATCAGTTTCATTTTATGTGAGATAAAGATCTTCAGGAAGGACTCCTGAATATTAAAAAATCTAAACTGTTTCATTATAGCATAAAGCCGGGTGGAAACGATGCATAAAAACGTTTTCCATCCGGCTTTTTTTAAACAGTTAATGAATTCCAAATCCGGCAGGATCCAGTTCCTGTCAGATTCAGTATAAAGGTATATCAGTCTCCGATTACATTTCTTATGGCAACAGGAGTACGGTAGTTCCAACGGTAAATTCTGATACCTGACTTTCTTGAAGCGGCATTTACGATCTGACCGTTACCTATGTACATACCAACGTGGTTGATGGTTCCGCCGCTGTTTGCATAGAATACCAGGTCTCCCGGCTTCATGTTTTCGCTTGTTACCTTTACGCCTGCCTGAGCCTGATCTCTGGAAACTCGCGGAACGTAGATTCCGAAGTTCTTGAGAACTGACTGAACGAAACCTGAACAGTCGGCACCATGAGTAAGGGATGTACCGCCCCATACATAAGGATTACCTACGTACTGACATGCGAAGTTTACAATCTTGTTTCTGAAAGCTGCGGCTGCATTGGCAGCTTCTACTGCCGGATAATACTCTATGGCTTCCTGAAGAGCGTAGGTTACGGAGACATTGTTATCTCTTGTGGATACGAAGGAACCCTGAGATGAATCGCTGTCATCACCGTCACCGAGGTCAAGCTCTACCCAGCCGTCCAGCTGATTCAGTACGTCATAACGCTGACCGCTGGTTACCTGGGTCCAGGCTTCCGAATCGGTGGATGGCTGTGATCTTACGTTAAGGGACTGGGTGTTTATGAGGGCCATAACGTGGGCATTCTGTAAAGCCAGATCCTGAGCTGTCTGACCTGTTGCAAGAAGATCGGCGCGAACGTATCCGTCGATGCCGCCGGACTTGATATGATACCAACCGTTCTCTTCACCGAGGATATTACATCCGCCGTAGCCCGGGAACTTACCGATGATATTGGCTATTCCGTCTTCCTTGGGTGATGAGCGTACATTGATGTAATCGGATGCAAGGGATACACCAAGGTTATCGTACATATTGAGAACCTTCTGCTTGAGATTCAGAGACTTGGCTTCATCAAGTCCGTATCCGAGAGAGACATTCTCATCGGAGGCTGACATATAAGCGAGGTCAACATTGTCAATGTTGGTGGTGGCAATCATGATCCAGTCTTTGCTGACTCTCTTAACCACTTCGTATTTTTCGCCCTTGGCGGCAGAACCTACGGTATTGCCGTCTATAATCTCAGGAGTTGAACGTATACGGAGTTTATCGGCAAGAACTGTGGCTCTCGGTTTTATGAGACTGCCTGCCAGAGTTACGGCTTCGTCACCGGTAACTATATATGCTGAAGAAACATAACCTTCCATACCGCCGGATCTGACATGCATCCATCCTTCAGCTCCTTCGGGAGAAGCCTCCAGTACATCAACCGCAGAACCGTTTGCAAGCATACCAACAATGGTTGTCAGGTCATTCTGGTTCGGAGCGCTTCGGAAGTTTATGTAACTGTCACACTTTACGATTCCGAGGCTTCCGTACTGAGCGATGGAATTCATGATGGCTTCCATCTGGATATTTTTTGTGAAGACCTGAACCTCTTCAAGAGTGGTCATCTCTTTCTTTGGTTCGGCGGAAGCGGCAGAACTTTCATCCTGAGAAGCCTGAACTTCGGTCTCCTGTTCAAGAGACTCTGTATAGGTGGATTTCTGTCCGTTTATCGCCAGGGCCGCCACAAGTCCGATAACAATTACCGTAAGGACACCTGCCGCGACAAACATGATATTTCTTTCGCGGTCTCTTTTGGGGTCAATATGAAAATCAAAATTAAATTTAGAATTTTCCATTAATTGGTACTCCTTGGAAATCAACATAACATTTTTGCGTAACCATCATTATATCATATAGTTTCTCCTGTAATTATTAAAAAATTATGATGTGATATCAGTTTCAGACACTCACTTCACGACCATAAAAAAGGCAACTGTACATAAACTGCACAGTTGCCTCAAGAACATTCAATATAATTTCTGAATATGTGTTCTTAAGCGGGTGATGTTTTCTTTCTTTATCATTTACTTCGAAAGCAGCATTCTGTCATTTGCGAATGATCCGCCTGTAACTTCCTCAAATTTATGAAGAAGGTCTTCAACGGTTAGTTTCTTCTTTTCTTCACCTGAGATATCCAAAGCAACCTTGCCTTCGTTCATCATGATGAGACGATTTCCATGAATGATGGCATCACGCATATTGTGAGTGACCATAAGAGTGGTGAGATGATTCTCTTCCACTATTCTGTCTGTAGCTGCAAGAACCTTGGAAGCGGTCTTCGGGTCAAGAGCCGCTGTGTGCTCGTCGAGAAGAAGAACCTTTGGCTTTTTCATGGTGGCCATAATAAGTGTCAGGGCCTGACGCTGACCTCCGGAAAGAAGTCCTACCTTGGCGGTGAGTCTGTCCTCGAGTCCCAGATCCAGAGTTTTCAGATAATCTCTGTACTTCTCCTGCTCTTTTCTGGTAACGCCCCAGCGAAGAGTTCGGCGCTGTCCGCGTCTTGCGGCAAGGGCCAGGTTTTCGTCAATCTGCATATCACCTGCGGTACCTGTTCTCGGATCCTGGAAAACACGGCCGAAGAAAGGCGCTCTCTGGTACTCTGAAAGACCGGAAACATCGGTTCCGTCTACCAGGATCATTCCCGAATCAATGGGCCATACACCGGCGACAGCGTTCATGATGGTGGATTTTCCGGCTCCGTTACCGCCGATAACAGTACAGAAATCACCATCATTAAGGGTAATGCTTACATTGGATAAAGCGACCTTCTCATTGATGGTGCCTGCATTAAATGTTTTGCAAATGTTTCTGATCTCCAGCATTATTCTGCCTCCTCATCGTTATTTAAGGATTCTGCCTGAAGCTTCGCATTACGCTTCTGGAGTCCTGAAAATGAATTGATACGTTTCTCTTTAAGATAAGGAACAGCAAGGAATGCTGCAACCACTATGGCTGTGAGAAGCTTCATATCGTCTGCAGGGAACTTGAGCCAGAGAACGAAGACATAAACCATGTAGTAAATGATGGCACCGATGATGGTGAAGCTTAAACGCATTACGAAATTAAGACGTTTTCCAACCAGTGCTTCGGCAAGTACCTCTCCTATGATTACGGCGGCAAGACCGATAACGATGGAACCCTGTCCCATCTTGACATCCGCAAATCCCTGATACTCAGAAAGGATTCCGCCTGAAAGAGCTACAAGACCGTTTCCAAGCATAAGAGCTATGATCTTCATTTTGTTAGTGTCGATACCCTGTGCTCTTGACATATCTGGGTTTATACCTGTGGCACGAATAGAGCTTCCCAGTTCTGTTCCCAGGAACCAGTAAATGATGGAAACGATAATGATATCAACAACCAGCGTAAGGGCAAGTGTCTGACCGAGGTAACGTATATTGGATGTGAAGAAAACCCGTACAGAGTTTATAGGAACAGCCTGATTTGCTTTACCCATGATATTTAAGTTTATGGAATAAAGGGAAATCTGTGTAAGAATACCTGCAAGGATATCAGGTATACCGAGCTTTGTGTGAAGTATTCCGGTTATAAGTCCGGAAAGGAGTCCCGCACCCAGTGAGGCAAAAAGAACTATGGAAGGATCAGCGCCGTTAAGCATCAGCATGACCGCAACCGCGCCTCCCAGTGAAAATGAACCGTCAACAGTCATATCAGCGAAGTTTAGGACTCTGAAGGTAATATAAACACCGAGAGCCATGATACCCCATATAAGACCCTGTGCAATACCGCCGGGTGCTGCATTCCATAAGGCTATCGGATTTAGTGATGAAAAGTAAGCTGCCATTATCTGTAAATCTCCGTAAATATAAAATATATACCTCTGACACCTCATTCCCGGTAAGCAGTTAATATCAGGTACTGCATGAAAGGGCCGTGTGCTTTGAAGTAAAAATAACCCAGCACAGTATCAGAAACACAACACTGTGCTGAGTATAATTGATTTAAAGGTAAATCATTTCAGATACATGATGAACTATCATATATGTGATAATGTCTATATCACTCTACTGCTTTGTAGTCATCCGGAATCTTGATTCCGATGGCATCAGCGTATGCCTTGTTGTATTCCTTTGTTGTTGCGGAAGCGTAAGCGATAGGCATGGTCTTTACATCTGCGCCGTTTGAAAGGATCTCGATAGCCTGCTCACCTGTTGCACGGCCAAGGTCCTCATAGCTGATGGAAAGAGTTGCAAGTCCGCCGGACATCATCATGTTCTCCTCACCGCAGATGATAGGGATACCTGCAGGCTGAACGATATTTGTAACAACAGTCATGTTTGAAGCTGCTGTATTGTCTGTAGGAATATAAAGTGCATCACAGTCTGCCACTGCTGTCTGAACTACTGACTGAAGATCGTTGGAATCTGCAAATGTGAATTCCTGGTAGTCGATTCCGTCTTCCTTAAGGTATTTGCCGATTTCTGTAGCCTGGAACTTTGAGTTTGCTTCAGCTGAGCAGTAAAGGATGGAAACCTTCTTTACATCAGGAACCAGTTCAAGAATCATATCTTCCTGCTGTCCGAGAGGAGCCAGATCTGAAGTTCCGGAAACATTGATACCTGTTCCCTTTGTGGCATCAAAGTTGTCCATAGCCAGTGCTGTACCATAATCTGTAACAGAAGTTCCGAGAATAGGAATGTCCTGAGTTGCATTCATGGCTGCCTGAAGAGCAGGTGTGGCATTGGCAAGGATAAGGTCATACTCATTGGAAACGAAACCGTTTATGATTGTGGTACATGTTGCTGAGTCACCCTGTGCGTTCTGCTCGTCAATGACTACATTATCGCCATACTTCTCCTTGAGAACGTCAACGAAGCCCTTTGTTGCTGCATCAAGTGCGCTGTGCTGAACCAGCTGGCAGATACCAACCTTGAACTTCTTGTCGCCGGACTCGGCTGCAGGAGCTGCTGCTGTATCCTTTGCACCCTCTTCTGCCTTTGCAGTGGTTTCAGCTGCCTTCTCTGTGGAAGAAGATGCAGTGGATGAACCACAGGCTGTCAGTGAAGCAACTGCAATTACAGCTGCCATGGAAACTGCTGTTAATTTTGTCATTCTCTTCATAATATTCTCCATTCCGCCACCGCTTTTCCGGCGGCACGAACAGTGCTGAAAATTAGTACCCTATACACTGTTTCGCCCTTCTTTTTTGATAGTAAAGCACTACTTTACTTTAGCACTTTAAATCGTACTAGTTATGGTTATTATATGCCAAGGGGAGAGGGATATCAAGAAGGATTTATGATAATTTTTTGCGTCATTACTACGAGTTATGTAAGAGATAAAAAAAGAGTTCATTGTGTGAATGTACACAATGAACTCTGATGATATGAGTATATAAAGATTATATCGGAACGCTGCGCGTTCTAAGCACAAGTGGATGACAGACTTATGATATTTATATCAGAAAGTCACAGTCTCTTCGATAGGACCTGTATGAACGAGAGACTTTATCTCAAGGACAGGACCCTCTCCGCCGTACTCTTCTCTTTCTTCCATGTTTACTACAGCTGTAACCTTTGCCCAGTCTCTGGTCTTGAATTGGGACAGTAATGAAGGCTCGCCCTTTGCCACATATCCGAGGAAGGTCATATCCTGTGCGCAGCATGTCATGGCCATACGTCCCGGAACGATTTCATTTTCGGGACTTCCGTTTCTGTTTAAGATCATAGCGGTGAATGAAAGTTCCTTACCTACATATCTGTCAGGATTATCCATGCAGTCAACGAACCATGTGCCGTAATCTTCGTTTCTGATAGCGATAGACGGCTCATTTATGTCATAAGGAAGGTCCTCAGGAAGAGTATCCTGTGGAATCTCTCCATCCTTGCCCTCAAGGACAAGCATGGCATTCTGACCCATGGCTCTTATCTTTCTTCTGTAATCCACAAGCTTTTCCTTAGGGATGTTATCGCAGCGGTTTACGATACAAAGCTCTGCATTACGAAGCATCTGACCCATGAAGCTCTTCATGTTTCCGAGATAAAGGTCAAGCGTCTCTCCATTTATGATAGTAATGATCTGATACACTTCCCATGATTCAGGCATGGAAAGCTCATATTCAGGAGCACGTCCCTGCTGTTCAGCGAGAGCAGTCTCTGACATAGGACCGTCCAGAAGATCATCCTGATTCCACATTCCGTTCCACTCTATGATGATACGCTCCGGATTGTACTTGTCCTGAAGAGCCTGAAGATTCTCTTTGTTAAAGTCGGTCTCCTTCTCCATAGGGATCTTAATGGTATGATACTTTTCAAGAGTTGCGTCATCATATTCAGATTCACCTTCCTCACAGAGAAGCAAAAGAGTTGTGCCCTCTGTCTGGAAGTAATCCTGTGCCATGGTAAACTTTATAAAATCAGACTTTCCTGCCTCAAGAAATCCGTTAATGAGGAATACGGGAATCTGATCGTCATTTAATTCATAATTATCACTTGTAGCCATAGGGCCTCCATTCATTTATTAATATCAGGGTTCATTCATCATATAACAAATCGACGGTGATTGAAATCACCGTCGTTATTTTTACATTCCTGCGAATGCCTCGCGAAGTGCACTCTCGTTAAGCTCTGCACCGATTACCACAACCTTGCCGGTGTAATCAGGTGAGCCTGTTCTGATCTCAGTCTGCTCGGGAACCAGATCAAAGTACATCCACTCTCCGTCCTTTGTGGGAAGCATTCCCTTACATCTTACAACCTTACCGAACTTCTCAGAATGAGCCATCTCTTCAAGAATATGGGAGAGCTTGTCCTTCTCAAATGAATGAGGAGTCTCAACGCCCCAGGTCGTAAATATCTCATCGGCATCGTGATCATGACCGCAGCAGCATCCGTGATGGTGCTCGTGATCATGGTGATGATGCTCGTGCTCATCCTCGTCATGGTGGTGGCAGCAGCACTCCTCACCGTCCTCATGATGGTGATGCTCATGCTCGTCATGGTGATGGTGCTCGTGCTCATCCTCGTCATGGTGGTGGCAGCAGCACTCCTCACCGTCCTCATGATGGTGATGCTCATGCTCGTCATGGTGATGGTGCTCGTGCTCATCTTCGTCATGGTGGTGGCAGCAGCACTCCTCGCCATCCTCGTGGTGGTGATCGTGTTCATCATGCTCATGCTCATCATGGTGATGATGGTGATGATGTGAATGGCTGTGATGAATCTGAACACCGTTAGGAAGTGTCTCTACCTCGTCATGCTCATCCTCGTGGTCATGACCCTCGTGCTCGTGAACACGCTCCATAACATCCTTAAGCATCTCATCAGCGAGATCATACTTCTTTGAGATAATGTTTACCAGCTGCTCGCCTGTGAGCTCAGCCTCAGGTGTTGTGATAACTGTGGCTCTTGGATTAATGGTCTTGATGATGGCAACAGCCTCACCAACCTTTGCTTCGTCAGCAATGTCTGTTCTTGAAAGCACTACTGTTCCTGCGTACTCGATCTGATTGTTGAAGAACTCACCGAAGTTCTTTGAGTACATCTTTGCCTTCTTTGCATCCACAACAGTAACTGCAGCGTGAAGCTCTACCTCAAGATTTCCGGAAACAGACTTGACTGCACCGATGATATCTGAAAGCTTACCTACACCTGAAGGCTCAATGATGATACGGTCAGGGTGATAAGTCTCAACAACCTCTGTAAGAGACTGCTCGAAATTACCTACAAGTGAGCAGCAGATACAACCCTGGTTCATCTCACGGATCTGGATTCCGGAATCTTTGAGGAAACCGCTGTCGATTCCTATCTCACCGAACTCGTTCTCGATGAGAACGACCTTTTCTGTTTTCAATGCCTCGTCCAGAAGTCTCTGGATGAATGTTGTCTTACCGGCTCCAAGGAAACCGGAAACGATATCTATACTTGTCATAATTACTCCTTCCAGTAATGAGAATAATCTATGTCGATGATGACAGCTTAATCCCGGAAGAGGAAAAACCACCACCTGGTCAGGCTGATAGAATGTGTATACAAAATTAGCACTCTGAATTCAGCATTGCTAATTATAGATTTATGAAAATTTATTGTCAACAGACGAAACTGCCATAAAATGGCTTAAATAATGAAAATTTTGTAAAATCAGTTTTACACAACTGAATTGAGAATAAATCTTTGCCCGGTGTTCCTATCAGCTTTACATGTGACAGCGAGTCATTCAGTTATCCTCAAGATACCCGATTGCCTTCTCTATATCTTCTGCACTCTTTATGAGAACATCAGCTCCTGATTCTTCAAGCTCCTGCTGGGTTCTGAAACCATAGATGCAGCCGATGGATCTGATTCCGGCGCGCTTTGCTGTCTCCATATCTGTGTTTGTGTCTCCTACATAAACACACTCTTCTTTGCTGCAGCCTATGTGGCTCAATGTATCATCCACAACTCCTGTGTCCGGCTTCAGAGGATGTGTTCCGTCATCACCTGATATGTAATCAAAGTATCCTTCCCCGAAGGCATGATTAAGAACCAGAACAGCCTCTTCCATAGGCTTGTTTGTAATGCAGGCAATCTTCCATCCCTTTGCTTTAAGTGCATCAAGAGATTCTCTCATTCCGGGATAAGGTTCAGCCTTAAAGGTGCAGTTTTCTCTGAAAATCTCCATGTATGTCTCATAGGCATCGTCAATCTGCTCCATTACCTCGTCAGCCTGCTGATCAAGGTCAAATGCCTTATCCTCGTCCTTCTCTTCCCACTTTTCAGCTTCTCTGTACAGACGATTGGCGGTAGCTTCAACAGAACGCTCAACAAATCTGTAGCTTCCAACGCCGACATATTTTTTTGTCTGCTCCATGGAAATAGGGTCAAAGTTAAACTTTTCCATGGTTTTATTCATGGTATCCTGAAGACTGTAAAGAGTATTTACAAGTGTACCATCGAGGTCTAAAAGAATTGCATTGAATTTTTGAGACATAGTGAAGGTCCTTTCATATTTATAAGTCTGCTGCATTATAACACGTAATATACGTCATCTAAAGAGAATTTGAAATCTTTATAAAACATTAACTTCTGATTATGTGGTATTAAACCGGACTTTCGGGTAGAATAAGTTGCTGTTCAGTATGGATATAACACAGAAAATGCAGGGCGCGTGCCGGCTCACTCGGTTGAAAGTACATCCTGCTCGACATGTTCGTTCCTGATGCACAAGGTGCATCCGTCTCGTACATGTCTGCGCAGCTGTTCTTTCAACTCGCAAGCCTTGGCACACATCCCTTGCATTTTCTTCCGTTTCTGATCAGTCAAGTAAATTATGAACTGAATAGAACTGATTATTACTATAGTTTATTTTATGGAAGGTGACATATGGCATTTTATTACGCAGTTCAAAGAGGAAAGAAACCGGGAGTCTACAGTAACTGGAATGATTGTAAAGCGCAGGTTATGAGATTTTCCGGAGCAGTATATAAGAAATTCAGCACCCGTGCGGAGGCAGAGGCATTTGCAGGAGCAGGCGGCGGATACGGAAGTGCAGGCGGAACGAGTAAAAGCACCGGTTCGGCTGGAAACAACAGATATGAATCATCCGGAATAGCAGGTTCATCCGGATCTGCTGCATCATCATGCAGGAATACAGCAGGTGGTACTTCGGCTTCTGTTTCGGTTCCTCAGGGTCCACAGTTTCACTCCGTCAGTGACATTAAACCAGAGGACATAACTTCGGAATTCACAGGTGTTGACACCGAAGCTCTTGCCTATGTTGACGGAAGCTACAATATAAGATCAAAGAAATTCGGCTATGGCGGAATCCTCATGAGAAGAGACGGAACTTTTGAGACTCTGCAGGGCTCCGGTACCGATGCATCTCTCGCATCCATGAGAAATGTTGCCGGCGAGATTCACGGATCCATGGCGGCAATCAGCGCAGCCGGAAAACAGGGAATCAAAAGCATTACTGTTTTTTACGATTACATGGGTATCGAAATGTGGGCTGACAATAAGTGGAAAGCCAATAAAGAAGGTACCATTGAGTACAAGGCTTTTATTTCGGAAATGAGAAACAGCATGGAAATCCGCTTCCAAAAAGTCGCTGCCCATACCGGTGTCAGATTTAATGAGCTTGTAGATAAGCTGGCGAAGGGATCTGTCGGGATAATGTGAGATTCAGGAAGATAATGATACTGTAATAAAACACCGCCGTAATACCGGGATAAAACGGTATCGTGGCGGTATGTTTTATTAAGTCAATAATGTTTAAAGGCTATATTCAATGGAATAGGTATAGTATGTATTTCCGTATATGTCGTTAAGACGGAAATTCACAAGTACACGAACATCCCTGTTTCCATCCCTGTCAAATGGCTCGTAGCTTACTTCGAGACCGCCGTTATAGATGATAGGATCGCCGCCGTTATAAACAAGTGAGTCAAAGGTGCTTGTACCGATGCCGTCCACTTTTTTGTATCTCGCATAATACGTTCTGATTTCATCGCCGTCCTTAAACTGGTGCAGGCCCTTTGCACTGATCTTTGGATCATTCTCGGATCTGGAATCAGCTTTTTCGTAATTGTATTTATAGCCGACATAGCGTCCATATGGAGTTTCTGCATCATTGACTATCTGTATCTGTATGGGTTTGTCGTTCAGTGTTGCCGGAACATACCCAAAGGCGTAGTCCTCTGCAAAGGTCTCGCCATGCACGACTCCGGTTAAATAATACGGTACGATCTCGCCGTTCAGCGCCATCCACTTGCCATCGTAATCAATCGTAAGGTCGTCGTCCCAGTCCCATTCGTAAAACTTGTCGGTTCCGCAGTCTATCAGCCATCCATTATCCAAATCGAGCCAGTAATCAACCCATATATCTGATATCAGCTCCCATTGCTCATCCGGAAGATGCAGTCCGAATTTGCCGAAATCATCTTTTTTTATCATCTGGAACACGTTGACATCCGGTATAAGCAGGTTTTCGGGAAGCTTGGTGTCCGGGTCGTACCAACTTGTTTTTAAAAGATCCTCTTCGCTGAATCCCAAATCAACGGTAATATCACGGATTTTCTTTACATTTGATGCGGCTTTTTCCTCCTTGCCGCCTTCTTCCGATGCGGTGAGCCTTGTTTTTACAAGAACATTCAGAAAATGTCTGTAAAAATCAAAATAGCTTTCATCGTAATCAAGAGCATAAAGCATTTCCATAACCTGATCAAAACGTTCGGGATATAAATAAGGATAATATAGCGCTATGCCGTTTGAGCCGGCTACCGTTCCCTTATAATAGCAGACCGCCTCCTCTGCTTTTTCAATCACTTTCCGGGTTCTTTCGTTTTGTGATTCCTCTTCGGCAGAATTAAGGTAGTCAAAGAGATCTATCTGCTCATAGCCATCGTTTCCGAAGCTTTTTGTAGTTTTTCTCGCTATTAAAGTATTCTGGTACTGTTCGTTGAGGACAGCCTCCTCTTCTTTAAAGTATTCGCTTAATGCAAGGTAAAGCCCGCCTATTTTTTTCAGATCAACAAGTGACAGTGTATAAAAATCATATTTGTTGAAATCAGGGCCGGAAACAAAGCTGTCAATTATGGTTCCCGCTAGATCCGGAATGGGCAGTCCGGGATTTCCGGAAAGCTGCTTTATCCATTCAGTGTAATACCAGCCCGTCGAAGGTTCCGTTTCCTCCGATGCTATCATATAATCGGCGTGTCCTGACAGAGCCATAGCTGTTTCAACCGTACACATAAGACATGCGTCGAAGCCGATAAAATCAAAATGCAGTCCACCCGCAGAGAGCGCCTCATGAAGCTGGTCTATGCACATTGTTTCATCGGGATAGTATTCATCAAGACCATAACCGAGTAAAGTTCCGCCGCCGTGATCCCAAAGCACCAGTCCATACCTTTCTGCCGGATGGTTTTTTTCGGCCCAGGAGATAAAGTCTGCGAGTGTTTCGGGTTCTGACATTCTTACATTGTCCAGGAGTTCAATAGTCTCTAACTCTCCGTTCCGTATTCTGTACCTGCCTATCTTGTCACCCGCAATCCCGTTGAGATGCCAGCTTTTTGAGCCGCCGGTCTGGATTATAATGTTCAGCTTGTCGCCCGATGCCGCTCCGAGCATTTCCTGTATATCCTTACTTGCGGCAGCATCAAAGCTTTCCAGGTCGGAGCCTATCATATAGACAAGCAAATCGAAGCTTCCCACAGAATCGCCTGAAGTGTCGTTTCCCTCTGTCTTTATGACCGAAGCCTCTTCTGTTCCTGTTTCCTTTGTTCCGTCAACAGTTTTTTTAAAACAAGAGGTACACGATAAAACGGCAGTCGAAAGGATTGCCGTTATTATCAGTGTGAATATTCTGTTTCTTATTTTAGTAGTATCCAAATTCCTGTACCCAGTACCACTTTCCGCCTTTTTCATATATGCCTATTCCACAAGACACAAAGCCTGCCTTTAGAATGTTTTCCCGATGCATGGTAGAGTTCATCCATGCGTTTACAGCGGCATCTGCAGAGGTATAGCCCTGTGCCAGGTTTTCACCATACATGATATTCGGGCATACGGTAAACCAGTCGGTGCCATCCGGTCTTGTATGGGAAAAGGCCGCCGGAAGCTCCGTTGCCCTTATCATCGCGCAGGCTGCCAGGCTGTCGTCCCATTGGAGCGCGGCCAGTCCGTTGTTGGCTCTTTGCTGGTTCACCAGATTAAGTGCGCTTTTTGCGGTATTAATATAATTCTGACCCTGCCACGAATTTGTTCCCTTTGAGATTATATTTGGGTCCACCATACCTGCCGGTGTGGTTTTGGGTCTGCTGCGGGTAGCTGCTTCATCGTCTACGCTGCCTCCCGGGTTTCCTTTGAACATTACCAGTGCGGCAGCAAGACATATAATGAGCAGTACGCCCACAATAGCCAGTTTACGGTCGACTTTTATCCTGCCTTTCATAACCACCATGCCTCCCTGTTATTTTTTAAATTGTACTGATAATCACAATTGCCCGGTACACAATTCTAACGACTTTATGAAAGCAATCTGATTTACAGCACATCACGACTCTTATGAATGTATGATACCATATTACGCCCTGTTTTTCTTTGGTTTTCCGTATTATTTGTGGTTTTATTGATTTTATAAGGTTCTTAAACTTCCCACATAAATAGTGGGCATCGTACCTTGAAAACTCTATATTCTAGACTATAAAAATACAATTACGCCACTTTGTAATCACTTGTCAGAGCATCCTGCATATATTCAGGCAATCTGAAAAAGAAATCCTTATAGATTTCTTCAACCTGTTCGTCTGTGATATGAAGTATGTTCTTTATACTTGCAGTCATAGCCTCTACGAGTATGAAAAGAGAATGTTGGAATGTAATGTCTTCCATTTCCTGTAACAGTACATAGAAGATTTCTCCTATCGTACGTTCGTCCTGATCT
>NZ_JNKO01000012.1 GCF_000702885.1 Oribacterium sp. P6A1 | reverse complement strand
TGGAGATCAACTCCAGTGCAGGGTAGGCATGTCGGGACTGGATAAACGCTGAAGGCATCTAAGCGTGAAGCCACCCTCAAGATGAGATATCCCATCGCAAGAGTAAGACCCCTTGAAGACTACGAGGTTGATAGGGCTAAGCTGTAAGTGCTGTAAAGCATTCAGGTGATAGTTACTAATAGGTCGAGGGTTTGACCAATGAGGTTGAATTTACGGATAGAGAGAAGATGGATTACTGAGAATAATTGATAATGTGGTGTACAGTTTTCAAGGCACGATTAAATAAAAAGATTTTGCAGTTGACACAGACTTGAATATTTGTTAATATATCCAAGCATTCAGCAAAGCAGATAAACACGCCGGTATAGCTCAGTTGGTAGAGCAACTGATTTGTAATCAGTAGGTCTTCGGTTCGAGTCCGAATCCCGGCTTCAAGCTCCGAGAGAAATCTCGGAGCTTTTTTGTTTATAAAGTAAAGCTGCGCCTCAGCCTTGGCAGACCATCGCGCAGCGATTTCGTTCCATTTATTAAATCCCCGAAGTCCCCAAAATCTTCTTAACAAACGCCTCATCCGGTCTCTCCGGATCCAAAGAGTAGATATCTATCCTGCTGGGATCACTTGAACGATTCTCAAAAGCAGGGAAGAGGAAGCCAAGCTCAGGCTTTCCGGCATTATAATCCTTATCAATCCTCGCAACAGCACAGATTATAAACTGAAAAACCTCCTCAGATTCCCCCTGCTCCTCCTTATCAGAGCCCTTTACAGGCACATCGTATATACCGTGATATATAAAAATGCCATACTCCTGTGAAATATGAATACCCTCCGCAAGCTGCTCACACAAAGTCTGCACCAGAAGATCATCCTTAAGCCCGTACTGTGACAAAGCCATCAAAAGCTTATGAATGCTGTCATAAGCCATATCACCCTTCGGAAACTCATAACTCCTGAGCTGCTGATTCGTCTTGGAAAAGGGAATAGTCTTTGCAAGCTCCAGATTTACCTGCCTGTCATGAGTGCCCATGTTGCGGAAATTAACATTAAAACTGTTATCTATATAGCCCTCAGGATCCATATAGGCACCGGCCGCCCGGTAAAAACAATTTCTGCTTAAAGTCATCCTTCTGGTAAGCTCCAGCATATCTTCTCGATTAATCATTTCTGGCCTCTTTCTAACTTCTATCAACTTTTTTATATACCGTAAATTTGTTATACTAAGGACGGAGCGCGAAGCGGTCCGACATCGACTTTTATATCATTCTATAAGGAATCAACCTATGCTAAAAATCACAACACCCTTTACAAGAGATCAGAAGGCCAATGCCTACATCTCAGAGTTCATAAATAACCGCATCATGTCACTTCTCATCAACGACATGGAAGAAGCTGCCGGTAAAGATTATCTCAAGGTCACTACCGATGACACAGAGTTTCAGGAGAATATCAGATTCTATTTTCCGGATCATTATTCAAAACCTGATGCTGCGGCAGCATTTATATCTCTTCTTAAAGGAATAAAGTCAAAAGAAGAGTTTATTCCCAATATCTATGAAGAGTACGCATTACACGCTGTGATCCACAGCTACATCCATCAGTGTGAGGATAAGGGAACCAGCCCTGCAAGGAATATGCCTTCAGAGGCGCGAAGCTACGTTTACTCAATTCTCAGAAACGAATATCTTGAGGACGGAGAGCGTGATGAGCAGGATCCTGAATTCCTGATGACGACATTTGAAGATATGTACGACTACGATGAATTCGTAACCTACAATATGGACTACGGCATGCTGGATCACATGACAGCAGAAGAAATAACTGCTGTGAGAGAAAAGAAATAAAGTAAATCTCAAAATTAACGTCGGATCCCGGATTAAATATATAGTGCCACCCTTTCATTTTCAGGAGAAATAACATTACACCAAAGCATCCTTGGGATCTGACATCATACCGTCGTTAATCCCTTATGATTTCATTTCATGAATATATTTCAATATCTCGTCGAAATCAGTGATGCACCTGTAGCTTTCATCTGATTCCGGTATAAAAAGAGAAGGAGCGGTCATGACACGATACTTAACTACAAGTTCTATGCCTGACTTTTCATCGGCCGGACACTCTTCGTATGGTATTCCTGCTTCCAAAAGCTCCTTTTTCACCTGCTTGCATCTGGAGCAATGAAATGTGGTTAGTAATTTTATTTGCTGATTCATAAACACCTCAGTTACTGCCGGCTTTGCCGGATTCATTTCTTGATGACATGAATATCAATTCTCCCAATGGGCATGTCATATTACGCCGGTAATTGTAGCATGGGGCGGTTTCAGCATCAATCGGGAATCAGTTCTTCACATCTCTGCATATCATGAGTGGGCTCTTAGTGTAAGGATTCGATGTCAACTATTGCCACTCATATCATTTGATTTGTCCGGACAAACTGTTAAACCGGCAGGGTGCGTAAAAATCTACTAAAAAAAGGAGAATAACTCATGCTGACTGATATTATCGGTTTTATCTTATCGGGTGTCATGCTCATATTTATGGTATCCTTTGTCCTTTTGGGGTATGCCCTTTTCAGAAACAAAACGGATCTGATAAGCCTTTGCAGGAAGGCAATGATCTTTAGCTTTGCTGCCTTTGCATTGGCAGTAACAGTGCTGCAGTTAGTTTTTATGAGCTAAACTGATTTAAGTATGAGGAATAAACGGTTCTATACGGAACCGTGACACTCACATAATAGAATTAATTAAAAGAGGATTTTATATGTACGATCCAGATTACAGATTGGGACTGGACATTGATCTTTTGAAAAAGAAGGATCTGGTCCGTTTTTTCGACATTGACGGAGTGCTGGCAGTTTACGGTTACGGTTCCGACGGTATCAATGTGTGCGGTGATGACGAATTTGATGAATTCGTAGAAAAGCACGATATATATGAAACAGCTGCCGGTCCCGACTTCATAAGGCAGTATATAGAGACCTATACTGACTGTTCAAGGAATTTCATACTAAGTATGTCCAGCACCCCGACTCAGGATGCTCAGAAGGTCAGATTCATAAATCGGGTATATCCCGGACTGTTCAAGCCTGAAAATATCCTGTTCACCAGAGACTCTGATAAATCAGACCTTGTAAAAGAAACTCTTGAACAGAAGTTTGACGGTCTCAGGACCCCTCACCTTTTCATCGATGATGATACCCGTGTCCTCTACAAGCTTCAGCTTAAAGGAGTAACTGCAGTTCATATATCAAGCCTTATTCTTTTGGCATCACTGAGATAATTCCGGTACAGACTTATTCAGGACACATTTTCTTGACAATTACGACACAAAATCTCCATCAATTAAACAAAATTGAGTCACACTTTTTCACTAATATTCAAAATGTAAACAGAAAGAACAACTGCAATTGAGTAGTGAAAATCAACTTGATGGAGGTTATCATGTATAGACATTTAGGAAAACGTTTAGCAACTATAGTTTTAAGTGCACTTGTATTCGGATCGGTTTCAGGTGTTACCATGGTGGGAGTAGGAAGAGCAGCACAGTTTGCATCCAACCAGAGCGTGGCAGCTGCTCAAACGAATACAGGAGCTGATGCCAATGCTTCTGCAGCGGGCACAGCACAGGACAGCTCATCTGCCGGAGCCGATGTGATGCTGGCAAACGGTAACCGGAACTCTTCAGCTGTAAATACCTCTTCATCTTCTGGCACCACAAAGACTGTTTCCGAAATCGCACAGGATGCCATGCCTCAGGTCGTATCAATCACCAATACCATAAGATACAAACAGTATGGCTACACCATGTTCGGCTTAGGCGGAGAGTCTGAGGCTGAAGCGGCAGCCAGCGGATCAGGTGTTATCGTTGGAAAGACAGACAGCGAACTTCTGATAGCTACAAACCATCACGTTATCGAAGATTCAACTACACTGAGCGTCCAGTTTGTGGACGGCAACTCTGCCGACGCACAGATAAAAGGAGAGGACTCGGATGCGGATCTTGCCGTAATCGCAGTTAAACTCAGCGACATCCCGTCAGAGACATTATCAAAGATAGAAATAGCAGAGTTCGGTGACTCAGACGCCCTTCAGGTAGGTGATCAGGTTGTTGCCATCGGCAATGCTCTCGGTTATGGCCAGTCCGTTACAACAGGAATCATTTCAGCAAAGGACAGAGATGTAGAGACCAACAAAGGAACCGAGTCAGGACTTCTACAGACTGACGCTGCCATCAATCCCGGTAACTCAGGAGGAGCACTCCTTAACATGAATGGTCAGTTGATCGGAATCAATGTAGCCAAGTATTCAAGTACAGATGTAGAGGGTATGGGATATTCCATCCCGAGCAACAAGGCAAAGGCCATCATAAGCACCCTTTCCAGCAAGGAGACAAGAAGCAAGGTTTCAGATGAGAACAGAGGATACCTCGGCATCCAGGCAAAGACCATAGATGCGGCAACAGCAGAAGCCTACGGCATGGTTCAGGGAATCTATGTATATAAGATAGTTGAGGGTTCAGCTGCAGCATCTTCAGACCTTCAGGAAAAGGATATCATAGTTAAGTTTGATGACCAGAGCGTCACAAGCTTTGATGACCTTCAGAATCTTCTTTCAAGATACTCTGCAGGTGAGACCATTAACCTCACGGTTAAACGTCCAAACGGAAGCACTTATGATGAGAAGGTAATCTCAATCACATTGACAGAAAATCCTGACAAGACTTCCGCTGATGCTTCAGATTCAAAGAATCAGGCAAATTCTGATTCTGCAAGAGACAGTGATCAGATATTCCGTGAATTCATTCAGGGACTTCCACAGTTCTATATGAATTGATACAGGTAGCCAGGGTAAGTGCCATTTATCTGTCAGGAAATGCGGAGGATATCCGGTTGGACTGAGGGATAAGGTATCAACTGTTTCATGACTTAAATATAATTAAAGTGGGGTGCAATGTTAAAAAATACTTTAACATTGTCCCCTTTTTTCTATGCTAAAATGGCATAATGACTTTTGAAATCAATGAAGTTTTCAAAACAATGAAAGGAATTCTTTTTTAATGCAGAATTACGACGGCAACTATAACCATTATGGAAACAATAATGGCAGCTATCATAGAAAAAAACGGGGCGGATGCGGCTGTCTCAGCGTCATGATCGTTGCTGTTCTCATTATACTTGCGCTTTCCATAGTCAGATTACCCGGCGAACTTGTGGCGAACTTAAACATTGAAACTGTCACAGATCCTGGTTTTGAAGATTTCTATGACCTTATCATGGATTCAATATCAGAAATATTTTACCATGAGACTGAAACCGAACCCTCTGCACAAGATGAGAGTAAGGATAAGCATGAGACTAAAGCCGTAAAAGAAAGTGAAAAGGAAAACACCATAATAAAGACTCCCGAAGAGACTTTGCCGGAAAGGAGCGAAGTTCCGTCGGAATCCGCTTCTTTATCGGATTCAAGTCAGGCAGGATACTACTGCTATAATCTATTAAATGATGATTTAAAGCTCGTATACAGAGAAATCCTTGAGGCCATAACAGAACGGAAAGAGAAGAGTCTGTCAACCCTTGATACCACCGAACTCAATACCATTTACAATTATATCGTTGCGGACCACCCGGAAATTTTTTATTCCAGCGGTATACATTACACCCAGGAACTGATAAACGGTACAGTTACATCCATTAAGGTCAGAGGTCAGTATTCCATGGACGAAGAAACCGCCGCTTCCTATGAAGCTTCAATGGTTCCCGTGATTCAGTCCATTCTTGTAAATGTTCCGGGCTACGTTGACGGTACCGAAACCTCAGACTATGAAAAGATAAAATACATATATGACTATATAATCGAAAATACTGAATATGTTCCCGGTTCCGATGAAAACCAGAATATCGTCTCGGTTTTACTTAATCACCGTTCCGTATGCAACGGTTACGCAAAAACCTTCCAGTATCTTTCCCAGCAGCTCGGAATCCCGGCAGTCCTTGTGACAGGCTATGCGGAAGGCGGTTTGCATGCATGGAATGCCGTACTGATGGATGGGGCCTGGTACCAGTTCGATGTAACCTTCGGAGATTCTCAGATATCCTCTGAAAAGACCTCATCCTTCACAAACTATGCATATTTCGGACTGACTGATCAGCAGATGAACGTAAATCATTCTGATCTCGGAACCATTCCGGTGCCTTCTTGTACCTCAACTTCCGGCAATTATTTCATAAAGAACGGTACTTATTTTGATAATGCTGACGCCGGGGCAGTGGGTGAGCTTGCCCGTTCGGTGCAGGCCTCCGGCGGAAACATTGTCCAATTCCGTACAGATTCGTCAGAAACCATGTCGGCTCTTATGGATTCACTTTTTACGAACCAGAGGATATATGATTATCTTGATAATGTCAGATCCTTTAACTACACATTGATTGATTCACAAAATACGATGATAATTATTTTTTAACGATACATGACTTTAAGAATCCGTCATGATACTAATAAAAAACCATAATTCCGAGGTAGGAGATATGAAACGAACAAAGCTTTTAACTTCTTTAATCGCTGCCATGGCAACAGCATCCTTTGCTTTTTCTTCTTTTGCAGGCTCATGGGCCTGGATAGACACTAACGGCGACGGACTTGCCGCCTGCTATTACTTTACGGATGAAGGCGACCTTCAAAAGGGAGGTATCACTCCAGACGGTTACACTGTTAATGAAAACGGCGCCTGGACAGTGGCGGGAGTTATACAGGAGCGTTCTGTACTCACGGATAAGGCTCACGAAAACATTGCTTTTTCCGGTACTACAGATGCTGCCAATGTAAATAACGGAAGATATCATTTCACCACGGCAGACTCCATGAGCATGACGCTTCCATTCAATGGAGTTGACATACTGACTCTTCAGGTAAACATTGACACGGAAAAGAACCTGAATCTTTCCATAGCCTACGAGGACGGACAGATCGGTACCATAACACTTCCCGTTAATCAGGACGGAAGCTACACCATGACCACAACCGGAGGCGATGTGATAATAAGCTTCGGAAACGGCGAAATGACCTGGAGCGGAAATTACTATGGCATCCCAACTGTACTTACCGCAGCGAAGGATTGAGTGTGATTAGCTGGTGGATGACGTTCATCTGTTCCCGGGACATATCGCCTGTGACAGTGCATCCAATTCTGAGATAGTTGTTCCGATTCATAACAAAATTACGGCAGAAATTGTCGGTGTACTGGATATTGACAGCCCGAGCCTTTCCAGATTTACAGAAGAGGACAGAGAAGGACTTGAGGAACTGGTAAGAGGACTTGAAGAAGTAACCGAATGGGAATAAAAATTAAAAAGTGATTTATGGCGGTGGAAAATATGCTGATTTTTCATCGCCATTTATTTTAGGGGTCGAAATTTACCGTAATGATGTTATAATCTCTTTCATGAGTACAGAACAGAACAAAATCAATTATAAATGGATTCCTTTTATCACCTACATCCTTATCTTCATAAATGTCATCATATTCCTTGCAGAGGAACTGAACGGCGGAAGTGAAAATATACATACAGCCATTAATTTCGGGGCTCTATACACTCCCTATGTAATTTTCCGGGGTGAAGTATATCGTATTTTTACATCCATATTTATTCACTTCGGAGTGGAACATATCGGAGCAAATATGATTTCCCTATGCGCCATAGGCCCTTATGTAGAGCATTATTTCGGACATTTCCTTTTCCTGGTGCTTTACATCTTTTCGGGGATCATCGGCAATATGGCTTCCATGTTCTTTGAGTGGAACACAGGTGTTTTCAATATCTCTGCCGGAGCAAGCGGAGCCATCTTCGGTCTTTTGGCTGTTTTCATTCTTTTTGCACTGAATCCGAAGCTTCGTAAAGTCTTTCCTATCCAGAGAGTGATTCTTTCTATTTTCCTTTCTCTGGTTGCAGGTATCAATGATCCCTCTATTGACTTTGCAGCTCATTTCGGAGGACTGCTTGGAGGACTGGTACTTGCTTTCATCATGCAGGAAATAATAAGATTTAATCTGCGAAGAGAAAAAACAACAAACTAGAATTTACGGCAGAAACCCTTAATTTAAGGCTTATTTCACCCCTTTGAATGACCTTAATAAATAACCCTCAGCGTCTTAAGAATTTCATAATATCAGATTTCGTTTTTCTTCAATCACTATTTTCAGGAGTTGTGTATAGTTAAGACAGTTGAGAACGATATATTAAATAAATGCACACTCCATAAAATTTATCTACTCACTTCAATCAAATCCTTTTTGAGTCCCGGCCGCACACCGGGACTTTTTTAGTGTATAAAATATTTTTATATGTTAGCTCTTGCTTTCTTCCATTTTTTAAAATAAAATAGAAAGGCTGTCTTGTTTTAGATAAGCAATTCATAGAATATAGGTTTTTTTATGTCAGAAGATAATAGAATAGTTACGGAAGATCGCGAAGCTGCAGATGTTGACACACTTGATTATTCAGTCCTGTCTTCCAATGAAAGTATAAACTATACGGGATATGATGACAGCTCTGATGTCATCACTAAAAATACGAAAACAGATATAAGCATCGGTATCAGCTCCGGAAATGATGATTTTTCCGATGAGGAAATTTCTGAAGATGATCTTTCCGAAGAAGATAAGGAAGCAAGAGCTCTTGATATGGAGGCTCTTTCAAATCTTGAGAATATCTCCGCAGACGATCCTGTACGAATCTATCTCAAGGAAATCGGAAGCTATCCGCTTCTTACACCGGAAAGAGAGCATGACCTTGCTGTACGCTGCAAAAACGGCGACTTAAGTGCAAAGCAGGAGCTGGTGGAATGTAACCTTCGACTTGTTGTTTCCATCGCAAAACGTTACACAGGCCGTGGCATGAACTTCCTTGATCTCATCCAGGAGGGAAACATTGGCCTCATGCGCGGAGTTGAAAAGTTTGAACCGGACAGAGGCTTCAAGCTTTCTACCTACGCAACATGGTGGATACGTCAGTCCATAGCAAGAGCCCTTGCAGACCAGTCCAGAACCATCAGAGTTCCTGTACATATGGTTGAGCTTATCAATAAAATAAAGAAGACTTCACGTCAGCTGGCATTGGAGCTCGGTCACGAGCCTACCACCCAGGATCTGAGCCTGGCGCTTGATATCCCTGAAGAAAGAATTCAGGAAGTCATCAATTACGATGCAGGTCCGGCTTCACTGGACAGCAAAGTAGGTGAGGATGAAGATTCTGATCTCGGATCTTTCATTGCGGATGATAAGATCACATCTCCGGAGCAGAACATCAACAATGTAATGATGAAGCAGCAGCTCGACAAGATTCTCGTTAATCTCAGCGACAGAGAGCGGGAAGTCCTTGAGATGCGTTACGGTCTTGTGGATGGTCACGAAAGAACTCTTGAAGAGATCGGAACCATTTACCACGTAACCAGAGAGCGTATCCGTCAGATCGAGAACAAGGCATTACATAAACTCCAGAATCCAAAGTACAAGCGTGAGCTGGACGGATTCCTTGAGTCATAAGTATTTTTAATTTCGGCTTTCTGTTATAAAATAGCAGAAAGCTTTTTCATTGTATTTTTTAAGAGGTAATAAATGAACGAAAAGCAAACACGTAAATCCGGAAATTCCGGAAAATCTTCAAAAAACGGAAACAGACCGGGCTCCTTCGGTAAGAAGCCTGCTTCAAAGGGAGCAAAGGGTAAGCCCGGCACAGCAGCCAAGCCTTTCTACCAGACAAAGCTTAAAGGTAAATCCGGCGCTCAGGTTGGAGATTATGTTATGATCTCCGACGGAAAGAAGAAGATCACAACACGCATCAATCTGCCAAACCACCCCTTTGCCAAAAAGGAAGTAGGAGAAATGGTAGTTATAAAGGGCGTGGAATGGTATCTCATCAGGATATTTATTCAGGGTACCGCAGCTTACAACAAGATTTTTGATGCCGACACCCAGCGTGAACATTTTGGTTATTAAACGGAGGACTCATGTCTACATCTTTATTTGAACTTATCAGCGATAACATCCGTTCAAACGATATGCTTCCGGAAGGTTTCCGTCTCTCCGGAGATACATTGGCACAGTCCCGGGAAAAAGTCCCTCTTGTAGACGGGGCTTTGGACGGCATGTATCTGTTTCATAACCTGCCGGGAAACAGCGATATGGAAGGTCTCATTGAGATCATCAATGAGGCATCCCGGCATGATTTCGACGCCGCAGAATATGATCTCCGGGATTTCTTTTCCGATAAAGACTGTCGTATGCTGCCATTGGTGGAGAAAATAGAGCAGTGGGTCAATGACAACTTAGGCACTATAGACGCTGAAGCTCTTTTTGAGTTTGCTGCCAACATCATAGTTAAAACAGATAATCCCGAATGTCTCAAGTTCGCACTTGTTTTACTTGAAATGATGGATACCGACGATAATGACGCAGTTAAGGATGTTGTACGTACTCTTGCACGTTCGGAGGAGTTTACACTTTTCTCCATTTTTGTAGCAGAGACCTGGAAGGACTCAACTGAAGCAATTCTTGACTTTGCAAAGCACACAAGAGGCTGGGGACGAATCCATGCTGTGGAGCATATCGATGCTGCCTCGGGAAAAGTAAAGGACTGGCTCTTCCATGAAGGTGTAAAGAACAACATCGGAACTGCCTATTCAGCACGTACAGTTGCAGAAAAGATCAATCTCGGAAAGGTATTTGCAAATCCTGCATTTAACTTTGATGACTATCTGCTTTCGAGACCCATCATGGAAGGACTGCTCAATGAAGGCTCTCTTCAGGGCATCAGCTCCATGAGTGACAGAAGTGAGATCATAGGCGGATTCCTGAAGCAGTCCGAAAACAGATCTCATACACCGGAAACTATCGCAACTCTTCTTGATATCAGAGACTACCTGAGCAATAACATATTCCCTGAATCCGGAAAGCTGGGCGACAGACTTGAAAAGCTTCTAAATTCCGATTCCATCAGGACAGCAGTTCAGCAGTTCATCGCCGAAAAGAAGGGATTCCGTATTGCCGGACGTATGGGCATAGACTGTCGCGACGAGATCCTTAATGCCATTTCAGAGGATTTTGCTGCCAATGCTTCCCTGGCAGACATCCTTCCCAAGGATTCGGATACCCTCGGAAAGCTTTTTGCCATTTACAGAGACAAGCTCCCCCTTCAGATGATGGCATCAGGTCCTAAAGACAACCTCGGTATAGGAGAGGAGTATCGTCCTTACCATCAGCTCGCTTTTCTGGTTCAAAACCTTGCAGACACTGCAGGAGAGGGCGAAGATTTCATTATATATTCTCTTAACTGTCCTGTTAATGCTAACCGCCGGATGGCTCTCAGCACCCTTCATGAATGGCTGAAGGACGATTATGTTCCGTCTGCCGCTATTAAAAACGCGGTATGGAAGCTGAAAGAGCAGGAGCCGGTTGAAGATATAGGAAATTTATTGGAGAAGATAGAGATCTAACAAATATACGGTTTCGTATTCAGACTTTATAACAGAATTACGGTCTGAACTTATATCATCATGACGGTATCATCCTTCGGGGTGATGCCGTTTTTTTGTTATATGTTTCTTACCGTAATTCTGTTATGTTTTCATTATTTACTCTCGGTTCCTTTCATTTGACGGCTGCTTTTCACCGTATAAATGTTATAAGTTGATCTGAAAACGGAAAAAAGGACAAAAAAATAACTGTTATCTCATACCGATCACCGGGGAAAGGCCCATTACTGATAACCTATAACAAAATTACGGCTTACATTTTTCTTACGATTGAAATTCTTCCGTAAGTTTTAATACGTTAATCCGGTAAATACCGTATTTTAGTTATATTTTAAGCAATCATATAGAATAAAATCCGTATGATGTCACAGAAAAAACTACGAAATTGCGTCGTAATTTTGAAATGAATCATTTTACCATATTTTCCACACAACCCCGTGTGTCTACCGTAAATATGTTATGTGTTCAAAAACACAGGCTTTTTATAACAAAATTACGGCTTAATTATTCTTTACGAAACCACCGTCATTGTGTTATCTTATCTATCCTGTGACCGTAATTTTGTTATAAGACGAATTTAACAAAAATCCGGCTTTGAATTAGTGCTATTTGACGAGTCAGGCAGAAAAATTGACTCAACTTTCAGCTCAAAGAGGACAAACAGCGGAAAAACGTACTACTATTCTGACTTTTTCAAGGCATTCCGTATCCCGATATCGATTTTTAACCCGTAATCAGGAGTGTACAAATGCAGCTTTTCTGATACCGTTTATTTGTTATCTTTAACCGTCATCGTGTTAGACCTCGCCGTAAATTTGTTATGGGTCACCGTAAAAATGTTATTTATGTGGACAAAAAACAACGTAATTCTGCGGTTTTTGGCTATTAAATAATATAAATATATATAATATTAAATAAATCAAATAAAAACCAAACCCTAAAAAAATATAAACGTGCACGCGAAAAAACACAGGTAACAAAAGCAAAAAATATTTGCTCTGTATGCCCGGTCGCAGATATTGGCATGAAAGGATAATGCAACTTTAGGGAGGTTACGGTGGAAAATCAGGTAAGAATAGAGATATAACAAAATTACGGTCATTGATTTTTCACTTTATGAGTTTTACTATATTGACATGATAAACGTGAAACGGAGTTTTGCAGATGGCTACATATAAGACGCAAAAACAGAAGATGGACGATCAGCGTACATACCTGGTTGTTAAGGATAATGCCCTTATTCAGAAGGCAAAGTATAATCTCACAGCTAATGAGCAGAAACTCGTAAACTACGTTATCACCATGATTAAGCCCGGTGAGGAAGAGTTCAAAAAATACGAGATCAGGGCATTGGATTTTGCCAGACTTTGCGGTATTGATCCTAAGAATGTATATCGTGATTTCAGAAATATGATCGATTCTATAGACGAGAAGGCTTTCTGGGTAAACATTGACAACAGAGTCATAAAATTAAGATGGTTCAACGAGCCTGAGTACAATGAGCGAAAGGGAACCATAAGTCTGATACTGGATAGTCGTATCAAGACCTATCTTCTCGGAATTCAGAACAATTTTACGGAATACGAGCTTTACAATATTCTTTCCATGACCAGCAAGTACTCACCACGTTTGTATGAGCTTGCAAAGTCCTATGCATATAAGGGACATGTTGATATTTCCATAGATGCTTTAAGGGAAAATCTGATGGCGGATGTATACAGCGCTTTCGGTAATTTCAAGCAGAGAGTTCTTTCTCCTGCAATAAAAGAGATCAACGAGTATACGGATATTACGGTATCTTATGACTGTATCACAGATAAGGGTGAGCTGGTAAAGGGAAAGCTGCAGGGAAAGCGTATCACTCATATCAGACTGTATATTGAGAATAAGGATACTCTGGATCGTTTTGCTACATATAATAAGACTGTCAGCAAGATAGAAAAGCGTAATCTGCAGTTCAAGGGTCAGCTGACTCTGAATTTTGATGAATCCGGTTCACTGGTGGAGATCGCCTGATGAAGCAGCAGTGTTTATATTTCTGCTGAAGATATGGCGAAAGAATAAAATATCGGAAAAAATAGCTTATAAGGATATTATTTTACTACAAATTTAAGTGGATGCAATAAAATGCGTCCATTTTTTTATACTTTTTTTCAAAAAAGACTAGACATGTAATAAAAAAACGCTATAATAGAATAGCTTGATTCTAAAAATAGCGATAGTCTGTAATTCGATAGATGACGCGCTTAGATCATGTGCTACTATGTTGTTTCAGCGATTCTAATATAAAGAGGTAGGGTAATGGCAGTAGAAATCAAACCGGTTCTCGAAGTTGAGGAAATCTCAGATGATAAGAAGTTTGGACGTTTTGTATGCGCACCACTTGCAAAGGGTGAGGGCACAGTTATCGGAAATTCTTTAAGACGTATTCTTCTCTCATCAATGCCTGGCGCTGCAGTTAGCGAGGTAAAGATTGATGGAGTTTATCATGAGTTTTCATCCATCCCTGGTGTTAAGGAAGATGTCAGCGATATCATCCTTAACTTAAAGAAGCTTGCAATTAAAAATACATCATCAAGCGATGATCCTGTTATGGCATATATCGACTATGCCGGAGAAGGTATCGTTCGTGGTTCTGATATCAAGGTTACTTCAGAAGTAGAGATCGTAAACAAGGATCAGGTCATTGCTACACTTTCAGGTAAGGAAGCAAGACTTTATATGGAGATAAAGATGACAAAGGGTCGTGGTTATGACGGTGCCAACACTCGTGACCGCAGCGATCTTCCTATCGGTGTCATTGCAGTTGATTCTATCTATTGCCCTGTAGTCAGAGTAAATATGGTCATCGATCAGATAGAGGGTACCAACGAAGAGAAGCTTACTCTTGATGTTACCACAAACGGAACTATGGCTCCAGATGATGCAGTTTCTCTTTCTGCCCGTATTCTTGACTCACATCTTAAGCTTTTTGCAGATATGGATGTCAGTGTTGAGAGCGAGGTTAAGGTTGAGGACGCAGGAAATAGCGATTCTAACGATCTTATGAACATGAACATCGATGAGCTTGAGCTCAGTGTTCGTTCTTATAATTGTCTTAAGAGAGCAGGCATCAACACAGTTGGTGATCTTTGCAGTAAGAATCTTGAGGACCTTTCAAAGGTTCGTAATATGGGTCGTAAGTCAATCGACGAGATCCTTGGTAAGCTTGAGTCCATGGGACTTGTACTCAGCAGCAGAGATGCAGAGTAATTGAAAATCAGGTAAACATAACAAAAAGACGGTTTCGAAAGAAACCGTCTTTTTTGATATACTACAACTATGAATGATTTTGATAAAAAAGAATACAGTTTCTCAATCGAAGAAAACCGAATGAGCCGTATGATGAAGGATATCCGGGCAGAGATCGCAAGACAGCGTCCTGTAGTTCCTTTTACCGAATCGGATATAGAAATGGTCCGGAGACAGGCACAAAAAATCGGAAATATGAAAATGCTGGCGGATCCGGAGGGATGGTATGTTGCCATGATACTTTCCGGATATCTAACGAAGGATAAGGATCAAAGGCTGTATATTTCTGACATTTTACATGCCCATTTAACAGGTATCTCAGCCAGTCTCGTGTATACAGATCCCTATTATCGAAATATAATGATTCCCGATGATCTGACCCTGGGAAATCATCATTTTGCGACACTTTCATATGATCAGGGGGAAATAATAGAGTTAAATCCCGATATGGTGGAGGGGATGTATATTCCTCATTACGGATATCTAAGGGATGCTCTGGAGGTACCATGCATAACTGAAGATAAGCCGGAGGAAGCTGTATGGATGAGTTTGTCCCCGGGCGAGATCATTACCATGAAAGAGGATATTGATAATGCCAAAGGCAGGGTTCTGACACTTGGTCTCGGTCTTTCATACTACGCATATATGACAGCGAGAAAGTCTTCGGTATCCACTGTGACGGTCATTGAAAGAGATGCCGAGACCATAGAACTCTTCGAGAATTACATACGTATTCAGCTTGGAAAGGACGAGTCCGGGAAAGATGTTTCCGCAAAGATAAGGATCATACAGGGAGATGCATTTGAATTCATGAAAACAGTAAAAGACGGTGATTATGACTATGTTTTTGCGGATTTATGGGAGGGACCCTATGACGGAAAGCCCATGTATCATAAGCTTAGGCGCATGACGGAGGGGTTCAAGAGGACAGAGGTTCACTACTGGATACTTCCGCAGATGCTGTCGGTGTGAATAAAGGAGAATGAATTTTGGCTATACTTACAACTCTATGTTATATAGAAAATGATGAGCAGTATCTCATGCTTCATAGAACCAAAAAGAAGAATGACTTAAATGAAGGCAAATGGATAGGTGTAGGAGGCAAATTTGAGAGGGATGAGAGTCCTGAGGAATGTCTTCTTCGGGAAGTGAGAGAAGAGACGGGCTATACATTGACATCCTGGAGATACAGAGGGATAGTGACCTTCATTTCAGGAAGGGCGGAGTCTGAGTACATGCATCTTTTCACTGCAGATGGTTTTTCCGGAG
This sequence comes from Oribacterium sp. P6A1, assembly GCF_000702885.1. Lineage (GTDB taxonomy): Bacteria > Bacillota > Clostridia > Lachnospirales > Lachnospiraceae > Oribacterium. Next base: position 82,031 of record NZ_JNKO01000012.1, on the reverse strand, counting down.
AGCAGACAGAGTGTAATGAGGGAGAACTGAAGTGGATTGCAAAGAAAGATGTTCCCACGCTTAATGTCTGGCCGGGAGACAGGATATTCCTTAAGCTTCTCCTTGAGAGACAGGATTTCTTTTCTCTGAAGCTTGTATATGATGCGGAGGACAGGCTTCTGGAAGCGAAGCTTGACGGGAAAGATTATTTAATTGAAAACTGATTTCCGAAAAAACAGTTGGAGGATAAGTTTGAAAGTAAACTTTCAAACTTAATTAGCGGGTCAGATACAAGCTCGTATAAATTCGGCTTGTGCCTGACCCATGGAGGTAAAAATGGGAAAATTTTATTTTGTACGTCACGGACAGACAGTCTGGAATGTTGAGAACAAGATCTGCGGTGCAACAGACAGCCCCCTTACTGAGAAGGGACACGAGCAGGCAAGAGAGACCGCAATGGAGATTAAGAAGAGGATAGATGGGGGAGAGATTCATATCGATGAGATCATAACATCACCACTTTCAAGAGCTTATGATACAGCAGAGGAGATTTCAAAGATCACAGGTATTCCAATGCGTAAAGAACAGCGGCTCATAGAGCAGAATTTTGGAAAATGGGAGTCAACACCAAGGGACGGTCAGGATTTTAAGCTGGCTAAACAGAATTTCATAAATGATTATGAGGGTGGAGAGTCCATGTTCAGAGTGGCTCAGAGGATCTACAATCTTCTGGATGATATAAAGAAGGAGCCGGATAAGGTATATCTTCTGGTGGCTCATAACGGTATCGCAAGATTTATAATGTCTTATTTTGAAAATATGACCAATGAGGAATTTGCGGCTTTCGGAGTAAAGAACGCAGAGCTTAGGGAGTTTGATTTCTGATACCGTAAATTTGTTATATGTTGATATATGGATAGAATAATTCGGAAAAATCAAAAAGAATTAAGATGCGGTCTGACCACCGGAACCTGTGCTGCAGCCTGCGGTAAGGCTGCCATGCTGAATCTACTTACAGGACAGGTTCCCGAGGCCGTGAACATAACACTTCCGGGAGGGGATACGGTTTCTCTCAAAGTTTCAAAGTGTGATTCTGACAAGCCTGATTTATCTCAAAATGGCTCCATCAGGAAACAGGATGGAATAGTTTATTCGGAGTTTTTCACTCTAAAGGATGCAGGGGATGATCCCGATGTTACAAACGGAACGGAAATTCATGTAAGGATAGAGGAAGTGGCACCGGAGGATGTCCCCCTCCATGCTTTCAAGTTTGAAAGCGGGCCTTCAAACTTTGTTGGTGGGTCAGATACAAGCTCTGATGAATCCGGTCCAAACCTGACCCATGGTAGTGTAAAAGAGAGTGATAAAGGCCTTTTTCTCGCAGGAGGAAAGGGAGTAGGTGTAGTAACGAAGCCCGGACTCCACCAGAATATAGGTGAGAGCGCCATTAATCCGGTGCCAAGAGAGATGATTTTCCGTGCCGTAAGGGATGTTTTGGAATCAACAGGGAATGAGGATCACAGAGAGATATTTCTCATTACAGTGATAGTTCCGGATGGTGAGGAACTTGCGAAGAAGACATTTAACCCCATGCTTGGTATAGAGGGAGGCATTTCCATCCTCGGTACCACGGGAATAGTTGAGCCAATGTCTGAGGCCTCAATAGTGGCCACCATTGAGACAGAGATCCGGCAGAAAATGTTTTTTCAGAGAGAAAAAAATAATCAAAAGGATGAAACAGAAAAGGATTCCCGGGAAGAGATGTCTTATGTTTCTGATGTTGAAAATACCGTTATAAACATTGGGGATAACGGTAACCGTGAAATGCCTGAAAATAATGGGAATTTTCAGACCAAAACATCGGGTATCATTGCGGTTCCGGGAAATTACGGGAAGCGTTATGCGGAGGAGCTGGGGCTTGATCCGGATAGATGTGTTACGGTATCGAATTATATCGGAGAAGCTATAGACCTTGCCATAGCTTACGGCTGCGGAAGCTTTCTTCTTATCGGAAATGTTGGAAAGCTCGTAAAGCTTGCTGCGGGGATAATGAATACCCACAGTAAGGTTGCTGACGGCAGGTGGGAGATATTTGCAGCACACCTTGCACTTTGCGGCGGAACCAGGGAGCAGGTGAGAGCCATGAGAGAAGCCGCTACCACAGAAGAAATGCTTACGAGACTCAATGAAATGGGTCTCAGAGAAGAAGTCATGGCATCCATAATGAAGGAAGTTGAGTTTCATATGGAGCACCGCATAAAGGGTAAGATGAAGTTTGGAGTTATTGTCTATTCCGAGAGATTCGGGATAGTCGGAAAATGCGGGGAAGCAGACAGACTGCTGAAGAAGTTTGAGGGGAGAATTGTCTGAAGGAATTAAGTACAAATCCAATCCTTCACATTCTGATTTTCCCATATTACTCACGGAAGGCCGCTAAAGGGTCCTTCCGTGCTCTCTGGGAACGTCAGCCCATTCGAATTCGCTTCGCGAGGGCTGACGCTACATGACAGATTCCTACGAAATCTGCCACGAGGCATGTGGAGCGTGCAATATAATATTAAGGTGAACTATATGGTACATTTTGTTGGAGCAGGCCCGGGAGATCCGGAGCTTATTACAGTTAAGGGACTGAGACTTCTCAGAGAGGCGGACATAGTAATTTACGCCGGATCTCTGGTAAATGCGGAGCTTCTTTCAAACTGCAGGGAAACTGCAGAGATTTTTGATTCAAAAGAAATGGATCTCATAGATGTTACAGAAATCTACAGGAGAGCCGGGAAAGAAAAAAAGACTGTGGTAAGGCTCCATACAGGGGATCCGAGTTTATATGGCGCCATACGTGAGCAGATGGACTGGCTTAAGCAAAACGGCATAGAGTATGATGTCTGCCCCGGGGTAAGTTCATTTTCAGGAGCTGCAGCAGCTCTGAAAAAGGAGTATACGCTTCCCGGAGTGACACAGACAGTTATCATCACAAGGGCGGAAGGACGGACACCGGTGCCGGAGAAGGAAAAGCTGAGAAAACTTGCTGAACATCAGGCTACCATGGTACTGTTTTTGTCTGCCACCTTATCGGAAAAGGTAAGAGATGAACTGATAGCGGGAGGGTATGCCGGAGACACACCTGCAGCTGTGGTATTCAGAGCCACCTGGCCTGATGAAGAAGTGGTGAGGACAACATTGGCAAAGCTTCCTGAAGCATTTTATCGTGACGAAGCAAAGCGTGAAGACGGAAATATGAAGCAGGCTCTTATAATAGTGGGCGCGGCAATTGACGATAAAACAGTATACGAATACTCAAAGCTGTATGACCGTAATTTTGTTACAGCTTACAGGGGAGAAAAACCCGGGAAACAAATTTATGATTGATTTTTCTATTGTATGGAGGCAGTTTCGTGAGAGTAGAAATCATTGCTTTTACAGAAAAGGGATATAAGCTTGGGAAAAGCATAATGGAAAGATGCCTTGGGAATGGTGTTCCGGGGGAGATTTCAGGAATGATCGGAGACAGTAAATGGGATATCGGCCTTTATGCAAAGACAAAGGCTCTTCCTGAGATTTCTGATCCCAGGGAATTAAATGAACTTATGTCACTTTGGTTTGGGAGATCCGAAAATGAAGCTGCGGGTTCTTCGGACACTGCTTCTATGAAGGATGACCCGGTAAGGGAAAGAGATAAAGCTTCAGCCATTATCTTTATAGGATCCACGGGAATAGCTGTTCGAGCCATAGCTCCATTTATCAAACATAAATCGGAGGATCCTGCGGTTATGGTGATTGATGAAGCGGGCCATTTTGTTATTTCACTGCTTTCCGGGCACCTGGGCGGAGCCAATGAACTGACTGATTATATTTCCAAACTAATTTCAGCAGAGCCTGTTATCACCACAGCTTCAGATATAGAGGGTGCCTTTTCTGTAGATGTTTTTGCAAAGGAAAATGGCTTTATCATTTCTGATTTCGGAAAGGCAAAGGAAGCTCAGGCGAAGGTGCTGAGAGGTGAGAAACTGCGGATATACAGTGATATAGGTATGGAAAATCTCCGGAAGAGACCCGGAATCGCGGAAGCCGAAATGCTATCATCGAAAGAAATCGATAAGGCTGATATAGTCATCAGTTACCGGACTAAGTATCTTCAGTATGAGGAGCCGGTTATCAGGCCTTTCGATGCCATCGGACTCAGGCTCACGGCGAAGCGGATATATGTGGGAATCGGAGCCAGGAAGGGTGTTTCCGAGGAAGATGTGATGAAGGCCTATGACAACTGCCTTAAGTCTTCAGGTATCGATCCTTCTTCGGTTGCGGCGCTTGTAAGCATTGATATAAAAAAGAATGAGCAGGGCATACTGACATTCAGCTATAAGAGAGAAATACCTTTTATCACCTATACCCCGGAGGAGCTAAGTTCTCTTGAGGGTGACTTTGCGGCAAGCGCCTTCGTTCAGAGCGTTACAGGTGTTTCCAATGTCTGCGAAAGGGCGGCAGCCTATGCTGCATCAAGAAACGGCTGCGAAAAAGTTTTAGTACACAAACAGATATACGGAAATGTGACACTGGCGATAGCGGTGGCAATGTGAGTCAGAGAATGAGGTCGAAGCCGGCCTCGTTCTTTTTTTTTCGATAGGCCCGCCAACCTGAAATCATCTAAGATGGGAGATAAATGATAAATCGGTCGTTTTAATTAATATAAATTTTGACTTTTGACGAAATATGAAATAGATACGGATGATTGTACGGTTAAGATACCTGAAATAGAGTTATTCAGATGGAAATCTGTGTCAGGTATAAAAGGAAGACGGTTGTTATAGAGCCAATTAGATCTGCATTTGTGTGGCAGAGATTACAAATAATAGGCTTAATTTATGAGGAGGATATTATGCAAATGACTTGTCCAAAATGCGGAGCTGCTGTCACCGGGAATATGAAGTTTTGTCGTAAATGTGGAGCTTCGCTTCAAAACATGATGCAGGGCCAGCCGAGTGCGCAGGATCAGCCGAATATGTACGGCCAGCCGAGTGCGCAGGGACAGCAAAATATGTATGGCCAGCCGAATGCGCAGGGACAGCAAAATATGTATGGCCAGCCGAATGCGCAGGGACAGCAAAATATGTATGGCCAGCCGAATATGCAGGGTCAGTCAAATATGTACGGCCAGCCGAATATGCAGGGACAGCAAAATATGTACGGCCAGCCGAGTGCGCAGGGTCAGTCAAATATGTATGGCCAGCCGAATATGCAGGGTCAGTCAAATATGTATGGCCAGCCTAATATGTATGGTCAGTCACAGATGCAGTACGGCACGGTTAAGCCAAAGAAAAAATCAGGTTTGGCAGTTGGAATCGGAGCCGGTGTTGCTGTTCTGGCTGTTCTCGCTGTTGGCGGATTTTTCGCATTTAAGCTTTTGCCAGGAATGTTCAAAGATCCAAAGACCCTGTTTGCGGAAAATGTTGTTTCGGTAACCAGAAATTTCAGTGATGAGTTCACGGACTTCGGTACAAAGCCTGTTGAGGCAATGGTTCATTTGGGAATGGATGACTCGAAGGATTCACATACAACAACAAAAATCACCACTATAGAATCGGATGCTTCAGGAAAAGATCAGGAGTATGCTTTGGAGCAAACATACAGTTATGATTCCGGAAGCGGAGATTCCGCGTATACTTTATCGGTAAGCATGGGAGATGCATCTCTTGGAACCGGAGGAGTGTACTACAATGGAAATGAATTCATCTATTCTCCGGCTAATACAAGTTCTCCTATGGTCAGGTACATGTTGGATGAAAGCAGCGCAAAGTCACTGGGAGCTTATCAGGCCATTGACAGATATACGCTTATGTTGACTGGGATGTCTTCAGAAAAAGAAGTTGACTGGGATAAACAGTTGGAAGATTTCCTCGAAGGATCACTTGCGGAATTAGATAAAAAAGAATTCGAAAAAGCCAAGGGAGACTATACCGTTTTCGGTAAGACTCAGGAATGTGATACAGTCAGCGTTACTGTGAAGGGGCAGGAAGCGAGAGACCTTATGGAGGGCATGATAAAACTCATTACTGTGGGTATTTCAAGGGGTGATGATATTGATACGAAAGAGATTTTCGGAGAAAATGAAACAGATGACAGCATAAGCCTCACAGTAACGACGTATTCCTACAAGAACAGTCCTGTAGGAGTTGTCATAAGCAGCACCAAAGGCACGGAGACATACAGCATTAATTTAAGCGGTTATAGTAGCGGTAAGGAAAAACAGACTATTATCGATGTTCCGTCAGAAAAAGGAAAAGGATTATATTACGAGGATGGAGTTTATTCCATTGACTCAGGATATGAAGTTTTAAACAAAATAAATTTTGGTGAATTTTCAATAGTGGTTGATGAAACCGGAACAATTAACGGTCTGGATCGAAATCTCAGGGGAAGCTTCACTATTAAAACCGGAAAGAATACCGGAAAAATCCATCTCCAGGAAGATAGTTTCACAGGTTCCATCAGTCAGGAAATAACCGATGGAAAAGGTCAATTTGTGACTGAAATCGAAACCAAAGAAGGACATGCAAAAATAACCACAAACTATGAAAGAGGAAAACTTCAGGAAGACAAGATCAAGGCGCCTGTGTTTCTTCCTGAATCAGGCATTGATTGCGGAAGTGATCTCGATGTTCTGAAAGAAAACCTTAATGCTAAAATGCTGGGTGATAAAGCTAAATCCTATTCAAATTTTGCAAACATGGGAAACAGAAATTCTCTTGTGCGTCTGGGATATGTTATTTCACTGATGACCAAAAACAGATGATACGCAGCAGGCATATCGATCTGAGGGTGTGCTGCTACATTAAAAAGATAACAGGTATCGTATATGATTGAAGCAAAGGGACTCGTTAAAAGATATGGCAGGTATACAGCAGTGGATAATGCATCTTTGTCCCTTGAAAAAGGGGAGATAATAGCATTGCTTGGTTCCAATGGAAGCGGTAAGAGCACACTTCTCTCTATGCTTGCCATGATTCTTAAACCGGATTCCGGTGAAGTGACGGTAGATGGTCTCAAAGGAAAACAGGCTAAGGAAAAGATAGCTTATGTACCTCAGGAGATTGTTCTTTTTGAGGAATTGACTGTTTTAGAGAATCTTTATGCGTGGTCATCCCTTAAAGGAAAAGAAAATACAGAACGTGCAGAATATCTCATAAACGAGCTTGAAATGACGGATTTCAAAAGAAAGCGTGTAGACAGACTTTCCGGCGGACAAAGAAGAAGAGTCAATCTGGCTGTTGCGTTGATGGGAAAATATGATTATCTGTTACTGGATGAACCTCTTGCCGGGATAGATGCTCACGGAGGAGAATGCATCGAACAGCTTTTAAGAAAAGAAAAAGACAAGGGATGCGCCATGATAGTAACTGAGCATAATCCGACGATTCTTTTACCCCTTACGGACCGTTCATTGAGAATTGAAAGGGGACATTTAACTGTGTAAGTCCGGTGGTGTAAATATGGTATGGGGGTTATGGAATGAATCCTTTTTTGTTCATACTATATGATATAAAAAGACTGTTTGGCCGTGGAAAAACGGCTTTTATTGCTATGCTTTCCCCTATCCCTGTAATTCTGATGTTTGCATTGTTCCTGGCTCCCGTGCTTACCCAGGGAAACGGGGCATTTTTTTCCGGGGCGATTCTGAATGAGGATAACAGTGAAAGCGTTGATCAGTTGATGAATATAATCATCAATTATGAGGTTAAAAAGGGTAATGTAGCTGTTTATCCAGTAAAAGAAAAAGAAACGGGAGAGCGTATGGTGGACGAAGGAAAGGTTGCTGTGTTTATGTACATTCCTCCCGACACATACGCTGATTCCATGAACGGGAACAGAGTGGTTATGGAGTTTTACTATACACCTTCCCGTGCATTTGATGCCCTGACATTTTATACAGGAATAAAAAGCAGCTTATCTGTTTTCGGTCAGGGAATCCGGCTTGTGAATATCGCTGTAGGAATTGCAAAGAAACTGGGATTAAGTGAGGATGAGATATTCAGAATCTGGGATGAGGGAGTCCTGGATCTGCAAAACGTGTTCATTCATAGGGGAAGAGTTATAGGGAAAAACGGTATTTTTCTTTTTGGAGCCGATTATCATTTCAGATTTGCCATTGCCCTTCTTTTTGCCACATGTGCATACATGTCTTCATTTCCCGTCATTTACCTAACCAGTCTCGATTTATCGGAAATTTTTAATAAAAGAAGTATTCCGGCCAAAAGACTTCTTTTGTACTTTATAGCCAGAATTATTTCAGGAGCAATTCTGATTCTGTTTTCATTTTTAATCATGTTCCCGGTTGCGCGTTTGTTAAGACAGATAGAGCTTAATTTCGCCTTGTCTGTTATCCCGGGAATCATATTGACTTCCCTGGTATTCTCATCTTTAGCTGTACTTATAGGTTCAATGTTTAAGCGGGGGCAATCTGCGCTTTGGGCCGGACTGTATTTCGGAACAGCATCGGTAGCATCAGTGGCATTTTTATCAGACAAGACAGATATTCCGGAAGCATTAGCTCTGCTAATGAGAATTTCTCCTTTTAGAGCCAGCGTGAGTATTTTTTCCAATGGTATGTTTAATCTTATGATTGAACGTTATGCATTCGATATGTTTGTTTTATTTTCTGCATTTGTGATATTTTCTGCTGCAGGATTTGTTATTTACATGAAAAGGAGTGCCCTATGAATTATTTCGCATTGCTTAAGGGCAGAGCAAGGGCACTGCTTATGGATTTTTCTTCATTGGCTGTAATCATTATAGCTGTGGTAGTTTCTATATATATTTCGAAATACAGTGAAAAAGAAAATGCCAAGGGCATCATTATAGAAATTGTAAACGAAGATAAGGGTCTGCTTGGCAGTCGTCTCATAGACATTCTTTCTTCTGAAGAAGCTTTCAAATACAATGTAACAAGCTATGATGAAGCCGTAAAAGCAGTTGCCGGTAATAAAGCACAGGGTATAATTGAAATTGTTCCTGATTTTTCGGAAAAGATCGGGAGAAGTGAATATGAATCCCTGGTTCACATTACGGTCATGGCGGATTCCTATGATATGACGACCTTTACTGAAATGGTGATAAATGATGTCATTAAAGTCTGGTCGGAAACCCTTGTTGAAAAGAGAATAGGAGAAATACAAGGTGTCAGTCAGAGTGACATTACGGAATTCAGAGAAGAGATTAAGGATGTATGGAACAGAGAATCACTCCTGGATATAGAGAGTGTTATGGGTAAGGAAGAGAAAACAGAAGAGGAAGAAAACTATTTCGGTATACGGTGGTATGCGGTTTTTGCCATGTTTTATCTTTGCATAAGCGGTACATGGATGTGTAATTATTCAAGTACCGGACTTTTGAGAAGAGTTTCCGGCAGAGGAGGAAAAATTACACTGCTCTTTATTTTTCAGTCACTTCCCGGAGTTGTTATATCATTCCTTGGATTTATTCCGGTTCTTATAACAAGCGGGCACCCTGATCCTTGCAATGTGTTTATTTCGTTTTTGATTTATATATGCTCATCTGCAGCTTTTGCTCTTATAATCTGTTGCATGTCAGGCAAATTTTCAAATCTTGTTTTGATATCTCCCATCAGTACCATGGTAGTTTCACTTTTTTCGGGGCTTCTGTGCGAACTTCCCGACTGGGCAAATCTTTGGGGGACAACATCTGTTATCATTCCCGGACACTGGTTGTATGAGGCCATATTGGAAAAGAGATTTTTCTTAGGGGCCATGCTGGTGTTTGCCTGCTGGTTTATACTGGGGATATGCATATCATGGGGGTTCAGTAAAAAGAAAATTCATTAAAGGAAGACAGAATTGGAAAATGTAGAGAACAAGAACAGATCGGTTTTTATATTAAGCTTAGTCAGTATTCTTATATTAGTTGTTACAAATAAGATATGTGAAAAGACATTACCAGGATATACGATACCGGGAAGTGAATATTTACTGATAAAAATATTTATGTTTATCATATCAGTGATAGTGGTGAGTTTAATTTTATGCGGGAAACTGTCTTTTTCTTTTTCCTGTTTCAGGATCTCAAAGGACTGTAATTTCAAACGGGAGATCATGGAAGTAGCGGCTATAATACTTATATATTCCGTGGTTTTATATGGTTACAGACTTTATAAGAGTTCAACAGATCCGGTTTACCTGGAACGACCACTGTTTGCTCTTTATCTAAATATTAATTTCCGGTGGTTTTATCCTTTAAGTTCCTTGTGGCAGGAGCTTTTGATAAAACCGCTGTGGCAGGATAATGTAAAACAGGCTATGGGCGGTAATAAGAAGGGCACACTGATCTATATAGGATTATTGTTTTGTATCTATCACATGCATTTTCCGCTGTACTTTATGGTTGCTGCCGGAGTCCTCTGTATTCTCACAGGAATTCTTTATGAAAGAGACAGGAATATCTGGGGTGTATGGGCTCTTCATTTCTTCCTGGGATTTTTACCGAGAGCGGTGGGGCTTGCCTGATAGTACGGAATGTGGTAGGAGCGGGTGCTGATATGGAATATGTAATGGTAATGGAAAAACGAATAAAAGATATGCTGTATCAAAAACTAAAAAAGAGAAAAGGAAAAACAATATTTCTTCTCTTTATTGAGACTGTTTTATCTTTTTTGATTTTATACTATCTGACTATCGGAAATGACAGGGGTAACGCTTTAATAGTGGTAATCACCATGATTTTAGCCATGATTCCCATAGGTATGGAACTCCTTTTTAACATGACGATTCCATGGGCTGTGTATGTTTTTTCGGTTTTCTACACATTGGGACATGCAATGGGGTATTGCTTAGGTTTATATATGCGTTTTTCCTGGTGGGATGATATGATGCATTTCACCGAAGGATTTCTGTTTACATTGTTTGGATACTATTATCTGTCTATCGGAGATGAGGGCAGTAAAAAAGCGCGGATCAGAAATATTGTTTTTGCAATATCTCTTTCTGTTTTCATCGCGGTCCTTTGGGAAATAACAGAGTATATGGTGGATAAAGTATGGCTTTTGGATATGCAGAAAGATGTGTTTGTTTCCAGAATAGATTCATACCTTCTTGCGGGAAATACGGGAGCTATAGAATCCATAGAAAATATAGGTGAAGTCACGGTGGGAGGTCAGATTCTCCCGGGATATATCGACATAGGACTTATCGATACAATGGATGATCTCATCATGGCTTTAGTCGGTTCAATTGTGTTTTCTGTATATGCACTTATAGATCAGGACAGGCATCCGATATTGAAATTTGGAACCGATTAGTGATTTGCACCATAAACTTATCAGTTGGTAAAGTGATACATCTATCAATGAGAGATTAAATTAGATATGCATATGTATGTCGGAAATAAACGACGAAAAACATGTATTAATGGAGGGAGGAAGCAGTAAATGAAAAAGAAGCTGGCACTTATGGCAGCAGCCTGTATTTTTGCTTTTGGAGTTTTTGGATGCGGAAATTCCGCAAATGATCCGGCTCCGGTGGCTGAAACAAAACCGGCGGCAGAATCACAGGCAGAGGAAACAGAATCAGGGTCTAAAGATAGTAAAGGGAATACGGAAGAAAGCAAAGTGGCTCAGGACGAGTCTGTTTCGGAAGTAAAAGAAACCCCGGCGGAAGAGATTGATTATCCCACATTACCCCTTCCGGAATATCATTACTATGGCACGGAAGACTGGGCTGAGTATGCAGACAGTGTTTGTCATTTCCTTGTAGAAAACAGTTTTGGAGATGAGGCAGCAGATCTTAATATATGCGTACCAGTCGTTCTTAAGATGGATGACTGTGATCCAAAGGATGTGAAGCTTTGGGGCGAATACATGATTTATAAGTATCAGCTGATGAAGACTTCTCTTATCGAAGAGGGCGGAGGTTCATTCGGTGGTGTAGCCCATCTTGATACAACAGGCGGTAGTCCTATCGTTAGTGACTTTGATTTCCTTGAGGATGGTTCGGGATTTGATGCTTCTCTTGACAGGCTTTTCGGTAAAGAGGGGTTGAAGGATGCATATCTGAAGGCCTGTGATGATCGTGATAAGTATCTTGCTGAGTCATTGGCAAATTATATCAACAAAAATGGACTGTATATCACCCAGTATCAGGAGTTCGGCTGGGCGCCGGTTCAGGTTCTCAATGCACCGCCCACAAGGGATGAAGATCAGATCATTGATTATGTAGGTAATTTCGCTTATACCACTCAGTTTGATATGCGGGAGATCTGTTCTTTGGAGGCGGAGGATACAGATGCCTTTGTTAATGTGGAAAGTGATGACTGGAATGAATTCATGATTGAATTATATAGAAAAGAAGGCTCCGATATGGACAATGTCATCAAGGATCTTCGTTCTCACCTTGCTGATGAAGATGCAGATCTCGAAAGAACAGAGGATGTGACATTTAAGGACATCGAAGGGTGCATAGTACTTGTGAGCAAAGGACCTTACGAAGATGGTGATCAGGTTTACACGAACTATCTGGTTCCGAGAGATGACGGCATCTTTGTGGTGAAAATCTCCTCAACCTACAGCTCTGATGAGGATAAGCAGATGGCTACTGATGCGATCATTGAGGAGTTTTTGGGAAAGATGGAGCTGAAGTAAAACTCTTTAAACTACTGATTCAAGCATGATTTTTTGATTTTGAGAAAATCTGGTATAATCAGAATTTCAAAGTTTAGTAGGGATTAAACTGTAGTCAGGAAAATGGACACTTCAGTTTCCATAATTATTTAGGGTAAGACTTTAGTAAATGATAACGAAAAAGCACGATTCCGGATCTGGGAATCGTGCTTTGTTATTATAAGAATTAATAGTATCGCTTTATGAAAATCTGTATGAATATTTTTTAGCTGTTTATTTCTGACACACAGATGAAGATCTGATTGGCTCATTTAATCCAGCTTCTTCTGTACCTTATCCAATTCTTTCTTTACATCATTTCCGGCTAGAGCATTCTGTTCAGCGGCGATGATGTCCTTTTTGACCTGTGCCCACTCGGTTTTTTCTGTAGGATAGAACTTGCAGTTATCGAGGATATCAAGCCATGCGCCGAAGGAAGTATCATATTTTGCCATATATTTTACACCGGATTTCACAACCGGAAGGAAACCCTCCATTTCCACCCAGGCAGTATAGTTCTCTGGTTCAAAGAAGAACGTCATAAACTGACCTATTGCTTCATTTCTTGCATCCTGATCGGAGGCTCCGTCATTTTTAAATACGAGAATCCTGTCCATAACACCGATGGATGATGAGGTCTTACCTTTAGCAGCGGGAATAGCAACAGGAACCATGTTAATGTTTCCGCCCTTTTTTTCTACATAAGCCGGAAGCTGATTGGGGCCGATGACCATAGCAAGCTTCCCTTCTGAGAACATATCCTGAAGATCATATCGGGTCTGCGTGGCAGGCTTAGGATTTGTGTAGCCTTTTTCTACTAATCCCAAAGCAAACTCAAGAGCTTCAACATTTTCAGAAGAATTAATCTCCCAATTTCCCTTGTTATCAACAAAACCGCCGCCATTACCCCAGGTATAGTAAGAGAATGCCGCCTGCCCTTCGTCAGTTGTCATATCGATACCCCAGGGATAAATCTTTCCGCTATAGTATTTCTTAATTTCTTTGCATGCATCTTCAAGTTCTGTCCATGTGGTTGGAAAGTCTATCCCCACTTCCTTAAAGATATCAGCATTACAGTAAAGCGCACGGGAGGACGCAAGGTCAGGAAGCGCCCATACTGTACCGTCAATAGAAGACTGATCAAGGAATGGACTGAAGAAATCATTATAGAGTTTCGTCGGGCAATAATCCTTAACCGGAAGAAGCAGTCCCTCCTCGGCATATTCATTATAAGTATCAATATTCAGTATATCCGGGGCATTGCCGTTCCTGATTCGCTTGTCTGCTTCGTCATAAACATCACTCCAGGGAACAACCTCAAGGTTCAATTTGATATTTGGATTTTCTTCTTCAAATTTCGTCACAAAGTTTGAACCTTTCATACCGGAGCCCAGGAACCAGTCTTTTGTATTTTCTCCGTATTCGCATATGATGACATCGAGTTCCGTAACGGTATCAGTATTCTTTTTTGCATCTTTTGGTAACATTGATTCCAATGCTGACTTTTTCATAAGGATTGGCTCGATAGGTATAATGTTTTTATCTGAACTGTAACCATAGCTCGTAAACATAGTGGCAATCATGGATGCAGCTATAATGCCTGCCATGAGTTTTCTCATAATCGTATCCTCCTCTATAAACCTATGTTTTTCGCCGTTTATATCTGTCACACAGATGCAAATCTAATCGGCTCCCTTTACCTAACATTAAACGGAATTACTTTATAAAAAAGTATCTCGATATGTATATCGGCACAGAATTCACTTGTAAAACCGGTTGTTGCCATAGAATCAAGGAAATAATTAATCACCTTTTTTGAACGCAAAATCCATTCCCAATCCTCAACAGTGGGATAAAGCATATTAAGTTATTACAAGAAGCACGATTTTCCAAACGGGGAATCGTTTGGCAGGCTGCTACATTTATCCTCTTATTAGGAATAGTTTTTTCGCCGAAGTAAAGATTAGGATTATTTTATGCACGTTACAGAAAGGCTTTATTCCAGGGAAAGGAGATTTTAAGATGCTTAAAAGAAGTGTGAAGAGCGAAGATTTTAACCGGATTACACGACGTTTCAAAGCCATGCTTTTTGCTGTAATTATCGCAAGTGTAAGCATTATCGGCAGCAGTATGGCCTTTGCGGCAGGAACCTACAGCAACCTCTCATATACCGAAAGACCAACAAAGAGCGAGTTCAGCTGGTGGTATAACGGGGTTTTGCAAAATGGGGCTCCTTCAGGAGTCCGTTGGCTTGATTCTTCGGAATATCAGGGAAGCTGGAAGGGATATGTGTTATTCCCGCCTCAGTTTGGAGATACTACAACTGTTGAGGAGCTGGTAAATATTAATATCGCTTTCACATCGCAGCAGGTAGTTTTAACATGGGATCCGTATTATTCACGGATCGGCGGGCAGGACTATGATGATCAGTACATGGATGACAGCTTTTTCACTGGTTATGAATGGGGAGCAGGAATCTATGTAACAGGCGGCGGTAATATAACTATTGATGAGTTTTATGAGCTCAATGATGTTCAGTATGCAACAGGTACCATGGTTGTTCCGTCTGGTGAAACAGGGTATGTTGCTCTTATGAGGCCTTGAAGATATGTTCTGTACAAATTGCGGTAGTAAAATATCTGAAAATGTAAGTTTTTGTCCTAACTGCGGCGCCCGGGTAAAGATGCAGCCGGGTGCACCGGAAGCTTCGTCAAACGCAAATTTTCAAAATGTCGGAAACAACTTTGGGGCAGCCCAAGGTTCGTACAATGCCGGTCAGCAATCATCCGGAAGTGGAGGCGTTTATAGCGGCACATCAGGAGGTCCTCAGGAGCAGTACACTGCCAACCAGCAGCCAATCGGAAATATAGGGGCATTTGGTGCGGCTCAAGTGAAGTACACAGGCGTGCCTTCCGGAAGTCCATCAATGAGAAACCAGTACTCGGGTAGTTTTGCCGCATCAGCCGATGAGCCTATGCTGGTCCAGGATCCTTCACTTCCCGAAGGTATATTCCGTGACAGTAAAGGTGCTTTTCACTGGCAGTATGAACTTAACATGATAAAGAATCCTGTGGTACTGTTTCTTATCATCAAAATCTTTTTTGGAGTTTGTTTCGGTGTAGGACTGATGCTGGCTCTTATGGTGCTCATAGAGGATGGTGATTTTGAGGATGCTATAAGGTTTTTACTGATAGTAACATTCGGGATAGGTGGGCTCATGATTGTAATGGGGGTCATAGCTTATTACATACTTGTTGCAATAAAAGGAGGACGTTATACAGTTGTCCATTCCATGGATGAAAACTCAGTGCAGCATCTTCAGACTCCAGCTGAAAAGGATCAAAGCAGGAAAATGAGATCCCTGCTTTTTGTAATGGGACTACTGACGGACAACCCATCATCAGTTGGTCTTTCCATGGGGGCGAGAGATGAGATGGAATCGGCATATAAAGACGTGAGAAAAGTCATCGCCTCAAGGAGACACGATCTCATAAAGGTAAATAATCTTTTGCAGCATAACCAGATTTATGCCTATCCTCATCAGTACGAATTTGTTTTTAACTATATTGCTTCCCATTGTCCGAATGCGAAGATAAAAAGATGAGGAGGTTGTTGAACGATGAGTAAGTTACGTGTAAAGTCTGCAGTACTTTCAATACTGCTGCTAATAGGAGTTACGGGTTTAGGTGTGTCAGGGATGTCTCTTAGGCTCGACATGAATAACACAACTCAAGGAGTAGGATCTGTCATAACCGAGGGAGCCATCGATAATCCGGTATGCCTTGCAAAGCAGAATTCAAATGTAAAGCAGAGCAAAAATAAGAATTCAGGTTATTGGTATGAGTATACGGAATTAGAACTTGAAGCTCCGGGCAGATTTAAATTGAATCCTATAATAAAAGACAGCGAAGGAAATATCCTGCGTTCTGTAAAATCATATGCTGATGTGTCTTTTACAACTACCACAAAGGATTGTGAAGACGGGTATATGAAGACGATCATAGAGGCTAAAAATAATTACAAGTATTCATCTTTAGGAGATGATGAATTCGTAATGCTGAAGTGGGCTCCGATTGATATGTATTCAGGCAGGTTTTTCGAGGATTTTGACCCTGATGGAGATTATGTGCTGAAGACATATGTTGGGACTAAATCGAAATAGGATATCCATAAGTTTACTATAAAAGATGGAAAGGATGAATATGAAATATCCTGGTACTATGAAGCTGAAGGGGAAGATGACGGAAGGACTGAAACATTCTATATCACATATCCCGAAGAGTATAACGGAGTTGGGATATTCATTTCCGGAGCATATGGATCGGTGGAAGATATGACAAGTATAAGTGAAAGAGCCGAAGAACTTGGCGGATGGTATGAGATGCGTGTAGAAGACTATTTCAACTTTGTTACTACACCGCATATCATCGATTGCCGTAATGATTCTTAAGAATAAGCATAAGGGATATAAAACTGCAGAGGAAAGCTTTCTTTCGGATTTTAGGACTGTAAATCATCATAGGGTGGTTTGCAGTCCTTTTCTTTATACGTTAAAATTAAAGGATAAAGCATTATAGTTACGGAGGCGGAAATGGGAACGGTTTATGCTGTTGGCTTCGGGCCGGGAGATGTGAAGTACGAGACATTGGAAGCAAGAGAAGTGCTGTCCGGTGCCGATGTGATAGTCGGTTATAAAACTTACGTGGATATAATCAGAAAACAGTATCCGGAGAAGGAGTACCTGGTTTCCGGCATGCGTGAGGAAGAGGAACGATGTAAAAAAGCAATGGAACTTGCGGTGGCAGGAAAAAATGTTGCCGTTATCTCATCAGGTGACGCCGAGATTTACGGCATGGCAGGGTTACTGTATGAGCTTTCGGAGAAGGAAACAAATTTCGGAGTACAGGTAAAAACTGTTCCCGGATTATCCGCGGTTTTAAGCGGAGGTGCGGTACTTGGAGCTCCTGTAGGTCATGATTTCTGCGTAATCAGTCTGTCTGATCTTCTGACGCCATGGGATATCATCGAGAAGAGACTTCGCGCGGCAGCTTCCGGGGATTTCGTAATAGTTCTTTACAATCCTGTGAGTCATAAAAGAGTTGATAAATTTAAAAGAGCCTGCGGGATACTGGAGGAGAATCTTCCTTCCGACATAGTCTGCGGTTATGTGAGAAATATAGGAAGAGATGGCTGCAGCAGCCGGATTTTCCTTTTGCATCAACTAAAGGCTATGGCTGATGATTCGGAGATTGATATGCTGACCACGATTTTTGTTGGTAATTCGGAAACTAAAATGGTTGAAACACCGGATGGTCCCAGAATGGTGACACCGAGAGGTTATGGTGTTAAGTAGGAGATAAATGCGTATTTTTTTATTTGGAGGAACTACAGAAGGAAGAAAACTGGCGGAGTACATAGCTGACGAGAACAGAAAGAGGGATGCTGAAGGAAGAGAGGATTTTCTTGAGACCGAGGTCTTTGTGGCAACAGATTATGGAGCAGATCTTCTTCCTAAGGAGACACACATAGCTGTTCGTGTTGGAAGGCTGGATGCTGATGAGATGGCAAAATGCTTTATAACTGCAAATGATAATTGCAGGAGTTCGGTTAATCAAAAAGTATCATCTGAAAGTGATGAACAAGCTGTAACTTTTGAGTTGTCAGGAGATAGAATGGAGGAGGCTTTAGTTATTGATGCGACTCACCCATATGCAGCTGTTGTTACAGAAAACATATTTAAGGCCTGCAAGGCATCCGGAGTGAGATGTATAAGAATAAATCGACCGCAAGCAGATTCCGATTCAGATAGCTCTGACTTTATTTATTTCGATAATGTTCAAAACGCCGTAGGATGGCTCAACTCAACTTTCGAAAAAAATCCGGAAGAGAGAAAACATATACTCATAACCACAGGGTCCAAAGAAATTCAGGAATATACAGTAATACCTGATTTTCAGGAGTACTGTTACGTGAGAGCACTTCCTGCGACGGAAGTTCTTGAGAAGTGCATGGAGCTTGGATTCAGAAGGGACAGATTGATTTTGATGCAGGGACCCTTCGGAGTGGATATGAATATGGCTCAACTAAGATATGCCTCTGCAGGATACATGGTCACAAAGGATTCCGGAGAAATCGGAGGATTTCCCGAAAAATGTGAGGCAGCCATAGAGCTGGGGGTTAAGGTTCTTGTCATCGGCAGACCCTTATCATTGAATATTCAGGAAGAAGAAAGATATATAGTTATGAGTCTTAAAGATGTATTGGATGAGTTGTCTGCAAGATACTAAAAAATACTTAATGAAAAAGATGAGAATGTTGTAGTTGCAAAGTCTATGATAGGTGATGACTGAAATTTAATTCAGATGTTTTCTTAGGAGGTACATAATGAGAATCATAAATCTGATTGGTGTTGGTCCGGGAAGTCCGGATATGGTAACAATGGAGGCAATTAAGGCCATAAAGCAGTCGGATGTTCTGATGGGAGCAGCAAGAGCGCTTAAGACTGCTCAGGATGCGGTTCCGGAGCTTGATATCGAAATATGCGAGGCTGTGAAAACAGATGATATGGTTTCGTATATCAAGGCTCATCCGGAGAAGAAGGTGGTCTCTGCGGTATTTACCGGAGATACCAGCGTATATAGTGGTGCCATACCCCTTAAAAAAGCATTGGAACGAAATATGAGACCTGACGGTGGTGATGACTCAGAGGATGAGGAAAAATCTGACAGCTTAGAGATAAGGAACTATGCGGGAGTGTCCAGCATCCAGTATTTCCTCAGCAAGCGGTCCATAAGTATGGCGGATGTTAAGCTTGTGAGTCTTCACGGACGTCACAAGGATATGATTCCGCTTATTCGTGAGAATAAATTCGTTTGTGCCCTTCTCGGAAGTGAGGGTACAGTTTCAAATATTTCCGAGGAGCTCATTCAGTTCGGACTCAGTTCTGTGAAGATAATAGTTGGTGAAAGACTGAGTTATAAGGACGAGAAATTCTCTGTAGGAAAGACAAGGGAAATGAGGGGCAAGATGTTCGACCGTCTCGCAATTGCCCTTTTTGAAAATGATGATGCAATTACACCTATCAGGTCTTACGGCATAGGTGATGAGCACTTTGAGAGAACAGGCGGAGTTCCTATCACAAAGAGAGATGTTAGAGCCCTGAGTCTTTGTCGTCTGGCAATCCGCGATAACAGTATCATTTACGATATCGGCTCTGGAAGCGGCAGTATGGCGGTAGAGGCTGGTCTTGCAAGTCCTGAGGGCAAGGTGATTGCAGTTGAGATAAATCAGGATGCCATCGACACCATCGAAAGAAACAGGTATCAGTTTAAGGTTGACAATATACGTATAGTTCGCGGTAAGGCACCGGAATGTTTTTCTGAAATGGATATGCAGAAGCCCGGTGAGAGGAAGAATGTTGCAAACGATGGCCCTTTGCCCATACCTGACTGTGTTTTCATCGGCGGAAGCAAGGGCAATCTCCAAAAGATAGTTGATTGGGCGGTTAATATCAACCCTGATGTAGTCATCGTCATAAACACTGTGACTCTTGAGTCAGTTGCGGAGGTTCTGGAGATAGAGAAACGACTTACGGATTATAATTTTGAAATGGTTGAGATTCAGGCAACCGGTCTTGAACGGCGCGGAAGCTATCACATGCATCATGCGGAGAATCCTATAACCATTACGAGAATTTCCAGGAGATGATGTGACACTCACGGCCGGTTTTCCCATTGGAGTATTTTATGAAACATAGTATAGTTATCGCAGCAGATAAGAGCGGATCAGGTA
This sequence comes from Oribacterium sp. P6A1, assembly GCF_000702885.1. Taxonomy (GTDB): domain Bacteria; phylum Bacillota; class Clostridia; order Lachnospirales; family Lachnospiraceae; genus Oribacterium. Next base: position 61,600 of record NZ_JNKO01000012.1, on the reverse strand, counting down.
AGACCACATTGACATGTGGTCTTATTCATGTGCTGAAAAAAAGAGGGCTGAAGGTACAGAGCTTTAAATGCGGGCCGGACTATTTAGATCCCATGTTTCATAAAAAGGTGTTGGGAGTACCTTCTGCAAATCTTGACAGCTTTTTCGTTTCAAAGGAAATACTGAAGAAGCTTTATGCGGAAAGAGCTGAAAAGGCGGAGGTTTCTGTCATCGAAGGTGTGATGGGGTACTATGACGGGTTAGGCGGAATTTCGTCGGAAGCTTCCACCTGGGAGATAGCGGATATCATCGACAGCCCGACAGTACTTTTGATGGATTGCAAGGGAGCAAGTGTTTCCATAGCGGCCCTTATCAGAGGAATGCTGGATTTTACCAAAAGTGATTCCGGAATTCGTGGAGTGATTCTTAACAGAGTTGCACCTATGTTTTATGAGAGGTTAAAGGGTGTAATCGAAGATAATTGTCCTGAAATCAAAGTTCTGGGATATATGCCTGAAATGAAGAATCTTACAGTTCCGTCACGGCACCTGGGGCTTATCGAACCGGGAGATATGGAAGATTTCAATTCATGGATAGAGGCTGTTGGCGAGCAGATTGAAAAGACAGTTCTGGTTGACGGTCTTTTGGAAATTGCTGAGACAACTAAATCCGGTAAGACAATGGAATCAAAGCTTTCTGAATTTGAAAACGGACCGGAGATATCATATAAATTAAAAAATAAAGTGAGAATAGGAATCGCCGAGGATGAAGCCTTCAATTTCTATTATCGGGAAAATCGTGAGCTGTTGGAGAAGATGGGAGCGGAGATAGTGTCATTCAGCCCGCTTCATGATGAGATTCTTCCGGACGACCTGGATGGAATCATCATAGGAGGCGGATATCCGGAGCTTTATGCAGAGACGCTTTCCGCCAATGTTTCCATGAGGGAAGCATTGGCTTCGAGTATAAAAAACGGGATTCCGGTAATAGCCGAGTGCGGCGGATACATGTATCTAAATAACTCGATATCTGCCGTTGGATATGGAAATGAAAAAAATACCATGGATGATAAACCTGCTTCTGGAAAGGTAAATTCAGAGGATGGTATCAGACATTACGATAATTTAAGCAGAAACAAATCAGGAACAGAAAACAGCTATCAGATGTGTGGAATATTATCGGGAAACGCTCAAAAGAGGGAACGACTGGTTCGTTTCGGTTATGTATCGGCTGAAACAAAAGCTTCCGGTTTATTTGGTGATGCGGGTACGGTTCTCAAAGGTCATGAGTTTCACAGATATGATTGTGAATATAACGGGGATGGTTTTGTACTTAGAAAGCCTAAAGCCGGAAATGATAAAATCAACTCAACTTTCAAGATGAGAAAGTCTGTTCAGGATGACATGAAAAATTCTCCGGGAAATACAAGTATGTCTTATGAGAACTTTAATAAGACGCCTGAATTGAGTGAAACATTAAAGGGATATGAAGGAATTTATTATAGTGAGACCATGTCCTGTGGCTGGCCGCATTTTTACTATTACAGTAATCCGAAAGCAATCTTTAATTATATGAAATGTTGTGAGAGATATCATTTTGAGAGGGAAGCTCAGAAAAAGTGGGATGGGATAGCGAAGCCTATAGACAGTCTCGGTGTTCTTGAAAAAGAGGTTATCAAGCTCTGCGGTATACAAAGAACCCTGACTCCCGATATAGATAAAAAGGCTCTTGTAGTGCTTTGCGCAGATCATGGCTGTGTTAAGGAAGGTGTGACTCAGACAGACAGTTCCGTCACGAGAAAAGTGGCGGACAGCTTTGCAAAGGGGGCAACTACAACTGCCATATTTGCTGAGAAAAACGGTGTTTCTGTCTATACCCTTGATGTGGGAATGCTTGGACCGAGATACGGAGAGGTTAGTGAAGAAAGAGAATCAGAGGGATTTGAAAACAGATCAGATGAGGGTTTAGGCAAATTATATTTACATGCGGTAAATGACAGACGCCTTCAGGATGGCAGCGGCAACATCGCGGTGGAACCTGCCATGAGTCACGAAGTTGGAGAAAAGGCATTAAAACTTGGAATGGATATCGTTCGGGAACTTAAGGAGGATGGTTACCGCATCATCGCAACAGGAGAGATGGGAATAGGTAATACCACCCCCACGGCAGCACTTTTGGCATATTTCATGGGAAGTAATGCTGAGGAGGCGGCAGGCTACGGCGCGGGACTCAGTGAAGATGGACTTAAGAGAAAGCAGGATGTAGTAAGAAAAGCGCTGGAGAGACTTGGGAAAGAGCTGAGACAAAAAGAGAGTGAGGCAGAAACTGCGAAGGAAGTTCTGTTCCGGATCGGAGGTCTTGAGATAGCAGTCATGGCCGGGATGTTCCTTGGGGGCGTCAGATATGAAGTTCCTATAGTGGTTGACGGTATCATTTCCACCGCAGCGGCACTCAGCGCATATATGATGGATGAGAGAGTCGGGAACTATGCATTGGCATCCCATGTATCAAAGGAAAAGCTTGCCAGGAAAGCTCTCGAAAAAATGGGGCTCCGTGCCATAATCGACGCGGAAATGTCTCTTGGGGAGGGGTCCGGCGCAGTACTCCTGATGCCCATATTATCATCAGCTGTGGAAGCCTTTAACCGGATGGGAAGTTTTTCTGATATGGAGGTAGAGGCGTATCACAGGTTTTCGCATTAGTGGGAGTCGAGATTATGGAGATGAAGAAGAAAGGGATTATATTAATACCGCTTTTTATGGCTATACTGATGATCATTTTCATATGGAAAAATATGCCGGCCTCCGGGATTTCCGAAGATAGTTCCGAAGCTGCAACCCCTCCAAAAGAGCTTATCATATGTGTTGCGTCGGATATTCATTATATAGCGCCGGAACTTACGGATGGCGGGGCGTATTTTACGGAACTTATAGAGAATGCAGACGGAAAAGCCATGCAGTACTGCGAAGAGATCACAGATGCCTTTGTGGACAGGATGAATGAACTGAAGCCGGATGTCCTTATCATATCCGGAGATTTGACCTTCAACGGAGCAAAGGCAAGCCATGAAGGACTGGCGGCAAAGCTTAAAAAAATCGAAGATACAGGAGTCAGAGTTTTGGTCATACCGGGAAATCATGATCTCTACAGTCGTACTGCGGCATGTTTCGAGGGTGATGGTTATACCCTGGTTGACAATGTTTCTGCCGAAGCATTTGCACAGATTTATGGTGATTTCGGCTACCGGGAGGCAAAGGAAAGAGACAGTGCTTCCCTAAGCTACACATATGATGTCAGCCCTGAATTAAGGCTTATTCTTGTGGATGTCAATACAGATAGTGCACCAGGGAAATGCACGGATGAGACATTGGCATGGGTTTCTGAGCAGCTTAAAGATGCAAAGGCGAAGAACATGCAGGTTATAGCCGTAAGCCATCAGAATCTGACAGCCCATAACCCGATGTTCACGGATGGCTTCGTAATGGGACAGAACGAAAGACTGCTTAAGCTGTATCAGGAATACGGTGTCAGATACAATTTAAGCGGTCACATGCATATACAGCATGTTGCGGAAGAAGAGGGAATAAAGGATATTGCAACATCTTCTCTCATGGTATCTCCATGTCAGTTTGGAGTGATAGAACTGAAGAAAGATTCTGAAAGCTACCATACCGAGGAGCTTGCTTTTGAACACTCTCAGGAAGTTGAGGGATTTTTTAAAGACACTTCAACCAGGATGCTTAAGAGAAGCATCAAAGAACCGGGTGAAAGTGCATGTGAGTTTTTTTCTAAAGTGAATGCTGCTTACTTTTCCGGCAGGAGAGACACCATAGAATGGGATGATGAAGCTTACAGGGAGATAACAGAGAAATCAGCCTTTGTGGGACTGTATCTTAAATCGGTGTATGATGATGGGTTCTCAAATGACACGGAATTTATGTTATAATTGTCGATCCGCACAACTGTAATCTTTTTCCAATGACTGAAATCATAATGTGTCCATTACTGTGGGTGCCTAAAAACTTTCATGTCTACTGTTATGGGTACAGTATATAACGGGAACTGCCCGCTAAAAATTCATTCAGGGGGCAGTTAATTTAGTTTATGGGTATAAATCAAAAAACAGGGGGAGGCTCTATGTACTTTCTGGTGACGGGAGGTGCCGGATCGGGAAAATCTGAATATGCGGAATCTCTGGCACTGTCTTTAAAGGATAATTCGGGACAGCTGTTTTACATTGCCACCATGTATCCCTATGATGATGGGGAAACCAAAAAGCGGATAGAAAGGCATAGAAGTTTACGGGCAGGTAAGGGATTTGTTACTATAGAGAGGCCTTTTGAGATATCGAAGATTTTAGATGAAATAAAAGCTCATACGGATGAAACAGACTGCTCACCGTTTCGAGAACAGAATCTGAGAGCTGAAGCACAGAAACAGTGCTCTGGCAGGGTGAAGAAGGACATCAATACAGAGCAAGGACTTGAGAGTGGAGACAGCTCGGATCAGGAGTATGCCGGAGTGAAGGATGTGGTGGTTCTTCTCGAAGATCTGACAAATCTTTACGCCAATGAGTGTTATCAGACTGATGGTCATCCTCATGAAATCGTGGCACCTCTGAAAGAGCTTTCAGCCAGTGTTAAAGCCCTTATCGTTGTCAGCAATGAGCTGTACTGCGACGGAATCCGGTATCCGGAGGAAACCTCGGGATTTCTGAGAGAGCTGTCCATGATAAATCGTGAGATAGCTAAGGATGCTGATAAGGTTTATGAGGTGGTGGCTGGCATTCCGGTGGCAGTGAAGTGAAATCGATCGTGAGTCTGGCGACAGGTAACAGAGGAACCTGCACTATAGAGCATCAGCCTTTCTGATATTCGGAACAGTTCATTAAAGGGAGAATAACTATATGATAGATTCCTTCATTATCGCTTTTTCCACATATTCAAGACTTCCCATGCCGAAGGCAGACTGGAATGAAAAAAGCATGAAATACGCCATGTGCTTTTTTCCCATGGTGGGTGCAGTTGTTGCAATAGCAGAGCTTTTCGTATGGTGGGTGGCCTTGAAGCTTCAAACTTATAACATGATTACGGCATTTTTTCTGATGCTGGTTCCCATTATGGTAACCGGCGGGATCCATCTGGATGGTCTTTTTGATACAGAAGATGCCCTTCACAGTTATGGCGACAGGGAGAAGAAGCTTTCCATATTGAAGGATCCACATATAGGAGCCTTCGCTGTCATTTATGGGGTAATGTATATCCTTGGGGGATATTCACTGGCAACTGAGATGGACATAGAGGCGCTGCTTTCTGTGTGTTTTGGTTTTGTTATTTCAAGAGAGTTAAGCGGGATTAGTGTAGTGTGCTTTCCAAAGGCTAAGAAGGATGGCATGGTAAGTACCTTTTCGGAGAATGCTGACAGGAAAGTAAAAAATGTTATTATAGCAGAGCTTATATTGACGGTGGTCTGCATGTTTTCGTTTTTCATATTTGGGAAGATAGAGCTTGTGTATCCGGCAGTGACATTGGCGGCGGCAGCAGTATCATTTTTGAGATACAGGTACAGGATTGTTCCTGAGTTCGGAGGAACAACAGGAGACCTTTGCGGATATTTTCTCTGTAACTGCGAGTTTTTGATTTTATTGGCAAATATACTGATAACAAAAATACTTGAAATGAAGGTGTTTCCTTAGAACGGAAACAACGAAAGATCTGATGCATTAAGTGCAGAATTGATTAGATCTACATCTGTATGGCTGAAATAACGGCTAAAAAACAGTGACAACAGGAGATGAGGGGATATTATTTATGAGGACAAAAGGACTTAGCGGTAATCAGCTTAAAATGATCGCAATATTTGCGATGACCATCGATCATCTGACTTCGGTAATATGGCCGGGGTATCCAACGGACTGGTGGATTATTTTACTTCATATAATCGGAAGACTGGCGGCGCCTGTTTTCTGGTTTATGGTTGCGGAGGGATATCATCATACGCATGATCTTAAGAAATATGGAATGAGACTTTTGATTTTTGCGGTTGTAGGTCATTTTGCCTATAACTTTGCCTTTGGAATTCCGTTTATTCCTTTTCAGACAGGTGTTTTCAATCAGACCAGTGTGATATGGCCTTTATTTTTAGGATTGATCGGGTTGTGGGTGTCTGATCATGAGGGATTTAAGCAGTGGCAGAAAACACTTATAATCCTGCTTTTGACCATCCTTGCATTTTGTGCAGACTGGAGCAGTATTGCGGTACTTGCAGTTATATATATCGGAGCAAACCGTGGAAACTTCAAAAAGCAAATGACAATGGTCATGCTGTGGGTTCTTGTTTATGCCATAGTTTATGCGGTTTTTATCAATCCGGTTTACGGTATGATCCAGCTTTTCGTATGTCTCACTATTCCGCTTTTGAAATCCTATAATGGTGAGCGTGGGAAGATGAGGAATATGAAATATCTGTTTTATATTTATTATCCTGCGCATCTTATTGTCTGCGGCATTTTGAGAATAATACTTCATGGAAATGTCGGAGTGATGATTGGCGGTTAGTTCTCCTTCAAGGGGGCTATGTGCTGTGATACATGTTTTTGGAACATAGTGTTCTTAATTGTGTTCTGAAACCTGTACTTTCAAGGAATATGGAGGAGAAATGATCCTTATTATAGGCGGAATATGTCAGGGAAAGCATGATTTTTGCAGGAATGAATTTCCTGATGCAGAAGTGATAGATCATTATGAAGAGCGGGTTCGTCGGGAAATGAAAGAAGGTAAAGAGCCTTTATCCGAAGCAGAGAAGTGGCTTGAAAGCATTGCAGGGGATGATACAGAATCAGGAACTAATGAAGACGATGTTTCCGGAGCATATTTTGGAAACAGTAATCCGGAACGAATCACAAAGGAGCTTGTTATCATCATGAATGAGGTTGGATCCGGAGTTGTGCCCATGAATAAGGATGAGCGTGCATGGCGTGAGTCGGTTGGAAGGGTGAGCTGTCTTTTTGCAAAGAAAGCGGACAGAGTTTACAGGTTGATAGCGGGAATTCCACAGAGGTTGAAATAAGATAACTACCTCATATTGAGTTTTTTGGAAAAAGATATACACTGAGATAATCTTATATGAATGAGAGGTAACAGAATCATGACTATAACCGCACTCACATATCTTATATGCTGTCCACTGCTATTTCTTGCAGGGCTTGTTGACTCAATAGGAGGGGGCGGAGGACTTATCTCACTTCCGGCATATTTACTTGCAGGATTGCCTGTTCATACAGCCATCGCCACTAACAAACTGTCCAGTGCCTGCGGAACCACTGTATCCACGGTTAGATTTATAAAGGAAGGGCTCATAAACTGGGGTATAGCTGTTCCTTCCATAATCGCCGCCATAATAGGTTCATCCGTCGGAGCAAGGCTTAGCCTTGTGATACCTGAAAAAGTGCTTGTTTATATACTTGTTGTTGTCCTTCCGGTGACTGCATTTGTAGTTCTAAACAGAAAGATCTTTAAGGATAACGGAAGCACTGAGGTGGTACATGACAAAAAGACTTATGTAACAGCTGTTCTTGCAGCGCTTATAATCGGTTTTTATGATGGAGTTTACGGTCCCGGTACAGGAACATTTCTTATTATTGCATTTACAGTTTTTGCAAAGCTTGGAGTGAAAACTGCAAACGGTCAGACAAAGGCTATTAATCTGACAACGAATATCACCTCGCTTGTGATATTTATCCTTCACGGCCAGGTACTTTTTGCAGTCGGGCTTCCATGTGCGCTCTGTAATATGGCGGGAAATTACATTGGTTCAGGCCTCGTAATGAAGAACGGAATCAAAGTGGTTCGTCCTTCCATCATTGCGGTCCTTGGCCTTCTTGCTGTAAAAATAGTGACGGAACATATAATATAACCCCTGGAGATACTGATGAAACTGTTTCTTATAAGGCATGGCATGACAAAAGGTAATCAGGAACATAGATATGTAGGGGCAACTGACGAATCGATTCTTCCATCCGAGAAAGAGCGACTTCGGCCATCGGTTGAAAAATACTTTGGGAACTGTAGGGAAGGCAATCAAAATTCGAAAATCTATATCAGTCCTATGGGTCGGTGCATGGAAACTGCAGAATGTCTATTTCCTGAGATGATTTCACAAGGCCGGTATGAAATAATCGATAATTTCCGGGAGATGGATTTTGGAGCTTTTGAGTACAAGACTTATCATGAGATAAATGAAGATCCGGATCCGGATCACAGAGAGGCTTATCAGAGATATATTGACAGCAACGGTGAAACGGCATTTCCCGGAGGTGAATCAAAAGCAGAGTTTATTGAGAGAGTTGTCCGTGGATTTAACAGTATCGTATCGGATTATCTTTTATCAAAAAGAAAAAGCAGTACACTGATCTTTGTGGTACACGGCGGCACTGTCATGGCACTTCTGGATAGATTCTCAGAGCCTCACAGGGACTACTTCGAATGGAGTCTGAAGCCCGGACAGGGATATGAAACGGACATCACAGTTGATCAGCATGGCGACTTGAAAATAATAAACATAAAAAAGATAGGATGACAAAATGTACGAAAGAATAATGATACTTATCATGGCACTGATACTTGATCTGGTTTTCGGAGACCCCCACAACTGGTTTCATCCGGTTATGGCCATGGGACGGGCGATAGAGTGGCTGGATAGTTTTCTCAGAAAAGTGCTTAACATTTCTGAAGCTGCAGAGGAAGACAAGGTAAAGAAGCGGATAGCCGGAGGGATACTTGTGGTGATAATGCTTTTGGTATTTACAATGATACCTCTTGTGGTCATTTATATCAGCCGAATGTTCGGTGAGACCATATCATGGGCCCTAAGTGCATTTCTTGCCTATCAGATGCTTGCCATGAAACAGCTGAAGGTTGAATCAATGAAGGTGTTCAGGGCGCTTCAGAGAAAGGATATAAAGGGCGCAAGAGAAGCGGTTTCCATGATAGTCGGAAGAGACACAAAGCGTCTTAATGAATCGGGAATCGCAAAGGCCGCAGTGGAGACGGTGGCTGAAAATGCCTCCGACGGTGTTGTGGCACCCCTTCTTTTTATGATGGTTTTCGGAGTTGCCGGCGGCTGGTTTTATAAAGCAGTAAATACCATGGATTCCATGATAGGATATAAAAACGAAAAATATCGATATTTCGGAACAGCCGCTGCAAGACTTGATGATGTTTTGAATTTTATTCCGGCTAGAGTGACAGCGCTTTTTATGGTCATTGCGGCAGCATTTTTGAATCTTAACTGGAAGAATGCCTTTAAAATCTGGATGAGAGATGCAAAGAAGTCCACAAGCCCAAACTCCGGACAGACTGAGGCAGTCATGTCCGGAGCTTTGGGTGTGACTCTTTTAGGTGACGCATGGTACTTCGGAAAGCTTGTGAAGAAATCCGAAATAGGAGATAAGCTTCGTGAGATTGAGCCAAAAGACATAGAGACCGCAAACAGGGTGATGTATCTTTCGGTGTTTATGATCTATATAGTCGGGATACTTATCATTAAATTCCTTTACCTGAGATAAAATTTTGAATCGGTTTCTTCCTCGGTTTCAACAGGAGCTTCAAACACTGCTTTATTTCCGTCCCATGTGAAGTTTACAAATTCTGTGGTATAGGTTCTGTCCAGCATATCAGAGATAGAATAGCGCATTCTGTACTTACCTTTCGGAAGCACGGTATCCTGAACATCAAGACTCAGGTCTATCGCCACCGGATCCTGGTATCTCATATCACCGATGTTTTTCAAAAAATTACTGTATACAGGAGTGCATATTTCCATCTGTGCTCCAAGAATATCGGTCATGGAAAAAGTATTTCTATCCGAGAGACCGGTTGAAGAATCGTAACCGTCCCAAATTCCGGCCAACTGATATCTCACTATATGTTCATCTTCGGTTGCTGTATCAGGTTCATCATTGATATCGTTTGTGAGACCTTCTGGATACTCTGCCAGGATCCTGAGCTTCATTATCTTGTTTGGATTGAACTCAGGGAGTCGTACAGATGCCTGCATAAGAACAGTATTCCCCTGAATATCCTTAGTGATCACATGTAAGAACTTGTCACCTATTGCAGGCCATTTTCCTGTGAAATCCGCAGTATATGTAAGAGTATTGTCGGAATAACCCAGGAACTTCAGATCTTCACTCTGTCCGAGAGCATGCCACTCCTGGAAATTTTCATCAAAGCTTTGGATTTCGTAGCATATGGATCCGCCGCTTTCAATGCCGGAATAGATATGAATAAGATGCTGACTGTTATCTTCGGAATTTTCGGTCTCAAATTTTACTGTATAAAGTTCCGGCTTAAGCTGAGGTATCTCTCCGGCAACTTCACAAGCCCATTCCGGAGCATCCCATTTCAGACTTACAGCATCAAGGAAAGCCATCTGCCATGGATTCTTGCAGGTTCTGGCAAAACGATCAAGCTTTTCTGTCTTTCCGTTGTAGGTGATGAATGCAGATAATCCGTGAGAATACGGGTGGTAGGAACCGCGAACACAGGTCATTACAGCATCATCAACAGCATTCTCAAGCTTCAGAACGGTTTCTTTCGATATGCCGCCATTTCTGCCTCTTCTCGCCAGGTCATACAGATCCCACATATCACGATCACTATATCTGTCTGTTTTGCTTACAGCATTAAGATATTGACCGAAGGCAGCAGGATCCTGAATCAGTTCAATGACTTCCTTCATATATGCTTCAAAAGCTTCAACTACAGGACCTATCTTACTTAGATCTATGGTAGAGAATGTAAGACCTTTCAGACTGCCGTCATCTGCCATCTCAGCGTACATGATCTGGGTCGCATTACAGATATTGGCACCAAGACGCGGTGCGTCGCACTCAGGTTCATCATATAGAGACTGAAGCCACTCTGCGTAGTTGCTGCCGTATCCCGGAAGTACTTCTTCTGATGCAATAAAATAGTCTGCATAAGGCTTAATTGCCTGCGCAGTTTCAAGTGATGCCATAAGGCAGGCATCTGTCATGAACAAATCAAAGTGAACGCCGGCATCCTTTAAGCCTCTTTCAAGCCCTTCAAGACTCATGATTGAGTGGTCATGTAATTCGTCCACTATGAGACCTGCTGAGCTTCCTCCGCCATGATCCCAGATTATGAGAAGATGCTTCTTGGCAGGGAAGTTCTCTGCACTCCAGCTGATAAAGTCTGATAATGTGGTGTACTTGGACATGGAGGCATTTTCCAGCTCATCCTCAAGTACGAAACCATCTTCACCATAGCTCCAGCGCTGTAATTTGTCTGTTGCAATGTCTAGGCCTATGCGTTCCTTTGCTTTCCATTCTTTTGTGCCGCCTGTCTGGATAAGAACATTAACCGAACTGTTGGGAATGGTGTTTTTGATCATCTCAAGGTTGTTGGTGGCCATTTCACCTTCAGATTCCAGATCAGTTCCGCAGAGATAGAGCATTACATCCCACTCAGCCTGTGCTTTGGCAGGTTCGCTGGGAGAAGCCGTTTTTTCCTTGGTGCTTGTTTTCCTTACTTCTGATTTTTCCGATGTTACAGCTTCAGCCTTTGTTTCTTCAGTCTGTGCTGTTTCTTTATTTCCATTATAAGCATAGGCAAAAAACAGCGTTATACTGCTTATGATGCACAATGCAAATATGAGACATAGGATTTTCGAAAGCCGTTTCATTTACGCTCCTTTCTTGTTGGAGTTATCAAAAAAGACCATTTATATACTCTGAAAGAGCCTTTCTGTCGTAGAAGTTCTTCTCATCATCGATATAGAAATCAGGCTCGGCACCCTGGTCGATGTCATAGAAGCTTCCGTTCTTCGTAAACGCCATACGAAGAGGACCTGAAACCTGGAAAACTGTTCCGGTAGCTGACATACAGGGCAGTACCATACATGAACCACCGCCGGAGGTCTGTCCGAGAAGAGTAACCTTGTGAGAATTCTTGAAAACACTTGGAACAAGATTTCCGCATGAGAAACTATTGAAGGATTCAAGGCAGTAAAGCTTATATCCCTGAAGAGAATCCTTTTCGTCAAACTTATGATCAAGATTCAGATCCACATGAACATAGTCAGTCATCATAGCCCCTGTCATAGTGTTATGAATCGAGTACATTCCTGTGCCTAAAAATGTTCCCAGAACAAAACTTGCAGCATTGGAATCACCGCCGCCGTTGTTTGAAAGATCAAGAACAACATTCTCTACAGGACTGCCGTCTCTTGTTATCTGCGCATAGGAATACAGCATGAGACCGACTGTATCATTGGGATCTGCTTCCTTAGGAGGATTCTTGTAGTAGTCGGCATCTTCAGGAATAGGCTTGAATCCGTCAAAAGTGATATAGGCTGTATTTCCAACTTCCTCATATCCGGGACAGCCATCAGGATAAGCTTCAGCCCTTGCAATACCGAAGCGTTGCACTTCATCTACCATTATCGCAATTGAGCTGCCGTAACTATTCTCGATTTCAGCATCTACACCGCTTTCATATGATGGCAGAATGAATCCGCTGTGTCCGTCATCCAGATTCTTATTGATAAATTCAGCAAGTGCACTGTCAATGACCTTCGGATCAGGGTTTAACAACTGCAGTTTTGTTCCTGTCTGAAGGAATATACGGTCAAAAGAACTGATTCCATGAGTTTCTTTTAATCCATAATTATAATCCAGCATCATACACAGTTCGTTATAATTAAACACTGCCATGGAAGGACTTATCTCTCCTGTATCGCCTGCATAATACAGTTCACCTATATCAGTGAGACTTCCTTCCTCGTTCTGAGATCCGCCATTTTCGAAAAGAATCTTGTTCTGAAGTCCGCCATAAGTAAAAAGAATTACACTCTTACCATTATAAACAAGCGGAATATAGAATCTGGTAAGGATAAAATCATTGATTATGGCAAGTGGCATATAGTATTTATCCTTGTCTCTTACAAGATCAATTCCATAAGCATCAAGATCAAGTATAAGAACATCTCCGTAACGTTCATAGGAATCACCGGTATGCTCAAACAGGTCTCTTGATGATTCACTTGCCAATGCACGTTCAGATACAACATCCATCAGTGAATCCATATTGGAAGCTTTCAGAAAATCGTCATGATCCAGGAATGTGATGGTATTCTCATCGAAATCCAGCTTCATCCAGGTTCCGCTTTCTCTTGTCAATGTTGCCGTCCTGCCGTCACTGGTGAAGGTAAGCTTATAATCCTTGTCCTTTGCCTGTATAAGGTAAGCATTCTCAAGCACCATAGGAACATCCTCGAGGGAGATGTATGGCACTGACTCATCAGGATCAAAGAAGGCGAGACTTATATTCTCTTTGGACTCGGCAGAATTGAAATAAATAGGTACATCCTTTGTCTTAAGATCTCCAGGCTCAAATGCCTTTTCCAGAGGTCCGCCTTCTTTTAGTCTGGTCAGCTCACTTTCAAGCCATTCACTTAACTTTTCATTATCAGCTTCAGAAAAACTATTTGCGTCGTTTTTTTCAGACCCGTTTTTTTCAGAATCAGAAGCTGATTTTTCGGTTGTCTTAGAATCGGTCTCTCTTGATTCTCCGGCTTTTTCAGTTTCAGAAGAGCCTGATTCCACAGCTTTTTCTGCTTCTGTTTCACTTGTTTCTTTAGTAGCGGTTCCACCTTGGGAATCTTCAAGTGATTCTCCGTCTTTGGTTTCCACTGCAGCCTTTTCATCGGTTGCTCCTGAACCGATCTCAGGTGTTGAAGTAGCATTGCAGCCGGTCAGTATCATACTTGCTGTGATTACCGAAGCTAAAATGCCATTGAGTTTTGTTCGCCTCATTCATGACCTCCTTGTGATTATTTTTCATCAACCTGCAGAGCAGAAAAAGTCAAAGTATCCCTATGATTTTTCTGCATGCTATAAAAAAAAGTTCGACCACTTCAAATTGTTTTATAATATTCAGAACAGATTATGCACACATTAGGATATGACGATAATTCATAGAATTATGTCTATCATAAAAAAATCTCATCTATAGAATTTTACAAAACTGATTTTTAATCTTTGAATTGACAGACATATGATGTGGTCTTACTATATAAACGAATATTCAAAAAGCTCCTTCTCTTGGAGCGTTAAGCGTTAGCCGTTTCTGTGGCTATGTTTTTATCTATTTATCTTTAAAGATATCCCGCTTTTTGCAGTCAGGTATTTGTTAAATGAAATTTTAATAAATGCTATTTGTTTTGATGCTATACTTTAGGTATATGAAGGATCATATATGGACAATTTAATACTTGAAAATGAACTGATTGAAAGTCAGTTACGACTTGAGACAGAGGAAAAGCAGTTGATGATGAATATGTAAAGAAGCTAGATGAAGCAGTAAAGATGGCAAGGCTCAATAAGAAGTGGAGGACTGAGTATATGGTTATCAATATGAGAGATCGAGAGCATGAATATATCGGAAGGGAAATGTATAAGCGTGAGCAAATAGAAGAAATGCTTAAAGATGGAAAATCACCTCAGGATATCGCGTCTTTTTGTAAATATCCCATGGAACTAATCGAAGAAGTACAGAAAAAAATGATGGCTGAGACTGTTAAGTGATACTGAGTACAGCAGAGAATTATTAGTACATTGTTGAGATGAAAATCTGGCGAGGTGAAAGATATAATGCCGACGGTGAGAAACAGATACGGGAGTATCTTGATTACTGGCACTTTGATACAGGATATATGCTGAGCTTTAACTTCAATAAAAATAAAGAGCAGGGCGTGAAGCGCGTCGAAATAGGTGACAAGGTACTGTTTGAAGGAACGGCGTGAGATATAATCGCTATGCTTTATGAGGATTACACTATGCATGTTTCCGAAGATGAAATAAACTTATTAAAGAAAAAGATATCAGAATTGGAGAATGAGAACCGGCTTTTGAAGGAACGACTTTCGGAAGCCGGAATTTCGTATGAAGATATAATTCCTGCTGAATATGTTTGTAAATCAGAAAAGTTTGATCCGAATCAGGGCGCTCGTATAAATAAAATAAATATCACAGAGAAGAATGCATATAATTTCTTTATTAAGTTTTGCAGAGGGCGGAAGGATGTATATGATCTTAGATATTGCAATCCTAAAACTGGAAAAACCGGATATTATCTTCAATGCCATAATCGCTGGGATCGAAATTGCCATATACAAAAGAGGGATAAAATAAGGTGTAAGGATTGTGAAATGCAAGCATTTAAGTCACTTGATATAAAATTGATTTTAGAACACTTAAGTGGAAATGATCCTTACGGCAATGATGTAGTTGCTATATTTCCAATGCTCGAAAATAATACATGTCAGTTACTTGTTTTTGATTTTGATAATCACAAGGAAGGGGCAGAACAAAATGATTTTGCGAATGTGGACGATGATTGGAAAGACGAAGTAAATGCATTACGTCAAATCTGTATTAATTTGGGCATTGATGCAGCGGTAGAAAGGTCAAGATCGGGAAAAGGCGCTCATCTTTGGATATTTTTTAAGGACATGGTTCCGGCGAGACTAGCCAGAAGATTTGGATATGCATTATTGGAAAAAGGTGCGGAATCAGTCAATCTTAAATCATTCAGATATTATGATCGAATGATACCGACTCAGGATGCGCTTCCGGAAGGTGGTTTGGGAAATGTTATTGCACTTCCTCTTCAGGGGCTGGCTTTAAGATCAGGTAATAGTGCTTTTGTTGATGAGAATTGGAATGCTTACAGGGATCAGCTGCAATATTTGGGAGGACTGAAGAGAATATCCCGGCAAGAGATAAAAGATTATATATCACAGTGGTATAGCGTTGAAGGAAATGAAAATGAAGGTGAAGATACGCCATGGGATAAGAACTCAGCTTTTGATGTCAATGAAGTAAAGGGTAATGTTCACATCGTACTATCAGATCGGATTTATATTAATGCCTCACTGATGTCAAATAAGCTAAAGAGACAGATAAGACAACTGGCGACATTTTCCAACAAGCAATATTTTAAAAATCAGGCTATGGATATGCCGAACTATGATCAATCAAGATACTTATATCTTGGAAATGATAAAGGAAAATATATTGTATTGCCACGGGGAATTAAGGAAGAGTTATTAAAACGATTTGATAATGCCGGAATAAAATATAATATTGATGATAAAAGATATTGCGGTCGGAGTATAAATGTAGCTTTTAAAGGAAAACTGAAAGAGTCACAAGTTCCTGCTGTTGAGACAATGCTGAATAATGATATTGGCATTCTTCATGCGGCTACTGCTTTCGGAAAGACAGTAGTGTGTTGTGATATGATCGCAAAAAGAGGGGTAAATACGCTTATTCTTGTAGACAAGGCTGCTTTGATGAATCAGTGGATCAAAAGGCTGGATGAATTTTTAGAAATAGATGAAGAATTTCCTGAATATAAGACAAAAGGCGGACGAACAAAAATAAGAAAATCACTGATTGGAAATCTACAGGGGGCACATGATACATTGACAGGTATAGTTGATGTAGCTATGATTCGTTCTTTAAAAAAGAAAGATGGATTTCATCCCATGCTAAAAGAGTATTCTCAGGTGTTTTTTGATGAATGTCATCATGCCGCTTCTGACAGTGCCATAGAAGTTCTTCAGGAGATAGATGCAAAGTACGTATATGGAGTTACGGCAACTCCTAAGCGAGGAGATGGAAAAGAAAAAATAAACGAGTTTTTACTTGGACCTATAAGATATAGGTTTACAGCAAAAGACAGGGCAGAAGAACAGAATATCGGTCATTTTGTATATCCGCGTTTTACGAGAACGGTAAAATCCCATCATTTATCAAATACACCTTATGGAAATGATGCCTTTGAACTTATAAGGAACAATGACGTACGTGATGAACAGATTGTTCGGGATGTGGTAAAGTGTGTCGAACTCGGAAGGACGCCGGTTGTGCTTACAAAATATGTGGATCATGCCATAAAATTGGCAGAGAGACTCAAGAACCATGCAGATAAGCTGATTTTACTGACAGGCTCGGATGGAACAAAAGCTCGCAGAAAACAGGCGGAAGAATTGAATGAAGTAGATGATTCGGAAAGTCTTATACTGGTTGGGACAGGTTCTTTGTTAGGGGAGGGATTTGATTATCCCAGACTTGATACATTATTTATGGCGACTCCTATATCAGGAGAAAATGTCGTTGAACAATACGTGGGACGCCTGAATCGTGATTATGAAGGTAAGGAAAATGTTATCGTTTATGATTATGTAGATGGACATATCCCTAAGTTTGATAAGATGTACTCTGCGAGGCTTAAAGCATATAAGAAAATCGGATATGAACTTTGTGTAAACAGTGATGGAGAAAAACAGAAGACAAATGCTATTTACGATATATATACATATGCAGATATTTATTGGAGAGATATGGCTGAGGCAAAGACGAATGTTATCATATCAAGCCCAAGACTAAACACAGAAAAAGTGGAACGTATCATTTCAGAACTGGCTCCTAGACAGGAATCGGGTGTGAAGGTTACTGTTGTTACCTGGCATTATGATTCATATAAATATGGCAGGGATGATGTTCGTATGGAGCTGATGGAGAGATTAAGAAAGGCCGGTTTTGAAGTTAAACTTGTAGAAGATAACTGTGAACATTACGCTATAATTGATAATGAAGTAGTATGGTATGGGAGCATGAATCTTTTGTCAAAAGAAGATATTGAAGATAATCTGATGCGTGTATGCAGTAAAGATATCGCGGCAGAACTTCTTGAAATGACATTTGGAAAAGAAAAAGAGCTGCAGGATTGGTAATTCCGGGGATGGTTAGAAAACAAGGATTCCAATTTAGTAAAAAATGGACAAATTCAGTGATTAAAATAATGAATAGGTAGATTTTAGCTTTTTGGATTCGATATGATTAAGAACGTGCTTTAGTTTAAATATTTCGGGAAAGGATAAAGCCACAATGAAGGCATTTAATACAAGTGCAGTATGCATACCTGAAAAACACTATATGGTGGATATCTCCGAGCGAGTTAAAGAAATAAAGAAGATGGTTGATGCGGGGAAGTATTTCACCATCAATCGGGCGAGACAGTATGGAAAGACCACTACGCTCAATGCGCTTTCAAGATATTTAATGCCGGAGTATGAAGTGTTGAATCTGAGTTTTGCAGCTATAGGTGCTGCAGGCTTTGAAACAGAGGAAGAGTTTGTCAGGGCATTTATACGTCAAATAAAACGACGAATAAGAACAGGATTTATAATTCCCGATGATATAAAAGAGCAATTTGAAGATTACATGACAAGAAAAGCTGATAAAGCTAAGCTGGATGAAATGTTCGATACATTGCTTGATTGGTGTGACGAGTCCGATAGAAAGATTGTTATGATCATAGATGAAGTGGATAGTGCAACCAATAATCAGGTATTTTTGGATTTTCTTGCGCAGCTTAGGGACAACTACATAAACAGAGATACTATGGGAATAAAAACCTTTCACTCTGTTATCCTTGCTGGTGTCACAGATATTAAGCATTTGAAGAGTAAGATACGCGAAGAATCTGAAGCAAAGCAAAACAGTCCGTGGAACATAGCAGCTGATTTCGATATCGACATGAGTCTTTCAGAAGAAGGAATCAAGGGAATGCTTGAAGAGTATGAGGAAGATCATCATACGGGTATGGATACTGCTGAAATGGCGAAACTGATCCATGACTATACAAGCGGATATCCGTTTCTTGTGAGCAGGATATGTGAACTGATTGACACCAGGATATCCCAAAGTATGAGTTTAAACGAAGCTTGGTCCGGAAGAGGAATTGACGAGGCCGTAAAACTGATTCTCAGTGAGAAAAATACTTTATTTGATTCGATAACAAAAAATCTTAATAATTATCCTGAGTTAAAAGCATCTATTCGCAGTGTTCTGATGGAGGGAACCAGAATTAGCTGGAATGGTGATCAGAAGGATATAGAAGAACTCCAGATGTATGGTCTGATAAAGAATGATCATAATATGGTCAGAATATCAAATCGAATTTTTGAGACGAGATTATACAATCTGTTCCTTTCTGATGAAGAGTTAAAGAGCAATGTCTTTTCACGTGAAGGAGAGCTTGCAAAAAATCAGTTTGTTGAAGACGGAAAGCTGAACATGCGACTGATTCTGGAGAAATTCATCGTAACCTACACAGATATATGCGGACCACTGGTTGACAGATTTAAAGAAAAAGACGGAAGAGAACTGTTCCTTCTTTACCTGAAACCAATCATCAACGGAACAGGAAACTACTACATCGAAGCCCAGACCCGTGACATGACAAGAACTGATGTTATAGTGGATTATCTCGGACAGCAGTACATAATTGAACTTAAGATCTGGCGTGGTGAAAGATATAATGCTGACGGCGAGAAACAGATACGTGAGTATCTTGATTACTGGCACCTTGATACAGGATACATGCTTAGCTTTAATTTCAACAAAAACAAAGAGCAGGGCGTGAAACGTGTTGAAATAGACGACAAGGTACTGTTTGAAGGAACGGTGTGAGATGAATCTGAAAAAAATGAATCGGGAAGAGGTGTAATCAGATGTTAAAAACAGTCGGACTTGGAATACAGGATTATGAAAAGGTCATAGAGCAAAATAACTTCTATATAGACAAAACAAAGTTTGTATCCGAGTGGTGGAGAAGTAACGATGATATCACTTTGATCACCCGTCCCCGACGTTTCGGAAAAACACTGATGCTGAGCACGGTAGAGAAGTTCTTCTCGGTGAGACAGGGAAACAATGAGGAACTCTTTAAAGGATCAAATGTTTCCGAAGACACAGAGATGATGAAGGAGTGTGGCAAGTGGCCGGTACTCTTCGTTTCCTTTGCCAATGTTAAATCAGATACTTATAAGGGAGCATTACAGCAATTCAACATAATCTTCAGTAAACTCTTATCTGCATTGGAATTCATGAAGGGTAAGTTTAGTTCTGCTGATTTGGATTTTTACAATAAGATTTGTATCGACATGGATCCCGGGATAAGTTCAAGCTGCCTTGGGTATTATTGTAAGTGGCTAAGTGATTATTACGGAAAAAAGGTCATTATCCTGATTGATGAATACGATACACCTATGCAGGAAGCCTATGTCAACGGATACTGGGATGAAATTTCCGGATTCATGCGGAATATGTTTAATGCGACATTAAAAACAAATCCGAACCTTCAAAAGGCACTTTTGACAGGAATCACAAGAGTCAGCCGAGAGTCATTGTTTTCTGACCTTAACAATCTGAGAATTGTGACGATTTCATCGGAACAGTAAGGATAAGATAAAGAAGTTCGCTTTTGTGTTTGAAGGGAAGGAACTTTTGATAAAAGAGGGATGAAGTAGTTGAAAAGGTACTGTTCGAAGGAACTGTGTAAGACAATAAATGGCAAGGTTGTCTTCGAAAAAAAGGAACGTAGAGTAGGAGAAATTAATTGAATTACAATCATGGTGGTGACATATACGGGAATAAGGTAAAACTTGATTATTCTGTGAATATCAATCCTTTGGGTATGCCTGAATCAGCAAAGGAAGCGGCAAAAAGAGGAGTGGAGCTCTGTACCGGCTATCCGGATTGGGATCAAAGAGAGCTGAGGGAATCATTATCGAAATATCTCGATGTGCCTGAAAGGAATCTTCTTTTCGGAAATGGTGCCGCGGATCTCATATACCGTCTCATGCAGGTGATAAGACCGGAAAAGGTCCTGGTTTCGGCACCTTCTTTTTCCGAGTACAGTGAAGCTGCCGTAAGGAGTGGTTCAGAGGTTCAGGAGTTTGTTCTTTATGAGAAGGACGCCTTCTGCTTTACGGATGAAGCTACGGAGAATTTCATTGAACAGATAGAAAAAATGGCAGCAGGGTCTGCCGTTTTTTTATGTAATCCGAATAATCCCGACGGAGGCATGATTCCAAAGGAGATGCTTCTTCGCATTTATGAGGTTTGCATGAAGAACTCAATTTGGTTAATAGTGGATGAATGTTTCCTGCCATTCAGTTCCTGTGAAGAAGTGTATTCGATGATTCCGGAGATCAGAAAAAGATCGAAGAAAAGGAATTTAACGGAATGTAATAGGAATACTACAAAATCGTTCTTCAATACGGCTGAATGTAGTATGGGTTCTGTATTAAAATCCCAAAGCGAAATAGTTTATAATGAAAAAAATAGAACTATAGATAGTGGATTTGATGTAGAGAACGGGATTGGGAGACATCTCATAGTCCTCCGGGCATTTACAAAGATATATGGTATGCCGGGATTAAGGCTTGGATATCTGGTTACTGAAAATCAGGAGCTGATTAGTAAAATAAGAGAAAACATGTCACCATGGGAGATAAATACACCTGCGCAGATGGCGGGAGTGGCTGCGCTTTCTGATGGTGAATACCTCAAGAAAACGAGGCAAATAATAAAAGAAGAACGGAAATTTCTGATTGATGAAATCCTGAGAAACCGGCTTGCAGAAAAGATATATAATATTGAATCAGAATCTAATTTCATTCTTTTCAGAGTATCTCAAGATGTTACTGATCTGAAGGAAAAACTTATAGAAAAAGGGATACTCATAAGAAGCTGCGGGGATTTTTCAGGACTTGATGGAAGATTCTTCAGAATCTGTGTACGAAGGCATGAGGAAAATGCCGAGCTGATAGAGACATGGAAGAACATGAAAAAACAAATGGGAGAATCGTGAGTCTCGTGACAGGTTTCGCAGGAACCTGGCATATAGCATAAGTCTTTCACGAAGCGAACTCAATGGACTGATGTTCCCTGTAGCTCTCTGCGCGAAATGATTCGTCGTCGGCTTTGGACACTCATGTCATAATATAATGTATATGTGGCAGATTCCTCGGGAATCCGGAATACAGCAGCACAGTTTTTGATTTTAATCGACGCATTATGCAGACAAGTAAATGAAGGAAGTAAAGGAGGGCATTTGTTTTATATGACAGGGATCAAAAAAATAATAATCGGTTTTCTTACAGTTACAGTGTCCGGCCTGATGCTTACAGGCTGCAACGTGGATATGACAAAGGAACTAAGGGAGCATTATACAAAAGAAGAAGCTGCGGATGAACTTAAGACCGGAGAAGAAAAGATGGAGGAATGGATAGGTGTAAACTGTCCGGACGGAAAGGTTTTATCCATGGAAAACAGCTTCTGTCAGCTTACCGGCGGCCCCATATTCCTGACGGGTTTTGTTGAAGGAGAGTTTTCAGACGGCAGAGAAACTTACGATTACCTGATGAATGTACAGAATGGGGAACTGTATCTTGATCCGGGAGCAAAAAAGAGACAGGAGTTTTATGATGAATGCCGGTCTCTTGTAGAAGAGGGGCTCGGAGTAGATGAATTGATATTGGATAAGTCTGAATACAGCAATATGTCATTCGTGCTCTCAATGGGAATGGATGATTGGATCATGGTTGATAAGGCTGATAAACAGGGAGTTGAGACAAACGATAAACTGAAAGAAGGAGCTCTGGGATTCTGGCTGACTAATATGGAGACCCACGGGTATCTTCCGGCCTCTCTTGTGCTTTCTGATGGAGATGTGAAGGAGTTCGTCAGGGACAGAGATCGAAAGGATCTGATCGTTGTCGGTATGAATGCTTATGTACCCGAGGAAACAGATCTGTCGAGTTATACAATTGACAATATAGAAAGCATTGAAAAAGAATACGGTTTATATTTTGAACGACTGATTTTAAATACAGATAAGGAGCAGATGGATTTCAATCAAAACGGAGACGAAAGAAATGTTTCTATATCAAAGAATGAGAAATAAAAGACTACTGTTTTTTGCAAGTCTCGTAGTTGTGATCTTCCTTGTATCATGCGGTTTTTCCAGCTGTCGCGGTCCCCAGTATGAGGAGGAAGACAAGAAAAACCTGGAAGAAACCGGCGGAAAGCAGATGCAGGAATGGCTGGATAAGAACATGACAGGACGAGAGGTTCTTTCTTCCGAAGGATATGTAATTATGATTCCCAGCGGTCCCCACTATCTTACAGACCTTGTTTTGGGAACATTTTCCGATAAAGGTGAACCCCGGGACTATCTGGTGGATACAGCATCCGGCGGGATATATATCGCATATGACAACAGCCTGTTTAACGAAGTGTGTCTGGATTACGTTTATGAAGTACTGGATCTTGAAAAATTCAGGGAAGACTGCGATGTAATGAGACTTGGTACCGGATTTCGCATACCGGCAGGAACCAAAAATAAAATTTATAATGAAACATTATCAGACGAAGTCTGGCTTCCCGGAGAACTGGTAGTGAAGCTGGAGGATGCCGCCGACGATGATGTCCGTAAAATCCTTGATGAATTTGTCCGCAATAAAGAAAACAGGCAGGTGATTGGAATCGGAGGTACCATCAGTGTTCCGGATGAAGCTGTTCTGGAGAAATACAGTATGGCTTTTTGGGTGAAAGAACGGGAAGAAAACGGATTGTTCTTTGAAAACTTTGACCTTTATGATTCTTATGAAGATATATCCACCTACAGCGGCCGTGCAGTTTATCACAGATACTGTTTCCGTCAGGTGGATGATCCGGATATTCGTATCCGTATGAAGGAAACCTACTGGGTCGAGAAGGAAGAAAAGGGAGAAATTAAGGTAATAGAAGGCCGGGAGAGCGATTTTAATGACCTGTCTTTTGAAAAAACAGAAAACGGATATCTCATTACCTTTCCTGACCGGGAACATATCTTTGATTTTACGATCTATGCAGACAAAGATTCTGAGTTCCTGAAACACGAATACCATAGCCATGAGGACAGGGAAGCATATAAGAGCCCGGGATCGGTGATCAGCGGTGACAGGTATTTTGAAAATGATCTTTACTGGAAAGAAGCGGGAGATTTGGGCTTCGTCTTAACAAATGATGATGGAATCAGAAAGTCTTTTTTCGGAGGAGAAGAGCTGATTCCGAGAAGTAATTATAAGAGCTGACATTATAAGCTGATTCCGAGAAGTGATTATAAGAGCTGACACTGCAAGCTGATTTCGAGAATTAATTTCTGAGCGGAATAACAGAACTTCGCATATCAGTTTACAAAGGTCGTTTTGACGACTTTGGAGTGCAAAAGGATGGGATATAACTTTAGTCATCCGCAGTCATCCGCATCACAATTTAGAATTTAAAAAGGGAAACTAATGGAGAAGAAAAGAGCAAAAGCCATCATGATACAGGGGACCATGTCCAATGCCGGAAAGAGTCTCATTGCAGCAGGTCTATGCCGCATTTTCCATCAGGACGGATACAGAGTAGCTCCGTTTAAGTCTCAGAACATGGCGCTGAACAGCTTTATAACCGATGAAGGACTGGAGATGGGCCGTGCTCAGGTGGTTCAGGCGGAGGCCGCCGGCATTAAGCCATCTGTTCTTATGAATCCCATACTATTGAAGCCCACCACCGATGTCGGTTCTCAGGTGATCATCAACGGGAAAGTCAGCAGCAACATGACCGCGCGGGAGTATTATAAACATAAGAAACAGCTGATTCCTGTAGTTCGGGAAGCCTATGATAAGCTTTCAGAGGACTACGACATCATCGTGATCGAGGGAGCGGGGAGTCCTGCGGAGGTGAACCTGAGGGATGATGATATCGTCAACATGGGCATGGCAGAGCTTGCGGATGCGCCGGTGCTGCTGGTGGGTGATATAGACAGGGGCGGAGTATTTGCACAGCTCTACGGAACCATCGAGCTGCTGGAAGATTACGAGAAGGCGCGGATTAAGGGGCTGATCATAAATAAGTTCAGAGGCGACAAGACCATACTTGATCCGGGGCTCGATATCCTGAGGGACAGAACAGGGAAGGAAATTCTCGGAGTCGTGCCATATATGGATGTGGTGATAGACGATGAGGATTCTCTTTCGGAGCAGCTGAATGTGAGAAGATATATCAGGAAAATGCCGGATTCGGATGCCGGAATGTGCAAAGAAGCGAAAAACGAGAGTTGTCATGGCAGTGGATCAGATAAAAAAACCGGGCACGGTGATGCGCTCGGTTTTAATGAATCAATCACATCACTTCTTGATATAGCGGTTATCCGTCTTCCGAGGATCAGCAATTTTACAGACTTTACTGCATTATCCACAGAACCCGGAGTGTCACTTCGATACGTTACGAAGGTACGTGAGCTGGGAGAGCCTGACCTTATCATACTTCCGGGAACCAAGAGCACCATCAGGGACATGGAGTGGCTCAGGGCTACGGGACTTGAAGCGAAGATTCTTCAGAAGCATCATGCCGGAACTATGATCATAGGAATCTGCGGAGGTTATCAGATGCTTGGGGAAAGTATCGTGGATGAGTCCGGTGCGGAAACTGTTCCCGGAACAGCGGCCCGGGGGCTTGGACTTTTGCCGTTGGTGACAGAATTTGCCGAAGAGAAGACAAGAACCAGAGTTACAGAGGAACTTTCCGGACTTTCCGGTGTGTTTTCCTGGCTCAACGGTAAGACTGTCACAGGCTATGAGATTCACATGGGAAGAACTTACGGGGCAGGATCAGAAAACAGATACATTGATTCTGTCGGTAATGTCTTCGGAACCTACATTCATGGCTTTTTTGACAGTGATGAGCTCCGGGAAGCATTTCTTCAGATTTTATTCGGGAAAAAGGGTATAAACCGCGAACATATAACAGAATTACGGTATGAGGATTTCAAGGAGGAGCAGTATGATAAGCTGGCTTCTGTGCTGAGAGAGTCTCTTGATATGGATAAAGTGTATCGGATCATGGGGCTTGAAAACTGATCCTGAAATATCCGCTTTTGAGACATTCCTTTTGGGGAATGTCTTTTTTGTGTTTTTTAGCATCAAATTTTTTGACAGGTTCCGCGATATAATACACAGAAGTAAATGAACGTTGTTTTCTTACGATATGCTATAATGTGAAGATAAAAAGGGAAAGGCATTAAGATGATTCATATATATCAGGGAAACGGAAAAGGGAAGACCACCGCGGCTGTGGGAGCTGCTGTAAGGGCTGCCGGACATAATGTGCCGGTGGTCTTTTGTCAGTTCCTGAAGGACGGTATGTCCGGAGAGATCGGCATCCTGGAGAAGATTCCGGGAGTGCTGGTTCTTTTTCCCGAGCATTTTTTCGGCTGGACAGGAAAGATGTCCTATGAGGAGCTTAGGATCACCAGAAAAGACTGTGATGCCATGTTCGTAAAGGCTCTAAAGACCATGAAGATAAGTCTGAAAAATCAGGTGAAAAAGCAGATAGCTTCCGAAAAAAGACTAAGGAAGAACGGGATCATCATGCAGGGAGAGCCTTTTAAAACGGATATAGAGGCTATGTTCATATTTGATGAGATACTTGATGCGGTGAATAAAGACCTTCTGGATCGGGATCTTCTGACCCACTTTCTTTTGAGGGTTCCGGAAAATGTGGAGGTCATACTGACAGGCCGGGATCCCGACATTACCATCCTGTCCATGGCGGATTATGTCACCAATATGGTCAAGGACAAGCATCCCTATGATGATGGGATCAAGGCAAGAGTTGGGGTAGAGCTGTAAACATCCGGCAGTGATGCGGCGTATTTACCACTTGACTGAGGCAAATATACTCGGGAGATAATGGTATATGCGATACAAATTCGGATCCTTATTATTGAAGAGCACATTTATGAGAATGCTTCCAAATTAATTTATTTGGAAAACAGATATACCGGAGATCATCATGGAATTCAAAATCGGAACTATAGCAAAAATGACAGGGCTGTCTCCAAGCGGCATTCGTTTCTTGGAGCAGCAGGGAGTGCTTTCGCCTTCAGGGGGCAGAAAAGGTCGATACAGGTCCTACAGCATGTCGGACGTATCGGCTATTTTAGATTACAGAAATTACAGAAAGAGCGGGCTTAGCCAGGAGGAGATCCTGAGGCTTCTTCACAGTGAGGATGAAGTAAGGATACTTGACCGGCGCTGTGATGAGCTGGAAAGAGAGATACATGAAAGTATGAGACTTCTTCATTTTCTTCGGCACAGAAGCCATGACGCATCGGATATCAGGAGAGCTGACAGCTTCTGTGAGCTTACCATGAGGCCTGCTATCATCTGGATGCCGCTGGAGGTAAGGAACGGAAAGCCTTCCGTATGGCCGGAGAATTCTGCCTTTGAGATTCCCTATGCTGATTCGATGCTGCGGTACTCTGTAAAAGAGTATCTGGAAATTCCGGAGGGACCTGTTCCTGAGCCAGGTGTGGGAATATTTGAATCAGATATTTTGAATTTGGGATATTTTGAAGGCTCTAATGTGAGGAAATATGATGAGCACCAGGCTGTTCACTGTATCGTAGAGGTAAATGAGGATTTCACCATCCATAAAGAAAGCCTGGAACGAAGCAGGGCATCTGTAAAAGATGTACTGGCAAAGAATGAACTTGAGATGTCCATGGATAGTCCGGTACTTTCAAAAAGAATCCTGACTGTCAGAAGAGACGGGAAAAACAGGAGATATGACCATCTGTGGATAAATGTTAAAAATGTATCAGATAATGATTGACTCTTCAGTTACTGTAGACTTTAAAATGGATGTAAAAGTGATTATAGAGAGCCGCATATTTGATACCGGTATAAGCTGAAATAAGGTGAAGGTCTCATGAAGCCGTATCCGGTGTAACGCAGACTGCAGGAATTAAAACAAACTGTAATGATGAAGAACAACTCGCAGCCAAAACCGAAAATATGTCGGCTATAGAAAAGGAGAGTGTATCATGAAAGAAATCAGTCGTCGTTCATTTATAAAGGGAGGCCTCGCTGCGGTGGCAGCTATGGGAGTAACTGTTGCCTGCGGACCTCAGGTGCCTCCGGCAGAGAGTCATCCGGAAAGCGAGAATGGGAAAGAGACAGCCACCGGGGCTCCGGCAGAATCATTGGCACCGGAATCAGCAGCAGAGGGAAAGCCTGCAGAGTTTGAGACGCTTCTCTATGATGAGGCAGAGGCTTCAAAGGAAGAGGAAACAGACGTAGTTGTAGTAGGAATCGGTGTTGCGGGAACAACTGCGGCGGCAGGTGCAGCAGATAAGGGCTGCAAGGTAATAGCTCTTGACCGTGCTTCCGGCTTCGGAGGAACCAACAATGTCAATACCACAGGTGCATGGCACATTGAGTCCAGCGAGCAGCTTAAGTATGATGGATATCTCACAAAGCAGGAGGCATTTGAACATATTATGTCCGGCACCAACTATCAGTGCAATGCCCGTCTCGTG
The DNA here is from genome assembly GCF_000702885.1 of Oribacterium sp. P6A1. Taxonomy (GTDB): domain Bacteria; phylum Bacillota; class Clostridia; order Lachnospirales; family Lachnospiraceae; genus Oribacterium. The sequence continues at coordinate 33,332 of NZ_JNKO01000012.1, read as the reverse complement.
AGAAATATGCTGGAGGTAAGCGGACGTGCCATAGACATAGTCATCAACAGTGGAATGCCAATGATATATCCGTTTGCCATGGGAGCCACAGACTGGCTCAGCCGCGGCGGACATGTATATATGGTTGAAGGCCTTGAGAGAGTTCCGTACCTTGAGAAGATCTTTGAGGTGAGACCAAATGTTGAGCTTCGCTGGAACACTCAGGTAACAAATCTTCTCAAGGATGGTGATGCCATCGTAGGTGTGCTCACCGGAGATAAAGATGGAAATACTGTAAAGATCCGTGCCAAGAGCGTTATCGTATGTACCGGCGGTTTCCTCCAGAACAAGGAGATGGTTGCAAAGTACTATGGCGGTGCCGAGCTGGTTCCTCAGGACAGCATTTACAATGACGGTGAAGGCATCCGGCTGCTTCAGAATGCTGGTGCTCAGATGGGTAAGAACTTCTCCATTTCCATGAATGAAATGGGAGCTGCGAACTTCAAGGCAACTCCAACCTTCTCCTGGGCTCCGGGAAGAGGAACAAATGCCACCTTCTATTTCCCGAATTTTGGTCTGATGCTTGTGAACAGGGCAGGCGATCGTTTCATGGATGAGCGTCGTATGTGCGAGGCAACCATGTACAGCGGTGAGCAGGCTCTTCGTGAGAGCACATATTACACCATTGTGGATCAGGCCTTTATGGATAAGATCAGCACCACTCCGGTCATCGATTTCCTCGGTGAGGGGGCAAAGGCAAACATGGGAATGGCTCTTCTTGCTGGCTTCGAGGGAGTTGTTCTTGATCATATCTATGACGATTTTGAAGAGGCGGTATCCCAGAACTGGGCTTACAAGGCCGACACCGTAGAGGAGCTGGCGGAGCACTTCAACATGCCAAACCTCGTAAAGACTGTTGAGACTTACAATGCAGCCTGTGAAAGCGGAGTGGATGACCAGATGTATACTCCAAAGGAATACCTCATTCCTGTAAAGACCGGTCCTTTCTATATGGTAGAGTACAATGTCGGCGCATGGCTTACTCTCGGCGGAATCAAGACTGACGGAAACCTTGCGGCTCTGACTTCCGACGGAAGGGCTATTCCTAACCTTTATGTATGCGGCGCAGACGCAGATCTTTGGAGCACGCCTTACTATCAGGGAGGTTCGGGTCTCGGATTCTGTTATGCATCAGGACTTCTTGCAGGTGAGAGCGCCGCAGCAAATGCCGGGATGTGAGTGGAATTATAATAAATCCTGTATCATTTATACCCTATAAGGTATAAATGATACACGGATAATCGATAATATACCCTATCGGGTTCAAAATAATCAAAATTGATTGAAATGATACCCGATAGGGTATATATTTTGATTATGAGTAATACTATCGCTGAATTTATTAAAACAGAGAGAAAAAAAGCCGGGCTTACCCAGGAAGAATTTGCACTTAGAGCCGGATTAGGACTAAGATTTGTCAGAGAACTGGAACAGGGTAAGGAGACTGCTCGTATGGACAAAGTAAATCAGGCGCTTAGGATGTTCGGCATGGAGGCTGTCCCGGGAAAAATAAGCAGGGATGAATTCTAAGATAAAGCACAGTAAGGTAAAGTCTGCCCTTTTGGGCGTAAAATTGTATATACAAATGATGGATAACCGTCGGACTTAATGGGACTTTTGTGTCCTGTTTGGTTCGGCGGCTTTTATTATGAGCGGATCTGTAATAGTAAACGCATATCCTGAACTCGGGATTTAAAATTCAGCTGTTTTTTTCATCTGTTTCTCGAACCGGAACATACCATCGAAATCTTCGGAGTCAAAATGGTTACATTCGCCTGTTTCCGGATCGTTGGGGTCAGGATGGTGTCTGTTGAAGAACTCTACGATATTGTATAATAAACAAGATAATAAGGAGTCGTGCTGAAAAGTCTTTGATAACTACAACATGATGTCTTTAAACAGCAGCGGAATGGAGATTTATATGAAATATGATTTTGTTTCTATAATGGATAGAAAAGGAAAAGATGCTATTGCAGTTGATGGTCTGGGAACTAATCCCGGATTTGCTCCGGAATCGCCAAAGGATGGATTTGATATCATACCGATGTGGGTGGCTGATATGAATTTTTCTACAGTTCCAACCATTTCTGAGGCTATCATCGAGAGAGCCGGGCATCCGTTGTTTGGTTATTTTGCGCCTACAGATGAGTATTTTGATTCCATCATTAAGTGGCACGAAACAAGAAACGATGTAAAAGGGCTCACAAGGGAAGCAATCGGATATGAAAACGGAGTACTTGGCGGAGTTGTAAGTGCCATGAATGTTTTCTGTTCCAAGGGTGACAATGTCTTAGTCAACAGTCCTACATATATCGGATTTACCAAATCCCTTAAGAATAATGGCTATAATATCGTTCACAGCCCGTTGGAGATTGATGATGAGGGCGTATGGAGAATGAACTATTCCGATATGGAGAAAAAGATCGTTGATAATAAGATCCATACAGCTATATTCTGTTCGCCTCACAATCCGTGTGGCCGTGTATGGGAGAGGTGGGAGATAGAGAAGGCCATGGAGTTGTTCAGGAAACATGATGTCTTCGTTATATCCGATGAAATATGGTCGGACATCATCCTGAACGGACATAAACATATCCCGACCCAGTCTGTCTCCGAGGATGCCAGGATGCGTACTGTGGCACTCTATGCACCGTCAAAGACCTTTAACCTTGCAGGACTTGTAGGAAGTTACCATATCATTTACAACAAGTGGATCAGGGAGAGGATTGAAAAAGAATCATCATTGTCACATTACAATGAAATGAATGTTTTATCCATGCATGCCCTTATAGGTGCTTACAAGCCGGAAGGATATGAGTGGGCCGATGAGTTAAAGGCAGTACTCAGCGAAAATGTAAACTATGCATGTGACTATATAGCTTCGCACTTTGAAGGACTCAGAGTCAGCAAGCCACAGGGAACCTATATGCTTTTTGTGGACTGCAGCAAGTGGTGCGAAAATCATGGGAAAACTATCGAAGACATAGAGCATGCGGCATGGGATGTGGGAGTTGCCGTTCAGGATGGAAGGATGTTCCATGGAAACTGTCATCTTAGAATGAATCTGGCCCTTCCCCTGTCCAGAGTAAAAGAAGCTTTTGAACGCTTGGATAAGTATGTTTTCAATGCTTAGATCATAGTCTGTGAGAGTGCGATATATGGATGGCAAAGCTCCGGAGACGGAGTATTCCAGGATGCTTGACGAAGCTGTGAAAAAGGTTAAACGCAACGAAGTAAGGAGGACGGCGTGAATAAAACAAGATTTGAACATGTGGAACCGAAGGACATAGAGCGGAGAAGCATGGAGATCATCCGGGGGGAACTTGCACATAGAGGAGTTAAGCTTCCGGATGAAGAGGCTCCGGTGATAGAGAGATGTATACATACTTCGGCAGATTTCGATTATTATGAGAATCTTGTTTTTACTGATCGGGCAGTAGAGAGAATGAGAGCTGCCCTTTCGGCAGGTGCTACGGTGGTGACAGATACCGAGATGGCAAAATCCGGAATCAGTAAAGTGGCAATGACGAAATACGACGGAAAGCTGAGATGTTTTATGTCGGATCCGGAGATTATGAAAGAAGCAAAAAAGAGAGGCATCACCAGAGCAACTGTAAGTATGGAACATGCCGCAAGGCTTGCCAGACATCTTCCGAAGATAAAGTTTTCCGGTGAAACTCTGAAAAACGACTTCCGGTCACAGCTTCGCGAGGATAGTTATTCAGAGACTTCCGGATCTCAGGTGAACACTCCTGAAGCCTGTACATACAGCAAAGAAAAACGAGGCGGTCAGGCACTGTCAAACATTATCTTTGCCATCGGCAATGCTCCCACAGCACTGATAGAACTGGAAAGGCTTATAAGAGAGGAAAATCTGAGACCTGCGGGGATCATTGCCGTGCCCGTTGGCTTTGTCAATGTGGTAGAGGCTAAGGAGCTTATATGGGAGCTGAGAAATGAACCTGAATACGTAGATATACCTCTGATAGTCGCAAGGGGGAGAAAAGGAGGCTCCAATATCGCAGCAGCCATAGTGAATGCTCTGCTTTATGGTATCAAATGAATAATTGATAATACCGGACAAAAATGCTAGTATGATTTAAGTGTCATGAAGTCTTCTCCCACCTGTGCCTGCACAAAAGTGGAGGATAGACTTCATGACACGCCCCACATGACTGATGGCAGATTCCGTAGGAATCTGGCATATAGCAGATCTGAAGAAAAATAAAAAACTTGAAGATGTATACTGTCTTCAGAGAAGAGAGGTTTAAATTGGGAGTTGCCGGCAGAAAGAAGGACCTGGTTCGGACAGAAGCAACGAGAAATACATTTCTTGAGAAAAGTTATGAGCTGTTTTCTCAAAGAACCATTGAGTCTGTTACCATGTCAGAAATTGCTAAAGCAAGCGGATACAAGGATATGACACTGTATCGATATTTTCAGTCCAAACCTGTACTTGTAGTGGCTGTGGCTGCACAGAAATGGAAGCAGGTTCGGGAAGAAAACAGAAAAAGGCTTCCGAACATTGATACCAGTCAGATGACTGCGATAGAGTTATTCGCATTCTATCTGGACTCGTTTCTCGCGATGTACAGGAATCACAGAGATCTTCTCAGATTCAATCAGTTTTTTAACATCTACATACAGTCCGAAAATATCGACTGTGATGTCATGAAGCCTTATGAGGATATAATCATGGATCTAAGGATGGCTTTTCACCAGATCTTTATCAAGGCGGAGCAGGATCACAGCTTCCGTACGGATGAACCGGAGGAGATGGTATTCAGCAAGACTTTACATCTGATGCTTGCAGCAGTGACGAGATATGCCGTAGGACTCGTTTATATCCCTGAGCATGGGTACAGCGACACAGAAGAGCTGGAGTACCTTAGAAATCTGATTTACAGAGAATATATGGTTAAATGATTCTCCGTCTTTGAAAAGCACAGGCGGAAGATGATTTATGACATTTATCAGCCGGCTCAGTCAGAACTCAGCCGGCTGCACTTCTTGCCAATGTCATTAAGTTAACATTGTCAGATGACAGGCTCTAAATAAAAAAGCAAGAATGCGAATTGCATTCCTGCTTTTTTATGTTTTTTCGGAAAAAATATACTACCGGATCGTATCCTCTCTTATATGCTTAAACAGAGGCTCAAAGCGGTTTTTTTTTATAAGGTTCTTTTCGGATCCCGTTCTATTTCCTGGGACTGTTCGGTACCCATATCTTTTTATTTTGATGAAAACCATATATATCATACGATGCCTGCCCGCTTACTGACATTGATGGCTCAGATGTACGACAAAGAGAGAATAGATAAAGCATTATCATCATGCCGGTATGCGGACATGATGGCAGGACTTCAGGTGCCGTTATTTCTTATACAGTATGAAGCAGGGGAAATCATTTCTGCGCCTCTTCACAACAACAATTACTATCAGGTGGTCATCGAAGGAAACCTATCTATATATTACATTCGCGATGACGGCAATACTTACAGTCTGTCTTCGGGATCTGACGGGTACATCATCGGAGAACTTGAGCTGTTTACAGAACATGAGGGTATTGTTTATTCCGAGGCCACGACTGCTCTCTAAAGAAAATCGGGAAGGGAGCCTACATGATGAATGAAGAATGAATAATATAGCTATTTTTAAATAACTGTGAATTTCCTAAAAGATTAACTCGCGGCTAAAGAAATATCGAAAAAACCACGGATTTAAGCCGAAAAGTCTGGATTTTGGGGCAAATCCGTGGTAAAATTATAGAGAGTTAAATAACGCTCTGCGAAGGAGGCTGATATGTTCTTAAAAGAGCTTGTTCCGATTCCAAAAGACGAGAAGGGGATTTCGAAGAAAACCATCGGTGGTATAACCTACGTTTATTACACATACGAGAGACACTATGACCCTAAGAAGAAATATACGGTAGGGAATCTGACTTCCATAGGTAAGTGCGAGAGCCGCGACAGCGACATGATGTATCCCAATACAAACTACCTTAAGTATTTTCCGGATGCAGAGATCCCTGAAACAAAGAACATATCCGATCGAAGCGGTGTACTTAAGGTTGGACCATATCTGGCAATAAAGAAGGTGGCTGAAGATTACCATCTTGATGATATGCTGGCTGGTATCATAGGTGAAGATTCCGGTCTCTTTCTTGATCTGGCTGCATACAGCATCATTGCGGAGAATAACGCTAACCAGTACTATCCTGATTATGCATTTGATCATCCTTTGTTCACTAAATCAATGAGGATATACAGTGATTCGAAAGTGAGCGATTTTATTAATGGAATAAGCCAGTCTCAGGCAATTGAGTTCATGAACCGGTGGAACATGCAGCATGACCATTTACAGAAGATCTATATTTCCTATGATTCGACTAATAAGAACTGCGAAGCAGGAGACATTGAAATCGCAGAATTTGGTCATGCAAAAGATGACCAGGGTAAGCCGATAGTAAATTACGCGGTTGCATATGATTGCGATAATTCATTGCCCCTGTTCTATGAGGATTATCCTGGAAGCATAACTGACATGGCACAGCTGCAGGTGATGCTTGAAAAGGCTAAAGGCTTTGGCTATGAAAATATAGGTTTCATACTTGACCGGGGATATTTCAGTGAAGAGAACATCCACTACATGGACAAGTGCGGCTACCAGTTTGTGATAATGGTCAAGGGGATGAAGAAATTTGTAAATGAACTGGTTCTCTCAAGAAAGGGACTGTTTGAAAACAGGAGGGAGAACAACATCCGCGAGTATCAGGTCAGTGGTATAACCGTGAAAAGAAAACTGTATCCATCGGACACAAAGGAACGATACTTCCATATTTACTACAGTGACCGAAAGAAAGCTGCGGAAAGAGAGAACTTTGAAGATCGTATAGACAAACTGTCCGCTTTTCTGAAAAAGCATGAGCACGAGAAGATATCTCTTGGCAAGGAACTGGAAAGATATTTTGATCTTATATACAGTAAGAAGGGTGAACCTGACGAGAAGTTCATGTTTGCAAAAGAAAAATATGAAGAAATAAACAAGGTCATAAATCTTTGCGGATATTTTGTCATCATCACATCTGAAAACATAACTGCAAAAGAAGCGCTGGAACTATATAAGGGCAGGGACGTTTCTGAAAAACTGTTCCGTCAGGACAAATCCTATCTTGGAGATAGAAGTTTCAGAGTACATTCCACAGAATCTCTACATGCAAAAATCTTTATAGAGTTTGTGGCACTGATCATCAGAAACAAGCTATATAGGATGCTGAAGGATTATAAGACAGCGACTGAGAGTAAGCAGAATTATTTTTCTGTTCCGGCTGCCTTGAGAGAACTTGGTAAGGTAGAAATGATACGGCAGGCTGATGGGAATTACAGACTTGATCATGCAGTGACAGCCACATGCAAAATATTATTCAAGGCGTTTGGGCTCAATGATGCAAAGATAAAATCCGGAGTTAGAGAAATAACTGCACGCTTGAAATATTCTGAGGAGGCATAAAGATAATGAAACGTGGAAGAAAACCTGCATCATCAATAGACGAACGGGTTGAGAAACAGAAACTTATCGTGCTTAAAGACAAAGAAAAGATGGATAAGGACATAGCGATCCTTGATGATTTGATGAAAAAGCAGGAGGAGATCCGGAACAAGAAACTACTCAGTGCTATAACCAAGAGTAATAAAAGTTTTGATGAGATAATGGCTTTCTTAACGGAAAATACGGATGGGGAAAATGAGGAGAGTTAAAAGGACAGGAAATTCACAATAACGATCCCCCCAATTTTTTTACAAAAAATTAATAATTGAAAAAATATGTCGATATAAATAATTATTGGGTATATATTTGCCCGAAATAAAAATACTATTTAAATTAAAATGGGGAATCATGAGAGAAAAAAGACAATTTAGTGCGGATATTCAAAGTCTTGATGAGATTACCCGGTTTGTGGGCGGAAAGCTTGATGAGTGTAAAACAGAGAGAAGGAACAGAGTCAAGGCTGTTCTTGCTGTGGAAGAGGCGGCAGGCAGTCTCATAAGTCACGGAGATAACAGTGACGGTGCGGGAAAGATAACGGTTGTATTCAAGGCGGAATTCGGTAATGTCTCCATAGAACTGAAAGCCGATGGAAAAGAGTATTCTCTTGCGGATAACATGGCATCCACGTCTCTTCTGAATGATGAAAATAATGGAGATGATATCCAGGAATCTCTTAGAAATATCATTTTGAAATCTCTGACGGCGGATATAAGGTACACACATAAAAATGGTGTCAACTATATAAGGATGACTGTTATACGGTCCCCGAGGACATTCCTTTACAGGACTCTTGGAGCCATGGTCCTTGCCATAGTATGCGGTATATTGTTTACGGCTTTTGTTCCGGCAGAGATCAACGAAAACCTTAATAACATGCTTCTTATTCCTATCAAGACCATGTACATGAATGCACTGAAGATGATAGTTGCGCCGGTGGTTTTCTTTTCCATCATTTCATGTATCGTACAGTTTTCAGATCTTTCTGCCCTGGGAAGAATAGGTGGAAAGATCATAGGAATGTATCTTTTTACAACATTTATCGCGGTAGCGATGGGTGTCGGTGCTTTTTATCTGTTAAAGCCCGGTGACGCGGCCCTTGCGGAATCTCTGGTTCAAGACGCTTCGGCAATTACATCAAAAACCATGGAGGTTTCCTTAAAGGATACAATAGTGGGAATCGTACCTTCCGATATCATTAATCCCTTCCTGAAAGCAAATATGCTTCAGCTTATCTTCATGGCAGTGATCTGTGGTGTCGCCACGGGTCTTCTCGGGAAGTATTCGGATATGCTGACGGACCTTTTCAGTGCCTGCAATGACCTGTTCCTGAAGGTTACAACCATGATCATCAAGGTTATGCCCATAGCTATATTTTGTTCCATAATGTCTATGATTATGACTCCGGGTATTGAAACCATAGTATTGGCGCTTGAAATGGTGGGAACATTTATACTGGGACTTTTTATGATGATGGCTTTTTACTGCATCCTTATCGTGGTGATGGGAAGGATTAATCCTGTCCCCTTCGTAAGGAAATATGCGCCGTACATGCTGCAGGTGTTCTCCATGGCTTCCTCCAATGCCTCTATCCCTATAAACATGGAAGCGTGTGAGAAAAAAATAGGTATCAGCAAGAGGATTTTTTCATTAGCCCTTCCTCTTGGCGCAACTCTCAATATGGATGGAACATGTGTATATCTCGGAGTATTTGCGCTGGCACTTGCAAAAACCTATGGCGTTCATATTACTGAAGGGGCCATGCTTTCCATGCTCATATCCATAGTGGTTCTTTCAATGGGAGCTCCGGGCATCCCGGGATCAGGACTTATATGTCTTTCTGTCCTTTTGACGCAGATTGGTGTTCCTGTTGAAGCTATAGGTCTTGTTATGGGTATAGATTCCCTTTGCGGAATGTTCAGAACCATGAGTAACTGTCTCGGAGATGTGGCGGTATCCACAATCGTAGCTAAAAGTGAGGGAGAACTGGATATGGAGATATATAATAATGCGAATATGGCATAATCTGCAGTATCAGGGCAGCTTGCTCACAGAATGATCAGTCACTTTGACACAGGACTTATACATTAAAAAAAGGCGGAAATGGAATGAAAGAAATGAATCCAAATAATCCGGGTAAGACAAAAGCTGAAGAGTATATCATACCTCAGAAAAGTGCCTATTCAGGAACGGTGAATTTATTGATGAGTATGTTTTTTTTACTTATCGCTCTTTTGATATTTCTTCCCATACTGCTGGTTATCATTATTTCTTTTTCTTCCGAAGAGAGTGTAACGGAACTTGGATACAGCTTTTTTCCCAAGAGCTTCTCTCTGGATGCTTACCGGTATCTCTTTAACTCCGGAGAATATTTGTTCAGAGCTTTTTTAAATTCTGTTTTTATCACCCTGTCAGGTACTCTGACAGGACTTCTCGTCATGTGTCCGATTGCGTATGCGGTATCCAGGAAGGAGTTTAGCTTCAGGAGACCGATGCTTCTTTTTCTCATGATACCTATGATGTTTTCCGGAGGACTGGTTTCATCCTATATGGTAAACACCCAGATATTTCATCTGAAAAACACTTATTTAGCACTGATACTGCCGGGGCTTTGTTCCACCTGGTATATCATGATACTGAGAAACTATTTCCATATATCCATACCGGATTCTCTTATCGAAGCTGCAGAGCTTGACGGCTGTGATCCCTTCCAGACCTTCAGACTGGTGGTCTTGCCTATTTCAAAGCCTGTAATAATGACGGTATCGGTTTTTCAGAGCTTTTCTTACTGGAGTTCATGGTATCCGGCCCTCCTTTATCTGGACAGCAATCACACGGAGCTTTATCCCCTGCAGTATGTACTTGTGAATATGGATATGAGTATAGAAAGGCTGTCCAGAGATGCCCAGTATATGTCAGGAGCCATTACATACGTACCTCCGGCTGTGACTGTGCGTATGGTCATGGTTGTGATAGTTATCCTTCCCATCATGATACTGCTTCCGTTTTTCCACAGGTTCCTGAAGAACGGAATGACTATAGGCGCCATCAAGGGATAAAACACATCTTTGACAGATGAAGATGTTTTTGAGAGTCAGAGGACATTTATGTATGAGTGAAAGATTATTTAAAAAGACCGGTATGAGGTTTCTTATGGCCTTGATTCCTGTGTTTTCGGTGCTGTTTACAGGATGCGGAAAAAAGGAAGAGGCGGATGGTGTGATCAATCTGAGGTTTGTTACATATCAGGCAGTAGATGTCCCTCTCGATATAAAAGAGGTCATGGAGAAGGCCAATGCCATATCCCAGGAAAAGATCGGCGTGACTGTGGACCTTGAGTTCCAGCCGGGAGATAAGATAAATCTCATGATGGCATCGGGAGAGTACTATGATATGGTCTATACTTCCTCCTGGATCAATAACTATGATAAAAATGCGTCGGCAGGACTTTACTACGATATAACAGACCTGGTTAAGGAGAAGACACCGGAATTATATGAGTATGTGGATCCGTACTGGGACTGTGCAGCTGTGAATGGCAGGATATACGGAGTGCCGCTTCTTAAAGACATGGGGGCGGAGGAGATGTTCCGTCTTAATGCCGATTATTTTGAGGGGGAGAAGGGGATGGTGATTCCTGAGAGAATGACCATCAGAGACATTGAACCCTTTCTGGAGGTCTATAAAAAGGATTTTCCGGATAAGTTCCCGCTGGAAATGACTAAATCAGGTCCCGGGGGATATCTCAATTTTCTTGAGCGTATAGTGAATCCCATTGTAGTGGTGCCCTTCGGAGATGGGCAGGAAGCGGAAGAGGTTGTGCCTTTTTATGAGTGCGAAGAGCTGGTGGAAAAATTCAGGCTTTTTCATAAATGGTACAAGGCGGGATACATACACCCGGATGCTGCCACAATTGAGTCAACGGCCTCTGACAAGTCTATCCCGGTAAGGTTCGGTGTTGCCTGGAAAGGCTATCAGGGATACTCGAATCCGGAGGAGTGGGGGTTCAATGTCAAGATCTCCACCTTTGAGGGACCCTTCCTGTCACGATCCAGTGGACAGGGGGCCATGTTCGGTGTCTCGGCTGCCTGTGACGAAAAGCATGCGGAAGCCTGCCTTAAGTATATGGAACTTCTCAGTACGGATAAGAAATTCCGGGATATTCTTGCCTACGGTATAGAGGGTAAGCACTTTGAGTATCTGGAAAACGGTACTGTCCTGAGGACTCCTGCCGGGAGAGACAGATACTATCTGATGCTTTATCAGACCGGTCCGTCTGCAGCAGCATCTGTTGAATCTGTCAGCAGATCTTTTCTTGCGGATCCGGATCAGTGGAAGGGAGTGTTTGAAGAGTACGAGACAGAGGGTATCCACAGTGCCTTAAACGGTTTTTCCTATGATCAGACAGGAAAAGAGGATATCATCGCAGCCCTTCAGGCGATTTACAGCGATTACGGGGCAGAACTCAGGACCGGCACCAGTGATCCGGATGTGGTGCTGCCTGAGATAAAGAGGAGAATGGAGGCTGCCGGGATGGATGAGCTTCTTCAGGATATAAGATCGCAGCTTTCGGAGTGGAACAGAAGTAAGGAAACCGGAGAGAAGGGAATAAGTAATGACGGAAACTGAGAAAATGAGGGATGAAAGAGGAAGTAATGCTGCAGCGGAAGATATCAAAGCCGGAGGAGAACAGACTGAGCCGGGGTCTCTTAACAGACCATCAGGATATACCGGAAAGAGAAACAGGATTTTTATGTTAATGTCTCTTCCGGCCATCGTATGGTATCTTTGTTTCTGCTATCTGCCTATGTTCGGGATTCTCTTTGCCTTTAAGCATTTTACACCGAAGCCGGGGGAGTTTCTTCTTAAAAATCTCTTCATAAACAGTCCCTGGGCAGGACTTGATAATTTCAGCTTTCTGCTCCGTTCATCGGATATGTCCGGAATCATATGGAACACGCTTTTCTATAACTTTTTCTTCATCATTTTGGGAATAGCCATACCTGTATTTATTGCGATTTTTCTCACGGAGATACACAGTGTGAAGTTTAAAGGCTTCATTCAGATGGTTATGGTTCTTCCGTATTTTCTTTCATGGGTTATAGTGGGATATCTGGTATATGCATTTCTGGCAACCAATGAAGGACAGGTGAACCACCTTATGAGGATCTTCGTGATGGAGGGTATACAGTGGTACCAGTCTCCCGGATACTGGAGAGTGATACTTATCATCACCGAGTTATGGAAATCCACCGGATACGCAATGATCATATATCTATGTGCGGTGACGGCCATTGACCGTTCCTTATATGAAGGGGCAGTGTTGGATGGGGCAACATTTTTACAGAGGGTACGTTACATTACACTGCCGCATCTTCGCCCCACCATTTGTACAGTATTTATTCTCCGTATCGGCACCATATTGAATTCGGATTTCGGTCTGTTCTACCAGGTACCGCTGGATTCGGGATCTTTGCAGAGTGTGACCCAGACCCTGGATGTTTATGTCTATAAGGCGCTGATGCAGCAGGCCAATTTCAGTTTTTCCGCTGCCACGTCCTTCCTGCAGAGCATAGTGGGTTTTGTACTTTTAATGGTGACGAACCGTATCATAAAGGCTATAGACAGTGAAAGCAGCCTGTTCTAAAGGTTTGTTGGTTTTGACAAAGCATATCACATTATGGAATCCAGAAGATTAAGAAACAGTGCCAGGGGCCGGTCCGGGGCAGAATGCTTTTTCCAGTAAACCCTTGCTTCCATACCGGAAGAGTGGGTGAGCTCAGGGCAGTCCAAGGGAACAAGCTTTAAGTTCTCTCTGCATGCCGATGCAGGGAGGAAGCCGCCTCCCAGACCTTCTTCGATGAAACGGGACACCATGAAAATCTGGGAGCTTCTGAGAACCACTTTGAGATCATAGCCTCTGTCACTGAAGATATTTTCGATGGTTCCGGAAAGAGGAAAGGCCTGATCAAACAGAATAAGCGGTTCCTTTGAAATTTCTTCAAGAGTGATAGTCTCCTTGCCTGCAAGGGGACTTTTTTCACTTACACAATACTCAAGGATTGAGGCTTTTATCTTTTTTGTTTCAAATCTTTTCTTCCAGAGACTTTCCTGAGAGTAATTCTCTACAGTCAGAACTGCGTCAAGCTCGTCCTCATCCAGCTTCTGGAGAAGGTTCCATCCGGCACCCTCTGAGATCTCCAGATGGATGGAAGGATAGCTTTCCGTGAATCTTCTGTATATAAGAGGCAGGGATTCGCTGCCGATGATGGTGGAGTAGCCGAGACGGAGATAGTCGGTGTTCAAAATTCCCGATTCTATCATGGAGTTCATCTTATTGTAGTGCTCCATGATCTTTTTTATTTCATCCCTGAGCTTCCTTCCGGCTTCTGTCAGGGTTATATGGGTTCCCTTCCTCATGAAAAGGTGGGTGGAGGTTTCCTGTTCAAGTTCCTTTATGGCAACGGAAAGGGTAGGTTGGGAAACAAAAAGCTCTTTGGCTGATTTACTGAGATTTTCTGTTCTGCAGACGGAAAGGAAATACTTCATCTGTTTTATGGTGATCATGGACGTGCCTCTTATATTACTTGTTTTAATTGATTTTCCGGAGGTAGGTTTCCGGAGCTGCTGATATTATCAAAATATAGATTGTTACTATAATAAATGTGAATTGCGCTCAATATTATTAATAAAACTAATAGTATATAAAAAACCTGTATTTTTCAAATGAAATCTAAAGAACTATAGTATGACACCGAATATATGATTGAGTTTTTATCAGTAACACCTTGCACACGAATGTGTGCGGTGGCGTCATAAGTGAGTGGCAGATTTTTTTTTACACTTGCATCATAGTAATAAGGAGAAAATATATGTCTATAGGATGTCAGATAATAACAGATTTCAAGAGACCGGACAGGTCACTGGTTTCGCTTTTTGAGGGACTTCAGGTTGCTGATCTTGATGATAACATGTCCAGAACCCAGGCGGTTTTCCATAAGATTTCATCCTTCACAGGAAAGACTGTTGTAGGTACGGCTTTTACCATAAAGCTTCCTCACGGAGATAACCTTATGTTCAGAGCTGCACTTAAGTATGTTAAGCCCGGAGATGTAATAGTAATTGATGCGGGTGGATTTGAAGACAGAGCTGTTATCGGTGAAGTCACAACAAAGTATGCCATGAAGGCAGGCGCTGCCGGAATCATCTGTGACGGTGCCCTTCGTGACAGTATGGTGCTTTCAGAGCTGGATTTCCCTGTTTTCGCAAAGGGAGTGAGCCCTAACGGTCCTTTCTTCAACGGTCCTGGCGAGGTCAATGTTCCCATCGTCTGCGGAGGACAGCTGGTTAATCCGGGAGATATCGTAGTAGGTGACCAGGACGGAATCGTCTTTATCAAGCCTGAGTACGCAAAGGAAGTTTACGAAAATACCATCAAGACAAAGCAGAAGGAAGAGCTCCTTCTCAAGGAGCTTGAAGAGACCGGATCCATGACCCAGAACTTTGTCTGGGAGAGGCTTGAGCAGATAGGCTGCACCATAGTCTGATATCTGCCGCATAGATTAAAACGTGAGTATAAAGAGCACTAAAGTATCTTATTGTGTTCCGTATACTCACGTTTAATTTTTTCTCAAAAAATGCCGAATTTATAAATAAGTATGCGAAAAATCATATGAGATTTTAGTGAGAATCTGTCCTAAGAGGCAGAAATGGAGGACTCATAATGATAAGAAGGAACTTATGTAAAACAAAAAAGTTTACGGCGATTTTAGTTACAGTTTTGTTAAGTAACTGTATTTCTGTTCCGGCATTGGCGACTAATGTTATAGCGGTGACAGGAACTCAGCATGAAGAATCTATAGAAAAAGAATCTGCAAGCTCCGATGATGGTTCGCCGGCGGTGATAGTATCCATGAGGGACGGTGATAAGGTCACGGTAGATATTAAAGGTGATGTTGAAACCAGTAAAGACAGTGATTCGTGGAATTCTTCAATAGGTGTAGCAACCTCATCATCCGGTAAAAAGGATGATGATAATGTTTCAAATGCCGATGTCAACATAGGCGGGGATGTAACGGTGATATCGGAGGACCTGGCCTACGGCATTGACGCATCGGCTGAAAATGAAGCAGTTACTGAAGTCAGTGCGAAAAATATAAATGTAACATCTGAAGGAAAGGATATCGGTGTTAAAGCAGGCAGCTCCGGCAATGGCAGCACGGTGGTAGAAATAGAAGAGGATATAAAGACCACATCTTATTCAGATTCAGCCTTCGGTATAGTTCCGTCAAGTGATAGTGGCGGAGTGACGGCCGTGACCGTTGGAAATGATGTTGAAGTTAAAGCTCGTAAGACTGCTGAGGGGGTCTTTGCGGAGGCCAAAAGCGGAACAATAAATGTTGAAGTATCCGGGAGCGTGAGTGCCGAGTCAGAAAAGGATCTGGCAATAGGCGTCTTTCTTTATACAGAGGATGGTGATGCCTCTGCAACTGTCATGGGAGATGTGGTTTCTTCAGGTCCGGATTCAGATGGAGTAGATCTGTGGTCTGTAAATGGAGATATAAAAGCATATATTGACGGTAATGTCGTACAGAACGGACAGGAGGGACAGGCTGTCCTGATAAACAAGAAAGCAGATGACACCCATATCGATCTTATAGTTAATGGTACGGTTTCAGGGCGTGATCATAATCTGGTATTTCAGTATGGAGACTCGGCAGAGAATATTGACATATCGGTATGGAAGGTTGATACATCCGGTGGCAAAGCGGTTGCGGAAAGCATGAAGACAAATTCAGAAACAGGAGAGCTTGAATACAGCTGTGCAGAAGTGGCTGAGAAAGAGATAAACTATATCATAAAGGCTTCTCCGAGCATCTCTCTCAGTGGAAACGGCAAATATATAAGCGGTATGTATACAGATAATCAGGATAAAACAGTTTATCTCAAGGTGGATATCCCCTCAGGCCACAGGGCGGAATTCTATGATGTCAATGGAAACAGCAATTACAGGATCGTGTCAGATGGTAAAGGAAATGCTTATCTGGTCGTTCCAAGAGGCGGCGGAGTTGAAGTCGGTGTCAGATTGACAAAGTCTGCAAATGACATAAGTTCCGATGACGGGTCCGACACAAGTGATAATAAAAAAACTTCAACCTCCACGGATTATGGTTCAGCTTTTTCTGAAGAGGTCATGGGATTACATATCATTTCGGTAAATAACAAAGGGGAATACCGGGTACAGAGAGTTTCTGATGTATTGAGACCTTTAGACACCTTAACTGCCATAAACAGTTTTTTATCGGATGCAGTCACCATGAGGACAGAAAACATTAAGGGAGCAGGTGTTGTAAGCTTCAACGGGATGTTTGCAGACTCAGTCTCAGAAACAGTGGATGTTCTTGTAAGTGCAGGAGTGACCGCCGGGGAGACATACAAGGTACTGTTCAGTGATGGTACAAGTGTACTTGTTCTATGTCATACGGAAGGTATCCTGAACATTCCTTTTATAAAAAATGCTGACGGACTTACCTATATCATTTATGGACAGGAGCTGTCTCCGCCGGTCGGCTGATGGTTATCAAATAAAAAACAGCATATCTCTATTCACACTTATATCAAGTTATGTGACTGGAAAGCGAAAGTATGTTAGTATAGGCAGATAGATGATGGCCTGATCCGGTACTTTTAGCTCAATTGTCAGGCACTGATGTTAGTAAGAAAGGGGAAATCGATTTTCATCGATTTATAGACGGGCGCATATATGGGGGACAGGATTTTTGACTTTAACAGTAGTACGATAGTGAATCCGGAAGCAGAGGGGGGTAATGAGGCCGGAACTGCGGCGTCTCATGCATTCAAGGTGGTGATAAGTGACAGCAAGGAGCTTTCTCCTGAGACTCCCATCATGATCCTTACGGAGGGGGAAGAAAAGCTTCCCCGGCACGCTGTCGGAGTTTTTATAAACCCCTTGAGAGGGAATTCCTTCGCTTATACGGGAGGCACGGTGGAGGCCAATGTCAGCGGCCTGGACAAGGACGGCAGAGACCTGAACCATCCTGTCCTCACTATAGACAAGCGATTTGTGGAGCTTGAAAAGTGGCTCGGAGAGAACCATGTATCCGTGAGACTGACCGGAGAGAGCCGGGAGGAAGGATACTGTGTCTATAAGATACGTGCAGTGAATCCAAGCGGATCCGGTATTCAGTCTGAGCGTGACAGATTTCTCCAGATGGTGATAGAGAGGCTTTCAGAGAGTGATGCCCCGGAGGATGGGGATATGGATGAAGAGCCGGCAGAGTCCGGACAGCAGGATCTGAGAGATCTGAACTCAATGCTTAATTACCTTGCCTGCGCGAGACATACACTTCCAAAGAACATGCAGGTCTGGGCGGACAGAAGCGTCAACCTCATAAAGTCCTCAACCATCACCCCGGAGGAGAGGCGCCACGCGGAAAGAGCTCTTCAGATGGTGCTGAATATTCACTGGAAAGGTGAGTATTTCGCTTCTATCGACCCTGTAAGGGCAAGGCAGATTCTGGATGAAGAGCTTTATGGCCTTGAGAGGGTAAAGCAGCGCATCATGGAGACTATCATTCAGATAAACAGAACCCACACCCTTCCTGCCTACGGGCTTCTTCTTGCGGGTCCGGCAGGAATCGGAAAGTCGCAGCTTGCCTATGCAGTAGCAAGGATCCTGAGGCTCCCCTGGACCAGCCTCGATATGAGTGCCATCCATGATTCCGAGGCTCTCACCGGCAGTCCCCGTGTTTATGCCAATGCCAAGGCCGGGCGTATAATGGAGGCATTTACACAAAGTGGCTCCAGTAACATTGTTTTCATAATAAATGAGCTGGATAAAGCCGATAAGAACAGTATAAACGGAAATCCGGCGGATGCTCTTCTGACACTGCTTGATAACATAGGATATACGGACAATTATATCGAGTGCCGCATCCCCACCAACGGGGTCTATCCTGTGGCCACTGCCAATGACAAGTCCAGAATATCAGATCCCCTTATGAGCAGATTTGCGGTGATCGACATTCCGGATTACACACCTGATGAGAAAAAGATCATCTTTAAGAAGTTCTCACTTCCCAGGGTTTTAAAGCGTATGGGAATGGAAGCTTCGGAGTGTGTGGTGGAGGACAGGGCCATTGATGTGATTCTTGAAAAGTATCGCGATCAGACGGGCTGCAGAGATCTGGAGCAGGCGGCGGAGCATCTTGCGGCCAATGCTCTCTATCAGATAGAGACCGCAGGAGTGAAGGACGTGACATTTGACGCCCATACTGTAAGAAGGCTGATTTTTTAACACAGGAGAAGTCCGTGTTAAAGTCCTTGATGGGAAGATACGGCTGTTTGTATAATGAAACTGATAGCCGGTGACTTGAAAGATTTGTAAAAGGAGGAGAGGCCTGACGGGAGATCCGCCGGGCCTTGATCATTTGAAATGAATGATAAAAGAATGAGAACAGCGCTGTTTATTCACATCATGCTGGTGGTCATGGAACTCATCGGACTGAATTATACTTTCTCGGTTCATGACGGATTTAAAATGTTTATATATTATACCGATAACTCAAATGTTCTCTGCCTTTTGGTGAGTGCACTTTTTGTTATGTTCATGCTTCCGGCTCTGTCCAAGGGAAGGACCAGCGGTTTCGTTTCCACTTATATGATGCAGCATTATAAAGGTTCCAGAAGAATGCCGGGATGGATCACACTGCTTAGATACATCTGCACCTGTTGTCTGATGCTTACCTTTCTTGTGGTGCTTTTTGTTCTCGGACCAAAGAAAGGTTTTGCGGATCAGCTGCTGAAGGGAGTGCATCCCATTGATCATGTGATTGCACCGGTACTGTCTTTGATGAGTTTTCTTTTTCTGGAGACTGCAGAACCGCTTCCGAAAAAGGCGCCATTTTATGCCATCATACCGACGGTGATCTATGCTGTGATTCTGATAGGCATGAATGTGGCCGGACTTGCGGATGGACCATACTTCTTCCTGCGTGTGCATGAGCAGTCCCTCATTATGGCTGTGTTCTGGACCGTAGCAATTCTGGGAGGAAATTATCTTATTTCATGGCTCGTGATGAAGGGATATAACAGTATGATCCCGGGCGGGAATCGAAAGAGATGAAACTGCTTCATATAGTATCCGGCACATTCGTTTGAATTTGAAGGATATCAGAGTGTGATATGAAATCAGGATCTTTTTCATAGGAGGAAGTTTTTTAATGATCATATATATGACATCTACCCCGGGAGGGTTTGATCGAAAAACAGGGCTGCCCGAAAAACTGGATAACAGCAATAATTTTGTGGACAGATTAAAAAAGGACTGGAAGGAGCACAGCAAATGTCTCCTGGTTTCATCAGATCCCAAAGCCGCAGAGATGAACAGTGCCATAGCACAGACCTATCTTGATGCCTTCAATAAATCAGGACTCAGCATGGACATGATAGATGTTCTGGATGCCAGGGATGAGAAAACAGTTGAGATCATAGGCTGCTATGATGTGGTGATCCTTGCGGGGGGCCATGTACCTACGGAAAATGAATGGTTCCGTAAGATTAATCTGAGAGAGAGGATCAAAAGTTTCAGGGGCATAGTCATTGGCATAAGCGCGGGTACCATGAATTGTGCCGATGAAGTGTATGCCCAGCCGGAACTTGCGGGGGAAGCCAAGGATGCAAATTACCAAAGGTTTATAGAGGGGCTGGGGCTCACTGAGACCAATGTCATTCCCCACTACAATCAGACCATAGATTCGGTTCTTGACGGCAAAAAGCTGTTTGAGGAGATCACTTATCCGGACAGCATGAACAGAGCATTTTACTGTCTTACTGACGGTGCGTACATACGTAAAGATACAGGCAGCAATAAGGAGATGCTGTACGGAGAGTCATATCTCATTGCAGATGGAGAGATAGGGCTTATCTGCAAGAACGGCGGAGAGTTTGAAATACCGGTAAGAGCAGATGTGAGAAAGCCGGCATTTTTTATGGCGGTTGCACTTACAGTCGGCAGTCTTATCGGTGCGGCTGTAACCAGATTCGTTTTGAAGAAGCTGGATGATAAATGAATTCGAATTATCTGACTTTCCCGGCAGCGTATGGCACAAGGCGGTCCGATATTGAATTGTTAAGGGAGTATCAGCATATATTTGGGAGATGTTTTGAAAGTGGGAGGTTACTATGGATGTTGAGACAGTAATGGCGGCGCTTCGTAAGAAAGCTCTGGAGGATGCAGAATTCAGACAGAAACTTTTAGATACACAAAAGGAAAAAAATCCTTTGGCAGCTTTTTGCAATATCGCCCGTGAGGAGGGTTATGAGCTGTATGAGATGGATATCCTTACATACGGGGAGGAGTTTTATGCAGCCATCAAGAGATCCACAAACGGCGGAGGCGAGAATTCCCCTAAGCTTGAGGGACAGGATGACTACTATGATATGTTCATGGCAGAGCTTGCAGGTATGTGATTATAGATATAGAATATACGCACAAAATGATGAAGGCGTGTAAAATACGTTTGTCGGACAAAGATGAGTGAAGTATAGTAAACCGGAGGTTGATTATGGGCATTAAGATGGAATTCCCTGATGAGTATATGCAGATCCTTAAATCATATACAGAGCAGAATGATGTGACTATAGAGACTGCAATAGCAGATACCCTTGAGTTTTTGGAACTGAAGAATGAGGCTTTCAGCCACTATCGTGTGGCTATAGAAAATCCTGAGAATTACTTAAATGATCCTGATGAGCTCAATGCCAAGGCATTGAGACAGATATATATGGATCTTTTTGGAGAGGATACAGTGGGTGGTATGATACACTGCTATTATAATCCGGACAGATTAAATGTACTTCTCATGGATATTGAGTATGATGATTCCGTGACTTTATGGAACCTGATAGAGACCTTCCATAATAAAATTCCGGGAATGGAGCTGAGTCAGGATATTCTGTCACTGTTCTATGTGCATGACCGTTTTGACGGAAGCCATGACAAAATAGTAGAAGTGATGGAATGGATGATGTCTGATCATGAGGATGACGGTTTCGAGACAGCGGGATACTATGAGACTATCTTTGATGAGCCTGATGACGAAGAATTCTTCGATGATGAAGAGTTTGATGAGGAGTTTGACGGCGAAGATTTTGATGACGATGGTTTTTCGGATGAAGAGCTATGTGGAAAGAAATAAAGAAAGTAGTAATCTTTATACTGGCGGCTTTAGGCCTTATGTTCATCATTTTGATGCTTTGGCCTGATGACGAAGAAAAAAGCACCGAAACGACTGTGGTTGAACAGACAGCAGCAGACGGGAACCTAAGAGAGCAGACAGTTGCAGAAAAGGCAATTTCAGAAAATACAGCAGCAGAACGAACAGCGGCAGAGCAGACGGCCGGGGAGAAGACAGCTGAGAAAAAGACTTTGCTGGAACAGATGCAGTCTCATATCAGTTCCGGAAATATAAATGATCAGAACGGTAATTCCGCAGCCCAGGAGATTAATGTGGATACTGTTTCTGTGGGAACAGATGCCAGGTCCGCTACCATAATGGTTTATATAAACGGCTCGGATCTTGAGTCGGAGGCAGGAGAGGCAACAGGAGATATTTCCGAGATGATAGCCTCCGGAATAGGTGATAATGTCAACGTCATCATACAGACTATGGGAACCAGGCGCTGGCAGAACTATGGTATCTCCTCGAAAAGCGCCCAGACGTATAAGATAGAAAATGGAGGTCTCAGACTTATAAGAGACAAACTGGGGCAGCTTGACTGTACTGATAAAAGAACCCTGTCTGAATTTATAGGTTTCTGTAAATCCGAATATCCGGCAGACCGGTATATGTTCCTGTTTTGGGATCACGGCGGAGGTCCTGTTTATGGCTTTGGATATGATGAGTGGCAGTCAGAGACAGATAGCCTTACCATAGCGGAGATGGCAGAGGCCTTTTCGGAAAATGAGGATGTACATTTCGATATCATTGGCATGGACTGCTGTATCATGGCCAGCATGGAGACCTGCTATGCATTGGCCCCTTACTGCAAGTATGCCCTTTTATCCGAGGATTTTGAGTCGGGACTTGGATGGGACTACACCGGATGGATGAAGGAGTTTGAGAATAATCCAGGGATGGCAACCCCTCTTCTCGGAAAATATATAGTGGATGCCATTATTGCGGATAATGAGAGCAGTTATGGCGGCGGTTCTGCCTGTATGGGACTTTTCAATGTCTCCACCTCCGGAAGTCTTTTTGAAGCATGGAAGGCCTTTGCATATAAAAACGAGGCGGCGCTTTTAAAGAAGAATTACAGTAAGATGCACAGGGCAAAGGGCAGGAGTTATTTTGACAACTGGGGATTTGATTACAGTTTCGTTACTCTGTCGGATTACTATATCAGCGATATCCTTGCTCTGGTGGAGAGTATCGACAAAGACAGTGATGAAGCAAAGAACCTTATTTCTGCTCTGAAAGCAGCTGTGGCTTACTATGGTCATACATCTGATAAAAACGAACTGACGGGGCTTGCGGTATCGCTTCCCTACGGAGATAATGAGTTTTACAGAAGGCTCAGGGATGTCTATAGCGATATCGGGCTGGATGCTGAATATATAGACTGGCTCAAAGGATTCGTAAAGAGTTCCGGCTATGATGACTACTATGATTATTACGGCTTTGAGAACAACTGGGGCGGCTGGGGAGACTACGAGAGCGAGTACGGCTGCAATATCAGTAACGGCGGATCCTGTCAGTATGGTTATGACTACAGTTCCTGCTACGGTGGAGGTTCAGGCTATAACTCATATTATGATTACGGATCATATTGTGACAGCAACTCATACTATGATTCAAGTTGTTACAATAATGATGGTTGTTATGATGACTGGATATACGACTATGAGGAGGAGATATGGTACTGCTATGATGACGGATATCTGTATCTCTATGATGACGAAACAGATACAATGTTCTACTACGATGAAGAAAGTGATTCCATATACAGTTATGATGAATACAGAGACAGCTGGGAATACTGCGGGTGACGGGGATTATGCTTGTGAAAAAAAGTGGCAGAAAGAGGATGTTTGAATAAAAGGATAGTTAATTATAAAAAAGTCGGGCGGTTAGCTCGACTTTTTTTAATTACAAACAAATATCCGATAATTATGATGCCTTTGATATGTACCTATTCGATATTTTTGTATTTTCCCTTGGTCGTGAAGAAATCTAAAGGTGAGCACAGAACTAATAAAAAGAAATTAAAATCATTAAGATACCGGTTAAATATGCCGATAAGGTATATATATAAACTGTTTTCGGAACAATGCAAGATTGGTACATGATTATTAATCAAAGTACATGGAAATTACAATGGGATGTACTAAATGGAAGGAGCAAGAAATGTCATTATTTCACAGTGACAATCCAAAGGAGCAGGATCATAAGGGAATTTTAGGAGCATTTTCAGTTGATCTCATTAAATGGGAACCGGAAAGTGATATTGAGGCCGGAATAATTGCGCATAGATTTCAGTATGAAGATTTTCCGAATGGTTCATTTTTAATTGTAGCTCCGTCACAGATTGCTGTTTTTTGTAACAATATGAATGCCGGAAGTTCAGTCGGGAATGATGGAAGCGGTATAGCACAGTATTCGGTATTTATCGGACCTTGTAAGATAAAGCTGGATACAGGAGACAGTAGATTTGCACCTTTTAGAAATATAAAACATGCTTTGACCGCAGGTGAGTCGGCATTTCACAGTACCGTATATTTTATCAATACAACATATCTAAATGATTTGAATTGGGGAACACAGCAGCCATTTGTTGTTGAAGATCCGGAAGAAGAGGTGAATATCCATGTGAGGGCATATGGACTTTTTGGTGTCCACATAGAAAAAGATGATACTTCTGTGGCGTCTACCAGAGCTGGATTGTTTCTTAGACATGTTGTAGGGACGCGTGCAGATTTTACAAGAGATAATCTAATAGAGTATATGCGAACAAAGATACTTGAATATACACCAAATCTTGTATCACAGACATTAACAGAAAGAAAGATAGGAATACTGAAGATTACCTCATATTTATCAGAACTATCAGATGTTTTGAGGAATAAATTACGTGAGCATTTTCTTAGTTTTGGTCTTACACTGGACAATTTTTCCATAACGAATATAAATGTTCCTGATGAAGATCTTGCTGCTGTTAATGAATTAAAAATCAAGAAAAAGCAGACTTTGATTGAAGCCCAGGGTAATGCCGGAAAAATGGATATTGAGTCAGAAGCTATGGCAAGAAAACGTGCCAGAGAAGGCTATACATTCCAGCAGGAAAAGGCATTTGAGGTTATGGGGACTGCAGCATCAAATGAAGGTACTTCATCCGGCTTTATGGGAGCAGGAATGGGGCTCGGTATGGGGATAGGAGTTGGCGGTGCCGTAGGCGCAGGAATGGGATCGCTTGCAAAGGGGACCATTGGTGATATGGGGAACCTTCTGGGACAGAGTGTACAGGCTCAGCCAATTGAAAAAGGAGTTAGCGGAGGAAAATATCAGGAGATATCAAAGGAACAGAATGGTTCACAGGGAGGAGATATAAATGTTTGTCCAAGCTGTGGTAATACGAATCCAAAGATTGCAAAGTTTTGCCTTAACTGCGGATCAAAATTGCTTCAGGAAATACGTTGTCCTAGTTGTGGAGAGTTGCTCCCTGCCGGAGCGAAGTTCTGTATGAGCTGTGGAGCAAAAATTGGTTCCAGTGTATGTCCTAATTGTGGAAAGGAATTAGAACAGGGTGCGAGATTCTGCATAAATTGCGGAACAAAAATAGGGTAGGCGCAAATTTAAAAGTGAACAGTCAGGTCTAACTTGTGAGAAGGATGAGTACAAGTGAGGGCTCTGCGCCTTAGAAACTCATGGAGGTGAAAATGAAATTAAGCAAATATATGAAATTGTGTTTGATTGCAGCTTTTCTGTTCGCTTCGTGGTGTGCATGTATTTATGTTAGTTCGAATTTATCAAGAACTCATTATTATTTTAAGGCAGGACTGGTATTTGGAATTATAACTTGTGTCATTGCTACCTGGGAAGTAACACATCTTGAGAAATTTGCCAGAAGGGAGATGACAGAGGCAAACATGGTTCCGTTCTTTATTACGATGTTTTTTGTTTGTATATCCTTGCTGGTAAATTCGGTTTTTATATATATGTCATCGATATTAGAATCTGATGATGGTATAAAAGCAATTCCTATACTGTTCAATGCTGTGACTATTTCGGCTTATCTGGTATATCTGATTTATTTCAATCAATATCAGGAGAGGCTGATAATCCAGTTAAGAGAGATTGGGGAGAAGACCAGAGATATAAACAGAATGTCAGATACTTTAGGGATGCTTTTAGTTAAAGCAGATGATCCTGAAATTCATAAAATGTTGTTGTCCCTAAAGCAAATGGTAGATATGGGAGGTAATACTTCAGATTCGGAAACAAAGGATCTTGAGAATGAATTTAACAACCTTCTTTTGAGCATTGACGAAAAGCTGGATGGTCACTGGAAAAAGGAAGAGATTATCGCAATTATCAAAAGCGCTATGAACATTTGGAAACAACGATTAAGTCTGTGCCACTGAAATTTTGGCATGTGACGGTAAATAGTTGTTGCATTGCAGATATGAATTGAAAGGCAAGATCATATGGAATATACGGGACTACAGTGTCATGGTTGTGGAAGTACGAATGTCACCTTTGATCCCAAGACAAGATTAATTAGCTGTAATCAATGTGGGAAAACAGAATACTATTCCAGAGCAACGCTGGGGGCTAACGGTAAGGTGGCATTTTCCAGAGATAATGCAATAAAGTTTTTTAAAGAAGGCATGAGAGAAAACGCACGGCGATATGCACAGGATGTGTTAAATATCATGCAGGATAATGCAGTCGCTTTGTTCATCATGGCGTATGAAGATGAATTCTATAATGGGAAAGAAGGATCAATGAAAAGGTTTTTTGCCACAATGATGGATGTGGCTTTGGAGTATGATGAGGTAACAGAACTCATGGATCTTTTTGTTATCAGCGCCCATAATATGGTTGATTTTGAGGAACAGATGTTAAAAATGGCTATTTTGAATCTTCAAGGAAAAGAAGATAGAGAGAAACTGTCAAACTTCGCAGATGACATTTCAAAATTTTGTATATCTAAAAGAAGTTCAGCTGATTTTCTGACTTCGGATATGGCTGAGTTGTATAGAGATATTGCTGAGAATTGTGATATCCCCGGAACATGTTTAATGCTTATAAAAGGGATTAAAGATAACCCTTCTTCTCCGTATCGGAATAATAGCTTTTACATGAAAGGAAATACACGGCTTTTCTATGATAAATATGTAGTACCTGTGGGTAATATCATTACGGCCATGAAGCCAAATGATCATAAAGCTAAGTTTGTTTCTGTGTACAATAAATTCAGAGTCGAATATGAGAAAGATGCAGCTTTTTAAATAGCGGAGGGATAGTTTTATGGATAATGTTTTTCATAGTCTGGATCAAAAAATAAACAGAATATCTTCAGACATAGCGAGAATGTCAAACAGTACAAGTACACAGCTCAATGGACTTAGCCAAGAGATCAGTGGTATTAGCAGAAACCTTGGGGAATTGAGTAAGGAACTCAGAAAATTACAAAATGATTTTGATGAGATGATCAATGAGCAGAGGAAGAAAGCTGCATTACAAAAGGCATTAACAGAACTTGTGACAGTGCGGCAGGAAATCCAGAATAAGTATGGTAACTACCAGGTGGTTCGTGACAATATGTTGGGTGTTTTGCAGGCTACAGATGCTGCATTAGTCAGGAAAACAACTATTTCTCATATTTCAGAGGAATTAATGTTATCAACACCGAGATATTGGCTTGCCCCATGCTTGGTTGCTATAGCTGCATGGATAAACAATGACAGAGATCTAGCAAATCGAGCTATTAGAGAAGCAGTAAAACGAGACAAGGAGCAGACTGCACTTACAATGGCTCTGATATGTCGTAGAAATAATCGTATTGAAACCTGTTATGAATGGCTATCCATATATTTTTCAACTCAAAATTCAGCTAATTTTTCTGAGGCAAGCATGGTATATGTTACTGCTTATGTGAATGGTGTATTCGGACCTGATAAGTGGCATATGTGTGACGACTATATCAATAAATGGATCAATGAAGTTCGAAGTAGTAACGCCCGTTTCGAACATGAACAGATAGAGACCTGGAAAAATCATTTTAAAAAATACTGTAATTCAACAGGTAATTATTATCCAAATATGAAGGAATATGTATCAGAATTTTCAGATATAGATTCATATATCGGACGTATAGGAGCAAGAAACAGAATTAAAACAGATTTTAAAGATATAGAAAATGCTTATGTCGATATGGATCAGTTAAGAAGAAGCATTGATGATAAACTCATAGAACTGGTAAGTCAGGATACTCCGGATGAAAAGTTACTAAGACAGAGAGAACGGTATCTTACTTTTGTGAAGCAATTTGATGGAGATGAGGCTAGGGCTGCCGCAAAAATCAAGATAGAGAATACAGCAAGACGCGAAGAGACCAAAAACTTAGTTGAGAGAATGAGCGGACTTATAACAAATGGCGGAAGAACTGCAGCATCGGAAAAGAAAACTGCCCTTTCATTTTTGCATATGTATATCAATAAGGGTTATGAAGAATTTATGAACGAAAAAGAGGAGGCTTTCCCCAAGGCAATATCCATGAACATAAAAGGCTGGCAGGGAAGGACTCAGGATGGATCAAATAAAGAAGAAATGAAGAGACAATTTCATGATTATATAACTAATGTTTGTGAAAGTGAAGTGAATGCGGAAATGCAAAAGACCCCCAATCAATATTATGTGTGGATGATGGTTGCTGCAGCAATGGGAATCTTATTTGCCGGGGCTTCCGGGTTTGTTTCGCTTGTTATTGCAATAGTTGTAATTGTGTATTGCTTCTATCAAGTTCAAAAATTCAAGGAAAATAAGGTAAAAAATGTTGAGAAGATAAGAAAGGTTTACAGTGATATTGAAGCAGGAGGCCTTGTAACAATAGATAATTGTGTTAAGGAATGGAATGCAGCAAATAAAGTTGTGGAAATGTATCGTGATTCAGATAAGATGGCGGTTGTTATATAGAAATGGAGATGTAGAGTATGTTAGGACCAGAAGATCAGAATGAGTTGGAAGAATTGGATAGTCTATTTGGCGGTGAATCATTAGCTGAACAAAGTGAAAAGGTTATTTTGACACAGAATTTAGAGGGATTCGCACATTGTTTTCCGGAGTGGGATTTACATCCTCCGGTTGATTGATGAAATATATTCCTGTGTCAAATTGACGGTTTTAGGATGGGGTGAGATAAGAAATGTATTGCGATCGTTGCGGTTTTGAATTGTCTGAGAATGATCAGTATTGCCCAATTTGTGAAGCAAAAAATCCGCATTATAAGGGTATTGCCGAAAATAATAAGTCCTATGAAGAAATAAAAGAAGAAATCAATGGTGGAGAAGTTCATAGCGGTAACTCTGCGTCTGAAAAGATGAGAGCTTCAAGTGAAGTGAATAAAAATACTTTTGCTGAGGACACAGGGAAACAATCTGATTTTGAGGCAGCATCCAATAACAATCCTCAATCATCTGCCTCAGATGATACTACTGATAAAAGTGATTTTGGAAATTATGAAAGATCATTTGAAGACATAGGAAAAAGAAGGGCATCAAGAGCTACGGCATATAATTTGGATATTAAGAAAGTGCTTTTAGTGTTGGCATGTATCTATATATCAGTCTCATTTTTTAATATGTGTAGAGCTTCATTCTCTTCTGGTAATACAGAACAAAACGCCAAAGATATTTCATCCACGGTAATTCAAGAGACGACGAAGATAGAAATGCAGCAGTCTATTGATTCAACTCAGCCCAATGAAAATAATGAGACAGAGACAGAAACTAAATCTAAAGGCAGGATAGATGAATATATATTTCCAGACAGTGATGAGAGAGTTCTGAATGATAATGAGATCAATGCATTATCTATGATGGATTTAAGACTGGCGATTAATGAAATATATGCACGGCATGGACGAAAATTCAAAGAGAAGGAGTTAAGCTCATATTTTGAATCCAAAAGTTGGTACTACGGATATCTTGATAGAGAGAGCTTTGATGAATCTGTGTTCAATGTTTATGAAAAGGAGAATATAAACAGATTAGCAGCAAGGAGGAATAAGCTATCTGATCCATTGAAACAAATGAGTGGCAGCGTATTCTCATTTGGAACAGAGTGTGCAGAGAGGTTCTTAGTAGTTAATTATAAGAACAATAATCTTTATTTGAATTATATTATTGACGGATACGATGAAGATGAAAATGATATTTCTATTGATAGTGATTTAAAACTAGAACGTGTTAATGAAAAAGATACAACTATATCGTTTCATTACAGGGAAATAGAAAGTATAGATCAACCGGCGGAAATTGACTATTATCCGGCTGATGATAAAATCGTTTTTCAAAAGCTTCCGGATACATGGGAATGCGCATTCTATCGAGTTGATCCAAGTAGTGATATGGTAAGATATCGTACTGATTTTTCAGGATTTTATTACGATGACTATAACAACGAAGTGTATGTTGGGGTTTATCAGAACGTAGTAAGTAAACAAATAAAGAATGGATATTTATACATAGAGAATTCATTTGCAGGGTTATCAGGGACATATGAGATTGTATATTTAGGAGAAGGCAACGATATACAGAATCATATGGGATCAAAAATATTCTATTTGAAAGATGATCCAAGTGTTCGTATGTATATAGGATCGTGGTATAGCCATGGGACACAAGCCAGCGGGTATTGGATGAACTTATACCGCAATAATATTTTTATTGATCAATGTATATATACGGAATCTTGGTGACTTCCGTTGTATTAGCAGAATGATGTAAAAAAGCAGAATAAATGTAAGTTGTTTGATATAAGAATCCCGCACCGAGGTAAAATTCACGGTGCGGGATCATTTTGCTTCAAGGAAAGGGATATACTGGTCTATGGACCGGCAAATTCATCCCCTACCCAAGACCATATGGTCTAAAATTAGACAATATGAAAATCTGTTGGACTATGATATGATGCTAAAGTCTAATAGACATTCAACGATTATAATCTTGAAAGTTCTTTCAGAATGATCATTCCCGATAATACAAATTTCATTATTAGTTTTGCGAAGAGCTGATATATAATCAAAGCGAGAGATTCATATCTTTCTCGCTGTACTTTAGGAGCAGATATGGAACTATTAACAGGATTAGGAAAAGCCATAGTGGCTGCAGACCCAGACAAGATCCGGCTAGATATGACTGTGAAAAACATTCTTTCATATAAACCTTTGCTAGCCAGAATTTTCAAGGAAGTTGTTTCTGAATGCCGGGATATGAAATATGATGAGATTGAGACCTGTATAGAAGGTGATGTTCTCGTCGGTAAGATGTATATTGATAGTGGAATCACCAATGCAGGTGAACGGATTGAAGGACTGAATACAGAAGCGTATTTAAACGGTGAAGGTTTAGATAGATATGATATACGTACGTATCTCAGGTTGCCGGGCAGAAGTGATTCGGAATTTATAAAACTCATCATAAATCTTGAGGCTCAGAATGAAGATAAACCAGGGTATGATTTACCGCTTAGAGCATTATTCTACTGTTGCCGGATGATATCGGCACAGCAGGGAGTTGAGTTCTCTACAAATAGTGATGATCCCGTGAAGTATGGTAATATCAAGAAGGTTTATTCAATTTGGATTTGCACCGAAGCGGCGCAGACCAGAGCGAATTCTATTGAGATTTATGATATCGACAGAAAATTTCTGTATGGTAATAATACGGATAATCCGAGATATGATATCCTTAATGCGACAATCATCTACATAAGTGAAAAGCATGATTCGGCAAATACCGAGAATGAAATGATATGCTTGCTCACAGATCTTTTTGATGAATGCATCAACGGAGCAGATAAGGTCAGGAAACTGAAATCAGATTATGGACTTAACATGACAAGAGAAGTTGAAAATGAGGTGACAAACTATTAGTAGTCAATAGGTTTTAGAGAAAATTTGGGATTAATTGACTTGAGGGTAACTTTAATAAACCATCTGAATATACCGTATTTCAGATGGTGGACGGATCAGATATTATTTGAAATTAGCGTGATTTCTGAGAATTGAAGTCTATGTTTTGTTTTTCTAAAGCAAAGATTACTCGTATGAGTTTCTTTGCAACATGGGTTATAGCTACCCGATGAGGTTTACCTTCATGACGCTTCTTGGCATAGTAAGTTGCAAAAGTCATATCGAAGCGAATTAAAGGAAGACAACAGTTTAGCAAGACATATCGCAATGGAGATGATCCGTGCTTTACCATCTTTCCACCATGGGATTCTGTACCTGAATCATTTACGCTTGGCTCAATGCCAGCAAATGCTAGCATCTGTGCTGGTGATGAAAAATTGGAAATGTCTCCGTATTCTGCGTAGATTACTGCCGCAGAAATAGGACCAATTCCTGGAATGGTCATGAAGTGAGGACGAACTTCGTTGATGAGCCTTATAATCTCGCCTTCAAGCGAATTTATTTCTTTGACTAAGGATTTGAAAAGGGATAGTAAACTTTCAAGTTCGACATCAAATATGGAATTATTGATGCCAACAGTATTAGTAGCTAAACGCTTCAACTCAAGGAACTGTTGAGGAGAAAACTTACCATGGGATATGCGACGGATTTCATTATAGTCAGTTTCATTCATGGCAGACATGTTTTCAGCAGAGCCGTAGTTTTCTAATAGATATAGAGCTGTTTTAGAAAAACGTTCATTAAAGAATGGCTTAAACTCCGGAAATGTATGGTCAAGAACATTAGTGAGTTTAACAAGATATAAAGATCTTTGACGGACTAACCTATCGCGAAGACGGGTTAATGACTTTAAAGAATAAGAGTGATAAAATCCTTTTGAATGGGGTTTGTACTCAACAGTCATTAACCATCGAGCAATAGATTCACAGTCAACAGAATCGGTTTTTGTACGCCTTAGAGTGGTTGATTTTTTATATTCCGATATCAAGACTGGATTTACTTCCATGAACGTTAGCGAGGCGTTTTCAAGGAAAAGCTCAAGATTTAGGGCGTAATGAGATGTTGATTCAAACCCTATTCTTATGTCCTCGGGAGAGGATAAAGAGTTAATAGTTGTGAATAGTTGATCAAATCCTTCTTTATTGTTTTTAAAAGTGAATTTAGCAACTACAGATTGATCGGCTGCAGCTATAATGCAGCAATCATGTTTGTACTTGGAAATATCAATTCCAGCAAAATACATAGACATTAGATATAACCTCCTGATTATTATAGTTGGCACTGTTGTCTACCACAGAGAGATCGACTGTGTAATCACGTAAATCTAAACGTCAAGCGTTAACAAACTAATTACCAGTATTAGACGAAAAGCTGTGGTCTGAGTCACCTCACACCAGTCAAAGCTGTATTGATTTAGAAACAGATCCACAGTGCCTAAATAAATATATCAGAAAAGGATTAGAAATAGCCCAGAGAACCTGGGAGAAAGGAATAATCCAATCACTTTTCTAATATGATTGGATTATACGTGA
>NZ_JNKO01000011.1 GCF_000702885.1 Oribacterium sp. P6A1 | reverse complement strand
TTATAAAATGTGGTGTACAGTTTTGAAGGTATGATAAACCTTCTTTCTCTGATATAACTGCCTGCTAAAAGCGTTACATGAGAATCATTATGATTCTATCAGAGTAAAATAAGATATTCCTTCATAGCTCAGTCGGTAGAGCACGCGGCTGTTAACCGCGGTGTCGTTGGTTCGAGTCCAACTGGAGGAGTTAAGCCGGTATAGCTCAGTTGGTAGAGCAACTGATTTGTAATCAGTAGGTCTTCGGTTCGAGTCCGAATCCCGGCTTTTATCTTTGAAATATAAGATGATGGAACCGTAGCTCAGTTGGTTAGAGCAGTCGGCTCATAACCGATCGGTCCAGGGTTCGAGTCCCCGCGGTTCCATTTTAGAGGTAATCCTTATGGATTGCCTCTTTTTTTGTCATCATACTAATCTAATGCATTAAACAGCCGGAGCTGTCAGAATACCCAACAGCTCCGGCTTATCTTATATACTTATAACACTTTTACGGCATTTTTTCCGCTGTTCTTAACCATATAGAGGGCCTTGTCAACACGAATAAACGTGTCATAAATCTTTTCATTCTCAATATACTCTGTAACACCAAAGCTCATTGTAATATGTCGATTCTCATTAAAATGAGTTTCCTGAACAGCAAGCCTGATAATCTCTGCAAAACTTGCTGCCTGCTGGCTATTCGCATCAGGAAGAAGTATCATAAATTCTTCACCGCCCCAACGCCCCAGAGAAGCAACAGGATATAAACGTTCAATCGTGTTTTGAATAACGTAAGTTACAGTTTTCAAAACATTATCACCTTCTGCATGACCGTACTCATCATTTATCTGCTTAAAATCATCAATATCCATCATAATCAGTGACCATGTTTTACCATTCTTGCTTAAAAGGAAACACTCATCAATTTTTCTGGTGATTTCTCCACGATTGTAAATACCTGTAAGAGCATCTGTAGTAGCCTGCTTCAGCAGAATAGTAAGCTGTTCATTGGCATCCTGAAGTTCTCCTGTCATGGTATTGATAAAACTTGCAAGGCGACTGGCAAGAGAGAGCACTCCTGAATCCGAATCCGAATAACCACTTTCCGGATGTTCCGAAATATCTCCTTCTCTAAAGGCCACAACCACCAATGAAAGATTATTAAGGTACGTCTTTCCCTGATATCTGAGTATCTCACCAAGGAAACATGCTCCCGACATAGGTGCAATTGTTAAGAATGGAGATATATCTATGCTTGCATCATCACCCCAGAACAATTTTCGTCCAAGACAATTGCACATAATCAATATTTCCGGTCTGAACTCCGCTGTAGCCTTAACCTGCATACGAACATCCTGTCTTATAGCTTCCGGATCTCCATAAGAAAACCTGACCGTACTTCCCTCAGGTACAAAAGAGGACATGACTATAGCTCCGTTTTCGGTACTGCTTTTCGCATGACGGATATATGTATTACCATTGGGTTCTGTGATCTCAAAAGGAAATTCCAAAGCATTGTAAAAGAAATTCCTGTCATTAGGTATCTTCAGATAACGTCTGTAAATATTGTAAGCCGGTTCATCGTTAAGCGTATATATGACATCTTCGACAGAATGAGTCACTTTTATAGGAAAACCTATATGCTTCCAGCCGTTTACGCGACTTGTCATAATATGCATATCTGTTCCGCAATAAGTTGTAATAAGAAATGCATCTATCATGGAATGATCATCACTGGATGCAACATAGGATGGACATCCGGCATCGCTAACCGCAACACCGCCAAAGATGGAAATGCTTTCCGGAAGCTCATCCAGTATCTCCATCAGTGCAAACATCTTTTCCCATGTCAATGCTGAGATTATCTCTATACCGCACAGATCTTGCTTATTAAATATCTGATTTCTGAGAATCTCCCTGGTTGTTTCCGGATCTTCCATGGAAAGAAGTCTTATCTCTGCATGACTGTTTTTATCTTCAAAAACCGTTAATGTAACAGTGAATGAGTTCTCCGTTATCTTTTGATCTGCAATAACCCCTGCACCCGAAAAAACCGCAAAAGCCACATCCGGTAGTATCTCTCTGAAAAGTCCCGTAATCTCCTGATAAACAGAATAGGACTCCGGCATAGCATCATACCTTTGAAAAATGTGCGCAATAGCCTTATGATCAGTGTTTTCCAACTCTTTTTTCCATTCCGTTAAGGTTTTTCTAAGCTCTTCCTGATTTGTATATATGGTCTGTAACTGTTTCATTTAATGACTATTATCCTCTCAAAAGCCATTTTGCCACTACTATAATTCTTTTCGACAAAATGTCTCACTAATATAAAACTGTTTAATTCTAATAAATACATAAACAAAAACATTTTACCTTCATGCAGGATTTCCAGCCGCCTTTTGTTAGCAGTAACCCTTGCAGAGTGCTAACAGCGGTGTTATACTACATTTCGTTGATCATACTAACTAAGATGTTTGACGGAAATGTGACTTTCCGGGAATTATTTTTTCTCGCGACTTTAGCAAAGTGTCGGGATATGAGTATTCCGAAAAAAAGCATTATCCTATACATCATTAAATTTTAGAGAGGTGTTTTTAATGTCTAAGAAAGGTTCATTATCTATCAATTCAGAGAATATCTTCCCCATCATAAAGAAGTGGATGTATTCAGATCAGGATATCTTTGTTCGAGAGGTTGTTTCCAATGCCTGCGATGCCATCACAAAGCTTGACAAGTTAAGCCTTATCGGTGAATGGACAAAGCCTTCCGATTATAAGGGAAGAGTAGATGTAATCGTCGATTCCGAAAAGCGCACTGTTACCATCAAGGATAACGGTATCGGTATGACTGAAGAGGAAGTTGATAAGTATATCAACCAGATCGCATTCTCAGGCGCTACCGACTTCATCAATACCTATAAGGATAAGGCCAACAACGACCAGATTATCGGCCACTTCGGTCTCGGTTTCTACAGCGTTTTCATGGTTGCCGACCAGGTTGAGATCGATACCCTTTCTTATAAGGACGGCGCAAAGGCTGTTCACTGGAACTGTAACGGCGGAACTGATTTCGAGCTTACAGACGGAACAAAGACTGACATCGGTACAGTTATCACACTTCACTTAAACGACGATGCTTTGAAGTATGATAATGAGTGGGAGATGAGAGAGATCATAGATAAGTATTGTTCTTTCATGCCTGTTGAGATATATATCACAAAACTCCCTAAGGATTCAGAGACCATCGATGCCGACAAGAAGCTTGATTCAGATGTTGTTCTTGAGGAGATCCCTGAGAAGACAGAAACCGACAAGGACGGTAAGGAAACAAAAACTCCTGCCAAAGTGAAGATCGAAAAGCGTCCTGTTCTTCTCAACGACACACATCCTCTTTGGACAAAGTCTCCAAGCGAATGCAAGAAGGAAGATTACATCGAGTTCTACCACAAGGTATTCCATGACTATAAGGAGCCTCTGTTCTGGATCCACCTGAACATGGACTATCCATACAACCTGAAGGGTATCCTTTACTTCCCTAAGATCAACATGGAGTATGAGTCTGCAGAGGGAACCATCAAGCTTTACAACAACCAGGTATTCGTTGCCGATAACATCAAGGAAGTAATCCCTGAGTACCTGATGCTCCTTAAGGGTGTTATCGATTGTCCGGATCTTCCTCTCAATGTTTCAAGATCTCAGCTTCAGAATGACGGATTCGTTAAGAAGATTTCTGACTACATCACAAAGAAGGTGGCTGACAAGCTTTCCGGCATGTGCAAGGTAGACCGCGAGAACTATGAGAAGTACTGGGATGACATCGCACCATTCATCAAGTACGGCTGTCTCCGCGACGATAAGTTCTGCCAGAAGATGACAGACTACATCCTCTTCAAGGATATCAACGGTAAGTACCTCGCTCTTCCTGAGTGTCTTGAAGTAAACAAGATCGACGTCGAGGAGGCTGAGGGTGAGAACACTGAGCAGAAGACTTCGGAAACTGCTGCCGATACCAAGTCAGAGGATAATGCTTCTGACAAGGCTAAAGAAGAGAAGAACAAGGTTATCTACTACGTAACAGATGAGGTACAGCAGAGCCAGTACATCGCCATGTTCAAGAATTCAGGTAAGGATGCCGTAGTTCTTTCAGAGCGTATCGACCAGCCGTTTATCTCTGAGCTTGAGGCAAAGAATCAGGGCGTTCATTTCAGAAGAATCGACGCCGATCTTACAGATGAGTTCAAGGCATCGGTTACAGAAGATGAGCAGAAGCTCTTTGATGAGCAGTCCAAGGAACTGGAGACAGCGATCCGTACTGCAACAAAGAAGGACAGCCTCACTGTAAAGCTTCAGAAGCTTACTCAGGAAAAGACTGCTGCAATGCTTTCTATTTCAGAGGAGAGCCGTCGTATGAACGACATGATGAAGATGTACGCTATGGGCGGCATGAGTATGGGTGCTATGCCTGTACAGGAGACTCTCATCCTTAACACAGAGCATCCTCTTGTTAAGTACCTCATGAACAACGGGCATGATGAGTCAAAGAAGGAGACTATCACTCTTATTTCCGAGCAGCTTTATGATCTTGCAAGAATCCAGCAGTCACCATTACCTGCTGAAGAGATGACAAAATTCATCGAGAGATCAAATGACATTCTCTTAAAGATGGCAGATTGAATGTCAATGCAATATAATTCCAAATTAGCACTTTAAAATACAAAATATTACAGCGTTTTTACACCCTTGACTGAGGTATCTCCATTTAATATAAT
Source organism: Oribacterium sp. P6A1 (assembly GCF_000702885.1). GTDB lineage: Bacteria > Bacillota > Clostridia > Lachnospirales > Lachnospiraceae > Oribacterium. Next base: position 101,876 of record NZ_JNKO01000011.1, on the reverse strand, counting down.
TTTGAGTGTTGTCGTTCAGCAGATTACGTTGAAAGGAATTTTGAGGATGAAGCGAATGGGATTTTTCAATACTGTTCACTGTGAAGCATTTTCTGCCCTCATATCCTCTGGTCAGCATGTTCTTCATGCGATTTTCTGCGCGTCTGTTTTCGCGTATATTTCTATCGGAAATCGTGTAATCTGCCGTAATGTATTCAAGAATATCGTATAACCTAAGGGGAACAGCTATATGCTGTTCCCCTTTTCTGTTATGTGAAAAGGAGAATTATGAGAAAAGTTGCTGTCATCATGGGAAGCGATTCAGATCTTCCTGTTGTAGAAAAGGGCATTTCCGTACTTAAGGACTATGGTGTACCCGTTGAGGTACATGTTTACAGTGCCCACAGAACTCCGGAGGAAGCCGCTGAGTTTTCAAAATCTGCCAGAAAGAACGGCTTCGGTGTCATCATTGCAGCTGCAGGAATGGCTGCTCACCTTGCAGGCGCCATCGCTGCCAACACCACACTTCCTGTTATCGGTATCCCCTGTTCATCAAAGGTTCTGGATGGAATGGATGCACTTCTTTCCACAGTTATGATGCCGCCAGGAATTCCTGTTGCAACAGTAGGAGTCAATACAGCAAAGAATGCTGCACTTCTTGCCATCGAGATACTTGCTGTGGAAGACGAAAGTCTTGCAGAAAAGCTTCAGGCTGAGCGTGATGAAAATCACAGGAAGATAATCGAGAAGAATGCAGCGATAGAAGCTCAGTTCAACTGAACATAGCGTTTTTCTGTATTAACAGTACTGCAACAGTCAGATGATGATGTAAGCATTATCCGACCACATCAAAGTTTTGTTTTATTAAGGAGATTTATGGGTAAACTTCATGAGGAGTGCGGTGTCTTCGGTATTTTCTCCAGAGACACAAAGCCATTGGCACGTCTTACATACTACGGACTTTATGCTTTACAGCACAGAGGTCAGGAATCCGCAGGTATCGTTGTTAATGATGAGGGTCTTTTCCGGTTCAGAAGAGAACTTGGACTCGTCAGCGAGGCCATGCCAAACAGCGAAATAGAGCGCCTTGGAAACGGTCAGATGGCTGTAGGCCATGTTCGTTACGCCACCAGCGGAATCACCAATCGTATCAACACTCAGCCTATCGTTGTAAATCATGTCAAGGGCCGTATGGCTCTTTGCCACAACGGAAATCTTGTTAATTCTTATGAGCTCCGTTCCGATCTTGAGATGAACGGCTGTATCTTCCAGTCAACAACGGATACAGAGGCTATCTCATATATCATTACAAGAGAGCGTATAAAGACCGGCTCCATCGAGCAGGCAGTGAACAACGCTCTCGATAAGCTTCACGGTGCTTATTCTCTTGTAATAATGTCTCCATCCAAGCTCATCGCAGCAAGAGACGAGCACGGCTTCCATCCGCTTTGCTACGGAAAGCTTCCGGACGGCTCTGTAATTTTCGCCAGTGAGTCCTGTGCCATCGAGGCAGTAGGCGGAAAGCTTATACGTGATGTGGAGCCCGGAGAGATCATGGTTGTAGATCACAATGGTATCCGCTCTATAAAAGATCATTGCAATAAAGTAAAGCGCTCAATGTGCGTTTTCGAATATATCTATTTTGCCCGTCCCGATTCCATCCTTGACGGTGCCTCTGTTCATGAGGCGAGAGTGCAGGCGGGCCGATTCCTTGCCCAGGAGCATCCTGTTGATGCGGATGTAGTCATCGGTGTCCCGGATTCAGGTCTTGACGCTGCTGTAGGTTACTCCCGTGAATCCGGAATTCCTTACGGTATCGGACTTCTTAAAAATAAATATATAGGACGTACCTTCATAGCACCGGGTCAGACAGAACGTGAAAATCTGGTTCGCATAAAGCTCAATGCCATCCGTTCCGAGATAGAGGGCAAGCGTGTAATTCTTGTGGACGATTCCATCGTCAGAGGTACCACCAGTGAGCGTCTGGTCCGTATAGTACGTGAGGCCGGCGCAAAGGAAGTTCACATGCGTATAACAGCGCCTCCTTTCATGAATCCATGCTACTATGGCATAGACATTGACTCCAGGGACAATCTCATCGCCTGTCAGCATTCAGTGGAAGAAACCGCAAGGATCATAGGTGCCGATTCCCTCGGATACATATCCGTTGAGAATGTCATCAAGATCGCTGATCCTACAGGTCAGAAGGGATTCTGTACAGCCTGCTTTGACGGAAAGTATCCTACCGAGATTCCTTCCGTAACTTCAAAGAACCGCTTTGAAGAGAAGATTTCAAAGGAGTGGAGAGATCAGCATACCGCTAAGGCTTCTGATCATCCATCAGACGGAGAGTACATCGAAAAATTCGAGGATTAATTAAACATAAAGGAGTAATCATGAATACAAAGAGCTATAGCGAAGCATACAAGGATGCAGGTGTTGATATCACAGCAGGATACAAGTCCGTTGAGCTAATGAAGCAGTATGTGGCAAAGACCATGACCGAGGGCGTTTGTTCAGGTCTCGGCGGTTTCGGCGGCCTCTTTGAGCTTCCTGAGGGTTATAAGCACCCTGTTCTTGTTTCCGGCACAGACGGCGTAGGTACAAAGCTTAAGATCTCTTTCCTTATGGAGAAGTATGACACTGTGGGTATCGACTGTGTTGCCATGTGCGTAAACGATGTTATCTGCTGCGGTGCAAAGCCCCTTTTCTTCCTGGACTACATTGCCTGCGGAAAGAACGTTCCCGAGAAGATTGCTGATATCGTTAAGGGTGTTGCTGAGGGCTGCGTTCAGAGTGACAGTGCTCTTGTAGGCGGTGAAACTGCAGAGATGCCCGGCTTCTATCCTGAAGACGAATTCGACCTTGCAGGTTTCTCTGTAGGTATCGTTGATAAGGAAAATATCATTGACAACAACTCCATGAAAGAGGGCGATGTTGTTATCGCACTTCCGAGTTCCGGTGTTCATTCCAATGGTTTCTCACTTGTGAGAAAGGTTTTTGATATCGATAACATCAGTAAAGAGGAGCTCAAAAAGCCACTGGCAGAGCTTGATGGCAAGTCTCTCGGCGAGGCGCTTCTTACTCCCACAGTTATTTATGTAAAGCCTGTTCTTAAGCTCCTTGAGAGCGTTACGGTCAAAGGCATCAGCCACATCACAGGAGGCGGTTTCTACGAGAATATCCCGAGATCCATTCCTGACGGCTTCGGAGCAAAGATAAAGATGGATGATGTAAAGGTTCTTCCTATCTTCAGGCTCATCCAGAAGACCGGGGACATCACAACCCGTGATATGTTCAACACCTACAATATGGGTGTGGGAATGAGCGTTGTGGTTTCAAAGGAGGATGAGGAAACTGCACTTAAGGTTCTAAGAGCTAACGGCGTGGAGGCTTATCACCTCGGCGAGATCGTAAAGTCAGAGGACAAGGTTATTCTTGAGTAAAGGGGAGAAAAATTATGAAAACATATGACGTAGCAAATCTCGGAGATCTTCTTAAAAACAATGAATATCCCGGCCGCGGAATCGTAATCGGCAAGTCAGAGGACGGAAGGTCCATCGCCATCGCATATTTCATCATGGGCCGTTCAGCAAACTCAAGAAACCGTGTATTCACAGAGAATGGCGACACAGTAACCATTTATCCTGCTGATTCCAGCAAAGTTGAGGATCCAAGCCTCATCATATACAGCCCTATAAGAAAGATCGGCGACAATCTCATCGTTACAAACGGTGACCAGACCGACACCATCTATGATTTCATGAAAGATGGCAATACCTTTGAAGAGGCCCTTGAAACAAGAGAGTTTGAGCCGGACGGTCCTAACTGGACTCCGAGAATCAGCGGCGTTGTTACTCTTGATGATTCAGAGAGCTACAAGATGTCCATCCTTAAGTCACAGGATGCTGAGGGTACTGATTGCGCAAGATATACATTTTCATACAAGCTCCAGAATGGTCTCGGACATTTCATTCACACCTACAAGGAGAACGGTAACCCTATTCCTACCTTCGAGGGTGAGCCTGAGCGCGTAGCTATTCCTAACTCGGCAGAGGAGCTTAAGCAGCTTATATGGAACAATCTTAACGAAGAGAACAAGATTTCACTTTATGTTCGCTATATAGACATTACCGGCGGAAATATCGAGAACAAGCTGGTCAACAAGTTTGAAAAGATCAACTGACTGCAGTAAATCCTATTGACATCTTTACGTCAGAATTTAACGATGAAACTTGAGTTTAAAGAGGAGAACACCATGAAAGAATTTGAATTAAAGTACGGTATGAATCCAAATCAGAAGCCTGCAAAGATTTATATGCATGACGGATCAGAGCTCCCTATCGAAATCCTGAACGGCCGTCCGGGTTACATCAACTTCCTGGATGCCCTTAACAGCTGGCAGCTGGTTTCAGATCTTAAGGAGGCTACAGGTCATGTGGCTGCTGCATCCTTCAAGCATGTTTCTCCTTCAGGTTCAGCAATCGGACGTAAGCTTTCAGATAAGCTTAAGAAGGCATGCTTCGTGGATGATATCGAAGGACTTGATGATTCACTTCTTGCATGTGCTTACGCAAGAGCCCGCGGTGTTGACAGAATGTCTTCCTACGGCGATTTCATTGCCCTTTCAGATATTTGTGATGCCACAACAGCCAGGATCATTCACCGTGAGGTTTCAGACGGTGTTATCGCTCCCGGATATACAGACGAAGCTCTTGAGATCCTTAAGTCAAAGAAAAAGGGCGCTTACAATGTTATAAAGATCGATCCTTCCTACAAGCCTGCAGCATCAGAGCACAAGCAGGTATTCGGTGTGACTTTCGAGCAGGGCAGAAATGACTACAAGGTTACGGACGAGGCATTTGCAAACATCGTGACAAAGAATAAGGACATCCCTGAGGAAGCCCGTCTCAACATGACTATCGCCCTTATCACCCTTAAGTACACTCAGTCTAATTCAGTGGCTTACGCCGAGGATGGTCAGACCATCGGTGTAGGCGCAGGTCAGCAGTCAAGAATTCACTGCACACGTCTTGCAGGAGACAAGGCTGATCACTGGCATCTTCGTCAGTGTGACAGGGTTCTCAATCTTCCTTTCAAGGATGGCTTAAGAAGAGCTGATCGTGACAATGTTATCGACGTTTATCTTTCAGAGGAATGTGATGATGTTCTCGCTGATGGTGCATGGCAGCAGTACTTCACTGAGCAGCCTGCTCCTTTCACCAGAAAAGAGCAGAAGGAGTATCTTGCAACTCTTACAGGTACAGCTCTTGGTTCTGATGCTTTCTTCCCGTTCGGTGACAATATCGAGCGTGCCCGCAAGTCAGGTGTGTCTTATGTAGCTGAGCCGGGCGGATCTATCCGTGATGACCATGTTATTGACACCGCAGACAAATACAACATGGTAGTATGCTTCACCGGTATGAGACTGTTCCATCACTGATTTATAAATGGGGCGGGAAAATGCCGAGTGGGCCCTGGCACCCATCCCGGGCATTTTCTCTTACATGGATTAAATACGGTGAGGCAGAACGATCAAAATACGGAGAAGTAAAATATATGTGTAACAAAACTAAAATTGCTGTTCTTGTGAGCGGGGGCGGCACTAATCTGCAGGCGCTTATCGATGCTGAGAGACGCGGGGAGATTCCTGACGGAGAGATCACTTTGGTGGTTGGTTCAAGGCCCGGGATATATGCTCTTGAGAGGGCTGAGAATGCAGGAATAAAGCATGAGGTTGTGCAGAAGGATGAGGAGAGGCTTATACGTGTTCTTGAGGAGCATGGCATAGAGCTTATAATTCTTGCAGGTTATCTCACGATTCTCAGTGAAAATTTCACAAAGAAGTATGCGGACAGGATCATTAACATTCATCCTTCACTTATCCCGAGTTTTTGCGGAAAGGGTATGTACGGGCTGAAGCCTCACGAGGCGGCTCTTGCAAGAGGTGTTAAGGTTACCGGCGCCACGGTGCATCTTGTCAATGAGATTCCTGATGGCGGACGTATCCTTCTCCAGAAGGCTGTTGAGATCCAGCCGGGGGACACAGCTGAGGTTCTTCAGAAGCGTGTCATGGAACAGGCTGAATGGAAGCTGCTTCCGAAGGCCGCTGAGATGATGAGCCGGGAGATACGTGAAGCAAAAGCATAAGGTCCTGTTTAATATTGTGATACATTTAACGTTTATCAATACGTAAGAGAAAATGCGACAGGATGTGTGCCTGGGCTTGCGAATTGAAAGAACGGCACTCGCAGGACTGTACGTGTCCGGTTGCACTCAGGTGCAACCGGTACGAACAGAACAAGAGGGCTGTACTTTCAATTTCGTGGGCCGGCGCACGCCGGAAGCTTTTTCTCGACCCATTCAACAAATGGAGGATAACAATGAAGATTGGTGTTGTAGGTGGCGGCGGTCGTGAGCACGCCATCATTAAGGCATTAAAGAAGAATGCTTCTATCGAGAAGATTTATGCGATTCCGGGTAACGGCGGTATCGCAAGGGATGCCGAGTGCGTTCCTGATATAAAGGCTACGGATGTTGCTGATGTCGTTAAGTTCTGCAGGGAGCAGGCTCTTGACTATGTGGTTGTGGCTCCGGATGATCCTCTGGTTGCCGGTACCGTGGATGAGCTTGCAAAGGCAGGCATTCCTGCTTTCGGTCCTGAGGCCAGGGCTGCCATCATTGAGGGTTCAAAGGTTTTCTCAAAGAACCTCATGAAGAAGTACAACATCCCCACAGCTGCTTACGAAGTTTTCAATGACATTGAAAAGGCAGAAGAGTACGTTAAGACCTGTCCGATACCTACAGTCATAAAGGCTGACGGTCTTGCTCTCGGAAAGGGAGTTATCATTGCGAAGACGCGCGAAGAAGCACTTGATGGCATTAAGACTATCATGGAAGAAAAGAAGTTCGGCGCTTCCGGTGATCAGATAGTTATCGAGGAGTTCCTTGAGGGACCTGAGGTTTCCGTTCTCAGCTTCACTGACGGAAAGGTTGTGGTTCCTATGATTTCATCCATGGACCACAAGCGTATCAATGATAACGATGAGGGCCTCAACACCGGCGGAATGGGTACCATCGCTCCAAATCCTTACTACACGGATGAAATCGCTGAAGAGTGTATGGAGAAAATCTTCAAGCCTACCATCGAGGCCATGAATAAGGAGGGCAGAACCTTCAAGGGCTGTCTCTACTTCGGTCTCATGCTTACAAAAAACGGTCCTAAGGTTATCGAATACAACTGCCGTTTCGGTGATCCTGAGACCCAGGTTGTTCTTCCTCTTCTTGATTCCGATCTTCTCACCATCATGCAGGCCACAACAAACGGTACACTTGCAGAGACTGAGGTTAAATGGAAGAAAGGCTCTGCCTGCTGCATAGTAGAGGCTTCCGGCGGATATCCTCTTTCCTACAAGTCAGGCTATGAAATAACCGGTGTGGATGAGGTTGACAATGTCTATGTTGCGGGCGCCGATCTCAAGGACGGAAAGCTTTACACCCACGGAGGAAGAGTCCTTGGAGTGGTTGAAACAGCACCTACCCTTAAGGAAGCCATTGATAAGGCATATGAGAGTGCATCAAAGGTTACATTCCAGGATATGCACATGCGAAAAGATATTGGCCAGAGAGCACTGAAAGCACTTCAGTAACAACAGTGCATAGAATATAAGTATCTGTACATTTTATACTGTAATATCGAAGAATACTTAGTTAGAATGGTATCATTTATGTGCTAGATACTTTATTTATGCTGTACTAAATATTTTAGTTTTACCGCCGAAACTGTGTAGGAAAATGTTCGGGATGAGTGCCTAGGCTTGCGAGTTGAAAGAACGGACTTGCAGCCATGTACGATCAGAATGCACATCCCTGTACATTCTGGGCGAACATGACTGCGAGGCTGTACTTTCAATCTCGTGGGCCGGCGCACATCCCGAACATTTTCCGGACGGTATCGCATACAGCCATTACACAAAGATAAGGAGATACAAATGGTAAATCGAGTTTATGTTGAGAAAAAGGAAGGTCTTCGTCACGAGGCACAGGGACTTCGTCATGACATCCGTCACATACTTCTCATTAAGAACCTCACAGACGTACGTCTATTAAACCGCTATGATGTTGAGGGTCTGGATAAAGAGACATTTGAAAAGGCTACAAAGCTTATCCTCAGTGAGCCACAGCTTGACGACACCTTTGAAGAACTTCCAAAGCATGAGGATGCTTATGTTTTCGCTGTGGAGTTCCTTCCGGGACAGTTCGATCAGCGTGCGGATTCAGCAGCTCAGTGTATCCAGATTCTTACAACAGGAGACCGTCCCAAGGTTCGTTCCGCAAAGGTATATCTCCTTTACGGTAATCTCACAGAGCAGGAGATAGCCGATATCAAGAAGTACGTTATCAACCCTGTAGAAGCAAGAGAAGCTTCCCTCGATACCTTTGAAACTCTGGATGTAAAGTACGATATCCCTACAGAGGTAGATACTCTCACAGGATTTATCCATGCTTCAGAGGATGAGCTCAAGTCTATCTTAAAGGATATGGGCCTTGCCATGGATCTTGACGATCTTAAGTTCTGTCAGAATTACTTCAAGACAGAGGATCGTGATCCTTCCATCACTGAGATCCGTATGATCGACACATACTGGTCAGATCACTGCCGTCATACCACCTTCCTTACAACCATTGATAATGTCTCCTTCGAAGATGAACAGATTAAGAAGGCATGGGACCGTTACATCCAAGCCCGCAAGGATCTTAACCGTACAAAGCCAGTCAACCTTATGGACATCGGAACTCTTGCCGCAAAGGTCCTTAAGAAGGAAGGAAAGCTTACAAAGCTTGACGAGTCAGAAGAGATAAATGCCTGCACAGTCAAGATAAAGGTAAACGTTGACGGCGAAGCTCAGGACTGGCTCCTTCTTTTCAAGAACGAGACTCACAACCATCCTACAGAAATCGAGCCTTTCGGTGGTGCTGCAACCTGTATCGGAGGTGCCATCAGAGATCCTCTTTCCGGAAGATCCTACGTATATCAGGCTATGCGCGTAACAGGTGCTGCAGACCCTACAGTTTCCGTTAAGGATACCATGGAGGGCAAGCTTCCTCAGAGAAAGCTTGTTACAACAGCCGCTGACGGTTATTCAAGCTACGGTAACCAGATCGGTCTTGCTACAGGTCTCGTAGACGAGCTTTATCATCCGGGATATGCGGCAAAGCGTATGGAGATCGGCGCAGTAGTGGCTGCCGCTCCCGCTGAGAATGTTCGCCGCGAGGTTCCTGCTGCAGGAGACGTAGTCATTCTTCTAGGTGGACGTACAGGCCGTGACGGCATCGGCGGTGCAACAGGTTCTTCAAAGTCTCACAATGTTGAGTCCCTTGAGAAGGACGGTGCAGAGGTTCAGAAGGGTAATGCTCCCGAGGAGCGTAAGCTTCAGCGTCTTTTCCGTAATGCAGAGGCTTCAAAGCTTATCAAGCGCTGCAACGATTTCGGTGCAGGCGGAGTTTCAGTTGCCATCGGTGAGCTGGCTGACGGTCTCGACATTGACCTTAACAAGGTTCCAAAGAAGTACGAGGGTCTCGACGGAACAGAGCTTGCTATCTCAGAGTCTCAGGAGAGAATGGCTGTTGTGGTTGAACAACAGGATATGGCGAGATTCATGGAACTTGCCCATGAGGAGAACCTTGAGGCTACACATGTAGCTACCGTAACAGATACAAACAGACTTATCGCACACTGGAACGGTAAAGACATTATCAACCTGTCACGTGACTTCCTTAACTCTAACGGTGCAGAGAAGCACATAGACGTGAAGACAGCAGCGGGCGGAAGCATTGTCCGCGAGGTTAAGGGAAGCTTCAGTGAGAACATGACAGCTCTTTCAGAGGACCTCAATGTCTGCTCAAAGAGAGGTCTCAGCGAGCGTTTCGACTCCACTATCGGTGCGGGAACAGTCCTTATGCCTTTCGGCGGAAAGAATCAGCGCACACCTATTCAGGCCATGGCTGCGAAGATTTCCGTCGAGAAGGGTCACACCGATGACACTTCAGTTATGGCTTACGGCTACAATCCATTCATCACAGAGAAGAACTGCTATAAGGGTGCATATCTCGCAGTAGTTGAGTCTGCCGCAAAGCTTATCGCCACAGGTGCGGGATTCGAGGATACCTACCTTACATTCCAGGAGTATTTCGGAAAGCCCGGTCATGAGAGCACACGTTGGGGTCAGCCTCTTGAAGCTCTTCTCGGAGCTTTCAATGCCCAGCTTGATCTCGGAATCGCTGCCATCGGCGGTAAGGACTCAATGTCCGGAACCTTCGAGAAGCTGGACGTTCCTCCAACACTTGTTTCCTTTGCCATCACAACAGAGGACGCAAAGTACATCACAAGCCCTGAGTACAAGGGAGCAAACCACAAGGTACTCTGGCTTAAGCCTCAGTATGAGAACGAGCTTCCCACAAAGGAAACACTCCTTACACTTTTCAGCTACGTTCATAAGCTGGTTCTCGAGGGTAAGCTTGCTTCCATCTACACACCGACTTACGGCGGAGCAGCAGAGGCAGTTCTCAAGCAGTGCATGGGTAATGCTTACGGCTTCACATTTGCACCGAGCCTTTCAGTAGAGGATATCTTCGGATACCAGTACGGAAGCTTCCTTCTTGAGCTTAATGACAACGCTACTCTCGATGAAATTTACAACGCTCCCGAGCTTAAGGGAACAGGCATAATCATTGCCGATCTCGGTGAAACAACAGAGGATGCCGAAATCCGTTACAATGATGAGGTTCTTAAGCTTTCAGACCTTGAAAGAGCCTACGAAGATAAGCTTGAAAAGGTATTTAAGTGCAATATGAATCTTGATAAGGATGCTGAGTCAGATGAAAGTGATGTGACTATCGATGATTATAGCGAAGAGAACTGGGCAGCACCGGCTGTACAGGTTGCAAAGCCAAAGGTACTTATCCCTGTATTCCCGGGCAACAACTGTGAGTACGATTCAGCAAAGGCCATGGCTGATGCAGGTCTCGAGCCTGAGATAGTGGTTGTTAAGAACCTTACAAAGCAGGATATTGCTGATTCTGTAAACTACGTTGCAAAGCGCATAGAAGAGTCACAGCTTATTTTCATCCCCGGCGGTTTCTCAGGGGGAGATGAGCCGGACGGTTCTGCAAAGTTCATCACTTCCTTCTTCAGAAACGAAGCTATAAAGACTGCTACCATGGATATGCTGAACAAGCGTGACGGTCTCATGCTTGGTATCTGCAACGGTTTCCAGGCACTTATAAAGCTTGGTCTCGTACCGTTTGGAGAGATAAGAGATACAGATGAGCATTGTCCGACTCTTACTTTCAACACCATCAGCCGTCACCAGTCAAAAATCGTTAATGTCCGTGTGGCATCAAATATGTCACCATGGCTTGAAGATACAAATCCCGGTGATATCTACAGTGTTCCTATCTCTCACGGAGAGGGCCGTTTCCTCTGTGAGCCTGAGCTTTTCAGAAAGCTTGTGGAGAATGGCCAGATCGCCACACAGTATGTGGATCTCGACGGACATCCTACTATGGATATCCAATACAATCCAAACGGTTCCTACTATGCGGTAGAGGGTATCACTTCACCTGATGGAAGAGTACTCGGTAAGATGGGCCACGCTGAGAGATGGGGCCACAACCTCTACAAGAACGTTCCCGGAAATTACGATATGGGACTCTTCAGGGCAGCAAAGGAATACTTCGAGTAAAACAACTGTAACTGCATTTGATTTTTTCAAAGGGCTTACACTCATAACCAGATATGTGACAAGCGGGTCTTGAGATAAACTTCTCAAGACCCGCTTTTTTCATGCTTTTTAACTATCATTCTGTTTCAGAAATACATCCTGCAATCAATAAACCGGTCAGACTCCTATGATATTTAGTCAAAATAGCTATTGAATTATTTAAATTTGTTGATATAATCTGATGTAGTTTTAATAACTACATGATAAAATATCTATATCACAAGACTATACTTGTTATAACCTACACTGAATGGTGCAAGTTCTATGTTTCACTCATGTACTTATGACACTCATTTTCCCATGAGTTATCGGGAATATGTTTTCATCACTGTACAGCACTTTTTCAAGGAGGACAGCCATGATTTTTAAAGAGAATTCCTTTTTTCTGAAGATAAAAGACCCGGGAAGCTTCCTTACACACTATATCGCCATGATTTTATCCATTATCGCTGCGGTTCCTCTCTTTTACAGGGTGGCACAGCATCCGAGTATGGACAGAATATTTGCATTCGGTATATTTGCTCTCAGCATCGTTCTTTTGTATGCAGCCAGCGCAACCTATCATCTTTTCGATATTTCTCCAAAGGTAAATGATACACTGAAGAAGATCGACCATATGATGATCTATATGCTGATTGCAGGAAGCTATACTCCTGTATGTGCCATAGCCCTCGGCGACAGAACCGGCTGGGGACTTCTCTTGATTGTATGGATTCTTTCCGTCATAGGCATGACTGTGAACATCATTTTCATCCATACTCCGAGATGGCTGAATTCACTTATTTACATCGCCCTGGGCTGGGCATGTATATTCGCCATATTTAAGATCCGTTCGGCTCTTACCGATCCTGAATTCTGGCTTCTGTTTGCAGGAGGTGTCATCTATACCATCGGCGGCGTAATTTATGCCCTTAAGCTTCCTATTTTCAAACGCATGCCGAAGTACTTCGGAAACCATGAGGTTTTCCACTGCTTTGTTATTGCAGGTTCCATGTGCCACTACGGCATGATGATCATGCTTGCAGGCTGATATTCCTATTAAACTTTATAAACCCGCTATTTCAAACAGTTCCATTCCCAAATCGGTTTGGAACTGTTTTTTATTAGTCTTTGACAGAAATACCGATGAATTATTACATTATCATGATAAATATTGTTATTTTATTTACATTTTTCTATGAAAACCCTATCTAACTGTGTTATATTAAAAAGACAATCAGGCATGAAATGATGTGAGCGGCAAAAGTATTTGACGCTCACTCTGTGATGCTTTGCTGTCATTTATGATTCTTCGCATCATATTTTGTAATTATACTTAGGTCATGGGGGACTTAAAATGAAACAGAATAACATATTAGCTCTTGGTGTAATCGGAGTTGGTATCGTTGCCGCTGCCATTACAGGATATCAGGCAACAAACTTAGGAACATCCACAAGTGTCGGAAAAAACCAGATCCCGAAGGATGCAGTTACAGCTACCGGTGAGGCTCAGGGTCTTGGCGGTCCTGTAAAGGTTGAGGTTATCGCCAATGCCGAGAAGATTTTCTCCATCAATGTCTTAGACGCTTCCGGAGAAACACCTAATATCGGTACACTTGCTGTTGATCAGCTTCCTGCAAGCATCTTCGAGGCAAACAGCCTTGCTGTTGATTCTGTTACCGGTGCTACCATAACGTCAACAGCCATCAAGAATGCTGCTGCCCAGGCTATCGAGAATGCAGGCTTCGATCCGTCTAACTTCGGTTTCGTAAAGGAAGAGAAGAAGGAAGTCGTTGTTAATACAGATGATATTCCTGCTGATGCAGTTACTGTTACCGGTGAGGCTCAGGGTCTTGGCGGTCCTGTTACAGTTGAAATCACAGCTACTGCTGACAAGATTTATAACCTCACAGCTGTCGGTGACAATGAAACACCGGGAATCGGTACCAAGGCTCTTGAAGAGCTCCCAGGAGAGATTATTTCTGCCAACAGCCTTTCGGTTGATGCTATTTCAGGCGCTACCGTTACATCTGATGCTATCAAGGAAGCTGCCAAGAAGGCTCTTGAGAGTGCAGGTCTTGATGCTGCTAACTTTACCGGCGCTTCATCTGATGCAAAGGATGCTCCTGCCGAGACTAAGGAAAGTGAAGCTGAAACCAAGAAGGATGCCGATTCAAAGAAGGATATTCCTGCTGATGCAGTTACTGTTACAGGCGAGGCTCAGGGTCTTGGCGGTCCTGTAAAGGTTGAAATCACAGCCACTGCCGACAAGATCTATGATCTTGTTGCAACAGGAGACAAGGAAACACCGGGTATCGGTACCAAGGCTCTTGAAGAGCTTCCGGGAAAGATCGTTTCAGCTAACAGCCTGGATGTTGATGCCGTTTCCGGTGCTACAGTAACATCAGAGGCCATCAAGGAAGCTGCCAAGAAGGCTCTTGAGAGTGCAGATTTTGATAAAGCAGCTGCACAGGAAACTGAAGCTGAAGAGACTAAGGCTGAAGAGAGCGAAGCTGAAACCGAAAAGGATGCTGATTCAAAGGAAGCTGAAACCAGGAAAGACGCCGATTCAAAGAAAGACGCTGCCGATGAAGTTACAGCTACAGGCGAGGCTCAGGGTCTTGGCGGTCCTGTAAAGGTTGAGATCACAGCTATCGCTGACAAGATTATCAAGCTTGTTGCAACAGGAGACAAGGAGACACCGGGTATCGGTACCAAGGCTCTTGAAGAGCTTCCGGGAAAGATCATTTCTGCCAACAACATTAATGTTGATGCCATTTCAGGCGCCACCATTACATCTGATGCCATCAAGGAAGCTGCTAAGAAGGCTCTTGAAAGCGCAGGAATTGATCCATCTGTATTTTTAAAATAACTACATGAACAAAAATCGCGGATAACTTCCGCGATTTTTTATTTTGCAAAAATATTTTCTTCACAGCCTTCACTATATGTCATAAAATTATGTAATAAATGCGGCATAATTTTTTATCGTAATACACAAAATATTTTTTTCAAAGTGTGACCTGTAAACTCCATTTCCTGTGTATTAGGATGAAGAACATAAGGATAGCATCGGAAACCGGAGATGCAGCATCAGACTATAAGTCAGATTATCCAAAACAGAAACGAGGACATTAAATGACTGATCAGGAAATCATAGAGCTTTATTTTGCAAGGTCAGAATCTGCCATTGATGAATCTGCTAGAAAATACGGAAGCTACTGCAGCTATATTGCCATGAACATCCTATACAACAAAGAGGACAGTGAAGAGTGTGTCAATGACACCTGGCTGAACACATGGAATGCCATTCCACCTGCGAGACCTTCCATTCTCAGAACATTTCTCGGAAAGATAACCAGAAACCTTGCTCTTAACCTCTATGAAAAACAGAACGCACAAAAACGCGGCAATGGCGAAACAAGCGCAGTTCTGGATGAACTCTCGGAATGTATAGCGGACACAAAAACCGACAGACCCGATGATATTCCCGACAAGATAACATTGACAGAATGCATCAACCGTTTTTTGGAAAATCAGAGTGCAGATTCCAGAAAGATATTTGTACGTCGGTACTGGTACATGTCACCTGTAAGTGAGATAGCCGCAGAATACGGTTTCAGTGAAAGCAAGGTAAAAATGACATTGAGCCGGATGAGAGCTGCACTTTTGCAGGAGTTGGAGAAGGAAGAAATAGTTGTTTAGAATCAAATCTCTTCAGATGCTTATACCGATACCGGGTATTAATTGATACCTGATAAGTTCAAATAATGCTTCCGATATCCTGTATTCCCTCAGTGGATTTGAGCCGGTGTCCGGAAATGGAGAAAAAATGGAGAAAGAAAAAAAACTTCTTAATGCAATTGGTGATATAGACGAAAAATATATAGAAGAGGCCAAACCCGAAAAGGTGATCAGAATCCCGGCAAGACGAAGCCGTAAGCCTTTGGGAATCATTGCTGCCGCAGCAGTAGTCATCCTGGGCTTAGGCTTTTATATGAAGATGAATATACCTGAACAGGCCTCCACAATGATGGCACCTGCCGAAGCAGACGAAGCCTCAATGGAGAAATCCGTAAATGGTCCGGAGGAAGCTATGCAGGAAAAAGCTGCAGGAAATCCGGATTCGGCTAAATTTGAGATACATACCGATAGCGCTGCCGGTCTTAAGTCTTCGAATGAAACTGCAGCTCCTGCAATGGTTGGAGCCGAAATGGCAGAAGACGAGAACTCAGCCACGGAGGAAAACAGTGTTCAGTCCCGTGTAATGATTGCAAATCCCTGGAAGGACTCTGAAAGCCTTTCCGAAGCCGAAGCCGATGCAGGCTTCGATATGAGGATACCGGAAGCAGTAAACAGCTGCAAGCCAACGGTTTACCGCTCTGTAAAGGATGATATGCTTGAAATCATTTACAGCGGCACAGACGGCAAGGAAGCTTTCCGCATAAGAAAGGCTCACCAAAGCGATGAGGATATCAGCGGAGATTACACTGTCTATGACACAGAAAAGGATATAACCGTCTCTGATATCAACGCTCATATAAAAGCGAATGGGGAAAACGTATTCGTCGCAGTATGGTCAAAGGATAATTTCAACTACGCTGTGATTGTGGACGAAAACAGTCACTTCACTGAAGAAGAAATCACAAAGCTGATCTCGGAAATCGACTGATACTCACTGAATATCTGAATTAATGAATTCAAACATATAGAAGGGAGAATAAACATGAGAAAAACATCTTATAACAAAGCAGGTGCCGGACTGAGACGTTTGACCGCCCTGTTTATGGCAGCAATGATAGTTGCATCTTCACTGACCGCCTGCGGTGGCAGCAAGGACGGCGGCTACAAGTCCTCCGGTCATGACAGATCCAACTATGCAGCATCAGAGGCCATGGATATGGCCCCGGCTCCTGAAGCGGCGGGTGCCGGTGCCATGCTTTCCGCAAACATGGTCGAGGATGGGGATAGTTATTTTGAGACAGAGAAATCCGCGGATAATTCTTCATCTTACGAAAGCAGCAATTCCGTTCAGGATGGTGTGGATCCTTCCAAGGTTCCTTCCGACAGAAAGCTCATAAGGACCGTAAGTCTCACCTTTGAAACCACTGAGTTTGATACATTTGTACGTGATATCCAGAACAAAACCACAGAGCTTGGGGGCTATGTAGAGTCCAGTGATATCAGCGGAAACGAGAAAACCAGTACCAGCCGTTCTGCCTACTTCACACTTCGTATCCCTAAGCCAAACCTGGACACTTTCCTTAGCTTCACCGAAGGCGGTGCCAACCTCACAAGGAAGTACGAGAACAGCCAGGACATAACATTAAAATACCACGATACAGAATCCCGTAAGAAAGCTCTTAAGGAGGAGTACGACAGACTCCTGGAACTCATCGCCCAGGCAGAGTCAGTGGATGCCATCATAACCATAGAAGAGCGCCTTTCAGACATCCGCTATGAGCTGGACGGTTTTGAATCAGACCTCCGTATGTATGACAATCAGGTGGAATATTCCACAGTTAATGTAGACGTCAAGGAAGCCAAGGTTTACACCCCGACACAGAAAACCACTTTCTGGGATCGTGTTGGTTCGAGATTTGAGAGCAACCTCGGTGATCTTCTGGATGCCATCACTGATTTCCTTGTATGGTTCATCTCCAGCCTTCCTATTCTTATTTTCTGGGTGATTCTCGGTGCCATCTTCTGGTTCATAGGCCGTACAATCATCCGTAATCACAAGAAGAAGGCTGAAAAAAGAGCTCAGGAAATGGCTGCAAGAATGAACGGCATGAATTCTTTCCCTAACAGAGGCCCTGTTCCAACCGGAAAACCTGCTGACTCAGGTGCCGGTAACACAATAGAAACCTCTCCTGATAAGGGTGCCAATGTCTCTGCCGGGACCACTCCGCCTGCAGATACAGCTTCATCGGAAGCAGACAGCAAAACAGAATCTTCTGCCGATGCTGAACCTACAGAATCTGCCGGAAAAAAATCCTAAACCTGCAAATGATACTTAATTACTTATAAATCATTAGTTAAACCCTGATAAAATCAATCTCACAAACGGTATATGAACTCACCGGGAAACGGATTATTCCAGATAAAACGGAATAATCCGTTTTTTTAAGGTACATTTCAGTTTCGCGTGTTTTAATGATGACATAAAAATACAGAAATACCCGATATCATTTCATAAACAGATCCCATTATACCTTGACTGTATCGGAAAGGATTTTCGTTTACGCGTATAGAGAGATCGGAAAGGAATATCATGAGAAGAAAATTTTACGGCATGACCGCCCTGGCACTTAGTGCCGCTATGATAATGTCAGCCTGCGGAACTTCCGTGCCTCAGGCCACTACATCAAGTCCTGAAAATACAGTAAAGGAATCCACTCTGGACTCCATAGATTCATCGAAATCTTCAGCTGAAGACGCAGGAAAGGAGACCTCTGCTTCAGCATCTGAAAATACAGAGGCTGAATACGTTTCAAAGCTCTTCGATACAAGTTACGTCCACAGCATTGACATAGAAATAGCGGAAGAGGACTGGGAAGAGCTTCTTGCAAATCCAACAGACAAGACAAAGTATAAGGTCAATGTCACTATCGACGGAGAGGAAATAGACGATGTATCCATCGCCACCAAGGGCAACACTTCCCTTACATCCGTCGCCTCCGACGATACCACTGACAGATACAGCTTAAAACTTAACTTCGGGAAATACGTGGACGGCCAGACCTACTACGGACTGGATAAGCTTAATCTCAACAATATCTATGCCGATGCCACATATTTAAAGGATTATCTCAGTTATCAGCTTTTTAATTATATGGATGTGGACGCCCCTCTCACCAGTTTCATCAAGGTAACTGTAAACGGAGAAAGCCGGGGTCTGTACCTCGCCATCGAGGATGTGGATGACTCATTCCTTGAAAGAACCGGCAATACAGAGGGCGAACTTTACAAGCCTGAGACTTCAGGTCTCGCCAATATGGGCAACGGCGGTCCGGACAAGGAAAAGGGTGGAATGCAGCCTCCTGCAGGTTTCGATGGAAATATGCCGGACTTCGAAAATGGCGAAATGCCTGAAGGATTCGGAGGAAACGGTGGTCCGGGAGGCTTCGGAGGATCCGATTCCGGCGCTTCTCTCAAGTATACCGATGACGAATTCGACAGTTACTCAGACATCTTTGATAATGCTGAAACCAAGATAAAGGACGAAGATAAGACAAGACTCATTGCCGCACTCAAGAATCTTTCGGAAGGAAATATCGAAGACAGTGTAGACATTGACAGCGTCATCAATTATTTCGTAGTCCACAACTTCGTCATGAACTATGACAGCTACACCGGAAACATGCTCCATAACTATTACCTCTATGAGGAAAACGGTAAGCTGCAGATGATTCCATGGGATTACAACCTTGGATTCGGTGCCTTCATGCATGCGGGCGGCGGACCACAGGGAAATCCTTTTGATGATAAGAATACCGATCAGACTGACAACTCCACTGAAAAGGATAAATCCGCATCTTCTGAGAAGTCCGAAGACAAGTCCGAAACTGATTCAGCAGATGACAAGAAATCCGGCAAAAAGTCTGATAAAAAGTCAGCTTCTTCTGATAAAGCGAATGCTAAGTACCACAGTGAATCTAAGGTTAATAAGAGCAACGCTTCAGATGAAAGCTCTTCCGAAAAACAGGCATCAAAGAACAGTGAGAATAATGCAACTTATATCATCAATTATGGTATAGATTCGCCTCTTTCCGGTGCCCAAGAATCTGACAGACCTATGTGGTCATGGATTACTTCAAATGATGAATATCTTGAGAAGTACCACGAAAGATTTGCAGAACTTGCAGAGTACGTTACCGGAGATGAGTTCACTTCAGAACTTGAAAGACTCTATGAGATGCTCCTTCCATATGTAGAGAAAGACCCTACAGCCTTCTACAGTGCCGATGAATTCAAGACTGCTTTTGAAACTATTAAGGAATTTATCGCTCTGAGAGCCGAAAGCATCAAGAAACAGCTTGCAGGAGAACTCTCCACCATCACAGATGAGCAGGATGGATCCTCAAAAGTAGATGCTTCAGGCATCACCATCAGTGATATGGGCAGCCAGGGCGGCGGTGCTCCGAAGGATAACCGCGGCGATGCGGCTGACGGGAACCAAAACGGAGCCCCAAGACAAGGCGGAAGAAACGGCGGCGGCCCGGGCGGTAACCATGGCGGCAGACCGGGAACCGAACAAAATTCCGGTGGCAAGGATGAAGGAAAGTCCAAAAATCCCAAATCCTGAGATTAAAGCAGTAATAATAAATACTCATTAAAGTGATTAAATGTAGTTTCTGAATAAACCCGGCCTGGGTTTACTCGTTATACATAAAATGTATTGAAAGCTATTTACCTAACAAGTATAGTCTGAAAAACAGAATAGTGATTTAAATAGTTCAAACTCCTCGTCCATTGGTGCGAGGAGTTTTCTTATATCAAAATCACCTATATTTTCACGAAAATGTGTCGATATGATGGAATATTTATATCGATATCACCTTAAACAATACCTATTAATGCGAGCTTTCGGATGCAAAATCATCAAGTTCTTGAGAAATGTGTTCAGAAATTACGGATTAATACCTGCGCTGTCAGAGGAGAAGTTAATGTCAGATCATCACATGCAATGGAAAAAAATAATATCAGGATCAGGATTTTTCCTGGTTTTGTTAATTTTTGTCTGCTTGATTTCATGCAAAAAAGATACCGAACCTGCTCAGCAGCGTGCTGAGCAGGAATCCGAAAAATCATCGGTAAGAGAACGTTCCCTCTGGACTGATGAAGGAAGCTTAAAAGCCATTATCATTTCTGATCTTCATTACACGGGATACAAGGAAGTGGATCATCTGAGCGTTCCGGGAATGGCAGTTTCTGAAGAGATAACCGATGCCATCATCAAAGAAGTGATATCAGTACATCCGGACGTTTTTATCATGACAGGGGACAATACCAACAGCGGATATTCCGAAGATGTGGATGCCCTTGTGTCAAAGCTTCAGACTGTAAAGGACAGCGGCATACCTGTCATAGTGACCACGGGAAATCATGACTTTGATCTCATGAATGAAGAAGAATATGAGAAGGCTTATTTCGGTCTTATTGAACCTTCAGACAGAGATCCTGCTTCCCTTAGCTTCACTGCCATGATTAAAGATGTTTTGTTCCTTGCAATGGATGATAAAGACCTGAAGCTTGGAGCTCAGGGAAAGTTTTCACCAGAAACCCTCAAGTGGCTTCAGGATATGCTTTCGAAATACAAAGACCACCGGATCATTTTTCTTTCCCATCATAACCTTTTGTATGGGGCAGGAGAGAACAGTACGAACTCAAACCTGATACACAACCCGGAATTAGCCGGGCTGCTGCGTGAAGGCGGTGTCAGACTTGCCATAACAGGTCATATGCATTCCCAGTATATTCTGGAAGAGGAGGGACTTTGGGAAATCCTAAGCGGCATGCCCTTTTCAGGAAAACATCTCATGGGAAATCTTGCCATAGCCAGTGACAGACTGGTTTACAGCGCTGAACCTGTAGACTTTTCAAAATACGGCACTTCTGTAAAAGAAAAGCTTTATGAGCTGGAACTGGAGAGCCAGAATTTCATGGATAAGACATTATCAGAACTTCTGGAAAAGGAGGGAGTGACAGGTCTTAAAAAGGGCAACATCCTTAACCTGATAAACAGATTTTTCAGGTACTATGAAGAAGGCTCTCTTGCAGAACACAGGGCAGAGCTCACAGCAGATCCTGTTTATGATGATATGCTGAAAGCTCTTTGGAATCACAATTACGGACCCTGGATGAAAAGTATGATAGAAAATACGAAGTACAGCGGAAGAGAGC
This sequence comes from Oribacterium sp. P6A1, assembly GCF_000702885.1. Lineage (GTDB taxonomy): Bacteria > Bacillota > Clostridia > Lachnospirales > Lachnospiraceae > Oribacterium. The sequence goes on along the minus strand of NZ_JNKO01000011.1, from coordinate 80,229 downwards.
TGGAGTCAAATATTTTGCATGTCTCATAATAATCAATGTGCATTATTTGCATATTAAAAAGATAGGCTATATGCATTATTTGCATTATCTATTGGACTAAACTGTGTAATTATTGCATACTATAATAGTAGAGAGGAATGCAAAGATGAATGAACTAAAACTTCGCAGAATCGAAAAAAATCTGACTCAGCAGGAAGCATCCAGAAGGATTGGTGTTTCACTACGCTCCTATGTTATGTATGAAAATGATCCGAATAAAGAAGGCAATCCCAAATATAGGTTCCTCCTTCAGGAACTGGAAAAGATAAACATAGTGGATGAAACTCATGGTATAGTAAGACTTGAAGAAATCAAAGAAAAGTGTGCAGAGATATTTGCAACTTACAAGGTTGATTTCTGCTACCTTTTTGGTTCATATGCCAAAGGAAAAGCGACGGAAGAAAGTGATATTGATCTTCTGATATATACAGAAACAACAGGACTTCGTTTTTTTGAAATGACTGAACGCTTAAGAGAGAGCCTTCATAAGAAAGTTGATCTTTTGGACGTAAAGCAGCTTTTGAACAACGAAGCACTGCTAAAGGAAGTGCTTAAGGATGGGATAAAGATTTATGGATAATCTGAAAAATGACAGCTACTTCTTGGATAAGATCCAATCTGATTTGAAATTTATATAGAGGAAATTTATGAGAACAGTTGTGGCAAAATTCGGCGGAACATCTCTTGCTGACGCCGTACAGTTTCAAAAGATAAAACGCATCCTGGAAAAGGATCCTTCAAGAAGGTTCATCGTGGCATCAGCTCCGGGGAAAAGATTTCCGGAGGATATAAAGGTAACCGACATGCTTTTAAGATGTTATCAGCATGCAAAAAACGGAGAGGATTATGATCAGGACTTAACTGAAATAAAAAAACGTTTTCAGGATATCATAGATGCCCTGAACATTGATTTCACTCTGGATGATGAAATAGACATTATCAGAAAACATCTCAGTGAAGAGCCTGACAGTCAGTATATGGCAAGCAGAGGGGAATACCTGAATTCCCGGATACTTGCGGCATTCATCGGATTTACCTTTGTGGATCCCGCCTGGTGTGTATGCTTCAATGAAGACGGAACCCTGGATGCTGCCATGACAAAACGTGCCATGAGTGCTGCTCTCCGCCCTCTTAAAAATGCTGTTGTTGCAGGCTTTTACGGGGCTGATTCCGAGGGGAGGATCCATACCTTTTCAAGGGGCGGATCCGATGTTACGGGAAGCCTTGTGGCAAGCGCCATACAGGCTGACCTTTATGAAAACTGGACTGACGTCTCCGGCCTTCTGGCTGCGGATCCCCGTATCGTAGATTCTCCAAAATCAGTTGAGTATCTCAGTTATCGTGAGCTTCGTACTCTTTCTTACATGGGAGCCTCAGTTCTCCATACAGATGCTGTTCTTCCCGCATCAAATCTCGGAATTCCCATAAATATCAGGAACACAAACAGTCCTGATGATCCCGGAACCACCATCGTAAGAAAACTTCCGGAAGGAAAGATCAAGTACCCTGTGGTGGGAGTTGCCGGTCGCCTCGGTATGTCTGTGATTCAGGTGGAAAAGGTCATGGTCAGCGACGGTTCAGGTTTCAGCGCCGTTATGCTGGATATACTCAGGGAGCGTAAGCTTCCCTTCGAGCAGTGCCTCACAGGTATCGACACCATTACCCTGGTTATCCGAAGTGATCTTCTGGAGCCATGCAAGGCTGAGCTTATGGAAGAAATCAAAACAAAGTTAAGCCCCGACTACCTCGGCATCAAAGAAAACTTAAGCATGATAGCTGTTGTGGGAGAAAGAGGCACAGAGACCAGTGATGCCAATGTCAAGGTCCTCCACGCTCTCGATGAAGCCGGTATTGAGATCAGCACCATAAATCAGGGAGCCGGAAAACTGAATCTCCTGATAGGGGTGCCTGAGGAAAGATACAAAGATGCCATACGAGCCGTATATGCGTCAATTGACAGCTCACTGAATGAAAAGCAGTAGGATTCCTATGCCTTCCGCCCTGTTCCCTCTACTTGCCGTATTTTGATTTTTATGTTATATTACGTCCAAACAGGAGACAGGACATTTGGAGGAAAGCGTCTCTCGTTAGCGCCAGGACCGTAATTGGTCGACGAGGATGACAGTTATCGAAAGACTCGGCGGATGCTGTCACGGAATTGTGAATCGAAAGAGAAAAAAGAAAAAGCGGAATCAAAACCGTAACAGAAATTTTCTCACTCACTGACATTTTGATATATGTGTAGAAGAGACGGTGTAGCAGCCTCTTTCTTTTGTTGCATTCAAACCTGATCTGTTCTTTTGGAATTCTCTGTTTTCCAGATTCCTTTAAGGATTCAGGTATATGATGTCCCGGAAAGATTTGCTATATCGGTTTTGATATGTTGATAATAAGCTCGGCATTATTTAACAATTATGATTTGATTGTTTTGATGCGTTGTTTCTTTAAAGATTCTGTAAAGAGCAGGATATAATGATATATATCCGGAATATCAGCAACAATTATCAACATCTTCCCACATTATCTTTGTTCAATGAGAGAGGAGATTTTTTTATTATGTGTGGAATTGTAGGTTTTGTAGGAAATAAACAGGCGGCACCTATCCTTTTGGACGGACTCAGCAAGCTTGAGTACAGAGGATATGACTCAGCAGGAATCGCCGTAAGAAACGATAAATCAGAAATTGAAGTTGTAAAGGCAAAGGGACGTCTCAAGAACCTTTCCGAGAAGACAGATGACGGTAAGGCACTTAAGGGCGATTGCGGTATCGGTCACACCAGATGGGCAACACACGGTGAACCGAGCGAGACCAATGCTCACCCTCACATGAGCTTCCATCATCAGGTTGTTGCAGTTCATAACGGTATCATCGAAAACTTCCAGGAGATAAAGGACAAGCTTCTGAAGAAGGGCTATGAGTTCTATTCAGAGACAGACACAGAGGTGGCAGTAAACCTTGTTGACTACTACTATCAGAAGTACGGTCAGGGACCTATTGATGCCATTTCCCGCGCCATGGTCCGCATCCGTGGTTCCTATGCACTTGAGTTCATGTTTACAGACTGTCCCGGAGAGATTTACGTTGCCCGCAAAGACGCACCTATGATCATCGGTGTTCAGGACGGTTCAACCTATATCGCATCTGACGTTCCTGCCATTTTAAAGTACTGTAAGAACGTTTACTACATTGACAATCAGGAGATTGCAAAGCTCACAGAGGGTAATGCCGAGTTTTTCACACTTGATCAGGAGCCTGTGACAAAGGAACTGGTTGAGATCAAGATGGACGCCCAGGCAGCAGAGAAGGGCGGCTATGAGCACTTCATGATGAAGGAAATCCACGAACAGCCTAAAGCAGTCCGTGATACCATTAACTCTGTTTTAAAGGACGGAAAGCTGGATTTAAGCGGTGTGGGTCTCAGTGAAGACGAGATCAGAAACATTAGCCAAATCTATATAGTGGCCTGCGGTTCAGCCTACCATGTGGGCGTTGTATGCCAGTATGTGCTCGAGGGTCTTGCCAGAATTCCGGTTCGTGTAGAGCTTGCATCAGAGTTCCGTTACCGTAATCCTATTCTGGATCCAAATGGTCTCGTTATCATCATCAGCCAGTCAGGAGAAACAGCAGATTCACTTGCGGCTCTCAGGGAGGCAAAGGAGAGAGGCCTGAAGACTCTGGGTATCGTTAATGTCATCGGTTCTTCCATCGCCCGTGAAGCCGATAATGTATTCTATACTCTGGCTGGTCCTGAGATCGCAGTAGCCACAACAAAGGCTTATTCAACACAGCTTATCGCAGGATATGCCCTGGCCATGGAGTTCGCAAAGGTACGAGGAGCCATCGACGAGACAACTTACGGAGATCTTATAAATGATCTTCAGGCACTTCCGGAGAAGATCGAAGATATCCTCAAGGACAAGGCGCGTATACAGTGGTTCGCCGCAAAGCAGGCAAATGCCCAGGACGTATTCTTTATAGGAAGAGGAGTTGACTACGCAATCGGTCTTGAGGGTTCACTTAAGCTTAAGGAGATAAGCTACATCCACTCCGAGGCCTATGCAGCAGGAGAGCTGAAGCACGGAACCATCTCCCTTATCGATAAGGGAGTGCTCATCGTGGGAATCCTCACTCAGCCTGAGCTTTTTGAGAAGACGGTTTCAAATATGGTTGAAGTGAAGTCAAGAGGCGGTTATCTCATGGGCCTCACAACCTACGGAAACTACAACATCGAGGACACAGCCGACTTTACAGTGTATGTTCCAACAACAAATCCGTACTTCTCAACTTCACTTGCAGTGATTCCTTTACAGCTTCTTGCCTACTATGTGAGTGTTGCCAAGGGTCTTGATGTAGATAAGCCAAGGAACCTTGCAAAATCTGTAACAGTAGAGTGATGATAATGTTTGAGTCCGGTATCAGAAAACTACGGACCACTTATCCATCAATACTCGACGGATGAATACATAAACGTTTATATAACAAACATAACCAAAAGGAGAAGGTGGCGCTGTCACGTTCTCCTTTTTTAAATAATCATAAAAATACAATACATTCTGCATAATCATGTAATCTTTAACTGCTTTTCTTCCGATATATATGCTGTTAGCGCCGTGTGTATCATTGTATTCTTATCGTTTTTTCCAAGAACAGGTTAAATGCCGGAATTCCTTGCGGGGGTTTTCTTTGTATTATTGTATACAATATCCCAAAGCCGTGAATTTTTCGCATCTCCGTATTGCATTTTTGTAGAAAACGACAAAGTTTTAACAATATTTTTGTAGAAAATATGCACTAAATACTGTACACATCTACGTTTTTTATTGTTATGATTGGTAAGTTTCGTTATAATACTAACAGTCTATGAAATTATTTTGGGAGGTATACGAACATGGGTGTTACCACTTTTAAGGGTGGCGTTCATCCCTATGACGGCAAGGATCTTGCAAAGGATCAGGCTATAGTAGAGCTTAAGCCGCAGGGACTCATGGTATATCCGCTTTCTCAGCATATTGGTGCTCCTGCAAAGCCACTTGTGGCCAAGGGAGATCGTGTCCTTGTAGGACAGAAGCTTGCTGAAGCAGGTGGATTCATTTCCAGCCCGGTTATATGTTCCGTTTCAGGTACCGTAAAGGCTATCGAGAAGCGACTTTCAGCCGGTGGAGCCATGGTAGACGCAATCGTCGTTGACAACGACCAGCAATATGAAGCGATCGAGGGATTTGGTCAGGCCAGAGATTACACAAAGCTCAGCCGTGAGGAAATCGTCAACATCGTTAAAGATGCCGGTATCGTTGGATTAGGAGGTGCCGGATTCCCGACACACGTAAAGCTCGCGCCTAAGGATATCAACAAGATTGATTATTTCATTGTAAATGGTGCAGAGTGCGAGCCATTTCTTACATCTGATTACAGAGACATGATGGAGACCCCTGAGAAGATCATCGGAGGTCTTAAAGTTGTGCTCTCTATTTTCCCCAACGCAAAGGGACTTATCTGCATAGAGGACAACAAACCTGAGGCTGTCAAACTCCTTTCCGAGAAGGCACAGGGCGAGTCAAAGATCGAGGTTGTATCTCTCAAAACCAAATATCCACAGGGCGGAGAGCGTCAGCTTATTTTCGCAACAACAGGCAGAAAGATCAATTCATCCATGCTCCCGGCTGACGCAGGCTGCATCGTTGACAATGCCGACACCATGGTTGCTATCTATGAGGCTGTATGCGAATCCAAGCCACTGGTTCGCAAGATTCTTACAGTTACAGGTGATGCGGTAGCAAAGCCGGGTAACTTCAAGGTTCCTCTCGGCATGAACTATCAGGAGATCATCGACCAGGCCGGCGGCTTCAAGGGTGATCCTGAAAAGATCATCTGCGGCGGACCTATGATGGGTATCCCTCTTTTCAAGCTGGATGTTCCTGTTGCAAAGAATTCCTCATCTATACTTGCATTTCTTCATGATCAGGTTTCAGCACAGCCTACAACAGCATGTATCAACTGCGGACGTTGTGTAGAGGCATGTCCTGAAAACCTCATTCCTACCATGCTCATGAAGGCTGCCCTCAGCAAGGATACAGAAAAGTTCTCAACTCTTTACGGAATGGAATGTATCGAGTGCGGATGCTGTTCTTATGTATGTCCTGCCAAGAGACCTCTCACACAGGGCTTCAAGGAAATGAAGCGCCGCGTCAACGCAGAGCGTAAAGCAGCTGCTGAAAAGAAAAAAGCAGAAGAGGCCAAGGCCGCTGAAACAAAAACTACTGAGGAGGTGAAGAAATGAATAAGATGTTAAATCTTTCCTCAAATCCTCACATTCGTGATGAAGTAACCACAGCGGAGATCATGCGTGACGTTGTCATAGCCATGATTCCCACAACTCTCTACGGTATCATCCAGTGGGGTTTTAATCCTGCACTTGTTGTACTTTGTACCGTAGCCATCGCTGTGTTATCAGAGTATTTATATGAGAAGTGCATGAAGCTTCCCATCACCATCGGCGACTGGTCAGCAGCAGTAACAGGACTTATCCTTGCTCTTAACTGCCCGCCTGACATCCCTGTATGGATTCCCTGCGTAGGTGCTGTATTTGCAATCATCGTTATCAAGATGCTTTACGGCGGACTCGGAAAGAACTGGATGAACCCGGCTCTCGGCGCAAGATGTTTCCTCCTTATCTCTTTCGCAGGAAAGATGACAGGCTGGACAACAATCGGTGCCGATGCGCTTTCAGGTGCAACACCTCTTGCTTACCTTAAGGCAGGCGGAGATATGGCAAAGATCAGCCTTTTCGACATGTTCCTCGGACGTATTCCCGGAACCATCGGTGAGGTATCAAAGCTTTGCCTGCTTTTCGGTGCAGCTTACCTCATCATCAAGAAGGTTATCTCTCCGAAGATTCCTCTTATCTATATCGGAACAGTAGCAGTATTCACACTTCTGTTCGGCGGACACGGATTTGACATGACCTATCTCTTAAGCGAGATTCTGGGCGGCGGACTCATTTTCGGTGCATTCTTTATGGCTACCGATTATGTTACATCACCCATCACTCCAAAGGGACAGATCATCTACGGTGTTATCCTTGGTATCATGACAGGTCTTTTCAGACTTTTCGGTGGTTCAGCAGAGGGAGTATCCTATGCCATCATCCTTACCAACATCATCGTTCCTGTCATCAACTTAAAGACAATACCGGCAGCATTCGGAAAGGAGGGCGATAAGAAATGAAAAAAGATTCATTTGTAAAAGATGCCCTCATCCTTACAGCCATCACACTTGTATCGGGACTTCTTCTCGGTGCCGTATATGGCCTGACCAAAGATCAGATCGAGGCTATTAACAATGCTTCCACCATAGCTTCCTACCAGCAGGTTATGGCTGCGGAGACTTATGATGACGAAACCTATTTTGAAGCTCTTGAGACCGCAAAGACAGAAGGAACTGTTTCTGCAGACAACGGCGGAGCAGAGCTTATATCGGTAGTAGCCGCAAAGGATGCATCAGGAGCTGAGATCGGATATATCGTCAAGGCTCAGGCTGCAGGTTACGGCGGAAACGTTGTAGTCGTTATCGGTGTTGATTCCGACCTCAAGGTAACAGGTATTTCCTTCCCTGAGACTCTTCCTGAGACAGCAGGTCTCGGCCAGAGAGCTCTTGAGCCTGCATTCTATGAGCAGTTTGCAGGAAAGGGCACAAGCTTAAGTGTCAAGAAGGGCGGCGGAGCAGGAGAGAACGAAATCGATGCCATCTCCGGTGCTACCATGACTTCAACAGCTGTTGTTAATTCAACAAATGCGGCAACAGAATTTGTACAGAACTATATCGTTAAGTGAAGGAGGTCGTGATAAATGAATAAGTATCTTGAAAGAATTTATAACGGCATCATCAAGGAGAATCCTACCTTCATTCTTATGCTTGGTATGTGTCCTACACTTGCCACAACAACAAGTGCGTTCAATGCCATCGGTATGGGTCTTTCCACTACTGCCGTACTTATGTTTTCAAACATGGTCATCTCTGCTTTAAGAAACGTAATTCCTAACAGAGTACGTCTCCCGGGCGAGATCGTAGTTATAGCATCTCTCGTTACCATCGTACAGCTTCTTATGCAGGCTTACACACCTGCTGTATACGAGTCACTGGGTATCTATATTCCTCTGATCGTAGTTAACTGTATCATCCTTGGAAGAGCAGAGGCTTATGCACTTTTCAATACTCCTGTCCTTTCCTTCTGTGACGGTCTCGGCATGGGTATCGGATTCACATTCTCATTAACAGTGCTTGGCGCTGTCCGTGAGATCATCGGTAAGGGTACTGTTTTCAACTTCCGTCTTATTCCTGAGGAGTTCTCAATCGGTATCTTCGCACTTGCTCCGGGAGCCTTCATCGTTCTTGCGTTCCTTGCAGCGATCCAGAACAAGCTTAAGCTTCCTTCAGCAACAAACGGCGGACAGGAAGTTCCTGAGTTCGTTACATCCGGTGATGTAATGGGTGCATTTAACAAGGTAGAAGCTCCAGCTTCTGACGTAAAGAAGGAGGCATGAGCATGATAGATTTACTGTTAATAGCAATTAAATATTCACTTGTATCAAACGTAGTACTGGCTCAGTTCCTCGGTATCTGTGCTTTCCTCGGTGTTTCGAAGAAGGTTGATTCCTCAAAGGGAATGGGCGCAGCCGTTATCTTCGTAATCGTACTTGCATCCCTGGTTTCCCACGCGATCTACGTGGCATTCATGGCTGCATCATCTCCTTTGTGCAAGGCTCTCGGACTGAAGGATGGTCTTGAATACCTCACCACCATCGTATTCATCCTTGTAATCGCTGCACTTGTTCAGCTTGTTGAGATGTTCATGAAGAAGAACATGAAGGGTCTCTATGACGCCCTCGGTGTTTTCCTTCCTCTTATCACAACAAACTGTGCCGTACTTGGTGTTGCACTGAACAATGTAACTTATGGATACAATTTCGCAGAGTGTCTTGTTTATGGTCTTGGTATATCCATCGGATTTGCACTTGCTCTTATCCTGATGGCATATATCCGTGAGAACGTTATTGAGGGCAATGACAGCATCCCTAAGTCTTTCCAGGGATCTCCCATCGTACTTCTTACCGCAGGACTTATGGCCATAGCATTCTTCGGTTTTGCCGGATTGGTATAAGGGGGTAACGACATGATAGTAACATTTATTATTGTCGCTGCCGGCCTTGTCGGCGCGACCGGTTTGATACTTGGACTGTTCCTCGGAGTTGCTTCCGAGAAGTTCAAGGTAGAAGTTGATGAGACAGAAGCAAAGGTAAGAGCGGCACTTCCGGGTAATAACTGTGGTGCCTGCGGATTCCCGGGCTGCGACGGCTGTGCCAAGGCTATCGCTACCGGAGCTGCTCCTGTTAATCAGTGTCCTGTAGGAGGCGCACCTGTAGCAGCGAAGATCGCTGCCATCATGGGAACCGATGCTGCAGGCGATACAGCAGATAAGAAGGTTGCCTACGTAAGATGTCAGGGTGACTGTTCAAAGGCAAAACAGGCTTTCCACTATACAGGTATCGCAGATTGTTCAGATCTTGCTGTAGTACCTAACGGTTCCGAGAAAGAGTGTCCGTACAGTTGCTGCGGATACGGTTCCTGCGTTAAGGCTTGTAAGTTCGATGCTATTCATATAGTAAACGGAGTAGCAAAGGTAGATAAGGAAAAGTGTGTTGCCTGCGGAGCCTGCATTAAGGCATGTCCTAAGCACATCATCGATTTCGTTCCTTATAAGAAGAAGCACATCGTTTCCTGCCAGAATCATCTTAAGGGCAAAGCTGTTAAGGATGCCTGCGCCGTAGGATGTATCGCATGCGGAATGTGTGAGAAGAACTGTCCGTTCGATGCAATTCACGTTATCGACGGTCTTGCAGTCATGAATGACAAGTGTAAGGATTGCGGCATCTGTGCACAGAAGTGCCCGGTAGGCGCTATAACAGGTAAGCGTCCGGTAAAACCGGCTGCCCCAAAGGCTCCTGTTGATGGTGCCAAGGCACCGGCCGCTGCGGCAGCACCTGCTACAGCCGATAAGGCAAAAGCAACTGTAGAAGCCAAGGCTTCGGCAACAGCTCCTGCTGAAAAGGCAGAGCAGCCTAAAGATACAGCCAACGCCTGATAGAAAATAATTTCTATAGACCAAGAAGAGAAGACTCACTCCTTTATAGGGGATGAGTTTTCTCTTTTTTTATACGTTTTTCTATGTATTTTTTAAAAAACACGGGATAAAAACTTATAGAATCCATTAAAGGCTTTTATCGTTATTATATTAACAATCTCTCCCCACTTCATTATCTGTACCCCTCCATAAAGCGTCAGCATCCTACCACATTTGTGAAATACGCAGTAGATATTTGGGATTAGGTTTCATCCTGCCTGCTTGAAGCTTTCTGGCTTTTGTACATAAGCACCAATAAAAACCTGCTCTGATTTGCCAAAATAGAGGATTCTGTCCAACCACAGTCCTGACTTTTATTGCCATTGTTAAAAAATTGGTGTAGAATTTATCGTTGTATACATCGACACGGAGAAATTAATTTCTTTTTCACTTAAAATTATTATGCATTTATGATTTGTGAAAACTAATTTTATTCCGTAAAACGCCGATGTACTTTTTAGTAAGCTGTCAAACCGCATCTTTTTCCCGGAACAGATGCAGGCAGGCGGCATCTGCTCTTTATTCCTTGCACAGACATTCCTAATATGCAATTTCATTAGCTTTATCTGTGGCACAAGCGATAAGTGTAGAAAAGTATGATCAAAAGCGTATCGATTTTTACTAGGAGGAAACTTATGGAATTACAGATTCAGGATTTGGTCACATCGATCCGTAAAGAGGGTATCGATGCTGCCAACGCACAAGCAGAATCTATCATTGCAGAAGCAAAGAAAAAAGCAGATGCAATTGTTTCCGATGCTAAGGCAGAAGCTGAAAGTGTGAAGGCTTCCGCTGAAAAGGAAATCGGAATCATGAAGGAAAGTGCTTCTGTCAGCGCCGAGCAGGCAAAACGGGATGCTGTGCTTGCATTTAAGACAGAGGTACAGGCTGCATACGAGAAAATTCTCAAGGACGACGTAAAAAAGGCGCTGACCGGAGAGGCTCTCGGAAAACTTATCAAAGCAGCTGTCACCGGTGAGGATGTATCCAAGTACACCGCAGAGATAGCTGAGGTTTCAGATGCTTTAAAGAGCCAGCTGGCTCAGGAGATCAAGGATGGTCTTGAGATCAGACCTACAAAGGGCGTCAAGGCAGGATTCCGTCTCGCAGCGAAGGATGGATCCGGATATTTTGATTGTACCGAAGCTGAAATTGCCGAGATGGTGATGCCATACTTCAGAAACCTTGACATCTAACGGGAGGTGAATGATGGCTGCATATTATTATCTAGTATCGAGCTTGCCGGAACTCAGAAGTGACGGAGAAATGCCTCTCAGCTATCAGGAATTCCTTGATTTGTGTGTGTCAACAGTAAGCGAAGATAAGTACAGACTCCTTAAGGATCTTACACTTTCTTCAACTGACGGTCCTCTCGTAAAGGAGTGGAACCGCGTTTATGGTTCACTGACTAAAGAGCTTAATTATCAGCGAAGCATGAAACTGGGAAAATCTTATCCCGCTCCGGCAAATAAGGACTTCATGACTGCTCAGGTTGTAAGCTCCGCACTGGCAGCAAAGGACCCCCTCGAAGCAGAAAAAATCATGCTGGATTATGAATTCCAGCAGCTTGACGAGCTTGTAGGACTTCACATGTTCGACGATCACGTATTGTTCGGATATGCCATGAAGCTGAAATTACTTGAACGTCAGGGCTGCTTTGATCACGACAAGGGTTCTTCGGAATTCAGACAACTGCTCAGTGAGGTACAGCAGCGTGTTTACAATTTGTAATTTTGATAAATTTATCGGGAGACTTATATGGAAACAGTAACAGGACATGTGACTGGCATCAACAGTAACTTGGCGAATGTCAGCTTTGAAGGTGCTGTCCGCAAGAATGAGGTTGGTTATATTCTTGTAGACGATAAGCGCCTGAAGGGCGAGGTCATCCGTATTACTAACGGTGTAGCCAGTATGCAGATTTATGAGATGTCAAACGGCATCAAAATCGGGGATCCGGTAGAATTCACCGGAGAACTGATGAGCGTTGATCTGGGACCGGGAATTCTGACTCAGATCTATGACGGACTTCAGAACCCACTTCCTGAGCTTGCAGAAAAGTGCGGTTTCTTCCTTCAGAGAGGTGTATACCTTGACGCTATCCCGGATAAGGATTGGGAATTCACTCCTGTAGCGAAGGTCGGAGACCCGGTTTCCGCAGGAGACACTATCGGAACTGTTCCGGAGGGTATCTTCACCCACCGTATCATGGTTCCGTTCACATTAAAGGGAAGTGACTGGACAGTTAAGTCTATTAAGGAAAAGGGCTCATACAATGTCCGTTCCACAATCTGCGTTATCGCAAACGGCGCAGGAGAGGAGAAGGAGCTTTCCATGGTCATCACTCAGCCTGTAAAGCAGCCTATCAAGTGTTACGAAGAGAGACTGAAGCCTGATGAGCCGCTTATCATGAAGCTTCGATGCGTAGATGCATTCCTTCCTGTAGCAAAGGGCGGTACCTTCTGTGTACCCGGACCTTTCGGAGCCGGTAAGACAGTTCTTCAGCACATGGAGGCTAAAAACGGAGAAGCGGATATCGTTATCATCGCTGCCTGCGGAGAGCGTGCCGGTGAGGTAGTTGAAGTTCTTACAGAATTCCCTGAGCTGGATGACCCTCGTACAGGCCGTTCACTTATGGAAAGAACAGTTATCATCTGTAACACTTCTTCCATGCCTGTTGCAGCGAGAGAAGCATCCTGCTACACAGCCGTAACTATCGCAGAGTATTACAGACAGATGGGACTCAATGTTCTCCTTCTTGCAGACTCAACATCACGTTGGGCTCAGGCCATGAGAGAGATGAGCGGACGTCTTGAGGAAATCCCGGGCGAGGAAGCATTCCCTGCTTACCTTGAGTCAACCATCGCTTCCTTCTATGAGAGAGCCGGAAAGGTTCGTCTGAAGGATGGTTCTATTGGTTCAGTAACCATCGGTGGTACAGTATCACCTGCCGGCGGTAACTTCGAAGAGCCTGTTACACAGGCAACTCTTAAGGTTGTAGGTGCTTTCCACGGACTTTCCCGTGAAAGATCCGATGCACGTAAGTATCCTGCCATCGACCCTATGGAGTCCTGGTCAAAGTATCCGGGAATCATCGATATGGATCTCGTTGAAAAGGCCCGCGGAATCCTCCGCAGAAGTATCGAGATCAACCAGATGATGAAGGTTATCGGTGAGGAAGGTACCACAGCAGAAGACTACATCACTTATCAGAAGGGTGAGCTGCTGGATGCCGTTTATCTGCAGCAGAACTCATTTGATCCTATCGATGCAGCATGCCTTCCGGAGAGACAGCGTATTGAATTCGATGTTCTCTACGAAGCATTGATGCTTAAATATGACCTCGAAGATAAAGATGAGATCCGTTCTTTCTTCAACCAGTTAAGACAGGAATTCCTTGATTGGCACGGAACTGTTTTTGAAACACCTGAATTTGAAGCTCAGAAGAATAAGATCACAGATTTCTTTAAATCAAAGGCATTAGCTTAGGAGGTCTTATGCAGAAAGTATATACAAAAATTGAGTCAATAGTCGGCAACGTTATCACCGTCAGAGCCGATGGCATCCGTAACGGAGACCTCGCTCTCGTTGGTGACAGCTATGCCAATGTTATCAAGCTCGACAGAGATATGGTTTCTCTTCAGGTCTTCGCAGGCGCTCAGGGTGTAAGTACTAACGATCCTGTACGTTTCCTCGGAAGACCCATGCAGGTTTCTTTCTCAGAGCACCTTTTAGGCCGTATCTTTAACGGTGCAGGTGTTCCAAGAGACAACGGCCCTGCTCTCAAGGATAACATGATCGATATCGGCGGTCCTTCATTCAACCCGGCTAAGCGTATCGTTCCGAAGAAGATGATCCGTACCGGTATCCCGATGATCGACCTCTTCAATACACTGGTAGAGAGCCAGAAGCTTCCTATCTTCTCAGTATCCGGAGAACCTTACAACCAGCTGCTTGCAAGAATCGCTCTTCAGGCAGAGGTTGACGTAATCGTTCTCGGTGGTATGGGTCTTAAGTATGATGACTATCTGTCATTCAAGGACACCCTTGAAAAGGGCGGCGCTATGAGCCACACAGTTATGTTCATTCACACTGCTGCGGATCCTACCGTTGAGAGTACACTGGTTCCTGATATGTCACTTGCCGTTGCAGAGCAGTTCGCTCTTGAGGGCAAGAAGGTACTTGTACTTCTTACAGATATGACCAGCTACTGTGATGCTCAGAAGGAGCTCGCAATCACCATGGAGCAGGTTCCTTCCAACCGTGGTTACCCGGGAGACCTTTACAGTATGCTCGCTTCCCGTTATGAGAAGGCGGTTGCCATCGAAGGCGCAGGTTCCATCACTATCCTCGGTGTTACTACCATGCCGGGTGATGACGTTACCCACCCTGTACCTGATAACACGGGATATATCACAGAGGGTCAGTTCTACTTAAAGAACGGACATATCGAGCCATTCGGTTCTCTGTCCAGACTTAAGCAGAACGTCAACGGCAAGACCCGTGATGACCATCGTGCACTGATGGATGGTATGATCAAGCTTTATGCACAGTACAAGGAAAGTCTTGAGAAGAAGTCAATGGGCTTTACCATGAGTGCATGGGATGACAAGCTTCTTAAGTATGGTGAAATGTTTGAGTCCAAGCTTATGGACCTCAGTGTAAACATTCCGCTGGAAGCTGCTCTTGATCTCGGATGGGAAATCCTTGCAGATTGCTTTGAGCCTAACGAAACCGGTCTTAAGACAAGTCTTATCAAGGAAAGATGGCCAAAGACATTGGATGATTAAAGGAGCAGTTTATGGCGATCAAACTCACTAAAAATGAACAGAAAGTGCAGAAAGATCACCTGAAACAGTATCAACGTTATCTGCCTACCCTGCAGCTAAAGAAACAGCAGCTTCAGTCGGTAATCATGCAGATAAAGGCTGATCTTGAAAAGAAGCAGTCTGAGCGTGAGGATATGATAGGAAACCTTGATGAATGGATCGCTGTTTTCGCGGAGAACACCCTGTTCGACGCAGAGAAGCAGCTGAACAACCTGGTGCAGCCTGACAAAGTAATTGTTACGACTGAGAACATCGCCGGTGTAAAGCTCCCGGCTTTCAAGGAGCTCACCTTCAAGGACATATCCTACAGCGTTGATGACTATCCTTTATGGGTCGATACTGCACTTATAAAACTGCGTGAGATTGCGCGTCTGGATGCATTGGTATCTACCTTAAGAAAGCAGGTTGAACTTCTGGATAAGGAGCTTCGCTCCACATCACAGAGAGTAAACCTCTTCGAAAAGGTCAAGATACCGGAGGCAAAGGAAAATATCCGCGTCATCGGTGTTTATCTCGGTGACCAGCAGACTGCCGCAGTTGTACGCGGAAAGATTTCAAAGAAGAAACTTGTGGAGGTAGGCCGATGATAGAAAAGATGAAAATGGTCCACGTCGTTACCACTGTTTCTCATAAAGATGAAATGCTGGAGGGCTTACGTGATTTAGGTCTCCTGCACATTAAAGAGAGGAAGAGCGCAACCCACGCTGCAACAGAAAAGTTCAGTGATCTTGCAAAAACAGTTTCCCGACTTCTCGATTATGCGCCGGATAAGAAATCAAAGGAAACCCCGGTTCCTCCGGTTCTTTCTGACGAAGCATTTGACAAAATGTACAAGAGTGCCAAAGCGGCGCTCAGTAAAAAAGACAGTCTTTCTCAGGAGATATCCAGTACCGCGGCCGAGATTGAAAGAATTGAGCCCTGGGGAAGTTTTTCTCCTTCTGATGTAAGAGAGCTCCGGAAGCTCGGCTTCGACCTCCATTTTTACAGGGTAGGTCAGGCTGAGTGTGAACAGATACTTAAGGACGAGAACATTAAGTCCATCAGACTCGCATCAGTAGAAAAGACCGATACACTTGCAGTAATTGGAACACTTCCGCCGGATATTCCGGCTACGGAATTCTCCCTTCCCGAAAAGGGACTGGATGAACTCCGTAAGGATATGGATGTTTTCCGAAAGGAAGAATCCGAATGTGTCAAGACACTTACAGATACAGCCGCATATGAAAACAGCTTCCAGGCTCAGATGCTGAAGGCTCAGAACGAAGAAGACTTTTCTTCCGCCAGTGAGACAGCAGAATGCGATGAAAAGCTGGTTTGGATTTCCGGTTATATCCCCGAAGTCGATCTCGAGACATTCAAGGCGGGTGCCAAGACAAACAACTGGGCTTATGCCGTAGAAGATGTTTCACCGGAAGATGAAACCATCCCTACAAAGCTCCGTTATAACAAGGTGACTAAGCTTATTTCACCGCTTTACGATATGCTGGGAATCCTTCCCGGTTACAGAGAGGCGGATATCTCGCTTTGGTTCCTGATATTCTTTGCACTGTTCTTCGCGATGATCATCGGTGACGGAGGATACGGAATGATCTTCCTGATTGCCGCCATCGCAATTATTGCAAAGACCAAGAAGCTTACAACACCTGTATTCCTGCTTCTTGTCCTTTCTATTTCAACCGTTATCTGGGGTGCCGTTACAGGAACCTGGTTCGGTATGGAATCGGCAATGAACGTACCTGTCTTAAAGGCGATGGTACTTCCGGGATTTGCGAACTATCCTGAATATTTCGGACTTACCGGAGCAGAGCAGCAGAGCAACATCATGAAATTCTCCTTCTCAATCGGAGCACTTCAGATGGAAGTCGGAAGTTTGCTTGCTGTTAAGAAGAAGCTGGGAGAAAAGGATCTAAGCTTTGTATCGGATATAGGATGGATGATCACCATCGTAGGCATGTATCTCCTTTCACTTTACCTGGTAATAGGAGAGAGCATCCAGATCGCACCGGTCTTTGCCGCAATCGGCGTAGGCTTCGTGCTTGTAGTTCTTTTCAGCGGCATGGCTCCGGGAATGAGCTTTGCTGAG
Source organism: Oribacterium sp. P6A1 (assembly GCF_000702885.1). GTDB lineage: Bacteria > Bacillota > Clostridia > Lachnospirales > Lachnospiraceae > Oribacterium. The sequence continues at coordinate 63,100 of NZ_JNKO01000011.1, read as the reverse complement.
GGAGTTAAGGCAGGTCTCGGAGGAGCATTCACAAGCTTCCTGAACACCATCAGCTGTTTCGGTAACGTAATGAGTTACATCAGACTTTTTGCAGTCGGAATGGCAGGTCTTGCGATCTCACAGAGTTTCAACAACATGGCAGCCGGTATGTCCTCAGGACCGCTCATCATAGCGGGAGCTATAGTTGTGATCATCGGACACGTAATAAATATCGTTATGTGTATCCTTTCAGTAGTAGTTCATGGCGTACGTCTTAACGTACTTGAGTTCTCCGGACAGGTTGGTCTCGAGTGGACAGGTACAGCGTATGATCCATTTAAAATGAACGATAAAATAAAGAATTAAGTTCAAATCTAAATTTAAAGGAGAAAGACTATGAATATCGCTTATATTGGTATGGCAGCAGCACTTGGTCTGTCTGCATTAGGATCAGCTTTTGGTGCAGGTATGGCAGGACAGGCAGCAGTAGGAGCATGGAAGAAGTGCTACGCAGCCGGCAAGCAGGCTCCATTCATCATGACAGCTTTTGCAGGTGCACCTCTTACACAGACAATTTACGGTTTCCTTCTTATGAACTTCATCGCAAGTGCATGGAACGCAGGAACCATTGATCCGGCTCTTTCACTGGGTATCGGTATCTTCGGCGGAATCGCAATCGGATTCTCAGCATTCTTCCAGGGCAAGGCTGCAGCAGCTTCTGCTGACGCTCTTGGCGCTACCGGAAAGGGTACCGCAAACTACTTCGTAGTAATCGGTGTCATCGAGACAGTTGCTCTTTTCGCACTGGTATTCTGCATGCTGCTTCTCAACACAGCAACAATCAAGTAATCGATCTTTCGATACGTATAATGTTTACGAAAGGGCTCCGCAGCGACGCGGAGCTCTTTTTTTTGATATAAACGGAAGCACGAAGGGGGCCGCTATCGACTTTTGACACTCACATCTTTTATTAATTTCGCTTTAATTTCCACTGTCGATACTGTTAAAACGCTTTTTTTCCCATTGGCACTCTGCTATAATTCCTCTGCTTTAAACAGATGTCAGGATGAATGAGTCATGCAGGCATCCATTTGAATGACAGATACTTATGGTACTCAAACCATCAAGGCTTCAGATAGTCTGAAGCACAAAACAGAGGAATGGAGATATTATGAAAACTTCAGATTACGACGAGTTTTCCCGTCTTCCGCGAAGGACAGCACGGTCTAAGGGTTCCGAAGAACGCCTTTCAGAAATGCGTGCCCGGTCGGAAAGAAATAAAGCTTCATACGAGGATGATTTCATAGATGTTCCAAATCATACCGGAAGAAGATCATCAGGCAGCAGATACGACGAAAGCTATGACGGAAGATACAGAGCGGAATCAGCCGACAGGAGACCGAATCCCGGCAGATCCGGAAATACCGGCTACAGAAGCAGCGCCGTAAACAGGAATCTGGCTGATCTTGAACAGGAGGCCTTTGAAAACGAGAGGCTTTACGAAAAAGACAATACCGTACGTCCCGGTTCAGTCAGAAATGGTTCGGCAGCACGCGGCAGAAACACTGCATCCGGTTCCGTTATTCGCCCGGGAAGACGAGGCAAAAGCCCTGTAAAACGCATTATAGCAACTGTTCTTATATGTGTGCTTGTAATTGTCGGAGGCTTCTTTGCATGGAGCCAGATAAAGAATCTCATGAAGCCTAAATACTGGACAGTAGCGGTTTTCGGTGTGGATTCCCGTGACGGAAATTTAGGCGCCGGAGCCCTCAGTGATGTCATCATGGTGGCAAGTATCAACAGAAGGACCGGAGATGTTAATCTTACCTCCGTATACCGGGATTCTTACCTCCAGATCGATGATGAAGGCAACTACCACAAGATAAACGAGGCCTATTTCAAGGGTGGCTACGAGCAGGCCATAGCGGCACTGGAGCGCAATCTGCAGCTTGATATCGATGATTACGTAACCTTCAACTGGAAAGCGGTGGCAGAGGGAATAACCATGCTTGGCGGCATTGATCTCGACATCAGTGACTCAGAGTTCAAGTATATCAATGCTTTTATCACTGAGACTGTAAACTCCACCGGACTTGGTTCGGTACAGCTTGAGCACAGCGGAATGAACCATCTGGACGGTGTGCAGGCTGTTGCCTACGGAAGACTCCGTCTCATGGATACAGACTTCAACCGTACAGCCCGTCAGCGTAAGGTTTTGCAGCTCGCTATAGAGAAGGCCAAAACAGCGGATAAGAAGACATTGGCAGCAACTGCCATGACGGTGATGTCAGAGGTAAAGACCAGCATAGGCCTTGATGATGTGCTGGATATGGCAAAGAATGTCAAGAATTATAATCTGGCAAATGCTGTTGGCTTCCCGTTCTCAAGAGATACAACTCTCGTCGGAAAGATGGACGTGGTAGTTCCGGCAACCCTGGCTTCAAACGTTTTGCAGCTTCACCCCTTCCTTTACGGTGATGACGCTGCAAACTTCACTCTGAATGATACAGTTAAGAAAATCTCCGCCCATATTCAGGAAAAAACCGGAATAGGCGAGCTTCAGAATGCCGACATCCCGAAAATAGGAGGCGGAACCGGAATCACCAGAGCCTCCGATGAAACAGCGGCAGAAACGAAGAAGGACTCCGAAAGCAAAACAACGGAAACAAAGGCCGAAGAAACAAAGACAAAGGAAACAACCGAAGCTGAAACCACCACTGAGGCAGAAACAGAAGAGGAGACCACTTCCGAGACCATAGAAGAGATAGAGACTGCCGAAGAGACTAAGAAGGAAGAGGCACAAGATAAAGAAACCGATTCCGGTAAAGAAGACTCTTCACAAAAGGCAGATAAAGAAACAGCCGGTGATTCTGAGAACACCGGAAAATCCGAAGATTCTCAGGATAAATTCCCGTCACATCCCGGGGATAATTCGGGTGATTCTTTCGGACCTTCCGACGGCCCATCTGCAGGACCGGGCGGAATTCCGGCGGGAGACACCGCAGGACCCTCAGGCGGTCCCGGAGCATAATTAGTATTTCTTCTTCGCCGGAGCATAATTAATATTTCTTATTATTGACAAGCAGCCAAATATCTTATATTATAATTTGGTGCTGCCGGTATGGCGGAATAGGCAGACGCTCGGGACTTAAAATCCCGTGCCCAGTGATGGGCGTGCCGGTTCGACCCCGGCTACCGGCATAAAACCAGTATTCAAGGAAACTTGATACTGGTTTTCTTTTGTATAAAAATATGACATGCCACACCAGACTCGTGAAAGCTTCTCGCGGAAGCTTCCGCAGGAATCCGGAATTTAATGTCAGTCCTTCTGGGCCTGTGACAGTTTCCGGAAGGAGACTTGCCATAGCACCGGCCCGCGCGAAGCGCATCCCACCGGACTGATGTTTCCACTGACGAGAACTGAACAGGCCGACTCTCCGGATAACGTACTTCACAGAACCCATTCGTGTCGGCTAAGATGATTTTTCCCAGCACTTGCCGGAAATCCGGCAGAACGGAGTATTTATATTTATGAGTATTTTAAATGTTGAACACCTGACCCATGGCTTCGGCGACCGCGCCATCTTTGATGACGTTTCCTTCCGGCTTTTAAAGGGAGAGCATATCGGCCTTGTGGGTGCCAATGGTGAAGGAAAGTCCACATTCATGAGCATTATCACAGGAAAACTGCAGCCTGACGAAGGAAAGATAGAGTGGTCAAAGCACGTGAAGGTGGGTTATCTTGACCAGCATGCGGTGCTTCAGGCAGGAATGACCATCGGAACCGTCCTTCAGAGCGCATTTGACGAGCTATACCGTTGGGATGAACGCTGCAATGAGCTTTACGGCATGATGGCTGAAGCCTCCGAAGAGAAGATGGCTGAGTACATGGATGAGGCAGGAACCCTTCAGGAGCTTCTCACAGCCCATGATTTCTATCTTATAGATGCCAAAGTCAATGAAGTGGCACGAGCTCTCGGACTCCTGGATCTGGGACTTGACCGGGATGTAACAGAACTTTCAGGCGGACAGAGAACCAAGGTGCTCCTTGCAAAGCTTCTTCTTGAAAAGCCCGAGATCCTGCTTCTGGACGAGCCCACAAACTACCTTGACGAGGATCATATAGCATGGCTCAAAAAGTATCTTCAGGACTATGAAAATGCCTTCATCCTGATATCCCATGACATCCCGTTCCTGAACAGCGTCATAAACATTATCTATCATATGAACAACAGGCAGCTTAACCGCTACGTGGGAGACTATAACCACTTCGAAGAGGTTTATGCGGCCCAGAAGGCTCAGCAGGATGCCGCTTACAAACGCCAGCAGCAGGAGATAGCGGATCTTGAGGATTTTGTGGCGAGAAACAAGGCCCGTGTTGCCACGAGAAATATGGCCATGTCCCGTCAGAAAAAGCTGGATAAGATGGAGCGTATTGACAAGATTCAGGAAAAGCCGAAACCCGAGTTCCATTTCCTTTACTCAAAAACTCCCGGCAAGTACCTGATTTCAACTCATGACCTGGTTATCGGTTACGATGAGCCTCTTTCAAGCCCTCTGAACCTTGAATTTGAGCGCGGTTCACGCATAGTCATGACAGGTGCCAACGGTATCGGAAAAACCACTCTTCTCAAGAGTCTTCTCGGACTTATCGAGCCCATTTCCGGAAAAGTTGAGCTTGGTGACAATCTCGACATAGGATATTTCGAGCAGGAGACTGCGGGTGACAATGACAACACCAGTCTTCAGGAAATCTGGGATGAGTTCCCGGGACTTAATCAGTCCGAAGTCCGGGCAGCTTTGGCAAAATGCGGGCTCACAAGCCAGCATATAGAAAGCAAGATCCGTGTTCTTTCAGGAGGAGAGCAGGCCAAGGTACGTCTCTGCAAGCTCCTGAACCGTCCATCTAACATTCTGGTTCTGGACGAGCCCACAAACCATCTGGACCCGGATGCAAAGGAAGAACTGAAAAAAGCCCTTCTTGAGTACAAAGGCAGTATCCTCATGGTCTGCCATGAGCCCGAATTCTACAGAGACATCGCAACAGACATCTGGGACTGCACCAAGTGGACCACAAAGGTAGTTTGATTCAAAACCAGTCTCGCCCAACCGGCGAGGCTGATTTATTTTTCCCTGTATATACTCTTGTCATTTATAAAAAGAGTTATAAAAATCATTATGACATTTACCATAATACATATAATCCCCGGCAGCTTCGTGCGAAGCCTGTTACGAAGCTCAAGATCATCTCTCTTTAGGAATGACAGTATCGTAATAGTTCCTGCCCCGGCTGAAAGATCATATATCAGTAATGCTACTGTTAATAAAAAAACTCAAAACCACGGAATCATGATTCCCGATGGTTTTGAGTTTTTTACATTACGGAGATGCAGGGATTTGAACCCTGGCGCCGTTTCCGACCTAGCGCATTTCGAGTGCGCCCCCTTCGGCCTCTTGGGTACATCTCCAAAAAATCGTACCTAAAAAATATAATACACCGGAACATCAAAGTCAAATGGCAAATCACTGAAGTCATTTAAACTTACTTTTATATAAATCCCGTCATTGCTATCCGCAAAATCCCGGCTCTTGTGCTATAATGGCTGAGTTTTAATATGATATAAGTGATATCCAAAAATCAGAGAGGTCAGCATTGAAAAAGATTTTATTCAAAAAAAGATTTAAAACTGCTGCAGCGATTATGACAGCAGCAGTACTTGCCATAACATCAACAGGCTGCGGACAGACCGGTCAGCAAAACGGACAGTCCCGGGGAAATGTATCTAATGAATCAGCTTCAAACGCACAGCAGACTTCCGCTAAAAAACAGCGATACAACGCTCAGTTCCTGGACGTTTTCGACACTGTCTCCATGGAGATAGGCTACGAAGCGGACGAAGATACTTTCAAATCCAGATACAAGGATTCTCACGAACTGCTTCTCAAGGAGCATCAGCTATTCGATATTTACAACGACTACGATGGAATCAACAACATCAAAACCATCAATGACAATGCAGGCAAGGAACCTGTGAAGGTAGATGCGAAACTCATCGAACTCCTTAAGTGGGGAAAAGAAATCTACACCCTCACAGACGGAAAGCTGAACATCGCCTACGGCGCAGTTCTTCGTCTCTGGCACGAGAAGCGCGAGATAGGAATGGCTGACCCTTCAAAGGGTGAACTTCCTGATGAAGAAGCTCTTAAAGAGGCCGCAAAGCACACCAATATCGATGATGTAATCATTGACGAAGAGGCAGGAACCGTTTTTCTTAAGGATCCGGAAATGAGCCTTGATGTAGGCGGAATTGCAAAGGGCTATGCCACTGAGGATGCTGCGAAACTTATAGAGGGAGCCGGTTCAGACAGCTTCATGCTGAATCTTGGAGGAAACCTCCGCGCCATAGGATTAAAGGACAATACAGAGAAGTGGGTATGCCCGGTTGAGAATCCAACCTTCAGGGACAATCAGACCGGAGACCAGTACGCGGTAGTTACTTATCTTGAGAATGCTTCTCTCGTTACATCAGGTGACTACGAGCGTTACTATGTGGTGGACGGAGAGCGTTATCATCACATAATAGACCCAGACACCATGTATCCTGCAAAGTATCACCGCAGTGTCACCATCCTGACTCATGATTCAGCTCTTGCGGACGCTCTTTCCACAGCACTTTTCTGTATGAGCGTTGAAGACGGAAAAACCCTTATCAAGTCAATTTCCGAAGGAACCAGTTCCCTCGGAAACAGTGAGAGAGTAGGCCGGATCGATGCCATGTGGATCGAAGCCGACGGAACCCAGGAATTCACCGATGGGTTCTCTGATATAACAAAGAAATAAGAACATGCCCGCGGATTTTCTCTCTGCGGGCATTAATCATAAAAATTAATTTTATTGTTGACATAACTGAAGCCTTAGTGTAGTATATACAAGTCGCTTGAAGCGACACATATTATAGCGCTGTCGCCAAGTGGTAAGGCAACGGATTCTGATTCCGTCATTCCCAGGTTCGAATCCTGGTAGCGCTGCTCTTGTAGCAGTACAAGTTAAAAATTTCATATAGCGCTGTCGCCAAGTGGTAAGGCAACGGATTCTGATTCCGTCATTCCCAGGTTCGAATCCTGGTAGCGCTGCTAGTGAAACCGGAACATGATTGTTCCGGTTTTTGTTTGCGTGAAAATACCGTTGCTGAATCTCTGATCTATACCCCCATGCAGTATCAGATTATGATTCTTTCCCATAGTCCTAAATTCAAATCATAAATCAGATAACAGGCTTATCTTAAATTCTTCGTATAATCATTTCTTTTTATATTTCAATCCACGCAATATTTTCTTAAGTTTCAAAAAAGACTATTGAATTATACCCACAAGGTAGTACAGTTAATACAGTTGATACAAATGATACAGATTCGTTTTTTTCAGTAATCTGTGGAATCATTCATGGAATTTGATTTCTTAAGATGCGGTATGGTTCATGAGAACATCATCAAAAGCTCTGTAAATAATTGCATTTTAGAATCCCATAAAAACATGAATGACGCAAAAGAAAACAGGAGATAGCTATGTTTCTTCTAAACCTACAAAGTAAGGAGCCCATATTTCAGCAGATTCAGGCCCAGATACTGAGCTTCATAGAAGCCGGGGTACTTAATCCCGGTGACAAGCTTCCTTCTGTCCGGCAGCTGGCTACAGAAAACGGCATTAACCCAAACACAGTGGCAAAAGCCTATGCACAGCTGGAGCAGAAGGGTTACGTTTACAATCTGCCCAAAAAGGGCGTCTATGTTGCGGAGATAAGTATGGAAAACTCAAAGATGCTTCAGATGGAAGCGCTGATAAAACCATTAAAAGAAAACGGTATAACCAGAGAAGAGCTGATAGAAGCCATCAACAGGGTATACGGGGAGGATGACAATGCTTGATATCCGAAATCTATCAAAAAATTTCAAGAAAAAAGAAGTTCTTAAGGATCTGTGCCTCACAGTTCCCGACAAATCCATAACAGGTCTTGTTGGCGTAAACGGTGCCGGAAAGTCAACATTGCTCCGCTCCATAGCAGGAGTTTACGCTCCCGAAAAAGGCGTCATAACCCTTGACGGAAAAAGCACCTATTACGACATGGAAACAAAGAAAAAGATAGCCTTCGTAAGTGATGAGGCCTACTTTCCAATGGGAGCCACCATCAACAGCCTGAAGCTTTTTTACGAGTGCATGTACGATTTTGACAAATCAGCATTCAGCAGGTACCTGAGTATGTTTGAGCTCGATCCGAAAGCCTCCATTTCCACTTTTTCAAAGGGTATGAAGCGCCGGGTATCACTGATGTTCGCCCTTTCCGTTCATCCAAAGCTTCTGCTTCTCGATGAGGCCTACGATGGTCTGGAACCCCTGGCAAGACTTCATTTCAAAAATGCACTGACAGACCTTCTGGAAGACGAAGATGTTTCCGTCGTCATCTCATCTCACAGCCTGAAGGAACTGGAGGACATCTGTGACAGCTTTGCCATGCTTGAAAACGGAAGCATCATGAGCGGAGGAGACCTGACAGAGTCCAAGGGAAACATTAACAAATACCAGCTGGCGTTCAGAGAAGACATGACCCGGGATGATTTCGCAGATCTCGAAATCCTTCAGTTCGAGAAGGAAGGTCAGGTTTATAAACTGGTTATCAGGGGGGATGAAGTTATGGTGGAAGAGAAACTGAGAGCCATGAACCCCATACTTTTAAATGTGCTTCCGGTAAATTTCGAGGAGCTTTTCATATACGAATTAGAAAGCAGAGGCAAAAAATCATGAACAAAAACTACTTTAAATGGCTGATAAAGAGCCGTAAGGTATCCATACTGTTTTTCACTCTTATATGCATAGCATTTCAGCTCATTTCCTTCACAAGCTATGACCCCGAATATCCTCTGGACACCTTTCAGCTCAGTACCAATATCGGCGGAGTCCTTTCTGTTTTTCTCACTGCCGCCATACCGGTCCTGCTTTTTTCCTACATCCACAGAAAAAGCAGCGCTGACATGTACCTGGCTCTTCCGGTCTCAAGAAAAGAGCAGCTCATAACCACTGTTGTGCTCACATGGCTGATGGCTTACGGCAGTTTTTTTCTGGGAACCCTCATAGTATGGGCTGCCAGGCTTAACTGCGTTGTCCGAATCAGAACTCTGGTTTTTATACAGCTTTTTTCAGCATACTCCTTCCTGGTTCTGATACTGTTTTTCTCAGCGGTTTACGTACTTGCAAATTCCGTCTTTGACGGCATAGTCATGATAGGAGCCTATTCCATCCTCCCGGCAGTGGTTATGATCACCGTAACGACCTTTATATATTCCATGATTGCAGGCAATTTCGTTCCCTACGACAGTTTCATATATCGTATAGGAACTCTGTTGTCCCCCTCAACTCTGTTCTTCAACAATCTGGAATACCTGCTGGCTCCCAATGACGGTGGGCAGGAAATCTTCAATCCTTACTATATTGTGGTGCAGCTCGTATACGGACTTTTGTCTTTAGTCATACTCAAAATCCATTTCATAAACAGAAAGGCAGAGAGAACCGATCAGATATCTGATGAAGCGCTGTCATATCCGTTTATTATCAATGCTTACCTTATACTTATCCTCCTTTCACTCGCATGGTCGGTGGTTTCAGACAGTATGAACGGACTTGAGTTTGCATACCTCCTGCTGTTTTTCATATATATCGTTGCATCCTTTGTGTACAAACGCACCCTGAAGATAACCTGGAAGCCTGTAGCATTTTTCATCTGTGCATGTGCAGCCACACTTATCTTTGCAAAGGCAGGATGGACAACGGAGGGCTTCGGACTGAGCCATCTGCCGCATGAGCTTTTTCCGGAGAGATACCTTCACTATAATTACTCGGCGGATGTAACTATAGAAGATTTGGGAAAGCAGGTTCCCGATTATAATCAGGACCGGGCATATCTTAGTTTTGAACTCTGCATACCTAAAGAAAAGGCCTCAGAATACGCAAGTCTGATCGACAGATTTGAAACTCTGAGAAATGATGCCATATCAAACTTTTATCATTATGGTGCCTCAGACCCAAGCACCGAAATAAATCTCAGCATCTTTAATAAAGCAAAAGAAGATGGCCCCTACATGAATTATTACGATTACAACCGGGTTCCCCCTTTATCGGAAAAGGAGCTTAAGGCCATTAGCGAAAAATGTGAGATAACAATCTACGTCATAAATGACAGTGAGGATGATAATGTAACCGACAGGGAGTATGATTCTTTGAATGATATGAATCTCGATGAATTCCTTCACTGGAGAGAAACACGGTCAAAATAAAATCATCTCTAAATTTCATAGAATTTTCACCGGAACCGGAGTAAAATGTAACTATTAAATTACGTTGCTCCGGTTTCTTTTTTAATGTGTAAGCAGGTCGTTGCGGTCAGGACTTATACAAGTGGTGTTGCAAGGGGCAGAAGGGGATAAAAATGAAGGATTTCATCAAAGAGTTCAAAGAGTTTGCAGTAAAAGGAAACATGATTGACCTGGCAGTCGGCATGATCATCGGTTCAGCATTCACATCTCTCGTAAAAAGTGTGGTTGACGACCTGGTGATGCCTGTTCTTTCCATCTTCACCGGCAAAATTGATTTCAACAACATGTTCATCCCTCTGGCAGGACAGACAACAAAGGTCTATGCCACCGCTGTGGAGGAAGGTGCCGTTTTCGGTTACGGAAAATTCATAACCCAGGGCATATCATTCCTTATTATGGCATTTGTGGTTTTCCTTTTTGTAAAGGGAATGAACAAGCTCAGAAAAGAAGAGCCTGAGGCTCCGGCAGCTCCAACCACCAAGGAATGCCCATACTGTAAGTCTGAGATCAAAATCGAGGCAACAAGATGCCCTAACTGTACTTCAAAGCTTGAAGGCTTCAAGATAGATGCAGCCGAACTCAATGCCTGATTCATAACATCAGTATTTTGGATTATTTGGATTTACCGCGGAAAGAACTGAGACTTTTCGGCATGTCCGTCTTTTTATAAAAAATAAAAAAAGTCTTGTTCAAAAGAAAGATATCTATTGATTTTATCTTTGAATGAGCTTAATATATCGACATCACTCACGGCGGATTTTCCGCCAAACTGACTCTGTTGGACCGGATAGCAGATAAACGAAGCGAACGAAAGACCCTAAAACCCAAAGTATAAAAGCAGGTTTAGCGGGAACGTTGAACCTGCTTTATTCGTTTATAAGAAAAGGAACACCATGTACGAATTTGATGCAAGAGTACGTTATTCAGAAACAGATGAGACCCAAAACATTACCATAACAGCCCTTGTGAACTATCTTCAGGACTGCAGCACCTTTCATTCTGCAGATGTAGGTCTTACGGTGGACTATCTCAATGAGATTCACAGGGCATGGCTTCTCAGCTATTGGGATATTTATATTGAACGTATGCCTCGTTTGTACGAAAATATATCTATCGGAACAAGCCCTCATGAATTCAGGGGCGTCCTTGCCCATCGTAACTTCTGGGTAAAAGACAAGGCGGGAAATTTTCTTTTGAAAGCAGACAGCCTTTGGTTCAACTTCGATACGGAGCGCATGCGTCCCGTAAAAATAGAAGCAAACATGATAGACCCCTTTGGCGGGATAAATGATGTCCTTAAACTTCCGGTCAGCGACAGAAGAGTGACGGCACCGGAGGAGCTCACCACAGGAGAGGCCATAAAAATAGAGCAGCATCACATTGACACAAATCACCATGTGAACAATGCCCAGTACATCCGGATTGCAGACGATGTCCTGACAAAAGCAACGGAAGGGAAGGTACACTTTACCTCCGGCCGCATCAGGGCAGAATACAGAAAGGCCGCAGTTCTGGGAGATATCATGTTCCCCAGATACGGACAGACAGAGAACGGAAGTGTAGTCGTAAGTCTCCAAAACGAAGCAGGAGAAGTATACTGCAATATAGAATTCTCATAAGTCAGAACCAAAATAAATCGTCGGAAGTATCCATACAGAAGATGAGTTTTATCACTTTTTTGAACAGTACCGGTCAGATCTGAAAATCTGACGAAAACATAGAAAGGAATTCAAATGATCGAATTAGGAAAGATACAGACACTCAAGATAGCACGCGAGAAGGATTTCGGTGTTTATCTGCAGGATGAGGAGGGCGCATCCGTACTCCTTCCAAAAAAGCAGGTTCCAAACGGAAAGAGCACAGGAGACGAGATCGAGGTTTTCGTATATAAGGATTCCCGTGACCGTCTTATAGCAACCACCAAAAAACCACTCATGTCAGTGGGGGAGATTGCTAAGGTGATGGTAAAGGATGTTACCAACATCGGTGCATTTGTTGATATCGGACTGGAGAGAGACGTCCTTCTTCCATATCACGAAATGCGCTACGACATAAAGAAAGGTGACACCATAGAGGTTTATCTTTATGTGGATCACTCCCAGCGTCTTGCCGCTACCATGTACACAAGAAAGCACGAAGACGCTACCGTTATTAAAAATGACAAAATCAAGACCTATTTTTATGAGCAAAATGCCGATGACGTACTTGCCATTCTGAAAGAAAAGTTCGATGGACATGTACCATACACGGACAAAACTGTACAACCTGACGAAATTCAGCGGGATTTCGGCATGTCAAAGGCCGCATTTAAGCGTGCCGTAGGCAAATTGCTGAAAGAAGGGAAGATTAAGATTACAAAAACTTCGATTTTTTGTCTTTATTAACAAAACCGGTTTTCCCACTGACACTTTGTCTAAAATTTGACGTACCTTTTTGGCTAGCAATGCCGTAGAGATTGAAAATCTATTAGAGTATTATACGGATAGTTCGAAACAGCGGAGATAAAAACCGCAAATAGTACTAGATGTATAGCTGATAAGGAGACATACAATTATGGCAAGTGTAGTTCTTAAAGACGTCACAAAGAAGTATCCTAACGGATTCGTTGCCGTTAAGGAGTTCAATCTTGATGTAAAGGATCAGGAGTTTATCATTTTCGTAGGACCATCAGGATGTGGTAAGTCCACAACTCTCCGTATGATCGCAGGTCTTGAGGATATCTCAAGCGGTGATCTCATGATTGACGGAAAGAGAATGAACGATGTAGAACCTAAGGACAGAGACATCGCGATGGTATTCCAGAACTACGCTCTGTATCCTCATATGACAGTTTACGATAACATGGCATTCGGTCTTAAGCTTCGTAAGGTTCCTAAGGATGAGATCGATCAGAAGGTACATGAGGCAGCAAGAATCCTTGACCTTGAGCACCTTCTTGACAGAAAGCCAAAGGCTCTTTCAGGTGGACAGAGACAGCGTGTTGCTATGGGACGTGCAATCGTAAGAAGACCTAAGGTATTCCTTATGGACGAGCCTCTTTCAAACCTCGATGCAAAGCTGAGAGCTCAGATGCGTGTAGAGATCGCAAAGCTTCATAAGTCTCTTGAGACAACTATCATCTACGTTACTCACGATCAGACAGAGGCTATGACACTCGGAACAAGAATCGTTGTTCTCAAGGATGGTATCATCCAGCAGGTTGATTCACCTGAGAACCTTTACGATACACCTTGCAACAAGTTCGTTGCAGGATTCATCGGTTCACCTCAGATGAACATGATCGATGCAGAGTGTGCTGAGAAGGACGGCGACGTAACACTTACATTCGCAGGTCACACCATCGCCCTCAGCAAGGAGAAGGCTGCCAAGCTTAAGGAAGGCGGATATGTAGGCAAGACCGTTACTCTCGGTATCAGACCTGAGCACCTTCACGATGAGGCTGATTTCGTAGCAGCTCATCCAAAGCAGACACTTCAGGCAGAGATCAAGGTTTACGAGATGCTCGGCGCTGAGACACTTCTTTACTTCGATCTCGGAGATGCTTCATGGGTTGCAAGAGTTAATCCTAAGACAGCTGCCCGTACAGGTTCCAATGTTACATTCGCCATCGACGAGTCAAAGATCCACGTCTTCGACAAAGAGACAGAGAAGACCATCACAAACTAAGATTTTCAGAGATCCGGAGCAGAAAGTGCTTCGGATCTTTTTATGTAAAAAGCTCTGCGGGTTGTACGAGAACTCATCCCTAAAGTCCCCAAGAGCTTTTTGCAATTTGTTATTAAAACCTCTCATACTGCCGAATAACAGAATAGGCAATTTGTCTTTAACAAAAAGCAGATTGTTACTTGAATCTTTTTGTCAATTATTCTATTCTATAAAGAAACCTTGAACTTAAATGTTGATTTTAGTAAAATACAATTAATTATGGGTAACAGCGGACATTTTTCTTTTTTCCGTTAAGATAGGAGAACATATGATTTCAAATCAGGTTTTACAGAGCACCATTGACTCACTGAAAGGTATTACAAGAGTTGATATTGCTATCGCTGATATCGACGGCAAGATTCTTTCTTCTACTTTTTCAGATGAGCAGTACACAGAGTCTATGGTATCCTCCTTTGCAGATTCCCAGGCAGACAGCCAGGCAGTAGGCGGATATCAGTTTTTCAAGATTTTCGATGAGCATCAGCTTGAGTACGTTCTTATAGCAAAGGGCGACACCGATGATGTTTACATGGTAGGAAAGCTTGCATCCTTCCAGATCCAGACTCTTCTCGTAGCTTACAAAGAGAAGTTCGATAAGGATAATTTCATCAAGAACCTTCTTCTCGACAATCTGCTTCTTGTAGATATCTACAATCGCGCAAAGAAGCTTCATATAGACATTGGCGTAAAGCGTGTTGTTTACATCATCGAAACAGATAAGGGCTCTAACGATTCAGGTGCTTTGGATGCACTTAAGACACTTTTTGCAACAAAGACAAAGGATTTCGTTACAGCTGTCGATGAGAAGAATGTTATCGTAGTTAAGGAAGTTAAGCCAAACGAGTCAGCAGAGGAGCTTTACCATGTCGGTGAGACCATCCTGGATATGCTGGAGACAGAGGCCATGATCCACGCACGGGTAAGCTTCGGAACAGTTGTAAACGAGATCAAGGACGTTTCCAAGTCTTACAAGGAGGCAAAGATGGCCCTCGAAGTAGGAAAGATCTTCTACGAGGACAGAAACATCATCGCATACAACCGTCTCGGTATCGGACGTCTGATTTATCAGCTTCCCCTTCCTCTTTGCAAGATGTTTATCAAGGAGATCTTCACAACCATTTCTCCTGATGAGTTCGATGAGGAAACACTTACAACCATTAACAAGTTCTTTGAAAACAACCTTAACGTATCCGAGACTTCAAGACAGCTCTACATCCACAGAAACACTCTTGTTTACAGACTGGATAAGCTTCAGAGATCCACCGGTCTCGATCTGAGAGTATTTGATGACGCCATAACCTTCAAGATCGCCCTTATGGTAGTGAAGTATATGAAGTATATGGAGTCCATCGATTATTGATCCTCGCATTATTAAGATAATTGAAATATAAAAGTCGGTTATTGGTGTTTACACCTTAACCGGCTTTTTTATATCATTAGTGTATAAGTCCGGTATCAGGCGCGTATTCATCCATGCAAGCTCGCTTGTATGGATGAATATGCATCTGATACGACAACAGAAATCGAGAAGCAACGCGATAGCGTGGATTCGAGATTTCTGTTGTCGCAGAGCAACGAAGCAATCCGTATGGCTTTATACACATACAAATTTCAATTTAACGAAAGAATTCATATATGATAGAACTTAAAGATGTCTCAAAGACATATCGCACCGGAGTCCATGCACTCCGTAATATAAATCTCTCCATCAGAGATGGAGAGTTCTGTTTTATTGTCGGAAAAAGCGGTTCCGGCAAATCCACACTGGTACGCCTTCTCACGAAGGAACTTGATGCAGACCGTGGAAGCATAGTAGTCAACGACACAGACCTCCAAAAGCTGAAACGAAGTCAGGTGCCGGCCTACAGAAGACGTCTCGGGGTTGTATTTCAGGATTTCAGACTGCTGGAGGACAGGACTGTATACGAGAATATAGCATTTGCACAATTGATCATCGGAAAGCCGGATGATGAGATTTTCGAGAATGTAACAAAAATCCTCAGTCTTACAGGACTCAGTGCCAAGGCTGATTCATACCCGCGGCAGCTCAGCGGCGGAGAACAGCAGCGTACAGCCATTGCAAGAGCCCTGGTCAATCGTCCGGAGATTCTGATAGCGGATGAACCCACGGGAAATCTGGATCACGAAAATGCGGAAGAAATCATGAAGCTTCTTCTTCGTATCAACAGTCAGGGTACCACAGTTATCATCATCACTCACGATAAAGCCATGGTGGAGCGAATGAATAAACGAACTGTTTCCATGTCCATGGGCCAGATTATTTCAGACCGGATTTCAGGACCGGATACTTCCAAAGACACTTTTGAAACGGAAGAAAAAACAGACTGGACTGACGACTGGGTTGAAGACTGGGACGAAGACCGGAAGGACGATCAAAACGAAGAGCAAAATGAAGAGGATTGGCTGGATGACGAATTTGAAGACAGCCCTGCCGATGAAAAAATCCGGATCAAATCAAAGGAAGATATAAATGATTCAGATATTCTCAGCAAACACGACACAGTTGAAATATCTGCTGAAGCAGTAAATACCGGGGCTGTTTCCGATGCCAATGTCTATACCGGCACAAGTACCGAAACCGGTGACGATACCACTTCCGATACCGGAAAAACTTCCCGCGGTCTGAAGGGCTCTCATCGCCCACACCATAAATCAGGAAAGGAGGGTACAATACGATGAAGGCAAATGCATGGAGCTACTGTATACGCTCAGGTTTCAAAAACCTTTTCCATAATAAGCTTTTTTCGGCAGCTTCCACCGCTACCATTTCAGCCTGTATCTTTCTTTTCTGCCTTTTCTTTGCCATTCTGACCAACGTCCAGAACATGGCAAAAACAGCAGAGACCACTGTAGGCATCACTGTTTTTTTCAATGATGATGCAACAGAAGAACAGGTAAAGGAACTGGGGCAGGAAATAGAAAAAAGAGAAGAGATCAAAAGTGCAGACTATACCTCAGCGGAAGACGCGTGGAGTGAATTCAAGACAGATTATTTTCACAACAACGAGTTGATGGCTCAGGCCTTTGCAGAGGATAACCCCCTTGCAGGCTCCCAAAGCTATGAAATATTCCTTAACAACATAGAAGATCAGCAGAGTATAGTGGACTGGCTCTACAGCTTTTCAATAGTCAGGCAGATAAATTACTCAAGCGCAGCGATAGAAGGTCTCAGTTCCCTGGAACGACTCATCTCATCACTGAGCGCCGTCATAATCGGAGTCCTTCTTGCTGTTTCTGTTTTCCTTATTTCCAATACCATTTCCGTAGCGGCCCAGTTCAGGCGCAAGGAAAATGAGATAATGAAAATGATAGGTGCCACCAATTTCATGATACGCCTTCCTTTCCTTGTTGAAGGTGTAGTCCTTGGATTTGCAGGAGCAGTCATCCCGCTCATAGGCATATATCTTATATACGGCAAGGCAGTGACCTATGTTAATGATCACTTCCTCGGTATAAGCACCCTCTTTGCACCTATTCCCATCGGAACCATCTTCCCGGAAATGATGGCAGCAGCAATGGGCCTCGGTGTAGGAGTCGGCTTTGTAGTATCCTTCTTTACCATCAGGAAATCTCTAAGAGTGTAAATGCTTATGAAAATATCGGGAATCAAAAAACTCAAATTACTATCTGTAATAACCATCCTGTCCCTTATCTGTGCATCCCTGCCTGTTTCAGCGGCAGAGAAAGAGCAGCAGTCCATAAAGGATTCAAAGCAGATAATAAGTGACAGCAAGGAAAAAATAGATGCATTGGCAGCGGAGCAGAAAAAGGTCAACAAAAAGATAGAGGAACTTGAAGAGCTGAAGGCCGACACTGCCGCTTATGTAAAAGCACTGGATCAGAACATGACTGAGATCACAAACGAGCTTATATCCATCAATGATTCCATTGAGAAGAAGCAGCTGGACATCCAGTTCACCCAGGAACAGCTCGCGAAGGCGACCCAGACGGCATCCGATCAGTACGCCAGCATGAAGCTCCGAATCAAGTTCATGTACGAAAAAGGCGACACCAGCTTTATCGATATGATCCTGAATGCGAAGAGCTGGTCCGATCTTCTGAACAAGGCCGAGTACATATCGAGGATCACCCGCTATGACCGGGAAAAGCTGACGGAATACGAAGAGACCAGACAGCTGGTGGAGGATACAGAAAACCAGCTCCAGGCTGAGAACGCCCAGCTTACAGACCTGAGAACACAGGCTCAGGCAAAGCAGGACAGCATACAGGCTCTTCTCGATGAGAAAACGGCAGAGCTCACCGCATACAGCAAAAAGATCGCCAGTGCCGAAAACGAAATCGAAGAGCAGCAGAACAGCATTGATGATCTGAAGGCTGCCATCAAAGCCCAGGAGGCCAATATCGAAGCCATGGAGCGTGAGATAGCCCGTCAGGAGGAGGAAGCCAGAAAGAAGGCCGAGAAAAACGGTTCCGAATATAAGGAACGAACCATGAGCGGCGGGTTCAAATGGCCTTGCCCAGCCAGCGGTACCATATCAAGCGGTTTCGGCTCCCGGGAGTCACCGACGGAGGGTGCAAGCTCCTATCACAAAGGCATTGACATCGCAGCTCCGACAGGCTCCAGGGTCATAGCAGCTGCCGGAGGAAAGGTCGTCATTTCCACCTACTCCGCAAGCGCCGGCAACTACATCATGATAAGTCACGGCAGCGGAATCTACACCGTCTATATGCATATGTCCAGTCTCAATGTTTCAGAAGGTGATGAGGTATCCCAGGGTGATACCATAGGCGCCGTGGGATCAACAGGGTACTCCACAGGCCCGCACCTTCACTTCGGGATCAGAAAAAACGGCTCATATGTGGATCCTGAGAGCTACCTGTAACTATCTGATGACATGACAGCAGTTTTCATAAGCCGGCAGTATTCCTGCATTATCCGTAAGAGAATCCTTCCTTTAAAGAAGGGTTCTCTTTTTTCATACACTATACGATTTATGAAAATTTTGTTTGGCATTACGTAAAACGCAACCTATAATAGTTTGTATGCAAAACGAAGAAAAAAATCAAACAAACGAAACTGAAAATTCAACAAAGAAACAAAAGAAGCCACTTTTCGGAAACTTTGACTTCGTCTATGGTTTCCTTTTGGGACTTGCGGTCATGTTCATAATCGGAGGAAGCACTTTTTATGTGTACTTCTTCGGCATACCGCCTTTCCTCAACGATCTTCTGGTCAACCGCGGAGCGGGCAATGCTTCCCTGACGCTGGCCAGTGCATCGGAGCTTCAGACAGGCGACAAGGGCTATTCATTGGCAGCAGAAGGAGCTGATGCCGGAACTGAAACGGGCGGTTCTGCCGGTGTGGTCAAAAGTTCCGTCAATATGGCAGCCATCACAAGGAAACTTGGTATGCTCCAGAGTATCCTTGATCAGAACTACCTTTTCCCTGAGGATCCCGACAAGGCAGCCACCTATATTTACAAGGGACTGCTTGCTTCACTGACAGACGACGACCCTTATGCCCACTACTACAGCGCAGAAGAGATGCGTGAAAGCAAATCAAGCAAACAATCGACCTATCATGGTATAGGAGCCATGGTCCAGCAGCTTGAGGGCACCAATGAAATCGTTGTAACAAAGGTCTATGAGGGCAGCCCCGCAGAAGAGGCAGGTCTTCAGGTAGGAGACGTTCTTTACAAAGTTGACGGAATAGACATTTCCGGAATGTCTATTTCCTATGTGCTTCCCAATCTGATTCAGGGTGAGGACGGCACCACCTTTAACTGCGTGGTAAAGCGTTACGGTCAGGAAATATCCATGCGCATTTCGAGAGGCAATGTGGAGGTTCCCCGTATCCGCTACGGAACCCTTGACGAGATTGGTATCGATTTTAAGGATCTTCCTTCCGAAACCTCCGATACGACTTCATCACTTTCCCCAAGTGAGGTAGGCTATCTGTCCTTTGCCAATTTCTATGATGTGGAGGAAAGACAGGCAAAGCAGGCCCTGGACACACTTGTTGAAACAGCAAAGATAAAAGCACTCATCATTGACTTAAGAGGAAACGGCGGTGGTGATATCGAGGTAGCTTCATCACTTCTCGATTACATCCTTCCCGATGATCTCACAAAGTACACAGACGGAAACAGCGGATTCCAGCAGGGAAAGACACTTTTCGCCTACACCAGAGACAAGAACGGAAAGGGCCAGGAGTGGTATGCAGGTGACGGACACGAGATAGACATCCCTATAGTTGTGCTCCAGAATCAGAATTCCGCTTCTGCTGCAGAGCTTTTCTCAGGCTGTCTCAAGGATTATGGCCGTGCAACCATCGTGGGAACAAAGTCTTACGGAAAGGGCATAGTCCAGACCATTACATCACTTCAGGATGGTTCTGCCGTAGAGTTCACCACTCATTACTACTACATCCCATCCGGTCAGAATATTCACAGGTTGGGTATCACTCCGGACATCTCTGTTGAACTTGGCAGCAATGCGGAAGAGTATATGGTGACTCTCAGTGAAGACAGGCAGATGCTGGCAGCAGTTGATGCGATCAGAAAGAATTTTTAGAAAGGCAGAACTATGAGAATAGGAACAGGTTACGACGTTCATAAATTGGTACCGGACAGAAAGCTAATCCTGGGAGGTGTTACAATTCCGTATGAGCTTGGGCTTTTAGGCCACAGCGACGCAGATGTCATCACCCACGCCATCATGGACGCACTTCTCGGAGCGGCTGCTTTGGGCGATATCGGTCAGCATTTTCCCGACAACGACCCGAAATACGAAGGCGCTGATTCCATAAGTCTTTTGCGTGAGGTAGGAAACATACTTTCTAAAGCAGGATATAAAGTCGGAAATATCGATTCAACCATCATAGCTCAGAAGCCAAAGCTTATGAGCTATCTGCCGGAGATGCGTAAGAATGTGGCAGAGGCACTGGACATCGACATAAGTCAGGTTTCCATAAAGGCAACCACTGAAGAACGTCTCGGATTCACGGGAAGAGGCGAGGGCATCAGCTCCCAGGCTGTTGCGCTTTTAGTGTGATAGAGATATAAAAAAGAGGAAGCCGGTACAGATTTTCGTACCGGCTTCCTCTTTTTTACAGTGATAAGTCCTCGCAATGCTTATCACTTACATCTTTAACCTTAACTTCTTCGGGATGCAGTTCAGGGTGATGTCAGAATTTTTTCCAACAACTTCTCCGTCCACATGCACCGGAAGGGGATTTGAAGTATGTATCTCCACCTCTTTACATCTGTAAAGATGAAATCCTGTCCGGGTAACATGAGTACCGAATACACTGGAAAGCATGATCCACAGTAAACGCCACTTATGCCTGGTGCTCACTATACAGATATCAAGCTTTCCGTCAACACCGCTGGCATTGGGACAGATAAGATACCCTCCCTCATAGGGGTGTACATGGGCTGAGATGAACATGATATTGTTAAATTCATGCCTCTTTTCACCATCAAGTATCACGTATCCTCTGGTGGGCTTAAGCTTGAAAAACTCCCTGATCATAGTCTTTAGATATCTGAATTTTTTAATATGATTGAGTTTTTTCGGCTGATTCTCACAGGTGCACTTAACTGCGTAGATATCATCAAATATAGCTGCATCAAGACCTATTCCGGAACAGATGGCGAAACGCCGGTTCAGGGAAGAGCAGTTAAGCACTCCGTAATCCAAAAGTACCTCATCGGAATCACTGAACAGTCTCTTGAGCTGGGCTTTTAAATTGTATTTTCTTCTGAATGAGCGGGCTATGTCATTGTCAGACTTGGTAGGGATATATGCAATGGATACCTTATTACAGTCCATATTTATACCATCCACCACTTCGTTGAAGGTTCCTTCCCCTCCTATAACAGTGATGGTTTTTTCAAACTGACAATTCTCAGACAACTGATGGGCAAATTCCCTTGCGTCCCCGATCTTTTCGGTTATATAAGCCTCAAAGTTTTCGGCATTTTGCGTTTTACTGAGATATCTGAGAACCTGATCCCAGATTTTACGTCCTCTGCCTTCAGACGCATGCGGATTTACGATGAAATAATACATTGAACCTCCATGTTTCAGACACACACAGAGTATAGCATCGAACCCTCAAATCATTTCTAAAAAGAGTATAAAAATAAATCAAAAAATGCCCTTTTTCACTATATGAAAATTTTATTATTGAGAACACAAATTGAACACATAATATAGGTATCATACAAGAAAATTAAAATACGAATCAGTATACTATGACAACATAAGTGTCAGAAATCGATATTGGAACAGTTTCAGGAGGGAAACAGAGAATGAAACGAGTAGCAGGAATTATTGCGGGAGCTGTTTTGTTCGGAGCAGTTGCCGGCGCCGCCATGGTAGGTGTCAATGTAGCCGCACAGCGGGCAGGTTTCACATATCAGCAGTCCACTGACATGATAGCTGAAATAAAGCCTCAGGAGAACACAGCCGCACAGCCGGAAACTTCCGGAACGGCTGACAACAGCAGCAACACATCTATAAGAATAGCCACAAGTTCAAATATCACAGGCGTTACTGACGTGGTTAAAAACGCCATGCCTTCCGTTGTCTCCATCACCAACATGGTGAAGTACCGTCAGAACGGTTTCTCCATTTTCGGAGACTATCAGAGCTATGAGACTGAGATTCCGGCCAGCGGTTCAGGTGTTATCATCGGAAAGAATGATACAGAACTTCTGATTCTTACCAACAACCACGTTATCTCATCATCCGAGTCTCTTTCAGTAACTTTCATAGACGATGAAACCCTTGACGCCGAGATAAAAGGTACGGATGCCAATGCAGACATTGCGCTCTTATCCATTAAGCTTGAAAACATACCTACCAAGACATTGAACGCCATATCCATTGCCACTTTCGGAGACAGCGATGCAGCAGAAATCGGCGAACAGGTTGTTGCCATAGGTAATGCTCTCGGCTACGGACAGTCAGTAACCACAGGAATCATCTCTGCGAAGAACAGAGACATTGCCACAAACAAGGGTTCAAGAACCGGTCTCATCCAGACCGATGCAGCCATAAACCCGGGCAACTCCGGCGGAGCTCTTCTCAATATGAAGGGAGAGGTCATCGGTATCAATGTTGCCAAATCAGCTTCAACAGATATCGAGGGAATGTGCTATTCCATACCTTCTTCAACAGCAAAGAAGGTTGTTGAAAAGCTTTCAAAAATTGAAACACGCTCGGAAGTTTCCAAGGAAGAGCGCGGATATCTCGGCGTAACCGTTAAAACCATCGACGCACAGACATCGGCAAGCTTTGATATGCCGCAGGGTGTTTTCGTTTATAAGCACACAGAGGGTTCAGATGCAAAGAATGATGATCTCCACGAGAAGGATATCATCACAGCCATCGAAGGTCAGGGCGTAACCAACTTTAACGAGCTCGGAGAAATTCTTTCAAAATATAAAGCCGGTGAAAAGGTAAGTCTGACAGTTCAAAGACCAAACGGCGACAAATACGATGAGCTGACCGTAGAGGTTATTCTCGGATCAGCGGCAACTTCTTCGAACACAAAGGACGGTTCCGGTTCTGCCGGTACTTCAGGCGAAAAAAATGACCCGTTCTCAAGAGACTACGATCCAAACAACGGCCAGAACGGAAACAACAATGACGGCAATTCCGGAAATAACGGCTCAGACGGTCAGAGCGGTGATAACGGCAATATCAATCCGGAGGATATCATTAAAGCATTCCAGGATTTCATAAATCAGTATCAGCGATAACTTTTAATCTAATTACAGGTGCTCAGGCGAAACAACTCCCGGGCGCCTGTTTTCTTATTATTGACTCATAAGGGCTAAAATATTACAATAATTGGCATGTAAGCCTGCGGAAGAGGCGCGCCTTCAGGGCGAATATCGTTATTTCATGTACCGTTTACGGATGAATTCTGTTCAGAGATGAACGGCCTGCATGACCTCCCAATGGCAAAGGAGAATTTTATGAAGATTTTCAATACAATGTCTCGAATG
The DNA here is from genome assembly GCF_000702885.1 of Oribacterium sp. P6A1. Taxonomy (GTDB): domain Bacteria; phylum Bacillota; class Clostridia; order Lachnospirales; family Lachnospiraceae; genus Oribacterium. Next base: position 39,051 of record NZ_JNKO01000011.1, on the reverse strand, counting down.
AAGGAAGAGTTCAAGCCGATTGAGCCCGGGAAGATCCGTATGTATGTATGCGGTCCAACGGTTTACAATTTTATCCATATCGGCAATGCCCGTCCTATGATTGTTTTTGATACATTCAGAAGATACATGGAGTATCAGGGGTACAAGGTGACCTACGTTTCAAACTACACAGATGTAGATGATAAGATCATCAAGGAATCCATAGAAGAGGGTGTCAGCTGCTCTGATATCACAAAAAGATTTATCTCGGAAGTTGAAAAGGATATGTCCGATCTCAACATTGAGGAAGCCGTTCATCCAAAGGCAACAGAAGAGATTCAGGGCATGATAGACCTTATAAAGGAGCTGGTTGACAGAAATGCTGCCTACGTGGCAAAAGACGGAACAGTGTACTTTGATACCACCTCTTTCAAGGACTACGGAGAGCTCAGCCACAAGAACATCGACGAGCTCCAGTCAGGCTTCCGTGATTTAAAGGTATCAGGTGAAGACGGAAAGAGGACCTCAACCGACTTCGTTCTCTGGAAGCCAAAGAAGGAAGGAGAGCCTTACTGGGAGTCTCCATGGTGTGATGGCCGTCCGGGCTGGCACACAGAGTGCTGCGTCATGGCCCCCAAGTACTGCGGCGGGCGTCTTGACATCCATGCCGGCGGAGAGGACCTTATTTTCCCTCATCATGAGAATGAGATCGCCCAGTATGAGATGGCTCACGACGAGAAATTCGCCAACTACTGGATGCACAACGCATTCATAAACATTAACAATCAGAAGATGTCAAAATCTCTTGGAAACTTCTTCACAGTACGTGACATCACTTCACAGTATGACCCTCGTGTGCTTCGTTTCTACATGCTGAGCGCCCATTACAGAAATCCGCTTAACTTCTCAAGAGACCTTATGGACAGCGCCAAGACTTCCCTTGAGCGTATCCAGACAGCCATCGAGCGTCTGAGAGAGCTGAGCGCAAAGGCTTCAGGAACAGAGATGAGTGCTTCGGAGCTTGAGACAATCAAGTCTGTGGATGCACAGCAGGAGATGTTCAACCAGAAGATGGATGACGATCTCAACACTGCCGATGCCATCACAGCAGTATTCGAACTTGTGAAGATTGCCAATGTCTCCGCCACAGATGAGAGCTCAAAGGCATTTACAGACTACGTGCTTGAAAAGCTTGAGCTTCTCATGAGCGTACTTGGTATCAGGACAGTTGTAGAAAAGGATGATCTTGACAGTGCTGTTGAGAAGCTCATTGAGGAGCGTCAGGCAGCCCGCAAGGCAAAGGATTTTGCAAAGGCTGATGAGATCCGCGACAAACTTCTCGAGATGGGCATCGTACTTAAGGATACCCGCGAAGGCGTTAAGTGGAGCAGAGCGTAAGCCCGGAGTTTTATGGCAGATAATTTATTCGAACTTTATAAAGAAAAACTTGATCTTAAAGCGGTGGATGTGCAGACAACTTCACCGCTTATCTTTGCGTACATAGGAGACTGTATCTATGATATGGCTATCCGCGAGTACGTGGTGACTCATTTTCCCGGATCCGTCAATGACATCAACCGTAAAAAGACGGAATTTGTCTGTGCCCATGCCCAGGCAGAAATCATGGGATGGCTCATAGGAAATGACATGCTCACCGAAGACGAAATGTCCGTGTACAGACGGGGAAGGAACCATAAGTCTGCAACACACAGCAAGAACAGTTCCATTCAGGATTACCGCAGAGCCACAGGGTTTGAAGCACTGATAGGCTATCTGTATCTTACAAAACAGTACGAAAGACTTATCGGGATTGAAGCATCCGGCATAGGTCATCTTCAGGAGCTGCTTGACCGTGACGGTCATATAAATCCAAAGAAAAGCAAAACTTCTTTAAAGAAAAAAGAGGCCGATACACAATCGGCGCAAGATGATACTATGACGTGAATGTCATATCTTCAGAAAGGTTCTATAAATGAGAGACGAACAATTTACCATCATCGGAAGAAATCCGGTCATTGAAGCTTTCAGGGCAGGAAAAGCTGTAGACAGACTCTTCCTTCAGGACGGAATACATGACGGTCCTATTTCCACCATTATAAGGGAAGCAAAGAAAGCCGGAATCAAACCGGAATTCGTTAAAAAAGAAAGACTTGATGAGATAGCGGGACAGGGCGCGCACCAGGGCGTCATAGCTTATCTTGCGGCATTCCATTACAGCAGTGTGGAAGAAATTCTGGAGTATGCGCGTACAAAGAACGAAAGTCCATTTATCTTCGTTCTTGACGGCATTGAGGATCCTCATAACCTTGGAGCCATGATACGTACAGCCAACCTTGCAGGAGCTCATGGCGTTATCATTCGCGAAAGACGTGCTGTAGGTCTCACTTCGACTGTTGCCAAGACTTCAGCAGGAGCTCTTGAGCATACAAGAGTCGCAAAGGTCACAAATATAGGACAGACCATAGAGGAACTTAAGAAAGAAGGTCTCTGGTTCGTTTGCGCGGATATGGGCGGGGAGAGTATGTACCGCCTCAACCTGAAGGGAGCCATAGGTCTCGTCATCGGAAACGAGGGAGAGGGCGTTTCACGTCTTGTAAAAGAGAAGTGTGATATGGTGGCATCCATCCCTATGTTCGGAGACATTGATTCCCTCAATGCTTCCGTAGCCTGCGGTGTTCTGGCTTATGAAATCGTAAGACAGAGACTGAATGGTTGATCCTTATTCAGCTGAAATTTGTTTGAGGGGGCAAAGCTTATCATCATGGAACAGGTAAGCTTTAATCAGAAACTCATGGAAATCCGTCTGGATTTCGCAAAAAACATGCTTTGCAGCGGAGAGTACAATGTATCACAGGTTGCAGCACAATGCGGCTTTTCCGATATTTACTACTTCAGCAAGGTATTTAAAAAGGAGATAGGGGTAAATCCTTCAATTCTGATTCCCGGCTGGTATGAACCCGAATAACTTAAAAAACCGCAGCCTGCATATATTCCGGGCTGCGGTTTTCGTTTGGTTACCGTTTATTTGTTATAATCCCTTTTGCGTGTGCGCGAATATGAACATTATCGCTGTTCCATGTGCATTTTTGCACTAAATAAAGAACATCATGTCAGATATAAAAGCCGGGTATGCTGCCCGGCTTTTCTTTTTTTGAAAAAAGGCGTATCCTAAGGAAACGACGATAAAAGTCCATTACACTTGAACATGAACTTCCTTTTTGGGAAAATAACGGAGAATATATGGAATCAAAATCAGAAAAAGATATATTTTTGGAATGCGAAAAACTATGGGTCTTTTGGGCTCTGATCTTTGTAGGCGGCTTTTACGGCGCCTATACCTACTGCCTGAGAGGCGGAGTTTTTTGCAATGCACAGACCGCAAACATAGTACTTATGAGTATGCATATAGGAAACGGAGAATTCGGGCAGGCCGCATACTATCTCATTCCTTTTTCAGCTTATCTCGGCGGTACCATACTGTCAGAAATATGGGCAAAGGAGATAAAAAGATTTCACTTCCTTCGATGGGACACACTTCTTGTGGGATTTGAATTAATAACCGTAATTATGTTAGGCCTTATGCCTGCATCATGGCCTGACCAGATTTGTCAGATAACACTTAACTTCATCTGCGCCATGCAGTTCAACACTTTCAGACAGGCTGAGGGCATCGGAATGGCCACCACTTTCTGCACCAACCACCTGAGGCAGTTCGGTTCTTTTCTGGTTAAATTCCTGAGAAGCAACGACCATTCCTATAAAAGAAAAGCTAAACTTCATTTCAGCATGATGCTGCTTTTCTTCATGGGTGTACTTGCGGGAACTATCCTTAGTAATATTATGGGACTTCATTCCATATGGGGTGCAGGAGCAGTGCTTTTCGTCGTATTCATAAAGCTTCTCCATGCAGACAGAACCTACGAAAAGGATAAGCTTTATATAACTCCTCATGGTCATTAAAAGAAAGAGAGGTTTATCATGGAAATATCAGGAAGAACAAAAATGATCTGCCTTTTAGGCAGTCCCGTAGCTCACAGCCTTTCACCTGCCATGCATAATGAAGGCTTCTGTCAGTTGGATCTCGACTACAGATATCTTGCCTTTGACGTAAAGGAAGGAGAACTGAAGGGAGTACTGGACAGCTTTAAAAAGATGAGAGTCCGTGGTTTTAACCTCACCATGCCTCTTAAAACCGAAGCCGTAGCTCTTTGCGACAGGCTGAGTACCGCTGCTGAAATAGCCGGTTCAGTCAATACTGTGGTGATAGAAGAGGACGGCACCGTAACAGGTCATACCACTGACGGAACAGGATTTACCGAATCTGCCCGTCAGTCCGGTGTGAATTTCGTCGGAAAGAAAGTTACGTTACTCGGAACAGGCGGTGCAGGCATAGCTATACTTGTCCAGCTGGCCCTTGACGGAGCTGGTGAAATCACCGTGTTTGAGCGGGCAGGAAGCCGCTTTAAGGATCGCACGGCAAAGGTAGTCAGTGAACTTAACACCCGTACCTCCTGCAGAGTCAATGTTCTGGACTATGAAGATTCCCTCTTGAAAAAGGAGATTTCGGAATCAGCTCTTCTTATCAATGCAACAAATGTGGGAATGGCTCCTGATATCGGCGGAAACCTGATCAAGGACCCGACCTGGCTCACAGAACGGGCTCCGGGCATCACAGAACCCCTCGCCGTTTCTGATGTAATCTATAACCCAAGAAAAACCAGACTTCTTGAAATGGCAGAAGAGTGCGGTCTCAATGCTTTCAACGGCATGTATATGCTGCTCTATCAGGGGGCCGCAGCCTTCGAACTCTGGACAGGACAGAAGATGCCTGTTGAGACAGTAAAAGAGAAGTATTTTAAATGATGTGAGCGTAAAGATATAACAAATTAACGGTCTGTTTTGTTTAGGATGATTATGAATTCAACCGTTGCCGGTGAAGAAGGTTAAAAATTAAAACTTTTAAACCTGTTTGCGGGTCAGATACTATTGCTGTTTAAATCAAGCTTGTGTCTGACTGCACCGGATTCCGGAAAAAATCAAATTCCTGCCGGAGTCAAGTGCCTTTTGAAAATACTGATTGACTTTATTCTGTTCATATGCTAAATTTAACAAGTTCTCAGTTGAGAGCATGCTGGTATAGCACAGTCGGTAGTGCGTCGCATTGGTAGTGCGGAGGTCACCGGTCCGATTCCGGTTACCAGCTTTTTTTATTGCTGATATTTCCATGAAAATTAAGGCCGAAAAACCACGTGTTTACGTTGGTTTTCGGCCTTTTTTGTTTTCCGGATTACCGGTTATGCAAAAGTTATGCTTGATTTGTTTTTGATTATGTGTATACTTAAGTTATGCAAATAAATCGCGCACAATCTATTGGCGCATTATTAATATCAGTCAATTGATTTTTTAACGGAGGTTATTAACATGGAATACAAGTTTACAAAAGACAATTTTCAGAAGGAAGTTTTAGAGAGTGATATCCCTGTACTGGTTGATTTCTACGCAGACTGGTGCGGACCATGCAAGATGATGTTCCCTGTAGTAGAGGCCCTTGCAGAGCAGTATGACGGTAAGATCAAGGTTGGCAAGGTTAATTCCGATGAGGAAATGGAGCTTGCAACATCTTTCCAGGTACGCAGCATCCCTTCATTTTTCCTGATTAAGGACGGCAAGGTAGTAGAAAACATCGTTGGCGCCCTTTCTAAGGAAGCACTGGAAGAAAAGCTCAACAAGCTTATCTGATAACGGATTACACCCATTGACGTTCAGACTGCCTATGATCAGCTCATAGGCAGTTTTTTTACCAAAAAAATCTTACAGACACCGTTTTTTTGTTATATGTTCCCGCCTGTATAACTTAACCCATGGCACCGAAAATGCTTATTGGGGTTCAGGCGCAAATTCACATAGATATTGATGTCAAGCACTTCTGATTTATCTTTTATCTAACTTTTATATGCCCGTCATATATAATTTTTATAACATAAATCTTACGAAAATCTTGCAAAAATCCTTGCATTAATCTATACTAAATTTAAGCAAAATTCTACGATAAGTAGGAGGTAGGGACTAATGAAACCTACAGCAATATAGAGGTAAGTGACCAATACAATGGCTTACCTCTTTTTTGTTGCCCCAAAAACATATCAGTCTTTTTCTTTCCCTGATTCCATCATTTCTTAAGAATCGTAAGATTTTCCCGTGTTTTCATATTTAATATTTGTGTCACTTCCATATGTGTTATTATGATGTGAGTGTAAAAAGTAGATATCAGAATAAAAACGGGAGGCATATATGAAACTGATTAAAGGCGGAAGAGTAATTGATCCTGCAAACAATATTGACCGGATTACCGACATCCTCATAGATGATTCGGGAAGGATACAAAGGGTGGGAGATTATGATGCTGAAGATTCCTGCGAAGATGTCATAGACGCAGAGGGAAAGGTGGTGGCTCCCGGCTTTGTGGATGTCCATGTTCATTTCCGTGATCCGGGCCTCACTTATAAGGAAGATATCGAGACCGGAGCCCGTGCGGCTGCTGCCGGAGGATACACAACAGTTATCTGCATGGCAAATACAAAGCCGCCGGTTGATTCTGTCGAAATCCTTACGGAGCTTACCGAAAGAGAGAAGCAGCTTCCCATACACGTACTTCAAACTGCCAATGTCACCCTTTCCATGCAGGGAAGGGAACTGACAGATATGGACGCGCTTCATTCAGCAGGCGCAGTAGGATTTACCGATGACGGAGTGCCTATTGCCGACGAAAAGCTCATGGTAAAAGCATTGGCAAAATGCAAGGAACTGGACGTGCCCATCTCACTTCACGAGGAGGATCCTTCTCTTATGTTCAGTGCCGGAGTCAACAAAGGCCCAGTATCAGAAAAGCTCGGACTTGGCGGCGCGCCTGACGAAGCCGAGTATGTCCTTGCGGCAAGAGATATCCTTCTTAACAGAAAAACAGGTGCAAAGCTTGACATACAGCACATATCAAGCGGCGTCACTGTGGATGTTATTCGTGCCGCAAAAAAATCGGGCATAAAAGTATACGGTGAGGTTACTCCCCAGCACCTTTCCGCAACAGAAGATCTGGTGCTCACAAAGGGTGCTCTTGCGAAGGTAAACCCTCCCCTCCGTACAGAAGAGGACCGGCAGGCTCTCATCCGCGGCCTTGCAGACGGTACCATCGATATGATCGCAACAGATCACGCACCTCACAGCAGCGAAGAAAAGTCAAAGCCTGTATCAGAAGCCCCCAGCGGCATGATAGGACTCGAGACAGCTCTCGGACTTGTCATCACACATACGGTACGCACCGGGCAGCTTTCCCTTGCACAAATCATAAAAGCCCTTACCATAAACCCGGCAAAGCTTTATAAGCTTAATGCAGGCACCCTCTCAGAAGGCGCCCCTGCGGATATGGTGATATTTGATCCCGAAGAGCAGTGGACAGTTCCCGATCACTTTGTCTCAAAGGCATGCAATTCCCCGTTTATAGACATGAAGCTGTATGGAAAAGTCAAAGCCACCATCTGCGGAGGAAATGTAGTATTCCGGGACAACTGACCTCCCGGCCGAAAAAATTTTAAAAATCATACTAATAGTCCCGGAAACTCTGTCGATATGATTAATGCAAAGTAAAAAATTTGTAACTTTCTTAATCAAAACGCAAATTTCTCCTTAATTTGTGACACTATTGTGACATTTCGAGTGATACACTTAAGTCACATAAGAAAGAAATAATTGATGTGACCAATCCAATGGCATCGATTACAGGTAAGAATCCCTCAAGTTTGTCCTCCCTATATCTTAAACTTGAGGGATTTTTATTGTGTGCTATACTTAAATTAATTATTTGTTCGTGATGATTTATACTATATCGCAAGGAGATGAGAGACTGCCGGTATTGACTTTTGATTCAGGAGTCTCTCTTTATTTATATGGCACGGGATTTCTACTTATATATTCACCAATTCAATCTGTTCTCCGTTGCTCTGAGGCTCATACTGGCCTTGTTTCTTGGGGCTTTTATCGGCATGGAGCGTACCCGCACCAAAAATGCTGCCGGCATGCGCACCCATATGATCGTCTGCATCGGAGCAGCCCTTACCATGCTCCTCAGTCAGTATGAGGTGTTTATGATGTACTCACATTGGACATCAATCATTAACACCTACTCCATAAAGCTCGATGTATCCCGATACTCCGCACAAGTAATAAACGGTATCGGTTTCCTCAGTGCAGGCACAGTTATAGTCAACAAAAAGCAGAAGGTTCGGGGACTCACCACCGCAGCCAGTCTTTGGGCTTCAGGATGTACGGGTATCGTTATCGGTGCCGGATTCTATGAATGTGTTCTGTTCGCTTTCGTCATGATCATCATGTGCAATGTCTTTTTCGGAACCATTTCCAGAAAGATCATTTCAAATTCAAGAAATATCAATATCTTCATAGAATACGGCCATGGAACAGATCTAAGGAAGATTCTTCACCATGTAAAGAGTATGGGTATACGTATCTATGACGTTGATGTGGACAGGGGACAGCCGAAGTCCGGTATCAACCCAAGCGCGGTTCTGCTTATGCAGCTTCCCAAAAGGATGAAGCACACAGATATCATCAAAAAGCTTTCGGAGCTTGACTGCATTTCCATGATTGATGAGGTATAAAGCCATGATAGACGGACTTTACTATTTTAGGGATATAAACTTTGCCTCCGTGTTTTTCCGAATGTTTCTGGCAGTCATCTGCAGCGGAATCATAGGCATTGAACGCGAATACAAGCGCCGCCCGGCAGGTTTCCGCACACATATTCTGATTTGCCTTGGGGCATGCATCACAAGTCTCACAGGGCAGTACCTCTCCATAAACCTTCACTACAGTACGGATATGTCCCGTCTCGGTGCCCAGGTGGTGGCAGGTATAGGTTTCATCGGTGCAGGCGCCATCATCATGACTCCCAAGAATCAGGTCCGCGGACTCACTACCTCCGCAGGACTATGGACCTGCGCCATTATAGGACTTTGCTTCGGAGGCGGCTTCTATGAAGGCGGTATACTTGCTACTTTTCTTATACTCCTGTCGGAAATGGTTTTTTCAAAACTGGAATACTGGCTCACCAAAAGGATGCCGAAAAAGATCATTTACATTGAGTATTCTTCGGATACCATTCTGGACAGGGTTTTCTCCATGCTGAGAGAGAAGAGGATAGAGATCGAAAGCATTCAGCTCAGCCGTGGCGAGAATACAGGTGACTATTCCTTACGTTCAGCTGTTATATATCTGGAATCTCACAGCATCAAAGTTGATAATGCCGAATTCGATTCACTGTTTCACGACTTTGAGAACATGGACGGAATCGAAACGCTGGAAATCATCTGAGGGAACACTGATTATATCAGCGTTTCCCTAACCTGATTCTTGGAAGAACAGTTTAAATAGGATATCATATATAGGTGCGGAAGCCATGAAGAGCCGGATATCAGAAACCTGATATCTGCATTCTGCTCCCACAGGTCATTTACGACCATATAGAAATTTTTTTCAATCTTTAAACTGTTTTATGTTGTATTGCCTGTCTTTAGGTGCTAATATAGGTTCATAAATATTTTGCCGTAGAGAGTAGAGAGTATGGCAGTAAGCAGTTTATGAAAGCTGCTTGCTTGCGTGTACTCTCTTTTTTTGTGCGTAAATTCGGATACACATTCAATTTAAGCAGCGAAAAATTTACATATTGAGGAAATCAATCTATGCAAAGAAAAGAATTTATCGAACAAATTGAAAACAATCCGATTATCGCTGCCATTAAGGATGATGCCGGGCTTGAAAAGTGTCTGGAAACAGACATTGGCGTCATATTTGTTCTCTACGGTGATGTCTGCAGCATCCCCGAGATAGTGAAGCGTATCAAGGATGCAGGTAAAACCGTTGTGATTCATGTTGACCTGATAAACGGACTTTCTTCCAAAGAAGTGTCTCTCGATTTTATCAGAAATTACACTTCGGCTGACGGTATCATCACAACAAAGCCAAACCTCATAAAACATGCAAAGGAGCTGGGACTCAATACCATTTTAAGATTTTTCATGCTGGACAGCATCGCTCTTCAGAATGTGGAAAAGCAGAGTCACGCAGAGGTACAGCCTGACATAATTGAAGTTCTTCCGGGAATACTTCTTCCGGAATTTTTCGAGAAGATAAGAAAGATCTCGAAAGTGAGACTCATGGCAAGCGGACTTATAACAAACAAAACAGAAGTCCTGAACGCCCTGAATAACGGAGTTATCTCCATATCAACCACAAATCAGGCTATTTGGGAAATGTAGATCACAGGAGCGCGAAGCGGTCCGATATCTACTTTTACACATTCATCGAACACTAAAAACTCTATCCGAGAACAGGAGGACATCCAGGATATGGCTAAATATGTAATGGCTTTGGATGCAGGTACAACAAGCAACCGCTGCATCCTTTTCGACAAGGCAGGAAATATCTGCTCAGTAGTGCAGAAAGAATTCACACAGTTTTTCCCTCAGCCCGGCTGGGTCGAGCATGACGCCACAGAAATCTGGCAGTCACAGCTGTCAGTTGCCCGTCAGGCTATGCAGAAGATAGGGGCTACCTTTGAAGATATCGTTTCCATAGGTATAACAAATCAGCGTGAGACCACCATCGTATGGGACAGGCTGACAGGACAGCCCATATGTCACGCCATCGTATGGCAGTGCAGAAGAACCGCTGAAGAAGCAGAAAAGTTAAAGGCTGAAGGTCTTGAGGAAACATTCCAGAAGAAGACCGGACTTATCATCGATCCTTATTTTTCAGCCACAAAGCTCCAGTGGATCCTGAGCCACATGCCAAACGCCCAGGAGCGTGCTGAAAAGGGCGAACTTCTTTTCGGAACCGTAGACAGCTGGCTTATCTGGAAGCTCACCAAGGGAAAGGTTCATGTAACCGATTATTCCAATGCTTCCAGAACCATGCTTTTCAATATAAATACACTTGAGTGGGATGAGGATATCCTTAAGAAGCTGAACATTCCCAAGTGCATGCTTCCTGAAGTTAAGCCTTCAAGCTATATCTACGGCGAATCCGATCCTGAATTCTTTGGAGGCCCAATTAAGATAGCAGGAGCAGGCGGAGACCAGCAGTGCGCACTTTTCGGTCAGACCTGTTTTGAGCCGGGTGAAGCAAAGAACACCTACGGTACAGGATGCTTCATGCTGATGAACACAGGCGAAAAACCGGTTTTCTCAAGCAACGGACTCCTCACCACCATCGCCTGGGGACTGGACGGAAAAGTTAATTACGCACTGGAAGGTTCCGTATATGTGGCAGGTGCCGCAATACAGTGGCTTCGTGATGAACTTCGTGTCATCGACAGTTCTGCGGACTCAGAGTATTTCGCAACGAGAGTCAAGAACACAAACGGCTGCTACGTGGTTCCTGCATTCACAGGACTCGGCGCACCTTACTGGGATCCTTTTGCAAGAGGTGTCATCACAGGCCTCACAAGAGGCGTAAACAAGTACCACATCATCAGAGCCACACTGGAGTCCCTGGCATTCCAGACAAACGATGTTCTGAGAGCCATGGAAAAGGATTCTGACATTCACCTTACTTCTCTTAAGGTTGACGGAGGAGCCTGCAAGAACAACTTCCTCATGCAGTTCCAGTCAGACATCATCAACGCTCCGGTTCACAGACCAAAATGCGTTGAGACAACAGCCATGGGTGCTGCATACCTGGCAGGTCTTGCCACAGGCTTCTGGGACAGTAAGGAAGATGTCAAGAAGAACTGGCAGATCGACAGGAAGTTCGATCCCGAAATGAGAGATGTGGACAGAGAAAAAGAAATCCGGGGATGGAATCAGGCAGTAAAAGCCACCTTCGGATGGGACAGAGAGAGTTGTTGATCCTGCCTTCGATTTTTAATCGAAGGAGCCACGCGGCTTTGAGCGCTTCAGGGGAATCCCGCAGGGATTCAGACTTTACCTGCCTTCGATTTTTAATCGAAGGAGCCACGCGGCTTTGAGCTCTTCAAAGGAATCCGCCAAGGATTCCCTCAGATTCCGGATTTTCACGAAAATTATGAAGAACAGCCCAAAAAAAGCTAATCTTTATGGGCTTCAGTTCCTAAAAGGGAGGATAGAATATGACTTATGATGTAATCGTTATCGGTGCCGGCGTCACCGGCGCAGCCGTTGCGAGAGAGCTTTCACGCTATCAGACAGAGGTATGCGTACTTGAAAAAGAAGAGGATGTCTGCTGCGGAACTTCCAAAGCAAACAGCGCCATCATCCATGCTGGCTACGATGCCGAGCCCGGCTCAAACATGGCAAAGATGAACGTTCGCGGAAACGAAATGATGGACGATCTTTGCAGAGACCTTGACATTCCTTTCAAGAGAAACGGTTCCCTCGTTGTCTGCATCCATGAAGAGCTGCTTCCGGGACTTAAGGATCTCTATGACAGAGGTGTGAAGAACGGAGTTCCCGGCATGAAGCTTCTCACAAGAGAAGAGGCTCTCGAAATGGAGCCCAACATCTCCGATGATGTAAAGGGCGCACTTTACGCAGAGACAGCCGGTATCATCTGTCCTTTCAAACTGAACATCGCCATGGCTGAAAATGCAGCTGTAAACGGCGTAGACTTCCGCTTCAACACCCGGGTCGAGAAGCTGGAGAGAAAGCAGGACGGTCTCTGGCACATCCGTACAAACAACGGCGAATACACAGCAAAGTATGTTGTTAATGCAGCCGGCGTGTACGCAGATGTGCTCCACAACATGGTAAGCTCTGAAAAGATCAATATCATCGAGCGCCGCGGAGAGTATTATCTCCTGGACAGAACCGTTGGCGATCACGTAAGTCATACCATATTCCCACAGCCTACAAAGTACGGAAAGGGAATCCTTGTGGCTCCGACTGTACATGGAAACCTTCTGGTAGGACCTACAGCCATCGATCAGGAAGATAAGGACGCTACAAACACAACACAGTTCGGTCTCAACGAGATTTCCACAAAGGCTTCCGAGAACGTTAAGAACCTGCCACTTCGTTCAGTCATTACTTCCTTCTCCGGACTCCGTGCCCATGAGGATCATCACGAGTTTATCCTGGGTGAAGTCAAAGATGCTCCGGGATTCATCGACTGCGCAGGAATCGAGTCTCCGGGACTCACAAGCTCACCGGCTATCGGAGAGTTCATTGGAAATCTCCTTCGTGACAAGATGTCTCTCACAGAAAAGGAAAACTGGATCGGAACAAGAAAAGACATTCTCGATCCGAAGAAGCTTTCCATCGAAGAGAGAAATGAGCTCATTAAAAAAGAACCTGCCTACGGTCAGATCATCTGCAGATGTGAGTCAGTCACAGAGGGTGAGATCCTTGATGCCATCAGAAGACCTCTTGGGGCCCGTTCCCTTGACGGCGTAAAGCGCAGAACCCGTGCCGGCATGGGACGCTGCCAGTCAGGCTTCTGCAGTCCCCGTGTTATGGATATCCTTTCCAGAGAGCTGGGACTTCCCCTTACAGAAATTACAAAGAGCGGCGGAAAATCAAACATTGTTCTTGAACACTCCAAGGAGGTAGCAGAATGAATACAGTAGACATCGTAATAGTAGGCGGCGGCCCCGCAGGACTTGCCGCAGCAGCTGCTGCAAAGAATGCAGGCTGCGACAGCATTCTGATCCTGGAAAGAGACTCAGAGCTTGGCGGAATCCTCAACCAGTGCATACATAACGGTTTCGGCCTCCATACCTTCAAGGAGGAGCTTACAGGCCCTGAATACGCTGGCCGCTTTATAACACAGGTACTTGAGCTGGGAATAGAATATAAATTAAACACCATGGTCATGGACATTTCACCTGAAAAGGTAATCACAGCCATGAACAAGGAAGACGGCATGTTCCAGATCCAGGCCAAGTCAGTTATCCTCGCCATGGGCTGCCGCGAGCGTCCGAGAGGAGCTCTCAATATCCCGGGCTACAGACCTGCAGGAATCTTCTCCGCAGGTACCGCACAGAGACTTGTAAACATCGAGGGTTACATGCCCGGAAGAGAGGTTGTTATCCTTGGTTCCGGAGACATTGGCCTCATCATGGCACGCCGTATGACACTTGAAGGCGCCAAAGTCAAGGTTGTGGCAGAGCTCATGCCATACTCCGGCGGTCTCAAGAGAAATATCGTTCAGTGTCTTGATGATTACGGAATCCCTCTCAAGCTTTCACACACAGTTATCGATATCGAGGGAAGAGAGCACATTACAGCTGTAACCATTGCTGAGGTTGGTCCTGACAGAAAGCCTGTTCCGGGAACAGAAGAGCGCTATACCTGTGATACACTTCTTCTTTCCTGCGGTCTCATTCCGGAAAATGAGCTGTCACAGTCTGCCGGCGTTGAGATGAGCCGCATCACTTCAGGTCCTGTTGTAAACGAGAGTCTGGAGACCAACATCCCGGGTGTTTTTGCCTGCGGTAATGTTCTCCACGTTCACGATCTGGTTGACTATGTTTCAGAGGAGGCAGGCCGTGCAGGTCTTAACGCCGTTAAATATGTGAACGGAAATCTCGATGCTGACGCCACCGGAAAGGTTATTCATGTCAATGCCACCGACGGTGCAAGATACACAGTTCCTTCAACCATCGATCCCGGACGTATGGACGATAACCTCACAGTTCGTTTCAGAGTAGGTGATGTTTACAAGGATTCCTATGTAAGCGTTTATTACGGTGAAGAGCGCGTTCAGCACAGAAAGCGTCAGATCCTGGCTCCCGGAGAAATGGAGCAGGTTATGGTTAAAAAGCAGGATCTTCTTGATCGCCCTGAAATGGAAACTATCACCATCAAGATCGAGAAAGACTGAAAGGAGGACAGAAGATGGAACAGAGACATTTAACATGTATCGGCTGTCCGATGGGCTGCCAGGTAACAGTTGAGATGGAAAAGGGAGAGGTTATATCCGTTTCCGGAAATACCTGTAAGAGAGGCGATATCTATGCAAGAAAAGAAGTTACGAATCCGACACGTATCGTAACTTCCACCATAGCTGTCACAGGCGGAGACAAGGCAAGAGTATGCTGCAAAACGGCATCGGATATTCCAAAGGATAAGATTTTTGCGGTAATGCATGACATAAACCACGTAAAATGTGATGCACCGGTACATATCGGAGACGTTCTCATTGAGGATGTGGCAGGCACAGGTGTATCTGTTGTAGCCACAAGAAACATCGCAAAGGTGGGCTGAGATTTCCGGCAGCGCAAAGTGTTAAGCAGTCTGATATCGGCTTTTCAACGCACATCAGAGTATAGCTTTTACGGTCCGGAGATTTACACCTAAAAGAATATCTTCTCGCAATTTAAAGGCTGTGGTCACTGACCACAGCCTTTTTTTACCTCAGAAAATGTGCTTTATAATTAATTTTGATTTTTCCGAATGAGGATATACTAATCATCAAGCCCTTTAGCAGGTCAGGCCATATCTTAATTATGACAGCTTCTTTATTTCCTTAAATATGTCATCAGTTTTATCTTCACCTATGGTGGTGGCTGTTACGGTCATGATATAGTCATCGGTGAAGAACATGGTCTGCTTCTGATACAGATCTATACCTTTGATGGAAGACTTTGACCACAGGGAGTATGTCTTTTCTCCATCGATCTTTTCATCCTTAACACCGGTTTTTTCAACCGTGAATCCCATAGATTCAAGAGTTTCCTTTATTGCATCAACATATTCTTCATACACCTCTTTTTTATCATCAAGCTTTTCGATTTCAGCGCCGCCCTGAGACACACCTACATTCACATTGCTGTATCCGTCACTTCCTTCGGCATAGGCTAAGATAACAGCCTCTCCGGCATCTATACTCTTTTTAACGGCATCCGCATCTTTAATAAAAGCTTCAGTCACTTCATTGAACTCCGCCAGATCTTTGTCATCATAGAAGCTGTATCCTTTGGGGGCACCGATACTGTATCCGAAATATTCATTCACATACTTGTTGTCCTTGATTTCACCCTTGGAAAAGCTTTTACTGTTTGTTTTTGCAAATGCTGTAAACGGCAATCCGCATATGAGAACTGCAACAGCTAAAATACCCGTTATTTTTTTCTTTAACTTATGCGTCATGTTTTGCTCCTTTCCTAAAACCTTCAAACCGAATCTGCCATAATATATATTTCGGCAATTTTCCGGAAACAATAATCTGTTCCGCATTTCTGTATTTCCGGTGAAACTCCACCGTTTCCGGCATCACATGCATGTTTCATCTTTTAATAATGCATGGATTTTTGCAGCTGCTGCCTGAATTTTAATACAGTGCGGTTTTTGTGCAATATAATGTATATTTTTTAACAATCCCACTATTTGTTATGCAATTATCACAATTATTTCTTGAGAAAATGTCACTAAAGATGTATCATAGGAATGTAACGAGATATGCGGTTGTGTTGGAGAGATGAGACGACGTTCAGCTGTAAAATCATTTGCTCTGTCAGATGATTTTTAGTCGGGCGTATTTTTTTGCTTTATTTGCTTATTTTCCAGCTTAAATCACTTAATTTTATAGAAGAAATCCATCTTTTATACGCTATATATCATTTTAATAGCAGTTCAAGGCAGGTATCACAGCGCTCACCCTTGTGAAATGACTGAGTTCATACTGCCGGAACGGAGGAAAAAATGGTCAAAAACTTTGGACATCGTGGTTTTTCCGGTAACTTCCCGGAGAATACAAAGCTTGCTTTCCAAAAAGCTATCGAAACACCCGGCTGTGACGGTATCGAAATGGACGTCCATCTTACAAAGGACGGAAAACCGGTCATCATTCATGACGAGCTTCTGGATAGAACCTGCGTAAATATGAAGGGTTATGTAAAAGATTACACCCTTGATGAATTGAAAAAGGCAGACCTGTCATTCAGATTTGCAGGGCAGGTTGAACCGCAGCAGATTATGACGCTTCGTGAGTATCTGGAGCTTTTGGAACCCACAAAGCTCATAACCAACATAGAGCTTAAGACCGGTATCTTTGTATACGAAGGTATCGAGAAGGTGGTCATGGATCTGGTTCGTGAATTCGATATGGTGGATCGCATAATCATTTCTTCCTTTAACCACTACAGTGTTATGCGGACAAAGGCTATTTGTCCCGGGATCAAGTGCGGATTCCTTACAGAATCATGGATACTTAACCCCGGAAAGTATGTGAAGGCAGCCGGAGTAGAGTGCTATCATCCTATTTTTTACAACAATACAAAAGAAATAGTTGATGAAATCAAAAAGGAAGGTGTGGAGATCAACACCTGGACGGTAAATAAGGAAGAAGATATCAGGGAGATGATAAGAGTTGGTGTAGATACCATCATCGGAAACTTCCCTGACAGGATTTCAGCAATAAGAAAAGAAATGTGCGGATAATATACCGCATCATAAAACCCTGAGAAACTGAACCGTGAAGGTTTTTCCGGATGTATAGAGTAGTTTCCAGGACCCGAAAGAAAGGTAACGGGTCTATGTATAAAGATGCCCGGTATTCATGAGGGAACCGGTGTATCACCATGGGGGGACGGAAACATTAGCCCCACATCTATTTATAACCAGGAGGTCATTTATGAGAAAAATGAACAAGGCACTTGCAGTTATCATGGCAGCAGCTATGACAGCAGCAACCATCGCAGGATGCGGCGGATCAAATGCAGGCGGAACAACAGAGGCAGCCAAAACAGAGGCAGCCAAGACAGAAGCTGCTGCGCCGGCAGAATCAAAGGCTGATGAAAAGAAAGAGGCTGAAGCAGCACCCGACGACTATCACCTTGAATTAAAATTAAGCCACGTATTCGCACCTAACGAGGCTCTTACAAAGAACATGCAGAAGATAGCTGACAATGTAAGAGAGAAGACAAACGGTGCCATCGACATTCAGTGTTTCCCACAGTCACAGCTCCCTGTATATCAGGACGGCGTAGCACAGGTTGCACAGGGCGCTAACTTTATTTCTGTCGAGGATCCAAGCTACCTTGCAGACTATGTAAAAGACTTCAACGTTCTTGCAGGACCTATGCTTGTTACAAGCTATGAGCAGTACCAGTACCTTCTTACAACTCCCGAAGTACAGGATATGGAAGCAAAGCTCGAGGAGCAGGGCATCAAGATTCTTAATCTCGGCTATATCTTCGGTTTCCGTTCCATGATGACAAACAAGGTTATCGAAAAGCCTGAGGACCTGGTAGGAATGAAGATCCGTACACCTAAGTCAGAGCTTTATGTAAATACTTTAAATGCCATGGGCGCTACAGCAACACCTATGGGATTTGCAGATACCATCTCTGCAGTTCAGCAGGGCGTAGTTGACGGACTCGAGGGAACCATCGACGCTTACGGTTCAAACGGCTCCGCAGAAGTTGCAAAGAACATGGCTCTTACAAAGCACCTTCTCGGTGTTTGCGGCGCATATATCAATGTTGACGTATACAACAGCATCCCTGAGAAGTACCGCACCATCCTTCAGGAGGAGTTCGACAAGGGTGCAGTAGAGATGGTCAAGGAGATCACAGAGAACGAGAAGGCTCAGATGGAAGCTCTTGAGAAGGATCAGGGAATCAAGTTCAACGAAGTTGATTCTGCTGCATTCCAGGAAAAGATCGCTCCTCTTTACAAGGATATGGAAGAGAACAAGGGCGTTACACCAGGTCTTTATGACAAGTTCCAGGAGTACATCAAGAACATGCCACAGTAATCAGATTCAGCCTGTTAAATGCAAAACACTGATGCATGCTGATATCCGGATTACAAACAGAATATAGAATCATTCTTCAGGAAGGGAGGAAGTTAAGCTTTCCTCCTTTCCTGAATATTTAATTATCAAGTCAGTCTCTCGCGAAGCGAAATCCAAAAGGGCTGACAAAAACAGGTTCGGAGCGCATATGAAAAAATTCATACGACAGAATCCGGAGGAAGCCGTTGCAGCCCTCCTGATTGTCATCACGACGGTTTTGGTCCTCACAAATGTATTTTTCCGATATTTTCTGAACAAGGGTATATATTGGAGCGAAGAAGTCGCCACCAACTGCTTTGTGTGGGCGATATTCATCGGAAGTGCCGGAGCATATCGGAATGGTACACAGCTTGGCATAGACATGTTGGTAAACATGCTTCCTGAGAC
Organism: Oribacterium sp. P6A1; assembly: GCF_000702885.1. GTDB lineage: Bacteria > Bacillota > Clostridia > Lachnospirales > Lachnospiraceae > Oribacterium. The sequence continues at coordinate 19,905 of NZ_JNKO01000011.1, read as the reverse complement.
TTTACAGAAGATCGTGAAGATACTGGTTCAACTGGTGCTTTTCGCCGTAAATGCATACATTCTTTATCTTGCCTGTGTTTACGTTGACAAGACCCACAAAATCGCAACGTCGGTACTCGGAATTTCCTCAGCCTGGGTAAGCTCATCACTTATCGCCGGATTCGGACTTACGACTGTTTATACAGTAGTGCATCTCGTAAAGATGATCATGGCTTTCCCTAAAAAAACAGAAAAGGAGGCATAAGAGATGTCAGGATTAACCCCGCTTTTTATCGTGTTGATCTTATACTTCACAGGTATTCCCATCGCCTATGCACTTTTTGGCGCAACACTTGCCTACTTTGCATTCGCCAACACAGGATCACCTTCACATCTGATCCTTCAGAAATTCATAACAAGCTCACAGTCCTTTTCGCTTCTGGCCATCCCGTTTTTCGTAATGGCCGGTTCCATCATGAACTACGCAGGCATCAGTAAAAAGCTCATGTCCTTTGCAGATGTACTGACAGGTCACATGCCGGGAGCTCTTGCCCAGGTCAATGTCCTCCTCAGTATGCTTATGGGCGGCGTATCCGGTTCTGCCAACGCAGACGCAGCCATGGAAGCGAAGATGCTTGTTCCCGAGATGGAACGCCGCGGTTACGACAGAGGCTTTGCCGCTGCAATCACTGCCGCATCCTCTGCAGTAACACCTGTCATCCCCCCGGGAATCAACCTTATCATTTATGCCCTTATCGCCAATGTCTCCGTCGGAAAGATGTTCATGGCCGGTTACATTCCCGGCATCTTCATGGCTATATGCCTTATGGTGACTGTACACATCATTTCCAAAAAAAGAGGGTATAAACCAACAAGAGAAAAGCCTGCAACAGCAAAAGAAATCGGACATCAGGCACTTGATTCCATCTGGGCTATATTCTTCCCCTTCGGAATCATCGGCGGCATGCGTATCGGTATCTTCACACCTTCAGAGTGCGGAGCAGTAGCGGTGCTCTACTGTATAATCGTCGGAGCATTTATCTATAAGGAGCTGAAGCCCGAGCATATCGCACCTATCCTTAAAGAGACTGTGGAAGGTACTGCCGGTGTAGTTCTCATCATAGTAGCTGCCAATGTTTTCGGCCAGTACATGACATGGGAAGGAATACCGGGACTTATCTCCAAAGCGCTCCTCAGCATCACTTCCAACAAGTACCTCATGCTTTTCATCATCAACTGCATACTTCTTATCGTAGGTATGTTCATGGAAGGCGGAGCTGCAATGATCATTCTTGCGCCGCTCCTTATCCCTGTAGTTTCAACCATGGGTGTCGATCTGGTTCATTTCGGTCTCATCATCATCGTAAATATCATGATCGGTGGTCTGACACCGCCTTTCGGCTCCATGATGTTCACGGTGTGCAGTATCACCAAGTGCAGCATTCCGGAATTTGTAAAAGAAGACGTGGCATTTATTGTGGCCCTTTTGGTCGCTCTCTTTATAGTCACATATTTCCCGAATCTGACACTGTTCATACCGAACCTTTTATTCTAGTGAATTCCGAAACAGGATCAGGAACAGTAGTAGTGCTGATCCTGCATCGCTTTCATAATAAGCTGATTCTTTTCCTTCATAAAATCCGCGAAATGATCTATATGTCATTCCGCGGATTTTTTATGTCACGGATTGTGACACAGGCCAAAATATAGTAAAGTATATTAGGTTGAATTTTAACGCTTTTCCTTATGGAGACGTTCAAAACCTGTTTTATTAAACCTGCTTTACTTGAGGTGAACCATGACCCTGGGAAAATACTCGGAAACCTTCAGAAAGAAATATCTAAAGATCAAAAAAATATCCCGTTCTGACCCGCAAAAGTGTATAACTCTTATTTCTGAGATTATGAGAGAAGCAAATGCCGCAAACGAATATGACGTTCTCGGCGAACTTTACTACTCCCTTGGTTATGCATACTTTATCCTGTCGGATACAGATAACTGCACCAGGTATTTCAATACAGCAAGTCATTTCCTGCTTAACTACAAAGATTATGACACCGCCTGCCATGTTATCTCCATGCTGGGTGTTTCATATATGAATCAGGGAAATCTTGCCAATGCCCTTGAAGCATACTCAAGAGAACTTGAGATAGCGGAGCAGCAGAACCTTCCGCTTTCGATTTACAAGAGTTACATGCATTTCGCACAGTGCCTGTACTTTAAAAAACTGTATGCAGAATCCCTGAGATATTCTTTGAAAGCAGACCAGATAGTAAAGAAATATCCGGAATTCATAAACCAGACAGATTCACTTCCCATACATTATGCAACTTTCATTATGACCCTCACTGCTCTTAAGCAGTACGATAAGGTAAAGTACTATCAGGAGTCCTTTGAAAAAACCTTAAAGATGAAGCCCACCTTCAAGAACTCTCCTTACAACTATGTTCCGAAGTTCTTTTATAAATACTGGACCAATGCTCCCGACGCGGCCCTTGTGGAGAAACAGGCCATCGACAACTGCCTGGAGATCGCCGATCGTGCGGGAGAGTTCCTTCTGATAATAAACGACTTTCTGAATCGTTTGTACGAAATAAGGCATTATGACAATATGCTTAAGGTAGCGGAAATGTTTGAAGGTATTCTGAAAAATACGAACTATTACTGGCACCTTCAGGACATCTGCCGAAAGAGGATAAACTATTATGAAGAGACCGGCGACACCGAAAAGCTGCTGCCTGAGCTGAAACGATACTGGAAGTTTCAGGATTTTGCAGAAGTAGCCGATGGCAAGATGCTGCTGTCATATTTTACCTCTAAGGAAGAAATAGCAAAAATCAGTAAGGAAAAGCAACATCTGGAGATAGAAGTCCGCATGGATACTCTTACCGAGATTCCAAACAGACGGGTCATGGAAGAGAAGCTGTCAAAGTGCTTTGAGGCTTCATACAACTTAAGACCTCTCGGTGTAGAAATGCTTGACTTTGACCACTTCAAGGAGATAAACGACACTTACGGCCATCAGGTCGGAGACATCGTTCTCAAGACCATCGGAAAGGTCCTGAAAAAGCTGATACTCATTCATCAGGAACACAAGGCTGAAAAATTCGAGGCTCAAACTGCAGCCTCAGACTCCGGTCATAAACATTTACAGCTTCTGGAGGATTCCGAGATCATAGTTTCCAGATTCGGCGGAGATGAATTTTTCATTCTGTATTACGGTATGCATCCAAAGGAGATGATCGCCTACACCGAAACAGTCAGGGACCTTTTGGAGGAATATATCAAAAATACAGGCATCGATTTCAAAGTGCCTGTCACCATCTCTCAGGGTCTTTATATCAAGACTCCTTCGGATAATGACAGGGAGTGGGCATTTTTCCAGAATGCAGATAATGCTCTGTATGAAGCAAAGAAGGAACGAAAAGGCCGCATACAGATAGTGGAGATAACTGATTAATCTTAGCTAGTGAATCATGATCGTAAACCGGTCATGATTCATATTCTTTTAAATCACATCATGGGAAACACTATATGAAAGCACTATTTTTTGACGTAGACGGAACTTTACTTGACGAAAAAACACATATAATACCGGAAAGTGCGCTTTCCGCCATAAAAAGAACAAGAGAGCTCGGCAACAAGGTCTTTATCAATTCCGGAAGAACCAGCGGGATGCTTAAAAAAGTTCAGGGCATGGCTGCCGTTGACGGATATCTCTGCGGCTGCGGAACTGAGCTGATATATAAGGGGTCTCCGGTCTACTACTATAAACTGTCAAAGGAGATGAAGGAACAGATCAAGCTGGCTTCCGACAAATACGGTATGCTTCTGTACCTTGAAGGAAGGAACGGATGGCACTGTAACCCTACGGATGCTCTCCTTGAAGCCCATCCGCTGTTTAGGGACTATTACAGTTACATGGATGCTTTTACCCGTTCGGAAGGCGGCCTTGATACCTCAGACTACGACAGCGACTTTGAGATCTCCAAGTTCTGCGTCCATTCCGATGACGGCATGGGAAACGGAAAGGGGGAGGCCTTTGCAAGCCATAACCCGTCTGATGCAGAGGGCTTTTTCAGAGAATTCTCAGGTATGTTCCATATCATCGACCGCGGAAATGGGTTCTATGAAAATGTTCCCAAAGGACACGGCAAGGGCAATGCCGTAGACCGCATGCTCGGGTACCTCGGACTTACCAGGGATGACGCCTATGGTTTCGGAGACAGCACCAACGACATCGAGATGTTCAAGGCCTGCGGAAACAACATAGCCATGGGAAAACACGCACCTGAGCTTGAAGCATTTGACCCTTTTATTACAAAGCGGGTTGAAGATGACGGAATAGCCTATGCCATGAATGAACTTGGTTTAATATGATATAAGCAGGATTGCAAAGTCCGAAGCGGTCATATATCCCTTTTGACACTCACGTCGTAATATATTTTTCCGAAAGCCTGACATTAAAACTAATGCAAGCTTTCGGCTTTTTTGTTATAATATTCACTTATGTGGGGTTAAAATGACCAAAGAATTTTACGAAAAAAAGAAGCAGGAGTTGGAAACACTTCGCCTTAGTGCCGGAAAGCTGCAGCTTGAGTACATCCGTTTAGGGAAATATGAGGGGAAAAAGAAGCAGCATGACTGGTGGATAAATAAAGGCAACCTTCGAAAGTATGTAAATCTTTTACACACAGTACAAATGCTGGATGAAGAGCTTGCGCCTTACGAAATACGCAATGGCATCCGCAAAATAAATCTACAGGAGCATAGAAAATGGCATTATTTGACTTTTTTGGTGGAAACAGAAAAAAAGCTGAAGCTGAGCAGAAAATAGAGGAGCAGAAGCAGGAACAGCACGATCAGGCCGTAAAGCGTCAGGAAGATGAGCATAAGGACCTTAAATGGCCGGGACTTATGCCTATAAATCTTTTTGTTCGTAAGCCTGAAGAGAAACCTCATCTCACAGTTGTAAACGGTTCTGCAGGTAAAGAAAACACTGAGGAAGAGGCTCAGTCTCAGATTCCCGAGACAACCCCGGCAGAAACAAATGAGAAGCCTGTCCTTCCTTCAACAAATATCGAGGATCCACTTACGGAAGAGCGTAAGGCAGAGATCGGAAAGATCATATTTGAGCCGGAAATCAAGCCTGAGATGCTGAAGGACTTGAGCCTTCAGGAGATTCTTTTCCTTGAGGTTGCCATGGTAACAGCAAACAGAATGAAGGCTCTCGACAACTACGAGCAGAATCATCAGAAGATCCGTAACCAGTTCCTGAATCTCGTTCGTTCCGCAGAGAAGCTTTACGTTATCTATGATGCCAGAACAGGCTATCCTCTTCTGGACGGCGGTTATGCCCAGATGTATCTTGATGAGGAACATGCCAACATCGCAGCAAAGCTTTACGGCGAGCAGCTTCGTATGACACGTGTCATCGAAGTTCCAGGAATGTCTGTCAACACAGAAAGACCTGACGGAAAGATCCAGCTCAAGATCTTTGATTTCATGTATTTCCTCGGTCTGGAGAATGTCATCGTCGATAATGGCTGGTACAAGGGCTTCCTTCGCCGCAGCGAGATTTCCGCACCTTTCTATATCAATGAGGATCCCGAAAAGATTCCTCCATACAATCCTGCTTTAAGCTTTGCTCTTATCGACTATGTAGCAGAGATAAAGTGGCCTGTAAACTACGGCAAGCGTCAGGAGATCCTTCAGGGCAAGTTCAACCGCATCATGCAGCTTGTTCCGAAGTCTACATTTATCGTTCCTCTTCGTACACTTGAAGCCGGTGAAACCGAGAATCCTTATGAGGCGGAAGAAGATTCCGCAAAGCCATCTGATGTTCCTTCAAACACAGAGGCCGCAAATCAGGCTACAGAAGATGCAGATTCTGCTGCAGAAAACGCTCAGAAGCAGAATCATCGCATTCAGTTACCGGTTATAAGCATTAACAACAAAAATATGCTTCCTGTTTTCACAGATATCTTTGAGTATTCAAAGAGTTTCGGAAACACACCTTTCAAGCCTATTCGTGCTGACTTCAAGGGTGTGAACAGATTTATCGGCAACTATAACGGTATCATCATAAATCCTAAGGGACAGGGCATGGTTATCGAGCGCCGCGAGGCTCCTCAGGCTAACGAAGCCGCTAAGACTGCACCTCAGGCTCCTGCTGCAGAAGCTAATGACGGGGCAGATTCAAACGTTATCAGCCTTAATTCAAGAAGAAATAAATAATCCGATACATATGTGTACGCTGTGTTTATAAGGGGTAATTGATGCACAGAGCTGCTTATGACACCCCATCATAACAAAACCATGTATTATAAAAGGCGGTTCCGGACAAATCCGGAATCGCCTTTTTCTTATCACTGCTTTTCAAGAATAAACTTTTCTATCACTTCCGCGACACCGTCGTTATCATTGGTGTCTGTAATATAATCTGCTCTTGACCTGAGAGCATCCTGTGCGTTCTCCATAGCCACACCAAGTCCTGCGTAATCTATCATGGTTATGTCATTCATACCATCACCGCAGGCGATAAGTTCCGTACGGTCAATTCCAAACTTTTCCATCAGCTTTCTGAGAGAGGCCGCCTTTTCTATTCCGGGGGGAACTATCTCAAGGAAGTAGGTCTCAGAAAAGAAGATACTGAGCTTATCTCCATACTTTTCTTTCAGCAGCCTTTCTATTTCACGGAGATGACTGTGTTCACCTACACAAAGGAACTTGCAGACAGGTCCATCCAAAGCTTCGCAAAGATCATCCACTTTACGGAGAGGAACCTTATTGATCTTTGCTTCAAGAAGAGCATAAGCATTGGTATCATCAAGGGTGACCGCCCCCTCATGGTTATAGCTTACTATGGTTACATCTTCATACATGGAACCATATTTGACTATATCCCGATAGTATCCTTCAGGGATCATAGTCTCCATGATGGTCTCACCGGTAACACCATCTACAATATGTGCACCGTTATAGGCAAGCATATATCCTCCGATTTCTTTGAGACCTACCATATCCGCCACAGGCCTGATCCCCACCAGGGGTCTTCCTGAGGCAAGAACTATATGTACCCCCATCTCTGCAGCCTTTTTCAATGCTTCTTTATTTCTCTCTGAAACTGTCTTTTGGGAATTTGTGAGTGTCCCATCCAGATCCAGAGCTATCATCTTATATTTCATGCTTTTCCCCGCCTTATTAAATATGTATAATTCCATCCATATTTTACACTGCACCATCATAGCACAGTTGATTAAGAAATAGGAAAAATATATAATAGATAGATTACTTCGGACAAAACAAAGTTTTTTTAACTTTTGGAGGCTTATTTTGGACAAGACATCCATCAACTATGAAGAGCTGGAAAAAGAGAACAGGGCACTGGTGGAAGCTATCCAAAACAGCGCAGGCACTTCTCAGGCCGAGGCAGAACTCTGCAACAAAAACAAAGGTCTCATTATGCAGATAGTCCGAAACTATGTGAACCTGTCAAACCACACTTTGAGCGGAGAGGATCTGGAAAGTGTAGGAAAGATAGGTCTGATCCGTGCCGCAAAAAACTATGACCCATCTTTTGGTACCAAATTCTCCACTTATGCGGTCTACTGGATCCGGGACAGTATAGTAAAAGAGATATACAACGCAGGCTTCGGTATCAGACTTTCAAACCACCAGCTTGAAAGAATCTTTAAGGTTCAGTCTGTTGTGAGAAAATATGACCTTGAACACCTTGAAGGAACTGCTATGATTCACGCCATCATGCAGGATACCGGTTTCTCTGAAGAAGAGGTCCAGCGGTGCCTTAGTCTAAGCAACATCGTACTGGGAACAACTTCTCTCAACCGGAAGATAGGAAAGGATGAGGAGGATTCATCAGAACTGATGGATCTGGAGATTTCTCCGGACAATGTTGAGGATACTGTCATAGAGCAGGAGCTTCATCAGGAACTGTATCGCTCCCTCAGCACACTTTCGGATGATGAGCGTGATACTCTGGTGCTTCGTTACGGACTTTATGATGGCAAACAGCACACACTTAAGGAGATAGCCGGACTATACGGGGTCTCCATCGAGGCGATACGCCAGCGTGAGCAGAGGGCTCTAAAGAAGCTCCGTCAGGAACTGAACTGACTTGAATAGGAGGACATTCAGAACTTTGATCAAAATTGATCTGATTACCGGATTTTTGGGTTCCGGAAAAACAAGCTTTATTAAAAAATACGCAAAATACCTTATAGAGCAGGGAGAGAGGATCTGCATCCTCGAGAACGACTACGGCGCCATAAACATTGACATGGTTCTGCTGAACGATCTTTTGGGTCCCAGCTGCGAGCTTGAGATGGTTGTGGGGGGAGACGGGCATGAGGCTCATCAGAGAAGATTCAGAACCAAGCTTATCAGTATGGGGATGCTGGGATATACCAGAGTCATCATAGAGCCAAGCGGCATATACGACATGGACGAGTTCTTTGACACTCTTTGCGAGAGTCCTCTGGACAGGTGGTATGAGACAGGTTCTGTCATCTCTATAGTGGACGGCAGCATGTCAGAAACTCTTTCAGAAGAGTCAGAGTACCTTTTCATGTCCGAGTGCGCAAGCGCCGGAAAGATAGTAGTCAGCAAGCTGTGTGATCCCTTATATCCTTTTAAAGGGCGGCTGCAAAGTGATTCTTCCCAACAGGCAGGAAATACCGATAGATCTCCGGTGAATTGTGAAACTCCGTCTGAGATTGCAGACAGGATAATCAACCAACTGAACAAATACATGGATAAGTATAGCTGCAAGCGAAGATTTTCCATGGAAAGGGACATAATTGCAAAGGACTGGGAAACCCTCACAGATCAGGATTTTGAGTCTGTAACGAAGGCAGGATACCGGCACGCGAGCCATGTGAAGCTTCCTGTTTTCAGCAGCAGTGATTTCGGCACCCTGTTTTACATTGGTTTCAGAACAGATGTAAATGATTTAAGGGATCGAATCACAAGACTTTTTAAGGATACCGGCGCCGGAAACATTATCAGGATAAAGGGCTTTATGGCTCTTTCAGAAGACAGATTTACAGAAATAAATGCCACCGGACAAAACATTGAGATAAAGCCCTTGGATAAACCGACTCAGGAGGTTCTTATAATAATAGGAGAAAAGCTCGATAAGAATATAATATCGGGATATTTCCCCGGAGCCGTTACAGTATAGTGGTATCGTTTTTCGGACTCATTTTCTCAGTCAAACCCGGGATACCTGTCCGTTTACATTTACACATTTTATGGAAAGATTTTATAATGCAGGATAATATTTTTACAGAAGAACAGAAACATTTGAACCAGCTTTATGACAAGCTCACAAACATGAAGGCACAGATGGAGGCAGAACTCATTGACCTCCAGAATCAGGCCCAGGAAGAGAAGAATACTGTCAGCGACGATCTTCAGTATGACTTTGTAGGTATCGAGGAATCCCAGGAAACCCTCATCGAGTTTGAAACCATGAGCCGTGCAGTAGAGGAGCTAAACATCAGCAGCCGTACAGTAAGCACAGCTCTGTCCAAAGTCAACAGACTTTTGCCGAGACCATACTTTGCCCGTATCAATGTGCAGTTCCCTGAGGAGACTGAGGAAGAGTCCTATTATATCGGAACCACCTCCGTTTCAAATGAGGATCATGAGCCCGTTGTCATTGACTGGCGAAGCCCCATAGCCGAAGTGTACTATAACCAGCAGATGGGTGAGACTTCCTATGAGGTTGACGGAAGAAAGATTCCTGTGGATCTGAAGCTGCGCCGTCAGTTTGACATCGAACAGAATGTGCTGAAAGCTTATTTTGATACAAAGATCGCACTGGAAGACCCGCTTCTCATACATTCCCTTACGAGAAAACGTACAGATAAGATGCAGTCAATCACCGAGACCATTCAGAAGGAACAGAATGCCATTATCAGGCATCCGGATGTTCCTGTTCTTTTGGTACAGGGAATCGCAGGAAGCGGAAAAACCTCTGTTCTTCTTCAGCGTATAGCCTATCTTTTCTACAGAAGACGTAAAAATCTCCGTCCTAATCAGGTATGCCTCATAACATTAAATCCTGTTTTCCAGCAGTACATTGATCATGTACTGCCTGAGATGGGAGAGGCCAATCCTACCACCATGACCTGGTCAGACTTCCTTGATTCTCTCGGAGTCGACAGTCTCGGAGAGGCTGACATCACAGAAGCAGACTCTCTTCATCAGATAGATGAGGGCCTCAGGGGCTTCAAGCTGGATGAGCGTTATCTTCACAATATTAATCTTAAGCGCGTGAGAGTTCTCGATAAAAAGCAGATTGCCGGGGTTCTCAGAAGGCACGGTAATTCTTCCTCAACTTCCTGGATAATCCAGACAGCCGTTGAGGAACTGCAGGAGCTGGCCCGTAAAAACGCAAGAAAGATGGAGCGTAAGAACAGGGAACTTGGAGCCGATGATATCAGCTTTGATGATCAGGATCCTGATGAAAACCAGTTCGGAGGCGTAGCAGAGAAGATAAGAAGCCTTGACTGGCTGGATATCAGCGCCATAGGCAAGCACATACTGGGCAAGGAGGATCTTACTCCGGCAGAGTATACCTATCTGAAGATGTCCCTCACGGGTTTCAGTGATCATAACACACGTTATGTGATAGTTGATGAGGTTCAGGACTACACAGAGGCACAGCTCATGATCATGACCAAGTATTTTAAAAATGCTCACTTCATGATGCTGGGAGACGAGTTCCAGTCCATCCACAGCGGAACCGCCACATTCAAGGACATCGAAAACTGGTTCACATCCCAGGGAAAGGAAGTTACAAATCTTTCCCTCATGACCAGCTACCGTTCTTCCCCTGAGATCACAAAGCTGTTCACAAGTCTCCTTCCGAAGGAGATCCGCATACAGACAAATTCTGTTCAGAGAGAGGGGATAGAGCCTACTGTCATAGCCTGTGAAACTCATGAGGAATATGCAGAAAAGCTCAGATCTGTTATTGCGGAGAATACCCGTGCAGAGGGTCTCACCGCCATCATCTGTGAGGACCGTTCCGGCATTAATCTGATAACCAGAACTCTGGGAGACGATACACCTCACGTGATTCGTTCCTATGAAGCTCTTCCCAAGAGCGGAGTGGTAATGATGGAACTGAAACTTGCAAAGGGCCTGGAATTTGACACTGTCATCCTTCCTGATGTAACAGCCGGCGAATACCCAGACAGACCGCTTTTCAGACACAGACTGTACACTGCTATATCAAGAGCCACAGAGAAGATCATAGTATTGGCTGACGGCAAGCTTTCACCCCTTGTGACTCTTTGATAACAGCAGGGAATTCTGAGTTTAAAGGCAACACCAAAAGCCCGGCACCACTTGTGCCTCTCTTTTGACCGCATGGATATGTGATGAATTTGTTCTGTCTACATGGGACAGGGAATCACCGGCTGTGCCCCTCTGCCACGAAAACCGTTACGTTTTTCCGTAAATAAATCTCCTGGGGCATATACCTTAAATCCTATAAATCAAAGCCACTGAGTTATCAAAAGCTCAGTGGCTTTTTTCGTTTATTTCAGGATAATGCTGCTAAACTGACCCTGAATAATCAAAATCCACAGCAATGGTTCTGTTGATTTTACAGAACAAACGTGCTAGTATATTTACATTAACAATACTTTACATGTAGTTTGATAGAAAGATGTAGTTCTATGGAAGATATTCTTGCAGGATTAAATGAAGCACAAACTGATGCAGTCACATCAACAGAAGGCTTTGTCCGTGTGATCGCAGGGGCCGGCTCAGGAAAGACCCGGGCTCTGACCCACAGATTTGCATATCTCGTAAATGAACTCGGAGTTCTTCCCGGGAATATCCTGTGCGTAACCTTCACAAACAAGGCTGCCAATGAGATGCGCCAGCGTATCCACAAGCTGACAGGTGACAACGATACCGGCTATATCAACACCTTCCATGGCTTCTGTGTCAACATCCTGCAGGAGGACAGCCATGCCATCAGCTATCCGAAAAGCTTTATGGTACTGGACAACGGCGACATAGATGAGATGCTGAAGATCATATATGAAGAAAGGGGGCTGACTCTTCGGGACAAAACCTTTGGAAACGCAAGGGACATGTTCGAGATGCGAAAGTGCATATCCGAACCTTCCTATTTCCTTGACATGATAAATCTTCCCATAGATCAGCTTCATAAGAAATATATGGAGGCCACTGAGGTCAATGACATCCTTTTCTACGGTTATCTCTACCAGGAAAGAAAGACCTTTGCGGTGGATTACAACGACCTCATCATACTCAGTCTCTATATTTTTCAGGAGCATCCCGAAATAGCCCTTAAGTGGCAAAAGCGGCTTGAGTACATTGAAATCGATGAATTCCAGGATATTGACCCTCTGCAGTACCGTCTCATGGAGGTTCTGTGCGCTTATCACAAGAATCTTTTTATAGTGGGAGATCCGGACCAGACCATCTACACATGGCGAGGTGCCAATGTTAAATATCTTTTGGATTTCGATAAGCACTTCCCTGGAACCAAGACCATCATGATGCTTGATAACTATCGTTCCACTCCGGAGATACTGAAGGTCTGCAATTCCCTTATCAGTAAGAATAAACAGCGAATGTCCAAGGATCTGAAGCCTGTTCTCCCTGAGGGTGTTCCCGTTGTCTGTCATCTCGCAGATGATGCTGTTCAGGAAGCCACATGGATAGTGAAAAACATTGAGACCCTGCACCAGATGGGAGTGGAGTATAAGGATATAACCTGTCTTTACCGTGCCCATTATGTAACAAGAACCATAGAAGAGGTGTTCCTGAAATCAAAGATTCCCTACACCATTTATTCCGGTGTTCAGTTCTTCGGGCGCATGGAGATAAAGGATGCTCTTTGTTATCTCAGAATGGTGGTCTTCAAAGACGACCTTTCTTTCCGACGCATCGCCAATGTTCCCAAGCGGAACCTGGGTGTCCGCCGCATGAAATTTCTTGAAGACTACACAGCGGAGCATGGGGGAACTCTCTATGAAGCGCTGGTTAAGAATGTTGATAATGATCTTTTCAAAGGAACCCAGGCTCAGAAGTTCATAGCTCTCATTGAGAAATATGCAGCTTCCTATGAAGAAAAGAACATTTCCGAGGTACTGATCTCCATTCTGAATGAATCCGGTTATGAAAACATGCTCCGTACCGAAGGATCCCAGGAGCGTTTGGACAATCTTGCAGAATTAAAGCAGTCTGTTTTCGAATTCGAAACCGGAGCCGGAGAAGAGACAGATCTTGAGAGCTATCTCAAAAGTGTTTCCATGTTCTCAAACATGGATATCCGGGATACCACTGACAGAGTCCGTCTCATGACAGTCCATACCGCAAAGGGACTGGAATTTCCTTACGTATTCCTTTGCAGCATGTCAGAGGGAATATTTCCGTCGAAGAAGACCAACACTCTGGAAGGCATGGAAGAGGAGCGCCGCCTTGCTTTTGTTGCCATGAGCCGCGCGGAAAAGGGCCTCTATATTTCAGAAGCTGCCGGCAGAAACTTTGACGGATCACCCAGATACCCTTCAAGATTCATCCTGGACATAGATCCCGGGCTTCTCAGTTACACAGAGGCACCAAAAGCTTCTCTCTTGTCTGAGACCAGAAGCTACATAGCACTTATAGATTCACATTTCCGTGCAACAACACATTCTGATCTTTTCTCCATCGGAGACAGGATAAAGCATAAAGCCTTCGGAACCGGCACCATCAAAGAAGTGGATATGGACAAAAATGCCTACACCATAAAGTTTGATGACATGCCGACAGAGCGGCAGATTTCCTTCAGGGTGAAGATGACTCCCGCAGAAAACTGATAAATACAACCCGTTAGTAACGTGCGCCGCGGGGCGCTCTACAGGAAAAGGATGTGCCTCAGGATTCCCATGGCACATCCTTTTTTCTTTCATATCTCCTCATGCCTTGCCAAAAGGCATGGGAAGCCATTAATACAATCTTAATATCAGTCATCATATCCTTAACACCATCTTTGTCAGATCCTCTGTATCATATGAGTACAGTAAGATAACGGAGGATCATGATGAATATAGAGTTACTGGAGAAAAAACTAACTTCTTTCCAGATCATAATAATAGGTTTTCTTAGTGTGATAATAATAGGTGCCTTGCTTCTTATGCTGCCCCTATCATCAGCCCTTGGGCAATGGACATCACCGGAAGAGGCTCTTTTTACCTCAACTTCAGCTGTCTGCGTAACAGGCCTCGTAATTCGTGATACCTCAAGCTACTGGTCAGCATTCGGACAGCTTATTATCATGCTTCTTATACAGATAGGGGGACTCGGCATAATTTCCGTAACTGCATTTATAGCAACAGTTTCCGGAAAAAAGATATCTTTACTTCAAAGGAGTATGCTGCAGGACAGCATTTCCGCCCACCATATAGGCGGCATAGTTAAGATGACCGCCTTCATATTTAAGGTATCTTTTTTTACAGAAGCCATAGGAGCTGTCATGATGCTGCCTTCATTCTGCTCTAAATTCGGAATAAAGGGCATTTGGATGGCGATTTTCCATTCAGTGTCGGCCTTCTGTAATGCGGGCTTTGACCTCATGGGCAACAAGTCGGGAGCATTTTCATCCTTAACAGCACTAAGTGATGATGTCACCATCATACTTCCCATATCACTTCTGATCGTTTTGGGCGGTATAGGTTTCCTCACCTGGGATGATATGGCTGTTCATAAACTTAATTTCAAGCGCTACAGGATGCAGAGCAAAGTCATACTGACTACCACCTTCATGCTTATTACCGTTCCTACAGCCATATTTTTCTTCTACGATTTTTCCATGCTACCGCTGAAACAGCTTCAGCCATAGGAACCGTAGGTCTTTCATTGGGACTTACCCCAAGTCTCAGTACATTTTCTCATATGATACTAATACTTCTCATGTTCTTCGGACGTGTTGGAGGACTTACACTTCTTTTCGCCGCTGTGAACAGCACCGGAATGGAAGTGGCGAGATGCCCCATAGAGAAGATAAATGTAGGTTAGACACCCATATTATAAATACACTGAATCACAAAACTAAAACTACAAGATAATTTACATTCAGATATACCGGAATGAATAAATATATCCCCGCCGGGAGGATTTTTACAATGAAATCAATATTACTTATAGGAGTAAACCGCTTCGGTTCACTCCTTGCAAGAGAGTTCCATTCCCTTGGTCATGAAGTCATGGCCGTAGATAAAGATGAAGAACGCATAAACAGCGTGCTCCCCATAGTTACAGATGCCCAGATAGGAGACAGCACCAACGAGACCTTTCTTCGTTCCCTCGGCATAAACAACTATGACGTTTGTATAGTTACCATAGGTGGAGATTTCCAGAGTTCCCTGGAGACCACTTCACTTCTCAAGGAACTGGGCGGAAAGCTGGTGGTATCAAGAGCTGACCGGGAGGTTCAGGCAAAATTCCTCCTTAGAAACGGCGCCGATGAAGTCATTAGCCCGGAAAAACAGATAGCAGAGTGGGCAGCCATACGCTATGCTTCAGATCACATTCTTGATTACATCAAACTAGATGAAAACTATGCTATATTTGAGGTGCCTGTCCCAAAAGAATGGGAAGGAAAGAGCATCGGAAACATTGACATCAGAAAAAAATACGGAATAAATATCATGGCGGTAAAGGAAAACGGTAAAATGAATCTGACAGTCACCCCGGAAATGGTCCTGGACAGCGGGAAAACCATGCTGGTACTTGGAGAACAGAAATCCATACAGAAATGTTTCCATATGTGACAGAAAAGACGCCACTCCCATGGAGAAAAAAGTTTTAAACTTATTTGGCGGGTCAGATAAGGGCTCTGATAAATCCGGCTCAAGCCTGACCCATGGAGGAATTAATGGACAAAAATATGGAAAAGGACGAGCATATACTGGTTTGTATATCACCATCCCCCTCAAACATAAAAGTAATAAAGGCTGCTTCCAAAATGGCGGAAGCATTCCATGCAACACTTACCGCTCTCTATATCAAATCGGCAAACTATGACAGCCTTCCGGAAAAAGATAAGGTAAGACTGCAGAATAACATAAAATATGCAGAAGAGAAGGGTGCTTCCGTCACCACCATAATCGGAGATGATGTGTCTCTTCAGATCGCAGAATACGCCCACATCTCCAACACCACAAAAATCGTTGTGGGAAGAAGCGGTGCCAGGAGGCGGCACCTTTGGGGAAAGATGTCCCTGACAGAGCAGATCATTCTCAATGCTCCCGACGTTGACGTGTACATCATCCCTGACTCTGTTGCAGACCTTAAACAGCAGAAAGAAAAAAGCCATATAACCGATCAAATCCGTCCTACACTGAAGGATGCCATACTTACACTACTTTTATTAATGGCATCTACAGGGTTAGGACTGATTTTTACATTGTTCGGATTTTCCGAATCCAACATCATAACCGTCTTTATACTTGGCGTTCTGGTGATTTCGGTCATCACCGTAAGCCCTTTTTACAGTGTCCTGGGTTCTCTTGCCAGCGTACTTCTCTTTAACTGGTTCTTTATAGAGCCCAGATTCAGCTTCCATACCTATGAGACAGAGTACGTAGTCACCTTCATCATCATGCTTACGTCCTCACTTATAACCGGTTCTCTGGCCAACAAACTGAAGAAAAACGCTCAGCAGTCCGCACGGGAAGCTTTCAGGGCGAAGGTTCTTTTTGATACCAACCAGCTTCTCCAGAAGGCAGATGGTTCAGAGGAAGTAATAAGGATAACCGCCTACCAGATCATCACCCTTCTTGATAAAGATGTTATGGTTTATCCGAGAGATATGAAGGGTGATCTTGGCAGGGCAGCAGCTTTCAACTCATCAAATTATCCGGATGAAGAAGAGCTGTCAGACGAAAACGAATATGAGATAGCCAAATGGGTATTCAAAAACCGTCAGGCAGCGGGTCTGAAACTGGAAAAATACAGTACCGCGGAATCCCAATACCATGCTATCTGTCTCAATGACTACTGCTACGGTGTCATCGCCATCCGTCTGAACGGAATTCCTCTGGAGACCTTTGAAAACAGCGTTTTTATGTCTATACTTGGAGAATGTGCTTTGGCACTTGAAAGTCTCCGAAATGCGGAAGAAAAGGAAAAGGCCTCCATCATGGTGCGTAATGAACAGCTGAGATCAAACCTCCTACGTTCCATTTCCCATGATATCCGTACTCCCCTTACTTCCATATCCGGAAATGCGAGCAATCTCCTAAATCATTTTGAGCAGCTGGATACAGAAACGCTGAAGCAAATATTCTCAGATATCTACGACGATTCCGAGTGGCTGGTGGATCTGGTGGAGAATCTTCTGTCCATTTCCCGAATCGAAAATGGCCAGATGGAACTTCATATGTCCATGGATGTAATAAACGATGTTATCGAGGAAGCCCTTAAGCATGTGGACAGAAATATTTGTCAGCATCACGTAAGCCTTCAGAACAGCGATGACATATTTCTCGTAAACATTGACTCAAGACTGATCATGCAGGTGCTGATCAATCTTATAAACAATGCCATAAAGAATACTCAGACAGGTTCAGAGATTATGATACGAAGCGAACAGAGGGGCAGCACAGCGGTGGTGAGTGTCATAGACAACGGACCGGGCATCCCGGATTCCATAAAACCTCATATATTTGAGATGTTCTACACCGGACAATCCAAGGTAGCCGACGGACGAAGAGGTCTGGGGCTGGGACTTGCACTTTGCAAATCCATAGTTGAAGCACACAGCGGAAAGATAAGCCTTAAGGACAATGTTCCCACCGGCTGCTGCTTTGAGATAGAATTGCCCATGGACATAGGCGCCGCAAAGATTGATATATGATGAAACTATAGCGATTTCAGCTTTGCATCCTGGATAATGCAGACAGCTGTGGAGTATTTGCGGTTAAATATACCGGCGAATAGTAGTCTTAACCTGTTTAATGCCTAAGTCTCAGGCGAAATAATAAATAGAAGAGGTTCAAATGAATAATTCCAATAGTCCTGTTGTTTTGGTGGTAGAAGATGATATCCCCATACAGAATCTCATCATAACCACATTAAAAACCCATGATTACAGATATTTAAAAGCCAATAACGGAAACGAGGCAGTTATGATGGCCTCATCTCACAATCCTGAGGTTGTTTTTCTGGACCTGGGGCTTCCCGATATGGATGGAATAGAAGTCATAAAACAGATAAGAAGCTGGTCCAACATGCCCATTATAGTCATTAGCGCCAGAAGTGATGATGCAGACAAGATAGAGGCATTGGACGCAGGGGCAGATGACTATCTCACGAAGCCCTTCTCAGTGGAAGAGCTGCTGGCCAGACTCAGAGTTACGGTAAGACGTCTTGCGCTGATGAAGAGCGACAGCTCTTCCGACAGTTCTGTCTATACTAACGGTAAACTGAAGATAGAGTATTCGGCGGGATGCGCCTATCTTGACGGAGAAGAAATGAAGCTCACCCCTATGGAATACAAGCTTCTCTGTCTTTTGGCCAAAAACACCGGAAAGGTGCTGACTCATACCTACATAACAGAAAATATCTGGGGAAAGAGCTGGGATAATGACATAGCCTCATTAAGAGTTTTTATGGTAACACTTAGAAAAAAACTTGAAGCCACACCGGATTCTCCTCACTATATTCAGACTCACATAGGCATCGGCTACAGGATGCTGAAAGTGGACTGATTATTTCCTGTTTAGAGCCTTCGAATGATGCTGAATACTCATAACTACCGTCCTTTGACCCTTACATACAATTTAATTATTTATCTCTAAAAGTACCAACGGCTTCACACTGTGGGTACTTTTTTTATGATTTTATTAAAAATCAGCTTATTTACTTAATTATTAATTGTAAATTCGCAAATCAAATTTAAGTTTTGATTCCATGTTTAATATCACGTACTGTAGGATATTACGCATTGGGTAAAAACAATTTACAGTGTTTGATTATTTTTAAAAAGAGGGTAGTAGAATGAGAAAGAACAAACTCGAGAAGCAGATCGTAAAGGCATTGGCAATCGGTATTTCCGCGAGCATGGCTCTTCAGCCAATGACAGCTTTAGCCGGAACAAAAGCCGATGAATCATCTGATGCAAAGGCTTCCACCGAGACAACTGATACAACAGACAGTCACGAAACCTGAGCTTCTGACGTATCAAAAGCAGAAGATGACTTTAAAGAAAGCATAGATACAGCAGAGTCCAGTGTTAATACAGCGGAAGACGCTATCGATGATGTAGAGAAGAATGATATCGAATTTTAACACTCAATTCTTATTTTAAGATAGTAACTATCTTTCTTTTTTACCAATAATCAAACTACCTTTCAAAACACATCCGTAGTCGAAATACCACGGATGTGTTTTTGTTATACATTTATGTATCAGACCCTCTAACGTCGATATAGTTCCGTGACCATTTTTCGTTATTCTGACCTCAGAATTCCGTCATTTTTTACTCATTTTTCAAAGATCAAATTTTTTTCAAAAAGTGTTTGACATCTACAAATCGAGTTGCTAATATAACTAAGCGCTCGAGAGAACCGGAACACCAGTTCTTGAAAATGAGTGATAACGAACCTTGAAAATCAAAGATCGATTAATACACAGACCCTGAAGATTCTAAGAATTAGATTTTCAGAAACGATGCAAATCGTAAGCGAATTTATTCGCAGTAAAGAATAACGGACAGAACAAAAGCCAAGCTTAAGTTTTGAACGGGAAGAACTTAAAGAGAGAAATCTCTTAACATTTAAGATGAGAGTTCGATCCTGGCTCAGGATGAACGCTGGCGGCGTGCCTAACACATGCAAGTCGAACGAGCGAGAGATGAAACCTAGTGATTCT
>NZ_JNKO01000010.1 GCF_000702885.1 Oribacterium sp. P6A1 | reverse complement strand
AGAAGCAATCATAGACAGGACAAAAGATCAGTGTGACCTTGTATGGCTTGAGAATCTGAATCTTCGCGGAGGTTTTAAGGCAGATATCATGAAATACATTTCCGATAAACATCCGGATCTGGTGCCGTTGTATGACGAAATCTATAACAAAAAGAACCGCAGCTATTTTGAAGCGCTGGAAAAGAAAGCAGAAGAGCTGGCTAAAAAGTATGATTGCAGGTTTGTTGATAATGAAACTCCGTATGAGAGAGTAGAGAAAGGACATCCAACAATCGTAGATTACTTTTACCACGAAGAAGTAAGAGGAACTGCCAATAGTGGAAAGAGAAATGTAATACATAATCCTTGATGGAAGAATAAACCGGAAGTTAATCGCACAACTTTAGATTTATGAGGGAGCAATCAGACTGGTTGCTTCTTTTTTTTGATTACATATTTATTAAAGATATAAGTCAATATCAGTTTGTGATTGTACCAAGGATTGTAGTATGATTATTTGCATATGTAATCGATAAATCGGCAGTTTGTAGGTGAGGATTAGGAGCATTTGTGGTCATCAAAGATAAAAAAGAAAAAGATAAGATTAAAAATAAGTTGTCAGAAACAGATAGGAAATAAGATTTAGAGAGATATTACAGTGAAGATCTCTTTTGAAAAGATATATACAAGCTATTAGGCAAGAGCAGTAAAGACTGCTCAAATAGTAGATGAGCATTTTCATTCAGGGTATGAAGTAGTACAAACTGCTTGAGAATGGAGGAATAAAAATAAGCGGAGAGGCTACTTTGGTGGCTATCTCAGAAATTGTCGTTGATTTTTAACTTTTCAGGATAAATAGGTAAGGGGTTAACAGATGGCATCGAGTAAAGATTATCTGGATTACATATTGGAGCAACTGTCGGAGCTTAATGATATAACTCATCGTACGATGATGGGTGAATATGTCCTTTATTATCGAGGCAAGGTATTTGGCGGTATCTATGATGACCGCTTTCTGGTGAAGCCTACAAAAACTGCTATAGCTATGATGCCTGATGCGGAGCTGGAACTTCCGTATGAAGGAGCAAAAGAAATGATCCTTGTTGATGATGTTGATAACAGGGAGTTTTTGAGGGAACTCGTAGAGGCGATGTATGAGGACTTACCGGCGCCGAAGAAAAAATGACCTCCAGTTTTATAGATGATGACAAATCGTGTTTTGTGAGGAAAAACAATGGTTGAAATTAAAGGTATAAACAAGACGCATATTAAAGAATATGGCGAAATATATGCGAAGGCTTTTTCTGGAGAGCCATGGAACGATCCGTGGAAGGTAGAAGATGCTGTAATTCATGTTGAAGAACTTCTCGAATCAAGACAGTCTTATGGGCTTGAATGCTTGATGGATAATAAAGTAGTCGGGTTTATTCTTGGTACTTCTATGCTTTTTCATTACGGACGGACATTTGAAATTAACGATCTTGCAGTAGATCCGGCTTATCAACGACGAGGTATCGCAAAGCAGTTATTGGAGCGATGCCTTGCTGATATTAAAGATCAAGGTATGGTGTAAGTCCTTTTAGGTATTTGTTTTTGTGGTGAATTCATTATACCTCATTTGAAAGAGACTTATGCCTATTTTTTTGTCTTAAGTATAGAGTTTTCAAGGTACATCACACCTTTTTGGTGTGGGATGTTTGAGTAACTAACTTTAAAGGTGGTCTTTATATTATTTGAAAGGTGGCATATATGAGGAAAGTAGGAGTATCAAAAGAAGAGCTAACACTATCGTACTTTAAGTATTATGAGAAAGAATTAGCAGAGATTCCACAAAAGAAAATAGATATTTTAAATGCCGGAGCTTCTGAGCGATCAATTGTTCCATTAGGGGAGCGAAATTCTTATTTGAGCGGTAAGGACAGTGATTATTGTCAGATTGGTTATGGAACAAACCCGGATGGAATGGGTTTCGTTTGTAATGAGACCTATATGTCCGGAGTTGCTCCTGAAATGCTTGACTGGTGGTTTCCTTGGCATAGTGTAGGTTCTGATTTAAGATATAAAATTTGGGATCCTGAAGATCATTATTTTGCAAGAGCTGATAGAGCTGATTATGTGGTTGACCCTTCAGTTCCGATTAATCAAAAAACATGGAATGTAAGTCATTACATCTTGGAAGATACAGGTTTTGGTCCGGATTTCATTAAACTCAACTTTAAAAGACCAAGAGACTTTGGATATGATGAATCTTTGATCGGAACCGAAAAATGTGCATCTATGGTATGTGCCATTGGAGAAGGGAATTGTGCAGCTGCTATGACTCACAAATGGTATCCACACAAGGATGGTGTAATGCTATGTTCAAGATTTTGGATTGGAGTAAAAATGTCCGAAAGTGGCAAGCTTATAAAAGGTTTGCCTGACGGTATTAGCGTTCCTGAACAGGTTTCAAAGAATCTTTATGCCCATAATATAAAAGAATTTACTAACTTAGCTTCTTTCCTTCCACAATTGTATTACGATAATAAAGATAATTTCTAACCCCCAAAATTGTCAGTAGGGGGTTAAAGAGTTCTCTACTGACACAATGTAAAAAGCAAGTAGAAACATACATGGACAGCATTAAAAAAAGGAATGATTGATGTTCTGGAGGTGTAAAGAAGTTTTTAGAAAGCTTAATGCACTTGCGCATGAACTCTATAACACATATTTTTACTGTAAAAACAAACAAAATTATTATAATATTGTATAGGTGTATATTACTGTTTTGTAGATTTTATTTAAAATGAACAAAACCTTACAGAGCCAGTAATAGCAGGGGGTATGGGTCAAAAAAATTATGTTTAAAATTTTTTGGTTTTATTTTTAAAATTCTTTAGAGCTGCCTGTAATAATTGCAGGCGGCTTTTTTTGAAGATGGAGATCGTTATGACCAATGGTAAAGTAGGTGTGATCACAGGCGGTGCTCACGGGATTGGAAAAGCTGGAATGTGATTGTGAGTGGTACTATCGTGGAACAATGACAAGGGATGGAAATCCACGTCATCCGTCATACATTAAGAGCGGAGATGAGTATAAGTGGTTTCCTGTGTGTGATTATGCGGCTAATTGGAGATATGCGGATGTCTATTTCTGATAATGTTAGGATACGTAAAGCAAATAAATCTGACCTTGATGCAGTGGTGAATATTTATGATGAAATCCATAAGACAGAGGAAGAAGGGATAATATCTGTTGGATGGATCAGGGGAATATATCCTGTAAAAGAAACGGCGGAAGAGGCTTTGAAAAGAGAGGACCTTTTTATTATTGAAAAGGACGGTATTGTGCTTGGCTCAGGTATAATAAATAAAATCCAGGTGGACGTATATAAGAAAACTAAATGGGAGCATGAGGCGGAAGACGATAAAGTATGTGTATTCCACACGCTCGCCATATCTCCCATGGCTGGAAAGCAAGGACTGGGGAAAGAGTTTATAAAGTTCTATGAAAACTATGCATTGGAAAACGGCTGCTCAGAACTTCGGATAGATACTAACGAACGAAATATGGCAGCACGAAAAATGTACAGTAAACTTGGTTATAAAGAGGTTGCCATTGTGCCTACAGTTTTTAATGGTATACCTGATGTTAATCTTGTTCTGCTGGAGAAATACTTAGGGCAAAACGCGTAAGGAAAAAGGATAGTATGAACATTAGAAAAGCTGTAAAAGAAGATCTTAACAGGATAATGGGAATATATGCTTATGCCAGAAAATTTATGTCAGAGCGAGGAAAAGTATTTGGCGGAATCTATGATGACCGTTTCCTGGTGAAGAATACAAAATCAGCAAAATCAATGATGCCGGATGCTGATATGGTACTTCCATACAAAGGTGCAAAGGAAATGATTCTTGTAGATGAGGTTGAAAACAAGGAGTTTCTTCATATATTGGTTGATGCCATGTATCAGGTTATGAGCGAAAAACCTGTACACTGGCTACGGGTATGGACGGTTTTGTCAGATGTACTCCGATTGAATATTACTTACAGAGAGAATCATACATCAGAATCCTGAGGATGAAATTATGAATAATATATACTTGATAGTTATCAATGCAGCAGCATTTCTGATGTATGGCTTTGACTTGTTTAATCATTATAAGCCTTAACGGCCAAGCTGTAGTATTTTTTCAAACGTTCCCTTAATGACTTTGGCTCAAGAACTATGGCATCACGTCCGAAGCGTTTAAAGTATTCCTCAAGCTGCAATTCGGACCAGTCGAAGTAATACAGATCTCCTTCTTTCTTAAGCAGGTCCGGACGGTTTTTTGTAACGACCTTGAACTTTCGGATTCCAAATGAATTCATTTTCACTATGGCCTGTACGGTTTTAGATACAGACTGAGGACTCCTGAGGGCCCTGTCCTGTAATTCTTTGTATAGAGCATCATCAAAAATAAAATCAGCGGATGTGACAAAAATGCTGGTAAGCCTGGATATTCTGAAGGTTCTTGGGATGTGGGCTCTGACGTCGTTGCATATCAGATAATTACATTGTTCTTCCTTCGAAGGAGCAATAAAATATGGCTCAACCGTAAAAGTGGTATTCTTTTCGGATGTTGTGGTTGAAAAGGTAATGATCCTTTTTTCAGAAATAGCGGTTGTAATAGCCTTTTGTATATCTTTAAAAATGATAATCTCTCTATTGCTTCGAGGTATAGACAGATATGAAACAAACATATCTTTTAAGTATCCGGAGAGGGAAGAGTCCTTTAGTAAATTATTCTCGATGATTCCTATAATGTCATAGGATTCTCCGCTTACAGTCAATGTAATGGCTGTGCTCTTTTCTGCTTTTTCAAAATCCCCTTTTAGATAGGTATTAACTATTCTGTCAGCAAGTTTCTCAGAGTCTTTGTCAGATATAGATATTATGTTGGAAATATCCTGACGTATGCTGTTTAGGAGTTTTTCTTTTTCATTCCTGTATTGGTCAAAGTAATTTACTATCAGTATCTTCAGGAAGGCATTCAGATTAACAGAGCCATCTTTCTTATAGAATTCAAAAAGTTCTGCATCATTAGTGAGTCTGGTTTTTATATCTTCGGATAGATATATTTTATATTTTTCAGTCATGGTCCACCTCTTATATGGGGTCGTGATATACCACAATAATAATGTAAATAAGACGTAATAACAAGATTATCAGGGGTTGCAAATAAAGAAAAATCCGAAGGTATCAATCTCCATTATTATGCATTACTATATATACATAAAGACACACACAGCAATTACAGAGCTTAATGGTCAGCACCGGATCACCTGGTCCGGACTGGGTTCAAATCCCGAATATCCGTAAAGGATAGGTGTCTTGATGTGGTGAACTATAAAGGTGCATACAGCAACTATTTATTTAAAGATTATATTTAGAAAAATACAAACCATAAAACCGGAACGGTTCCAAAGCACCTTGTCTTTAAATCAGGAGGTAGAGGATATGTTGAACTTTTTGAAAAAAGAAAACAAGACTTACACAGAGAATGGCGCAATAACATATAGAACAACAAAATCCGACTGCCTGGATCTTTTTGCGACCATAGGTGCACTCAGAACTGCATCGGATGAAGCTATAATAGATAGCTTTATAAAGGCATATGCTGAAGATGCTGATCTTGCCATGAAGACACTGTTCTTTGCAAGAGACATCAGGGGCGGACTTGGGGAGAGAAGAGTTTTCAAGGTAATACTTGCATATCTTGCATCTGCCGAGACTGAATCTGTAAAAAAGAATATTGTAAATGTGGCAGAATATGGCCGCTATGATGATCTTCTTGCACTTATAGATACTCCGATAGAGAACGAAGTGATGTCATATATAGAAAAGACATTACATGAAGATATTGATGCTTTGTCTGAGTATGGATCAGATGCCAATGTTTCTCTTCTTGCAAAGTGGCTTCCATCAGTCAATACCAGCAATAAGGAGACAGTGAGAAAGGCTAAGAAGATAGCAAAATACCTGAGAATGTCTGAGGCCGAGTACAGAAAGGTATTATCTTCGTTAAGAACTCAGATAAAGATCATTGAGAATAACCTGAGGGAAAAAGATTACACCTTTGACTATGAGAAGCAGTCGTCAAAAGCATTGTACAAATATAGAAGAGCATTTCTGAGAAATGACGGGGAAAGATATAAAGCATTTATAACAAAGGCTGAAACTGATCCGGAAGTGTTACATACTTCAGCGCTGACACCGTATGATGTGATAGCTCCGGTTATTTCAAGAAAGACATTAACAGAGGATGAAAGAAGGGCTATGAATGTCACATGGAATGCTCTTGAAAACTATGCAGGGGCTGAAAATTCTCTTGTGGTGGTTGATGGTTCTGCATCGATGTACTGGGGATCTAATCCATTACCGGCAGCCGTAGCACAGTCCCTGGGTGTCTACTTTGCTGAGAAGAATACCGGGGATTTCCATAATCATTTTATAACATTCTCCCGTAATCCAAGACTCATTGAGATCAAGGGCAGGGATATAGTGGAAAAGATCCGTTACTGCATGAGCTTTAATGAGTGCAGCAATACAGACATTGAAAAAACATTTATGTTGATTTTGAGAACAGCTGTAAGCAATAAACTTACACAGGCTGACATGCCGGAGAAACTGTACATCATATCTGATATGGAATTTGACTTCTGTGAGGGAAATACTCATAAAACGAACTTTGAGAATGCAAAGGCAGAATTCAAAAAATACGGGTACAGACTGCCCCAGGTGGTTTTCTGGAATGTAAACAGCCGTAACCGTCAGCAGCCGGTAACGATGAATGATCAGGGGACAGTACTTGTATCAGGATGTAATCCACAGATTTTTTCAATGTTAAAAGACGGTAATCTGGAACCATATAAGTTTATGATGAGTGTCCTTTCATCAGCACGATACGAAAGGATCGTTGCGTAATGAGAACAGGTCCGGAGGACGAAAAAACTTCCGGATCTGAGAGGAAAAAGCATGAATACAATAGAGATAAAAGGAAAAGTAAATACAGCTGTCTGCTATGCAAAGGTAGTGGAGGAAGAGGCGATAGAGCAAATACGAAGAATGTGTGATTTTCCAATGACAGAGGGCTCCAAAATAAGAATCATGCCTGACGTTCATTCCGGAAAAGGCTGTACCATAGGAACCACAATGACTATCGCTGATAAGGTGGTTCCGAATGTTGTGGGCGTAGACATTGGATGCGGAATGTTTACAGTGGATCTTGGCAAACAGGATATAGATCTCGCTAAGTTTGACGAAGCAGCACATTACATTCCTTCCGGCAGGGATGTCTGGGAGGGAAGAACAGAGCGTTTTGACCTTACAGGACTTAAGTGTCATAGAGATCTTAAAGAGACAAAAAGACTTGAGAAATCCCTTGGGACATTAGGCGGTGGTAATCATTTTATAGAGATAGACAGAGCTTCAAACGGAAACAATTACATGGTCATACATTCAGGCTCCAGAAATCTCGGAAAGCAGATCGCAGAGTTATATCAGACTCTGGCAGTTGATCTTGCCAAGGGAATAGGAGATTATCTTTCAGCAAGGGAGGAACTTATAAGAACATACAAAGAGCAGGGAAAAAGATCTGAGATACAGACAGCGCTGAAGGAACTCTATGACAAGAAATATATCGAGCATTCATCATCCATGCCGGAGGATCTTTGCTACTTGTCAGGAAAATATCTGGAGGATTATCTTCATGATATTGAAATCTGCCAGAAGTTTGCAAAAAGAAACCGTGAAAAGATGGCAGAGATAATACTTGACAGGACAGGTCTTTCAGGGGGTGAGTCTTTTCATACCATCCATAATTATATAGATACGGATGAGATGATACTGAGAAAAGGTTCCATCGCTGCACATAAGGGTGAGAAGGTACTTATTCCAATAAACATGCGTGATGGTTCAATACTTGCTGTAGGAAAAGGAAACCCGGAGTGGAACTTTTCTGCGCCCCACGGTGCGGGAAGAATAATGTCCAGGACAGTGGCGAAAAACAATCTTTCCATAGCGGAATATAAAGAAGCCATGAAAGATGTCTACACTACTTCAGTAAATGAGTCCACTATTGATGAGGCACCGATGGCATATAAGTCTTTAACGGACATAATTGATGTCATTGCAGAATCTGTAGATGTTATTGAGGTCATGAAGCCGGTTTATAATTTTAAGGCTTCAACATGAAAACAATTTTGGAATTATTTGCAACCAGACTATGCCCATAATAATACATATAATGCTTATAAAAAACCACCAGACACGGTGTATATAAGCATTATGATCATTAGTGTGTTTTTTTAAAGGGATATTCATTAAATGATAGCCATATCAGTCAATTTCGTTACTATTAACAGTTAAATAATGTTATGAAATAAGGCTCACTTTTGTGGGCTTTATTTTTGTGTGTGGAACAATTAGAATAATTCTATGAAACAAATCAGCAGTTATGACGATATGGGAGAGTATCTTATGAAGAGAACTATACTGACAATTACATTATGCATTGCTTTTACAGCTTTAACTATAGCTTGCGGAAATAATGTACCTAGACAGACGGAGCCGGTTACTACTGAAAAACAGATTGAGAGCTCTTCTGAAGAGCCTTCAACAGATATTTCAGAAACATTACGTAAAATTGAGACAGGTGATCAGGTATTATCAGCTATCAAAAATTACTGTTTTGCCAATAATCCGGAACTTGAGGATATGGTAAAATCCGGTGATTACACTATCTATTGGGAGATAGAATCATCTACAGATAACCAGGTTGTTGTGTTATTCAGGTCGTATACAGGTGCTGAGCTTCGTTACTATATTGATTCTGTTTCTGGAGATACATATGTCACAGAGTTTGTAAAGGGCATAACAGATGGAGAACAGCGCACGGAAGAGACTTTTAATGCGTGGGATTATGTAGATGAAAAGTGATGCGATATGAAGATCAGGAAAGCCGGAAAAGAAGATTTTAACAGGATAATGGTGATATATGCTCATGCAAGAAAATTTATGGCAGAGCACGGGAATCCAAATCAGTGGGGCCTCACTAACTGGCCGCCTGAAGAGCTTATTAAGAATGATATTGAGAATGAACTCAGTTATGTTTGCGTAAACAAATCAGAAACAGTAGTTGGTGTATTCTATTTTGATAAGGGAATCGATATTGAACCAGATTATATAGACATAGAGGACGGTGAGTGGATAGGAGACAATGAATACGGCGTGGTTCACAGGATTGCAGCAGATGGTTCGGAAAAAGGCATTGGCGCATTTTGTATAAACTGGGCTTTTGAGAAATGTGGGCATCTCAGGATAGATACCCATGGAGATAACATTGTGATGCAAAATCTGTTAAAAAAGCTTGGCTTCACCAGGTGTGGAACGATATATGTAAAGGAAGATGATTATCCGAGGATTGCTTTTGAAAAACTTTAAGGGAAAGCTGATGATCTATAGTAAAAAGATAATTCTGAAAAATGGAAAAGAGGCATTGCTTAGGAATGGTGATGAACCGGACGGCAGGGAAGTATATGATATTTACAATAAGACTCATGCCGAAACTGATTTCATGCTTGTTTATCCTGATGAAAACTGTTTTGACCCTGAAAGGGAGGCTAAGTTCCTTTCAGATAAGACAAATAGTCCTAATGAAATAGAGATTGTTGCCATTGTAGATGACAAGATCGTGGGGACTGGGGGTATTGAAGCAATAGGAGGAGCATATAATGCAAGAACCTCAGAATGAGCGGAAATCAGTGATTATGAATTTTTTATCGATGCTGATTTTCGGAACAATTGGGATTTTCAGAAGGCATATTCCGGTTTCATCAGCTTTTTTGTCATTTTCACGAGGACTCCTTGGGGGAATATTTATTCTGATCTTTATGATGCTTTTTCACAGGACTTCCAAAGACATAATAAAGGTTCATACTATAATTGGGCTTGTTGTTACGGGTGCCTTAATGGGAATGAAGTGGATGAAATCAGGAGGATTTCGGGCAAGGATTTTTGTTTTAGAGCATTCCCAGTTAAAAACTGGAATCAGGAGTTATCACCTTGGAAAGCTCCTGCAGTTTTTGGAAAAGAGGACTTTGGAGATGGTGCAAAGGAAACACTTGATGAAATACTAAAGGTGTTTACTGATAGGTAGAGGACTTTTCGATGTTTTGGGATAAGATTTCACCTATATATGATTTATTTGAGAACATTTATAATGGCAAAGTTTACTCAGGAACCGGAAAGAAGGTTTCGGAACTTATCGAGAATTCTGATGAAGTTTTGGAGTGTGCATGCGGGACCGGAGCAATAAGTATTTACATTGCCGGGAAGTGCAGGAAACTGACAGCAACAGATTTTGCTGAAGGAATGCTTCGCCAATACAGACATCGATTATTATGTTATAGACGGACGGATGCCCTGTGCCATAGCTGTGATTACGAAGAGGAACTGGCAGAGGCAAAGCAGGTAAATGCCACCTTATTGAACTTGGACAGACTTCGGAAGTAGCAATTGAAGAGTATCCTGTTATAACAGATGTGAAGGAAATGCTTGAATATGATTTCAAAGATGAAAAGGCAATATAAAATAGGGCACCTGTATTTCCATACTTAGTGAGAGGAGGATTATGGAATTCAAAAAAGGATGCGGCTGGAAAGCCTGCTATGATGAGGAAAGAAATCTCTATACTGCTGAACGTGGTGGTATAGGAGCTTATCATTTATATGAAATTACAAAAGAGATTTATGATCAGCTGGAAAATGGCGCAAATGATGACGATGTTTATAAGTTGATTACTGAAGGAAGGCATCTGTATATGGATGTGGATGATCGATGCGGACCACCTTATACAGTTGTATTTGATCACGATTACGAAAACTTATGTCCATGGGCCAAGGTAATCTCAAGCGGCAGAGTCTGGCCGGATGAATTGACTGATGCTGCGGTAGAGTTATTTGAATCTGAAAAAAATAATCGGGAGCAGCGGCGAAAGAGGAGAGAGAATCACTCATCAGAATCCTGAGGAATGTATTATTGCTGAGCGATAAATTCAAATATATATATAAGCTTTCAGTAGGGGACTTTTTAATGTTTTGGAATGTACTTACAGAGAGAATTACCAGGATTGACATACAAGTTTAGGTATCAGTTGAAGTCAAACAGCTAATAAAAATGGTATTCATACCGTAACATTAAACAAAGACCGATTGAAAACATCAATGAGGATATTTTCATTGTGGCTGCTCATAGTTGAGGATGAATGGCAGATTTTATGCTGAAAATGTCTGATGACGGATAGTATGTGAAAACTATTTTGTGAGGTTGGTTAATATGAAAAAAGTATTGAATGTTGTAGTAACAGTTCTGTCTATTGTGGCGCTGTGTCTGTCTGCTTTCTGTTTTACAAAGGTGATCCGAATGCCTGACCCGGTAAAGAAGGATCTACAGTATGTTCTTTATCTTGGCACTAATGATAAGGATACGGATGAGCCTGTGCTTCCGCCTGATGAGGCAAAGGAGCAACTGAAGAAGATCCTGATTCAACGGTTTGGTGGCTATACCATCACAGATGCCAATGGCGGCTGGATCGGTAATGATGGAACAGAATATCAGGAGTACACCCTTGTTATTTATTTGAGCGACACATCATTAGAAGAAGTCCATTCTCTTTGTGATGAGCTGATCGATGTTTATGATCAGAATACAGTACTGATACAGGCAAATGAAACAACGACGGAATTCTATTCAAAGTAACATAATGGATTGGTTAAAATAGAAAGAACGCTAAAATTTTAAGTTTGTATGACGAATTACTTTTTTAAAAATGAGAATCATTTTATCACCTGCTAAAAAAATGAATATTGATACAGATAAACTGGACTACAAAGATCTTCCGGTTTTTCTGGAACAGACTGAGGAAATCCTTTCTTGGCTCCGTGAGCATTCTCTGTTAGAACTCCAAAAAATCTGGGGCTGTAATGAGAAGTTAGCTGAGCTGAATTATGACCGTATCAGAGATATGGATTTACGCAGTGGCTTAACTCCGGCAATAATTTCATATGATGGTCTGGCATATCAGTACATGGCACCTGCAGTATTTGAAAAGAGCAGTATTGATTATGTACAGGAACATCTCAGGATTCTTTCAGGATTCTATGGTGTTCTTAAACCTTTCGACGGTGTAACACCATACAGGCTTGAGATGCAGGCAAAGATAGGTATTGGTGGACACAAGGATCTGTATGAACTATGGGGACATAGATTGTATGATGATGTATGTGACGGAACCGGTATTATCATTAATCTTGCCTCAAAGGAATATTCAAAGTGTATTGAGAAGTACCTGAAACCGGATGACACATTCATAACTGTAACTTTTGGCGAGACTGTAAATGGAAAGCTTGTGACAAAAGGTACATATGCAAAGATGGCAAGAGGTGAGATGGTAAGGTTCATGGCAGAGAACAGTATAGAAGAACCAAATGATATCAAGAACTTTGATCGTCTTGGATATGTATTTAGGGAGGATCTTTCCGCCAATAAGGAAATGGTATTTGAAAAAATGAAGTAAAAGAAAGATGATTATGAAATTAGTGTAAATACCATATAGAAATAAATTCCATATTGTTTATAATTAAAAAAGAAAAATTAATGTCTTATTTACGAAAGGGATATGAGTATGGAAAATGAAGACGTAAAGGTTGTAGAGCAGCCAAAAGTTGAAGAACCCAAAAATGAAGAGAAACCTGCATCAAAAACAACAGCTAAAAAAAGAGGACCTAAGCCTAAGACAGATGCTACTCCTAAGAAGAGAACTACAAGAGCAAAGAAGGATGCAGTTGTAGAGGCAAAGAAAGAAACTGCCACTGAAAAGAAAGCTACTGCAAAGCGTGGCCCTAAGAAGACTGCAGACAAGAATCCAAAGGCAGCTGTAACAGCAAAGAAGACTGCAACAGTTCCGGACTATAACTTCACAAGAACTGTATTTGAGTTCGATAAGAAGCAGTTCACAGAGGAGACAATTAACAAGAAAGTTCTGGAATACCTTGTTAAGCATCCGTACATTCATGCTGAAAAAATAGAGACATTTGTGAACCTGGAAGAGAAGAGAATTTACTTCACTGTTGACGGATTCGGTAATGCCGATTTCTCAGTGGATCTGTAAAACACATGCATACGAAGCGCTAATCACAGGTTAACGCTTCGTATTTTATTACTTCGAGGATAGACACCAAGATTGGTTTTCGGTAGATATATACTTCTGACTGCAGCTTCATTTATGCATTGATTTTTGATAATGAGCGGTTTATTATATATAAAGTTGTACACAATATAATGTGACTAAATATATTATCAGGAGGTAGTTATGTTAAAAGTATATGGAAGTGGAATGTGTCCTGACTGCATAGAGTTTAAGTACAATCTGGACAGAAACAAGATCGAATATGAAAACATTGATATTACACAGAGTCTCAAAGGTCTTAAAGAGTTTTTAAGATTACGTGATAAGGATGAAGCTTTTAATGCAGCTAAGGAAAAAGGATATATAGGTATTCCTTTGCTCATCACGGATGACGGCAAACTGTCTCTTGATTGGGAAAGTTATTTTACGGAACGAGGTATGTATGTTATTCATCCGGGAGAAACAGGAATGGCATGTACAGTTGATGGGAAAGGATGCTGAGAGAGGTATATATGAAGACATTAGTTACATATTTTAGCGCAGAGGGCACAACAGCAAAAGTGGCAAAGGAATTGGCAGAAAAGATCGAAGCAGATATTTTTGAGATAGTTCCTTCAGAAGCTTATTCAAAAGCAGATATAAGATGGGTGAATCCATTGGCCAGATGCAATCGTGAACAATTAGGTAACAAAGAAGTTCCTGTCAGCGGAAAGATCGATGGATTTGACAAGTATGATACCGTGTACATCGGATTTCCTATCTGGTACGGACAGGCACCAAGAGTAGTTCACACTTTCTGTAAGGGATATGACTGGTCCGGTAAGAACATTCATATATTTGCAACATCCGGTGGAAGTGGTATAGGAAAGACTGCGGAGAAACTTGCTCCATCTGTATCCGGAGGCAATATAGTCGATGCAAAAAGAGTTAACTCTGTTTCAGAAATATGACTCCGGTATTGAGGATGATATGATCATGAAAAATATGAAAATCCTGTATTTGTATGGTGATTCCAATACATACGGTTATAATCCATTGGCCTCTTGCTATGAAGATGGACGGCTGCCGGAAGAGAGTCGCTGGCCAACGATATTGCAGAAGAGTTTAAAAGAATCCATACAAATCCTAGAGGATGGCCAAAATGGCAGATGCCTGCCCGGATATGAGGCAGAGTTTAAACGTTTCCAAAAGGTTTTAGGAAGATTTGATAGGCTTGATTATTTTGCGGTAATGCTTGGCACAAATGATCTGTTGAATCAGTCATCACATGACTCTTTAGAAATCTCAAACCATATGGAATTGCTTCTCCAGGCTGTTAAAGCCATTCATGAAGAGTGCCTATGTATAGTCATTTCTCCTCCTAAGATGGGATTTCCCGCAGGACATCCCATGAACTCTTATCAGGAAGAAAACGTAAAGTTAGGTGCCCTTTACAGCGACGTTGCCGAGAAATATAAAGCAAGGTTTGTTGATGCCGGGAAATGGGATATCGATCTGTTCTCTGACGGAATTCATCTGACGGAAAAGGGAAACAGACAATTTGCCGGGCATATGGTGAGTGCATTAAAGAAAATGAAGATATGATAAAATCTTTTTCAGGTGAGTAATTAAACTTTACTATATGAATAAACGGATAAAAAGTATGGAAGTAGAGTGAGGGATTTTTCCGGAATATAGTAGTTATGGGAATTCTTCTATGGGTTCATATCCGTTATCGGAAAAATCATTCATGATATCCATTTCGGTTTTAAACAGTTCTCCGCTAAATCCTCTCAGGGCATCAAATGGGTTGAAGATCTTTGCCCGTTTTCCAAGATCCATGGAAGGGTGTTTAATGGAAAAACTGTCAGTAGGGTTATGTATAGGTTTTCCCTTATCATAGACACTCTGATATCTGAAAAAGGATCGAGATAAAGAGACATCAATATCGTTATTCATGGTGGTTCCTCCGGTTTCTTAACAGACCGGAGGAACTATGCTTTATGACCTCCGATCTGGTTATTTCGTTCTATTGTGGTAGCTCCGTCTAAAAGGTTCATGCCTTTCAGCATGGCGTTAGATCCGTATTTTGTTCTGACATCGAGAAGTGCTGCATGAATCTGCCGCTCTTTGTTCAAGACTTCATAATCCGTGAAAAGATCCATCTGGTACATCCCTCCATCATTTTTTACATCACATGCGCATACACCCAGCCTTCGGAACAGTATCCTGTGGTCACTCTTTTTTCTGACATCCTGCATAATGAGTTCCGTGACAAGTTTTGAGACATTGGTAGCGGTTCTAAAGTTTACAGTGCCGTTGGAGTGAGCCGGATGAAGTCTTCCGTACCAGTCAACAGAGAGCCTTCCGTCATAATAGGGGAAATATTCCAGACTCTTGTAGTCGTAGCTGATCCACCAGGTGAATTTCGAAGAGACAAGGTTCTTTTTGTACATGTCGCAGCACAGTATATCTATCATTTCCATAAGGACAACACAGGCCTCGTCGTATTTATACGGACGTGGAAGAACCTGCCCGTTGGACAGAGAATGACTGTCGCTTTTATAGTGCTTTATGTCATACATGGTGACAGGCTCTATCCCCCAGGCATGATCGATGAGGATCTCGGCATCGATGCCGAAGTTTTTGTAGAACCATTCTTCATCCCACTGGGAGCGTTCTGCTATATCTCCCATGGTGTACATATGATTTCTTTCAAGTCTTCCGGCTTTGCCCTGACCTATCTGCCAGAAATCTGTCAGAGGTCTGTGATCCCACAGAAGAAATTTATAAGAGTCTTCAGTGAGTTCAGCTATACGAACTCCGTTTTTGTCGGCAGGAGCTTTCTTTGCAACTATATCCATGGCTACCTTTGCAAGATACAGGTTTGTTCCGACCCCGACAGTGGCAGTGATACCGGTGTTCTTAAAGACATCCCTTATTATGGTCATGGCCATGGTATGAGCAGGAGATTTACCTGAGTCTGTCGCATCTTTTTTATAGAAATGCAGGTACGGGGTACAGTCAATAAAGCATTCATCAATGCTGTAAACATGTATGTCTTCAGCTGCGGCATACTTTAGGTAGATACCGTAAATTTTTGCTGAGATCTTTTCGTATTCTGCCATACGTGGTACGGCAGTAGTATAAAGGACACGGGTATGATGAAGCATCTCATATTTCCTGATGGCCTGCTTTGCTTCAAAGAGGCGAGGCCTGCTCGGAACACCTATAGCTTTAAGTGCCGGTGAGACAGCGAGACATATGGTCTGATCTGATCTGCTTTCATCTGCCACCAGTAGATTGGCTTTAAGCGGATCATATCCCCGAGCAACGCATTCCACTGATGCGTAGAAGCTCTTCATATCGATGGCGATATAGATATGTTTCGTTTCCATGACATCAGCTTAATGCATCAGGTAACAGAGCTTAATATATTTTATCAGCGGTATGTTTGCTTCGCCGGGCTTAGTCCGGTTGCTGTAGCAGAGGGTGCCGTCAAAGTCTACGGCAATGATTGAATAGTTCATGTATTTATCTCCGTCAGTACATATGTTCTATATAAAGAAATATAGCATGACCCGACAGAAACATCAACTAAAAATAGAATTAAAATCAATTAAGAAGATTTATATTAATGCTAAATAGAATCTGCATAAATTTAATTAGAATAAATCATTCATTCGCTGCATTTCTCAATTATCATGTCAGATAATGATTTTTGAATTATCTCACCGGGATTTGAACCCGGTGAGATCCATTCGTCTATCATGTTTTCAGGCAGAATGAGAGGCATCCGGTCATGAATCCCGGCAAGTTCAGGGGTCGGTTCTTTTGTGAGTATCACAAATACCGGATATCCGTTTTCTATACGATATAATCCACATAGCCATGTAACGGTAAGCCCTTTAGGCTGGATGGCGAATTTATCACCGGTTTTTACTTTGCCATCGGGACTTTTGAAGTGCTCCCACTCATAGTAGTATGAGGCCGGGATTATACATCTGTGGGATAGCCAGGCTTCTCGAAATGTTGGCTTTTGTCCTGCTGTTTCAACGCGCGCATTAAAAAGAGTTCTTTTATTATCTCTGGCAGTAAAACCCCATTGCATGGGAAATACTGCTCTTGATCCTTTAGAATCAGGAGCAATAACAGGGACTATATCTGTAGGACTGACTTCACCATGGGTTATCAGAGGTCTTGCATGGGTATCGATGAATTTTTGCGTGAGACGTGATCTCGATACGACATCTATAATTCCTTTTATTTCCGGAAGGTCTTTTTCTATTGCATATCTGGTACACATGGCAGTTCCTCGGATTTCTAAAGAAAGTTGAAGAGAGTGATGTGGGAGAATGGTGAGTTGTGTGACACTCACATCGTCAGCATGTCTTATTTAACAGCGAGTCTTCCGAATATCCTGAAGGTGCTGTATTCACTGACAGGTATAGGTTTATACTTTGGGTTTAAGGATACCAGGAATATTCCGGAATTCTTTTTGACAAATTTTTTAAAATAGGTAAGTCCGTCAAGGAAGAACAGTCCCAGATCACCGGACTCGAGAGTGTCTGTCTGCTCTATCCATATAAGCTGTTCATTTTTAAATCCCGGTTCCATGCTGTCACCATCGAGATATACACCGAAGGAAGCTTTCTTTGGGACCGGGTCAAAAATCTCCAGTTCTTCAAAATTCTCATCATCAAGGAAATTACCTGTTCCGGCTGAAGCTGATGTAAGAGCTATCTTCATCTTACGGCCTTCAAGAGGAAGAATCTCAGCACTTCTTTTTCCGTATTTTTCAGAACCTTCCAGGAGTTCGATGTATTCGCATGCTTTTAAGATCCCTTCATCATTCAGGTGTCTGAATGGATCGATGGGATTTTCTCCGATGAATTCTGAGTAGATATCATGGATTTCAAGAATCTGACAGAGAGCCAGAAGCTGGGAAGCGGTGGGGGTGTTCGTTCCTTTTTCCCATGAACTTACGGCAGCATTACCTACATGGATGTCATATTTCAGGAGCTCTTTAGATAAATCTATCTGAGATATCCCTTTCTTTTTTCTGTGTTGTGAGATGACCTGTCCGATATTCATGGTATTATCCTCATTTCTGTTCATATTAACTACAACAGTTTTATGGGTCTGTATTGTATTGAATATATCATGGTTCAATAAAAACATCAATCTATAGTGGAAATTGTGAAAAAATGCCGGAGAAACTGAATGTAAAATAGAATCAGTATGCATTATAATTTGATCACTGAGATGTATATGTATATCGAGTGAAATGTAAAAGATGTGGTATGATAAAAGAAATGCAGAATGTTGCAAATCATAATTTATATAACGTGCGAAGTAATACATGAAGAAAAGAATTAATAGTAGAGAATTTAAAGAATTTAAAGATTCCATACAAAGAGATCTAAACTCAAATGAATATCCCTTTATTGTAACTATTCGAAAAAACAGAATTGTTGCCGGTTGGAAGCTGCAGCAAATCCCGGAAGGATCTGACAGCAGAGGAAACGGTTCTTTTTCTGTGACATATGTACTTGGCAGAGACAAAACGTTTTGTGGTGGAGAGACCTGGCTTTATAGGGATTCTTATAAGCCACCCATGTCCACGGAGACCAGAACTGTTTTTTCGCTCTCTGCAGCGAAGAATTTGCGCTGGAGAAAAAGAGTCGATCATAAGGATTGGGCTAATATCGGATTTGATGAGGACAAGCTTCTTTCTATCATTGAACATTATCTGAAGGATCACGGTTTTGAATATCGTCCGGGGATATGGAATCACAGACTCTTGGACTGGGAAGAAGGACGTCAGTTTCGTTTTGCAGGAATTCTCTTTTTATTAGTAGGCATTTTTTTACTAATGGGATTTTTGAATAGCTCAATGATCAGTGATTTTTTGCGATTGGATGCATTTTTCGCAGGAGCTATCCTTCTTATTTTGTGTGCAATAATGCTTCCGTTGATCCTTATCATAATCGGAGCCCTTTTGTCTCTGATCGGTTTTGGAAAAATGGAATTCTATGACCTGAGACCGGATGTGGGCGTTAAGCTGGTTTTAGGTATCATTATAGCAGGCTGGTTATTGGTATTCGCGCTGGTTTCCCTTTCACGTTAGACAAAATGATTGATTTATTGGCGGATATATACTTTAGACAGGGCTACAGAAATGTCATGGACAGAAATGCTTTGAATACACTATCATTGATAAAAACATTTGATGACTATATCATTGGAACATATAAAAGGGGGATAAATCGATGGATGAACGTTTAAAAAAACAGCTTGATTTTACTTTGGAAATCGATAAGGAAAAGAATATTTTCCGACAGACCAGCCTGTCAGGAAATGGTCGAAAAGAAAATGATGCAGAACATGCCTGGCATATGGCTCTCATGGCATATCTGCTGAAAGAGTACTCTAATGAACCTATTGACATAGCAAAGACCATGATTATGTGCCTTATCCACGATGTTGTGGAAATAGATGCAGGTGATACCTACGCTTATGATGAAGAAGGTCTCAAGACTCAGAAGGAGAGGGAAGATAAGGCTAAGGAACGAATATTTTCTATTCTGCCCGAAGACCAGAAAAAGGAACTTATTTCATTATTTGACGAGTTTGAAGCCTATGAAACACCGGAGTCACGATTTGCTCATGCCATGGATAATCTGCAGCCTCTGCTACTAAATGAAAGTAATGATGGCGGAGATTGGAGAGAACATAAGGCTACAGCTGATAAGGTTTATGGTCGGCAGAGAAAAACAAAGCTTGGTTCAGTAAAGCTTTATGAAGAAGTAACCGATAAAATATTGCAGAAGAATATAAAGAAGGGGAATATTCTATAGATTACGATGAGCGGATTATGACATATGGAAGTCTTCCATATACAAAAAGTACCCCAGCTCGATGATGGTGTACTGCCTTAGGGCAGCATATCATCATCGAGCCGGGGGTTTTTATAAGTTACCTTTGATTTCAAACATAATATCTCCTTTATGAACAATAAAAATTAGTTTTATTTTACTGCGTTGTGCAAATGTGTCAATAAAGGGTTATGTTTAATGCCGCCGTTTGTCTTTATTTTTGCCCTTAAAGTTATCTTCAGGTGATATAATAAATTTGTATTGTTGATTATGTACAGTTTCTGAAGGCCCGGAGAATGATATCAAAGTGAATTTTAATGATGTTTCTTGAAAAAGAAAGGAACGATGACTGATGAAACGATTATTGGTTATTATGCTGGGGATTGTGATCATGTTTGGAATATTGGGATGCGGATCGAATGACGAAGGTGGTGAAAAAACCAAAGGTATTACAGGTACCTGCGGTGAGAATATAACCTGGACTTACGATAAATCAACGAAGACTCTCACTGTTTCGGGCACCGGAGAAATGGTGGCGGAGAAATTCATGTGGTCGGATTTTAAGATCAATAATCTGATCATCGGCGAGGGTATTACCTCCATTGCGAATAATGCCTTTTATTCAAACCATAATCTGAAGGGTAAACTTGTGCTGCCTGATACCCTGAAAACCATAGGAGATTTCGCGTTTTACGGCTGTGAAGAGCTGACCGGCGTGCTTACGATCCCGGATTCGGTGGAGAAAGTGGGAGGCTATGCATTCACACGCTGCAAGGGCTTTACCGGTATAAGACTGTCGAAGTCTTTGAAGGAGATCGGACCGGAAGCATTCTCGGACTTTGAAAATGCGGAAGGTACTCTGGAACTGCCTGAAGGCCTCGAAACCATCGGAAGATGCGCGTTTATAAGTGCCGGGAAAATAAAAGGTGATCTTATCATTCCCGATTCCGTGACTTCTATGGGAGACTGGGCTTTCAGCCAATGCGGTTTTGACGGAAAATTGAAGCTGCCGTCCTCGATTGAAAAGATTGAGTATGCCTGCTTTAACGGTTGTGAGAACTTCAGTGGTGATCTTGTTATTCCCGACAGTGTTAAGGATATCGATTACCATGCGTTCTTAGGCTGCGGCTTTGACGGAACATTAACTCTGCCCAAGGGTCTCGAACATATCGGAAACGGCGGATTATCCTATTGCAGAAAGCTCACCGGAGCTGTGGTGCTTCCGGACAGCCTGAAGCTGATGGAGAACAATGCGTTTGAAGGCGATGAGTGTATCACATCTTTGAAGCTTCCGGCAGGAATCAAATATATCTGCTCCGGCACATTCCGTGGCTGTAAGAGTCTTACAGGGGAACTTGAGCTGCCTGATTCGCTGCTTGTAATCGGCGACCATGCTTTCGGAGCTACAGCATTTACCGGTTCCTTAAAGCTTCCTTCTGGACTTATCTCAATCGGTAATTCAGCATTTATGAGCTGCAAGGGATTTACTTCCATAGCCGGATTCCCTGAAACACTTACACATATCAAGGATGGCGCATTTTCTTCATGTGAGGGGCTTACGGGAGAACTGGTATTCCCGGATGGTCTTAATTATGTTGGGAAATACGCATTTACCGGATGTACCGGCATTACCGGGGTTACCTTCGGAAGCGGCATAAGCAGTATCGGACCAAATGCTTTCGTTAATTGCTCCGGACTTAAGTCTGCTGAGTTTACCGGAGCTGTAGCCGATTACTACGGACAGGATGAGAAAAATCCAAGCTTCCCTGAGGGGTGCAGTGTCAATGCTCCTGCATCAGCTGTTAAGCGTGCGGAAATCTGGAAGAAAAATGCCTCGAAGTCCATACCCGGAAAAGAAAGCAGCTCATCAAACAATGATGGAGCTGCAAGGGAGGAGCCGTATTACTGGACACAGTCTCTTACAGGAGATGATTATGTCGGCGAAGGACGACTTGCTGACGTTGTATTGTATTTTGATGACGATGTGTTAAGTGTGAGAATAAATGGACGCGAACTTCTTACCACAAATTATGAGGCCGACAGGAACGCAGGAATAGAAGAACGCATAGTAAATACAAATGGATTCTTCTGCCGTGATGGCTGGATCGAGTCTCTTTCCTACGATGGCGGTTTTTACAGTGATGATATCCTGACTGCTACTCTGGTCAAAGACGACGGATCAACAGAAATAGTACATTTCCATACAGGTTCTGAAGAAAGCCTGTATATCGGATTTGATGAATAAATGTTGCTTGATATGGAATATAAAATAGCCTGTTAGAGTCTGCATCTGTGTGAAAGAAATACAGTGCGAAAAATACGGGATTATAGATTAGGAGGATGGAGATGGAAGAAAACTTTAATTACGAAGAAGCGATGGCGAAGTTAAATGCTGCAAAGGCTCTTACACCTGAACAACTTGCAAAAAAGCTTGAGGAAGCACAAAGAGTGGCTCAGGAAACATTGGCCAAAATGACACCTGAAGAGCGTAAACGCGCTGAGGAAGAAGCACAGAAAATGATCCGGGAGGATGAACAGAAACGTAAAGCTCTCCTTGAATCAGCTCAACAGGTTTTGGGCACACGTACTCCTAAGTTCTGTCCGTATTGCGGAACTCCAAACAGCGGAAGCAATTTCTGCCCGAATTGCGGCGGAGCACTTAAATAAAAGGAGTGCAGGATGGTTTTATTCGTAAATGCATGTGTACGTGGTGAATCAAGGACAAAACATCTTGCTGAGACTTTGCTTGAAATGATTGCGGATAATTATGAAGAAATCAGATTGGAAGATGTGAAGTTTCCTAAGACAGATGA
This sequence comes from Oribacterium sp. P6A1, assembly GCF_000702885.1. Lineage (GTDB taxonomy): Bacteria > Bacillota > Clostridia > Lachnospirales > Lachnospiraceae > Oribacterium. Next base: position 84,348 of record NZ_JNKO01000010.1, on the reverse strand, counting down.
AGCATTTCTTAAAAACAGGGATAATCTGATGGCGGAAGAGAGATTTGATGATGAATCATTCGCTATGGCAAGACAATTTGCAGCTGCTGATACTATAGTTATAGCTGCTCCTTACTGGGATCTGTCTTTTCCGGCATCCCTTAAACAGTACATAGAGCATATCAATGTTCTGGGGGTTACATTTGAGTATACAACTGAAGGAGTTCCCAAAGGACTTTGCAAAGCAGATAAACTATATTACATCATGACTGCCGGGGGCAATTATGTTCCTGAGGAGTTCGGATTTGGATATATTAAGGCTCTTGCACAGAATTTCTACGGTATCAGTGAGGTGGAACTGATAAAAGCAACCGGACTTGATATATACGGAGCTGATGTTAATAACATTTTGAGCGCTGAAATAAAAAGAATACAAAATTTGATAAAGCGGTAAGAATTAAATTCCTGATGCCTGAAGACTTATGAATCACTAAAAAATATACGATAAAAATATATGTATGCATAAATCTCACAGGAGGTGTGCTCTTGGATAAGTATAGATATAGTGAAGAAGAGTTGGCATTTCTGGAAAGCAGCGATGTGCCCTTCGCCGTTTATCAGTTCATAAACAAAAGAGTGATTACCATAGCTTTATCCAAAGGTTTTATAGAACTTTTTGGCTATAAGGATATGAAAAAAACTGAAGTATATGAACTGATGGATAATAATATGTATAAAGATACACATCCTGATGATCTTTCGTCTTTGGGGGATGCAGCCTATCGGTTTGCCACTGAGGGCGGAGTATATGATGTTATCTACCGCAGCAAAAGGGACGGTGAGTACAGGATCATCCATTCTTACGGCAGACATATTGAAAAAGAGAATGGTGTAAGGCTTGCCTTTGTCTGGTATACAGATCAGGGGGCCTATGTGGATGATGGAAAAAATGAAAAAGACGGTCTGCTGAATGCATTAAAGAATCAGCTGACTGAAAGAAGTATCAACATAAAGATCGGTCATGACTATCTGACCGGTCTTCCTTCCATGTCATATTTCTTTGAGCTTGCGGAAGCCGGATGCAGAGAGATGCGTAAAAACGGTAGAACTCCGGTTATTCTATTCATGGATTTCAACGGATTAAAGGTTTATAACCAGAAGTATGGTATCGAAGAAGGTGACAAGTATTTAAAATCCTTTGCAAATAAGGTTATCGAGCTGTTCAGTCATGAAAACTGCAGCAGGTTCAGTGCCGATCATTTCTGTGTATATACCGATGATGAAAATGCTGAAAATTCAGCAGAAAAACTGATAAAATCAAAATTCGGATTGGATAATGAAAACGGCATGACCCTTCGGATAGGTATCTACTATTACGAAGATGAGAGTATAAGCATAAGCGGAGCATGCGACAGAGCGAAAATAGCCTGTGATTCAGGAAGAAAGAATTATATTTCCAATATCTATATATTCAACCCTAAGATGATGACTGAAATTGAAGAAAGACAGTATGTGGCTGAAAATATTGACAAGGCCATTTCAGAAGATTGGATTAAAGTTTTTTATCAGCCTATCATAAGAACCGCAAACGGAAAAGTATGTCATGAAGAAGCTCTTGCGAGATGGATAGATCCAAAGAAGGGATTTTTCAGCCCTGCAGCCTTCATACCTGCTCTGGAGGAATCAAATACCATCTATAAGCTGGATCTTTATGTGGTAGATGTTGTTCTTAAGAAAATGAAAGAGCAGGCAGAAAGCGGTCTCTATGTGGTTCCCATATCGGTCAATTTATCCCGTTCAGACTTTTATACCTGCGATATCGTTGAAGAAATCAGAAAGCGAGTGGATGCATCAGGGATTGCGCGTGACAGGCTTGTCATAGAGATAACGGAAAGCATCGTGGCGGATGACATCGATTATATGATCAATGAAATAAAGCGTTTTAAAGATCTGGGCTTCGATGTTTGGATGGATGATTACGGCAGCGGATATTCATCTCCTGTGATACTGCATAAGATACCTTTTGATCTCATTAAGATAGATATGCTTTTTGTTCGTCAGCTTGATGATGGTGAGAGGGCGAAGATCATTCTGACGGAGATAGTAAGGATGGCTATGTCACTTGGTATGAATACTGTTGCTGAGGGAGTTGAAACAACAGAACAGGCCGAATTCCTTAAGGATATAGGGTGTACCATGCTTCAGGGCTACTATTTCTGTAAGCCTGTTTCACTTGCGGAAATCATTGACAGAAATGCAAAAGGTATTCAGATCGGATTTGAAAATCCTCTTGAGACTGATTATTATTCCAAGCTCGGAAAAGTCAATTTCTATAACCTTTCTGTCACCAATACCGATGACGATAAGCTTAGAAACTATTTTGATACATGGCCTATGATCATGATGGAATGTAAAGATCAGTTTGCCTCGGTTGTAAGAGCCAATGTTGTTTTTAAAAAGTTTTTCAAAGAGAATTTTCCGGATACTTACGGGAAATTGAAATTTGATACTTCTAAACTTATGGACAGGCCCGGAGCTTATTCCATGAAGGCTGTTCTGAAGGTCGCCGCAGATGGTAAAAGAGTGATAATTGATGACATATCAATTGACGGTAAAATGATTCAATTGTTTATATGGAGGGTTGCTGTAAATCCTGTAAACGGTGTTGCTGCAGTCATGATAGCCGTACTTTCAACGTCGGATGTGATTATAAACCCTGTTGCAGATCAGTCATGCAAAGAACTGTACAGAATTAACGGAAAGCGAGCAAAACTTCATCAGGACAATACACGTTTCAGACAGGAAACAGATGCAAACAAAAAGATTACCGAACTGAAGGAATCGGTGGCGGCTCTTTTGAAAAACATGCCGGCCATGACATTTTCAAAGGATGTAACCACAGGTGTATATCTGGCATGTAATCAGGCTTTTGCAGATTATGCACATAAAGCTACTCCGGAGGAGGTTGTAGGATTAACAGACTATGAAATTTTTGATGAGAATACAGCGAGGCATTTTGTAGAAGATGATAAAAAAGCATTATCAATGGACAAACCCTATATATTCTTTGAAGATGTGCCGGATGCTGCAGGAAACCCTCAAAACTTTCAGACTACAAAACTTAAGTTTGTTGATAACACAGGAAGACAATGTCTTTTAGGTATGTGTCAGGACGTTACCGATGCCATGCGTATCAAGCGTGAGTATCTGGAACGACTTGCACAGTTCCAGAACAAGGCTCAGATAGATGCGCTTACCGGTATAAAGAATAAGAATGCATATCAGGAAAAGGAATCTATAATGAATCACATGATCATAGATAAAAGGCAGCCTGATTTTGCAATTACCATACTGGATATGAATGATCTCAAAAAGATCAATGATACCAAGGGCCATCGTGTAGGAGATGAGTGCATTTGTGAGGCATGCAATATCATTTGCAGGACATTCAGGAATAGTGAGGTCTTTCGTGTCGGAGGCGATGAGTTTGTTGCTGTTTCCCAGGGAAAGGACTATGAAGATATTGAACGGCTGCTTGCCGTAATAGCGGCTCACAATGAAGAGGCATTGTTTAATGATGGAATAGTCATAGCCTGCGGTATGTCAAGGTTTAAAAATGATAAAGACTTTTGTGTTGCAGATGTCTTCAATCGTGCAGACAGAAGAATGTACAAGAATAAAAATGAATTGAAGAATAGTAATGATACATTAGTGTAGATCAGCTGTATGGATATCTGTTACGTCGGTTTTCGGGTAATGAACAGAAATAATAATAAATCGGATTTCCAAAGTTAAGAGGGGTCCGGAGTTATTACAGGTAACAGTAGGAATAGAGGGGGGTACTATGTCGATTCAGGCTGCATTTATGGTTCCGCATCCTCCGCTTATCATTCCGGAGATCGGAAAAGGCGGAGAAAAAAGCATTCAGGATACTATAGATTCTTATGAAAAAGTGGCGATGGAGATAGCCGAACTGAAACCTGAGACTATCATCATTACAAGCCCACACAGCATCATGTATTCCGATTACTTTCATATCTCACCCGGGGCCGGGGCAAAAGGTGATTTTTCAAGGTTCAGAGCCCCGGAAGTTTCATTTGATGAGATTTATGATGAGGAGCTTAGAGACAAAATATGTGAACTTGCAGGGGAAGAGGATTTTCCTGCAGGTGTGCTGGGTGAAAAAGATCCGACCCTTGATCATGGAACCATGGTTCCCCTCTGGTTTATACGAAATAAATATAAGGGCGCAAAAATAATCCGCATCGGTCTTTCGGGACTTGGATTGCCTGAACATTATCGTTTGGGAATGCTGATACAAAAAGCTGTTGATGAGAGTAAACGAAGAGTGGTTTTTATCGCAAGCGGTGATCTGTCACATAAACTTCAGGAACATGGCCCATACGGATTTGCAAAGGAAGGTCCGGTTTATGATGAGAGAATCATGGACGTGGCAAAAAGTGCTTCCTTTCAGGAAATGTTTGAATTTAATGAAGATTTCTGCCGTAAAGCAGCTGAATGCGGACACCGTTCTTTTGTGATCATGGCAGGCGCTTTAGATGGAATAAAGGTAAGATCCGAAGTTTTTTCTCATCAGGATGTTACTGGTGTCGGTTATGGTATAGCTTCTTTTTATCCGGAAGGAACCGATTCTTCCAGACATTTTCTTGATATGTATATGGAAAACCTCAGGGAAGGTCTTAAAAACAAGGCTGAAAAGTCTGATGAATACGTCCGTCTTGCCAGAGCATCTCTTGAAAGCTATATCATGTACCGTAAAAAAATAGAAGTTCCCGGTGATCTTCCGGATGAAATGCTGTCAAAAACAGCAGGTGCTTTTGTTTCGATTCATAAGGACGGAAGACTGAGAGGGTGTATAGGTACCATACTCCCCACTACATCATCCGTTGCAGAGGAAATAATTCAGAATGCCATAAGTGCTTCAACCCGGGATCCGAGATTTAATGCGATCACGCCGGAAGAACTTCCCTATCTTGATATAAATGTTGATGTTCTTGGTGAACCTGAAGACATATCAGGTCCTGAAGAACTGGATGTGAAAAGATATGGCGTTATAGTAAGCTCCGGCAGAAAAAGAGGATTACTGCTTCCGGATCTTGAGGGTGTTGATACTGTAGAGCAGCAGATAGAAATAGCAAGACAAAAGGGCGGAATTCAGGAGGAAGAGCCCGTTAAACTTCAGCGTTTTGAAGTTGTGAGACATGTATAGTCAGTTTGATGTAGATGGTGATACTGATGGAGTGTCAAAAGTATCTGCCGCCTACGGGTGATGAGTGGTCTGTTTTTGAGATTAAACGAAGATATGGCAAAGTGTAATGTATGTTTTCGGAAATGTGAAATAGAAGAAGGCAGGTATGGATTTTGCGGTGTAAGGACCTGCAGGGAAGGTAAAGTGATTCCGGATAATTATGGAATGCTTACTTCTGTTGCGCTGGATCCGATTGAGAAGAAACCTCTGAGAAGATTCATGCCGGGAAGTCTGATTTTGTCCGTGGGGAGTTACGGCTGTAATCTTCGCTGTCCCTTTTGTCAGAACTACAGTATATCATGGTCTGAAGAGGTTAATGATAGTAAAAAGAGGGCCGGATATGTGGCTCCGGAGACATTGGCACAGATAGCAGAAGAACAGAAGAAAAACGGAAACATAGGGGTGGCTTTTACATACAATGAGCCGCTGATATCCTATGAATATGTTCTTGATACTGCAAAGTTCCTTGTAAAAAAAGGTCTGAAAACCGTCCTGGTAACAAATGGTATGGCAGATGCAGAGGCAGTAAAAGATCTGTTTCCCTATGTTGATGCCATGAATATAGATTTAAAGGGCTTTTCAGACAGGTACTACAGGGATGTTCTGAAGGGTGACCGCAGGATGGTCATGGATTTTATATCTGAGAGCGTGAAATACAGTCATGTGGAGCTGACCACGCTGATCATTCCGGGTGAAAATGATACTGAGGAAGAGATGTCTGAGATCAGCGGTTGGATAAGTTCGCTGGATCCGTCCGTTCCGCTTCATATTTCAAGATTTTTTCCTCGTTTTCATATGACGGACAGAGAGGCAACACCGGTGGATAAAATATACAGGTTAAAGGCTGTTGCCGAAAAAAATCTTCGTTTTGTATATACAGGCAACTGCTGAATGTATTGAGAATATTAAATTAATCGATAACAGTGCTCCTTTTAATCGAGGATAGAATATATTTTTTTGCCAAGAAACAAAAAAATGACGAAAATTAAGCGAAACTATATACATTATTTCAGAGCTGGGTTAGAATTCCTTGGTTAGTTTTTGAAAGGGGATTTTATATGAATATCTGGCATGCGCTTAGTTATATCATACATTATGCCAATGTCTGGTGCATGATAGCCATAGTTGATTCGATTTTTGTTATCACAAGCACAAGACAAAATCACATCATGGATAAGGAAGTAAAGAAAGCAACCTACAGGACAGGAGCACTTATCATATTTGCAGCACTGGTGAATATGGCAGTGTTTTATTCCTATGGAATTCCGGAACTAAGATATGTGGTGCTTTTTGGTTACTCCATAGTTTATACAGTACCAATGATTGTACCGATTGCATACAGTGATGCTGTGGATCCGGATTATTTAAAATCAAAAAACGGCAGGGCAGTTAGTTTTATCACATTGATTTATGTGATAAGTATGATCCTGAATCTGATATTTCCCATATATTTTTCCGTAAATGCTGATGGAGAGTATTCAGAAGAGATACTATGGTATATACGTCCTGTCATTATGTCCTATAGCTACTTTTCAGCCTTTGCCGAGATAATAAAGAAAAAGTACATTCTTTCCATGGGAGAGATAAAAACGGTTAATCATATTATCGTGCTTTTTATAATAGGCGTTGTATATACAGATATCTTTTACATTGGCGAGATTATTGAGATGATCATGGCAGCAGGTTTTTCTTTCATAACCAGTATGTTCAACAATCTGGAGATGAAAACGGATCCGGTTACCAGGCTTGCCAACAGAATCCTGTACACGGAAGATGCCTTTAAATATCAGGATACTTCGGATCTTATTGTAGTGAGTATGGATGTCAACGAGCTTAAAAAAGTTAATGATAACTGCGGACACGCTGCGGGGGATGAATATCTTAAAGCATCTGCCCTTACCTACAATAAGCATCTTCAGGCCTATGGCAAGCTTTATCGCACCGGAGGTGATGAGTTTGTATTTCTGGGTAAAAATTTAGAAGCGGTAACAAAGGTTATAAAAAAACTTGTCGATCAACCCATGACAGATCCTGAGTTTGGAGATTTTAAACTGTCAACGGCTTTCGGTATCGTTGAAAAACAGAAAGATGAATCTGTATTTGATGCTGTTGACAGGGCTGACAAGGAGATGTATGAATGCAAGAGAAGGATGAAGGAGATGGCTTTATAGCTTATGTCCTGTTGTATGCATAAGAAAGGACGGACAAAAGTCCGTCCTTTTAAAATGGTGAAATCATCCTATATGTCTGTCTATGTATTTATTTATGGTTTCTTTTATCTTTTTGAACTTCTCTTTTGTATCTTCCACGTCACTTTGGAAATCAAGCATCTGATCCAGATATCCCTGATTACGCACTTCCATAAAGCTCTGCTTATAAACCAGCCCATACACAAATCCTATATGACCGATGATATAGTCAGCAGGAGTCTTTGAGTGATTTCTGTCAACATTATGTTCTGAAGTAATGTCTTCATATACATCCTGAGATATGACTGAAGCTCTGAAATCATCTTCCGGGATATCGTATATTTCTGATCTCGGAGTGATGCAGTTGACTTTGATAATGTCTATCTTATCCGCATCCCTGAGAAGATTTACAAAAAGAAGTTCTCTTTCCGAAAGATCATCCGGCAGTATGTAAACATTATGAAGACGTATGACTTTTTCCAAAAGTTCATCTTCCGAAGAGTCTTCGGTGAACATACGGATGTTTCCGTCTGTAAACAGAATTTCCGCGCTGAGAGCAGCGTGATCACAGGAAATTTTATCCTGAAAGGTATGATATCTTCTTAACTGCTCAAAACGGCCTATATCGTGAAGCATACCGGAAAGCCAGGCTATGTCGCGATCTTCCTTTGACAGGTTAAGGGAATCGGATATTTTATCACAGATTTCTGCCACTCTGTAGGTGTGATCTATCTTTAGTTTTACTTTTATATCCAAAACATCATAAGCTGAAGTGTATCGGTCAAAAGCGGATAGTACCATTTCTCTGTTAATTAACATTGTTTTCCTCCGGGATCAGGCACGAGTCTGATTTATATGAGATCGTATCTGAAAGGCCAATTGATTTTGAAATAATTAATACGTTATGTTGTATCACAGTTTATGTGAAAATCAATATTAGTCAAGAGGAAAAACTTAAAGCTTATATTTAAGAGAAGTTCATATTCAAGTCTCAGTCTTTTATGGCAAACATAGTGACATCACTTTTTCCGTCACTGCCTTCAAACGGTACATTACCTTTAGGATCTTTGTAAAGACTGTAGCCTTCACGGATGGCTGTAGAGATACGGTAATCACTATCCACTGTGATTCTGAAAGACTCTTCATCATCTGTATCAGGATCATAAATTACAGTTAAGGTTTTAGGATTTTTTGGAGGATCATTTTTGAAACTGTAAACAAGTTCACACATGTTATCGTAAACTTCAGGCGGTTCAACATCATAGAATATCTTTTCTGTCATTAAATCATAAGTTTCTTCACCGACTACGATCTCAATTACAATGGCTGTTACTTCAAGTGTGTCCTTATCAATGGTATAAGTATATCTGGCGTCGCCACCCTTCAATTCCGCAGGCAGATTAATGACTTCAGTAGCTTTTTCGACGGGAGATAAGGTGATAAGAGTCAGTGTTCCATCATCGTTATCCTGAATAGAATCAATAGTTTCACCGGCTTCTTCAATATAAACGAAAGGAACAAAGCAGTCAGGATGAGCATACTTAGATATAAGGACGTCTTTTTTCTCATCATCAGACATAACGTACCAGCCAACTGTCATTAACTTATCATCTTCAGGGTCAAGGTAATAATCTGTTTCACCATTAAATATCGAACTCTGAAGGTTGTGAGATACGCCATCTTCATCAAGAAAATCCGATTCAAAACAGGTTACTCCGTTTTCAGAATAAACTTTAAAACCATAGAGTCCATATGCCTTAACAGCCATGTTAGAATTATCCTCTGAAACTTTCACTTCGGATGCCCAGTTCTTATGATTTGAAAAGATTTTATCAAGACTGTTGGCTTCAGACAGGTCCTCCAGGGTAAGCTTTGGAGTTCCCTCGTCTGCTTCTTCGGTTTCTGCTTTAGTGTCCTGATTTGCTGAATCCATAGTTGTTTCCTGAACCTTGATAGTTACATCCGGTACCTCCATAGTACCACAGCCGCTCATGATGGCGGCGGATGTAAGCATTGAGACAACAAGTACACTTAAAATCCGCTTTCTCATAATCCAACTCCTTTCCGGGATATGGTCCCACAAAAAATTACATCTGAATCGAAGAAAAACACTTAAGAAATTAAATGGTTTTTTATGAAACACAGGCAGTTTTCACAGATTGCCCTATATTTAATCGACAAAACCAGGTTTCTTTATAAGTTGTTCAGATGATTTAATAAAACACTATAATCCGTCGAATATCAATATAGACACGGTGTATTGTCAGTGTATACATGTGGTAGTTATGGACTATGATAATGAGAAGGACAAATACACTGTTCCCAAGGTGGACGATGAGGTGAAGGAATGAAAAAAACGCAGGTCATTGCCATCAACATTGTGATAATGGCGTTGATACTCTTCTTTATAATTCAATATACCAATACAAAAATGAACGAAAGCAACAAGAGTGCTATTGAAGCTTTTGAGAAAATGACAGTCTCCGCAGAACAGATAGTCACTAACTATCTTTTGGATGAGCAGCATCTTTGCGATATATGGTCAAATTACATCAATCGATCCGCAGAAGCCGGATCACCCATGACTGCAGAGGAAGCAATTTCTTTCATAAGAAAAGCCAAGATATCGCCCGATATATACGGTCATCTGATATATCCTGATGATCCTTTAAAAAACGGCATATCAACTCACCGGGGATTGACAGATACCGCTGATTATTCGGTTTCATATCGTAATATCAATCTGTTTGAAAATCTTAACAACATAAGTACCGAAGACGGTGTTGTAAGTCTGACAAGGGCATATACGAATCCACAGAATGGGATACAGTCAATTGCTTTCATGAATTTTGTGTCTGTTCTGGATGAAACCACAGGAGAATTAAAAAAGGCTCTTTTGATGAGGGTTGAGCCGGTAAGCACCCTTAAAGATAAGCTTGTCTTTTTTAACGGTGAGTATGAAAGCGTGGAGATTTCCCTCATTAACAGTGATGGTGACTATCTGGTTCACGGCAAATCTCTGAAAAATTCCAATTTCTACGAGTATTATAAGTCCTATAACCATGCGGACAGCATCGGATATAAGAAGATGGTAGACGAGGTAACATCGGAATTGGGAACCATGAAGATGTTCAATTCAAAAGGAGAGGAATGTATAATTTCTCATATACCTTTGAAATCACTTAATACATGGTTTCTTTTGGCATACATACCTTCACGGGAGCTTGCAGCGAGTACCGTGGTTGACTGGCTGTTACTGGGGATGGTAACACTTGGTTTACTGATATTGCTTGTATTCAATTACCTGATACTCATGATTTACAACAGGAAGCTGTCAGAGGCAGCGGAGGCGGCCAACCAGGCTAATGAGGCAAAATCCCATTTCCTGTCGACTATGTCTCATGATATCCGTACACCTATGAATGCTATTCTGGGACTTAATGAAATGGTTCTGCGGGACAGCCACGAAAAGGAAATTATCGTATATTCCGAAAGTATCCGGACTGCCGGAAAAACCTTGTTGGGACTTATCAATGAAATACTTGATTTTTCAAAGATAGAAGCCGGAAAAATGGATATCATCAATGTCGATTACAGTTTTGTTTCAATGCTTAATGACCTTGTGAACATGGTACAAAGCAAGGCAGAGGATAAGGGTCTTGTATTAAATCTTGATGTGGACAGAGATATCCCCATGGTACTAAACGGAGACGAAATCCGTATAAAACAGGTTATTACCAATATTCTTTCAAATGCTGTTAAATATACAAAAGAGGGATCCATCACCTTCAGGGCGGGCTTTGAAAAAGCAGAAGAAGATTCCGGTTCCATAAAGCTCATAATAAGTGTAAGAGATACGGGTATAGGCATTAAGCCTGAGGACATGAAGCGCCTGTTTATGGCTTTTGAGCGTATCGAAGAAAACAAAAACAGAAATATAGAAGGAACCGGTCTCGGAATGAGCATTGCACAGAGCTTTCTAAACATGATGGGCAGCCATATAGAGGTGGAAAGCGAATACGGAAAGGGGTCTGTTTTCTCCTTTAAGCTTGTGCAGGGAGTAAAGGATTGGACTCCAATAGGTGATTACGAGGAAACCTTCAGAAAGCATGTTTCGGAAAGAAAAAAATATCAGGAGACATTTACGGCACCTGAAGCGAGGCTTTTGGTGGTTGATGATACCCAGGTCAATCTTTCTGTTTTCGAAAACCTTCTTAAGCGAACAAAAGTTCAGATAGATACAGCAATCAGCGGAGATGAGGCTATAGTACTTTACAGGGTCAGACATTATGATGTTATATTCCTGGATCATATGATGCCTGATAAGGACGGTATTGACACTCTGAAGGAAATGAAAGAAATCACGGATACACCGAATACCGGTACGCCTGTGGTATGTTTTACAGCCAATGCCATCTCAGGTATGCGGGAAATGTATATTAATGCAGGCTTTGATGATTACATTACCAAGCCGGTTGATCCCTTCAGACTTGAGGCTATACTGTTAAAGTATATTCCGAAGGAAAAGATTGCTCCTGTATCAAAGAATGACGGGGAGGAGGATAACAATATCCCGGATTTCATTTTCGGTATAGAGACACTTGATGTTGATACGGGTTTGAAACATTGTGGAAACCGCGAAGCATATTTGGGTACTTTGGAGATGTATGTTGACGCTGCGCCAAAGAATACAGATGACATCGAGAAATACTGGGCTTCGGGAGATATAAAGAACACTACTGTAAAAATACATGCACTGAAGAGTACTTCACGTCTGATAGGAGCAGCAAAACTCGGAGATTTTGCCGCAAGACTTGAAAAAGCAGGAGAAGCCGGTGATACGGATACTCTTGAAAGGGAGATAGGAGAACTTCTTGATCAATACAGGAAACTGATCAAGAAACTTGAGCCTTTAAGTGATATAAAAAAAGAGGTTGAGGATGAACGGCCTGTAATATCAGAGGAGGATATGAAAAAGGCCTACACCGATATCAGAGAGTTTTGTGCCTCATTTGATTATGACAGTGTGGGAAATATCGTGGAATCTCTTGAAGGATACAGATTTCCCGGAGATGAGGCTGAAAGGTTTGATGCCCTCAAAAAGGCGGTGGACAATTTTGATTACGATCTGATACCGGAATTGTTATCAGATTGATTGTAACTGGTATAAACAAAGAGTTATATATGAGGAGGCAACATGATGGTCAAAACAAAGGGACCGGTTCCGGGGATATTGATATCGATAGCTGCTTTTGCAATGGTATTGGGCTTTTCCGCCTGCGGACAAAAGGAGGAGAACAGTACGGAATTTAAGCCCGGATTGTCAACTGAAACAACATGTTCCATTAAGGTTGCGGGGAGTTATTCCAATTTTGAATCCCTTGAGAGTGAATTTGAACGTTTCTATGAATACTATCCAAATGTAAGTCTGAATTATGTTTTTCTGGATGATTATGAAAATACTATAGCCAAGGCCCTGCGGAGTGATGAAGCACCAGATATCTTTGTTACGGCATCATGGATGCTGGATGACGATAAAATGAGTCCGATTTTGGATAATGCCGAGATTCTCTCGGATCCTGCCTTGAAGATAGATCTGAACTGCATTCGTAAAGGAGCCCGGTGGACTCTTGAAAACGGAGATGTAATCATGCTTCCGATATTCACAAGATCATACGGAATGCTTGTGAATATGGATATTTTTGAGAAGAACGGTCTTAAGGTTCCGAACAATTACAGTGAGCTGGTGGATGTTTGTGATAAGCTTAAAGCGGCAGGATATGAAACACCTGTTATGGGAGCAAATGGTACTACGGTTGCAGGCATGTACTATGCTTTCGCTTTTCCGATGTTTTGTAATAATGTAATCCGAAATCCGGAATCGGTGGTTCAGCTTAATGCTATGGAAAAGTCCGCCGGAGAAATGATGCGCCCTGCTCTTCTTAGATTAAAGACTTTTGTGGACTCCGGTTATCTGAATCCCGACCGTTGTTCAGAGGAGATAGAAGATGATTATAATGCTGTCATCATGCGCTTTTTCGAAGGAGATGTTCCCATGATGCTGGGAAGCGGCGATATGGTTTCGGGTACCATGAAACGTGAGAGTAAATCGGAAAAGTTTATGAATAGTCCATTTAAATATAAATTCTATGTGGTTCCTCTGGGGGATGATGGAGGATATTTTCTGGATGCGGTAAACCTGTTCTTCAGTGTAAATAAAAACAGCAGCAATCTGGATATGACCAATGAATTCATCAGATTCCTTATGAGAGAAAAAGAACTGGGAAATATGGCAGCCATAAAGCGTCTTATTACTCCCACCAATGATTTTTCTTTAGATGAAGTGTATTCTTCTCTTGAAGGATTTCCTGAAGATAAGGCTTTCAGTTATCAGGAGACCGGTCTTAATGATGCTGTGAACAAAGAGTTTCGTGCAGCTGCCTATAAGGTTGCAAACGGTATCATGACTGTGGATGAGGCGATAGGTGCATACGGTAGTTTATGGGATAAATAATGTTCCAAAGAAAGGATACTGAATGGAAGAACGCGTAGTGATTGTAGATGATGATGCGATCATATTGAGGAATGCCAAAACAGTTCTTTCGGAAGCCGGTTTTAAGGTTACATGTCTTAAAAGCGGCCGGCTTTTACTTGATTACGTTTCGAAGAATACCATCGACATGCTTCTTTTGGATATAAAAATGCCTGATCTCGACGGTTTTGAGACCATGAAACTTCTTCGGATATGGGAAAAAGAGAACGCAAAGAAAGAGACACCGGTTATTTTCTTTACCGCCAATGACGATTGTCTTTCTGAGACTACAGGACTGTCCATGGGGGCTATGGATTTCATCCGAAAGCCTTTTGTAGCTGAGGTTCTGACGCTTCGGGTGAGACATCTTTTGGAACTTATCAGACTCCAGCGGGATCTGCATGCGGAAGTTGAACGTAAGACTAAAGAGATAGAAGCCCTGTCCCTTCATATCGTACAGACTCTTGCAGAAGCCATCGATGCCAAAGATGCATATACAAAGGGACATTCCAGCAGGGTTGCGGAGTATTCCAGAGAAATAGCAAAAAGAGCCGGTTATTCATCCGAAAGGCAGGAAGAAATCTATATGATGGGTCTTCTTCATGATGTTGGTAAGATAGGAGTGCCTAACGCCGTCATAAATAAACCGGGAAAACTAACGGATGAGGAATATGAGAAGATAAAAACACATCCGGGAAGAGGCGCAAGGATTCTTCAGAATATTGAGGAAATGCCCAAACTTTCAATCGGAGCCAGGTGGCATCATGAACGCTTCGACGGCAGAGGATATCCTGACGGCTTATCGGGAGAGGATATACCTGAAGAGGCAAGAATCATTGCGGTTGCAGATGCGTATGATGCCATGACAAGCAATAGAAGCTACAGGGGCATCATTCCTCAGGACGTAGTAAGGAATGAAATTGAAAAAGGCTCAGGAACGCAGTTTGATCCGGGATTTGCTGCAATAATGCTTGAAATAATTAAAGAAGATGTTGATTACAAACTGCACGAGTCTTAAACAGGGATAACTTGGAGGATAAAATGGTTAAGGGAAATGTACTCGTAATAGGTAATTCCGGAGTGGGAAAATCCACATTGATTAATGCGGTACTGGGAAAAGATGCTGCAAAGAAAGCCGTTACCGGAAGAGGTATAAAGGGTACAACCCTTGAACTGGAAATATATGAAAATGATGGAATATCCTTTCGCCTCATAGATACGATCGGGTTTGAGCCGGGATTTTTCAAAGAACGAAAAGCAATCAATGCAGTCAGAAAATGGTCAAAAGATTCAACAAGGGCCGGAAAAGAAGATACACGTGTAAATGTGATATGGTTTTGCGTTGATGGTACCTCATCAAAGCTTTTTCCCAAAGCCATAGATTCCATGATGAATGCCACAAGTATCTGGAAAAATGTCCCTATAGTTGTAGTTATAACCAAATCATATTCAGAACCGGAACGGGAAGACAATAAACAGATGATAAGGGATGCCTTTGCTGTAAGAAAGAAGTATGCAGACAGGCTTAATGACATAATCCCTGTAGTTGCCGAGCCTTATACATTGAGAGAAGGAATCTATGCTCCGCCGGAAGGGATAACCGAACTCATTGAGCTTACAAACAGGCTTTTACCTGAGGGATTTAAAGCGGCAGAGCAGGATGTAAAGAATTATAACCTTATCCGTAAGAGGGCTTTGTCCCAGACAGTCATAAGTGTTGCAACATTAGCAGGAATTACTGTAGGAGGAGTGACACTTCCTTTTGCTGATGCCATGATACTTACGCCTACAGAAACACTGGAGATAGAATCCATAGCCAAAATATGGGATATAAAGAAAAATGAACAGTCAAAGGCTCTTTTGGATACAATTGTTGATGTCGGTACAGTAGGCGCGGCAGGCAAACTTCTCGCCGGAAGTTTAAAGACTATTCCGGTGATAAATGTCGGTGCTGCAGTGGTAAATGCTTTTATAGCAGGCAGCATCGTTTTTGCTCTGGGTGAAGGCGCTTCATATATATTTGAACAGATATATATGGGTAAAAAATCCTTATCCGATACAGAGTGGGTAAGAAAGATTCTGGAAGAGAAACTGACAAAATCTTTCCTGGAAGGTCTTACAAAGGCACTGAAGAATCTTCCGGAAAATGCAGATAAAAAGCAGATTCTGGAAATGATATTAAAAGTTTTCGGCTGAATTATAGTATTCATGACGAAGCTTCAGGTCTTTCCGGATGGATTCTGAGAGAGACTTTTACCTTAACGGACGTCACGTAAGGATCAACGGTGTCGAAAAACATCAGGATACTGCAGAGATTTACAATGCGGTAAAAGATGAAGATATTAACCGTGACTTTGAACTTATTGATGAGATAGGTGCCAATGCTGTGCGCCTTTCACATTATCAGCATCCGCAGCATATAATCTGTAAACGATAATTTGTTTAATGCAGATAATAGTAAAAATAAGGGTGTGAATTCCGGGGAAATAGATCAGAAAGCGCTGAATACAGAGCTTAATAATATTCCTGTGGAATATTAACTGATTTTTTAATTATGAAAATAATTCATTGAATAAAGAAGTTTCTTCATAGATATAGCCCGGGACTATTTCTTGTATGTGTTTTGTGTTATATGGTAAAATAATCCTGTTGTGTAGTAACATTAGGAGGATATTTTTTATGAAGAAAATTACAAGAAGAGACTTTATGAAGGGCTCTATGGCTACAGCAGTCCTTGGTATTGCCGGTATGGCTACAGCCTGTCAGAGCAATGACATTCCTGAGGCAACTCAGGGTTCAACAGAAGGTGCTAAAGAAGCAGAGACTACTGCCACTGCAACTGCAGAGGAGAAATCTGCGAAAGAAATCGTACCTGATTCAACAGTTGACACAGAGGCTGTTGTTATAGGATGTGGTGCAGCTGGCATCCATGCAGCACTTGTTCTTTCTCAGGCAGGAAAGAAGACTATCCTTCTTGAGAAGGGAAGCGGATGCGGAGTATCAAACGGATGCCTTGCCGGTGGACCTGCTCTTGCTGAAACACGTGTACAGGAAGCAGAGGGAGAGACTGTAAGCGTAGAGACTCTCTATGAGTGTGAATATGGTTTCAGCCGTGGAACAGTTAATGCAAATCTCATCAGAAAGTGTGCCGCAGCAGGTGAGAGAGTTGTTTCAAACTTTATGGATAACGGTGTAAACATGGGTCTTCGTAAGGATGCTTACGGTATGGGATTCCGTGCACGTCACAATTTCAATGATAAGGACGGAAACCAGGTTCGCGGAGCTGCACGTTTTGAGCCGCTTATCGCAAAGTTTGAGTCAGATGGCGGACAGTTCATTCCTGACAGCGAAGCAATCAAGCTTGTTAAGGACGGAGATACTGTTACAGGTGTTATCGTTCATGACACAAATGAAGATAAGTACATTCAGTACAATGCCAAGGCTGTTCTCGTTGCAACCGGCGGTTATGCGGGAAACAAGGAGAGACTTAAGGAAATCTACGGTGATATCACAGTATGGCCTCTTTGCAATACTCTTTCAACAGGCCAGGGTTATGACATGGTCATCGAGGCAGGCGGAATCGCTGACAGAAACTGGGCGCTTTGCTGCAATGAGTTCGGTGGAGCAAACCACAAGATTCCTGTAGAAGGACCGGCTATGAGAAGTGCCAATGCCGCACTTGAGCCTGCTATCTATGGCGGACTTATGGTAAACCGTAATGGAAACCGTTTCATGAATGAGCAGTATCTTTCTGACAGACCTCTTGCTCTCGGCGGTGAGATAAGCCTTCGTGAGGGTCTCTACTATGCAGTACTTGATCAGGAAATGTTTGATGCTGTAAGTTCTGTAGGAATCCTTGAGTATTATGGCAATCCTAAGGAATGGTATGTTGGACAGACCGGATTTACAGGCAAGGTTCTTGAGAAGCTTCCTGAGGACATTGATGCTGCAATAGAGCAGGGATGGGCTGTTAAGGGCTCTCTTAAGGAGTGTGCAGAGTTCTTCGGCATGAAGAATCTTGAATCAACAGTTGAAGCCTACAATGCACTTTGTGATGCCGGAGAAGATACTGAATTCTACAAGTCTTCATATCTCCTTCATAAGCTTCAGGGTGATACATTCTATGTTTTTGAGTATGAGCCATCCATCTGGTCCACATTTGGCGGTGCCAAGACAGATGAGTACTGTCGAGCACTTGCAGCTGATCAGAGTGTTATCAAGGGACTCTATGTTGCCGGTGTTGATAACGGCAGCGCATACTGCAGCCCATACTATGAGAATGAAGGTGCATCTCTCGGAATTGCTTACTGTTCAGGCATTGTTGCAGCAGATTGCATGATTGAATATCTTAATGCATAATAAGCTGTCACATATAGCTTGATATACAGTGTTATGTAAATTAGAATAGGGATTATTGTAATTAAAACGCCGGTTATTTGAACCTTTACGGGTTAAAGATAGCCGGCGATTTTCTGCAGAAAAATCATACCTATGTTACAGATTTTGGCAGCTTTTGATGGAGACGAGACATTATGACAAAAACAGAACAGCAGTACAAAAGAATGACAGAGACACCTATCCCGAGACTTATTACATTGTTGGCGATACCCACCATGATATCCATGCTGATAACCAATATTTATAATGTGGTGGATACAGCTTTCGTGGGAACTCTCGGAACATCTGCCAGTGGTGCTGTTGGTGTGGTATTCGGTTTTATGGCCATCATTCAGGCTTTCGGATTTTTGTTCGGACAGGGAGGCGGAAGCATTATCTCCCGTATGCTTGGGGACAGGCAGCCGGAGAGAGCATCTGAAACTGCGTCAACTGCATTTTTCTGTTCCCTTTTTATGGGATTTGTTATAACAGTGTTTGGTTTCTTTACACTGGATTCGCTTGTAAGGTGGCTGGGCAGCACCGAAACCATAGCCCCCTTTGCAAAAACATATATCGCTTACATACTTTTTGCGGCGCCTTTCATGACCACCAGCTTCACCATGAACAGTATCCTTCGATATGAGGGAAAGGCGTCCCTGGGTATGATAGGTCTCTTAGTGGGAAGTATACTTAACATCGGCGGAGACTATTTTTTTATGATGATACTCAATATGGGTATCGCAGGAGCCGGTCTTTCCACCTGCATAGGACAGATCATAAGCTGGGGCATACTTCTGTCAATGTTTCTAAAGGGACGTACAACTTCGAGAATATCTTTTAGACATCTTTCTTCAGAAAAACTGATGATATGTGTTAATACGGTTCTGCTTCGTGAAATTGTTCTCACAGGAATACCCAGTCTTTTACGCCAGATACTTAACAGCGTCACAACAATTCTTCTTAATGTTCTTTCATCAGCTTACGGTGATGAAGTGGTTGCTGCAATGAGTATCGTAAACCGTATCGTATTTTTCGTATTTTCCATGGCTCTTGGTGTGGGACAGGGCTTTCAGCCGGTTTGTTCTTTTAACTATGGTGCCCGGAAATTTGATCGTGTAAGAAAAGCCATCTGGTTCACTGCAGCTCTTGGAATGATTTTTATTCTTGTTGCCATAGCAGCTACACTTCAGTTCCCGGATGAGATCATTCGTATATTCCGTGATGATCCTGCTGTTATAAAGGTGGCTCACAGAGCACTGGTTCTTCAGATGCTGCTTCTTCCGACACTGCCCCTTTCAGTAGTTACGGAGATGACCTACCAGTGTACCGGAAAGAAGGGCGGAGCAGCGCTTCTTTCATCCCTTCGAAGCGGATTTATCTTTATGCCGGCTTTATATATTCTTGCACATACAAGAGGCGTTGCCGGAATACAGGAAGCACAGCCGGTGGCGTATGGACTTTCCTTCTTTATTTCTCTTCTGTTTTTTGTGATGTATATGAAGAAACTGCCGAGGGAAACGGAGGAAAAAACAGAATAAAGACAAAATATAGGCAGAATAAAGGAGAGCATGAGCTATGTCAGGAAAAATATATGCTATAGGCGTGGGTCCCTTCTGCTGCCCATAAGAATGCTTATCTGGTTGAAAATTATGGAATGCCTGATGAGAGAGTTTATCCGGATTTAGATTCCATTCCGGATGAAACTGGATATTTTTCTGTGATGATAGTTAAATAATTTGAAAAGAAAAAGTAATGTAAATATTGGCGGGAATTAATGTTTATATGTAACAATACTGGAGAAAATATTTTTTAGGATAGGAGATAGGATAGGTATGAAGACATTAAACAAAAGAAGCGTTGTAATATTTGGAATACTTATTTTTTTACTGTTTCTTTTAATTCAGTTCATCGTGGGAGTAATAGGCGGTATAGCGACTGTTATACCTGTGGCGATTTCAACGGGTTATAACTTTGATTATGTAGAGTTGGTGAAAGAGGTTCAGCCTGTAATACTGTTTGCATCTGAACTGGTATGTATGGCAGTTTTTGGAATCTGGTACTTTTTAAAATATGTGATAGCTAAAGATCAGGCGGAAGATTTGCAGGAAGAACATGAAAAACCATTTAATGTGAAATCCATGGGATTCATCGTATGTTTGACTATAGTTACATTTTGTATAGCATTACTGATAAGCCACTTTGTAACTGCTCTTTCACCGGCATCTTTAAATTTATTCAATTCAATGATGAATACGGCCATGGGGGATGAAAATATCATTGGATATCTTACCATTATGCTGTTAGCTCCCATTGCCGAAGAACTTGCATACAGAGGAATTCTGTTACGGAAATCAAAAACTGTTTGCGGAATTAAGGGGTGCATTATATTGAATACCTTGCTTTTTGCAGCCATGCATATGAATCCTCTTCAGAGCCTCTATGCAATCCCCGTCGGTATGACCCTTACCTATTTGGCATACAGGTACAATACGGTAGGCGTTTCTATATTGGCTCATGTTCTGAATAATTCCATAAGTGTTTTGCTTCCCATGGTTTTGAACAGGGATTTATATAATATCGAGATAATTATAGCTCTGGTTCTGTTCATGGTTCCCACAGTTCTTTTGAGCGGTGATACAAGAATTCTGAAGCTTACAACTAGAGAGGCATATTAATTGGCGGGTTTCCAGAGTTCTCGGCAGCAGATGCTTTACGGCACCTGCTGTTTTTTTCGATAAGCCTCTTAAACGCATATCATGGTCTCATGAATATTAAAAAACATAATTCCTAATAAAGAAAACTTCATCGTTATAACTAATACAAGTTATTATTATTGATAAGACTGCCGATATAACTTTCAGCGATATGAACGTGAAAACTATATTTTAAAGCTTGAACGAATATTGAATTGAGGAGAACTAAAATGAAATACGGAAAATCGACAGTACGTAAAAAGGGCAGTATAAGCAGAAGACTGGCGGCGATAGTTTCTATCGTGCTTTTGGGAGTCTTTGCAGCCATGACCGTTGCCATCATCGTTTTTGTCGGCGGCTCCATGCTGAAGGCGACAGATAAGACCATGTATGCAATGGCAGACAAAGGTGCGGCAAAAGTCAAGTCAATTGTTGATGTTGCCAATGATATCGATGAAAACATACAGACTGTTATGAAACGTATGTATGCAGCAGAAGACAGTATGGAATCCGGCATCGCGGCAACATGGACAGTGGAAGGGGCTGTAAAGGAACAGCCGCAGCCTACCAACGGTACCTTTTTCAGCCGTGTTACAGGTGAACAGATCAGCGGAAGCAGATATGCGGCAGAAACCGTTATGATAAATTCCATGATACACGCAATCTCAACATATGATTATATAGTTGGTGTTGGTGTTCTCATGGAACCTGGGGCTTATTCCAGGGACATGATACAGTTTGCCCCTTATATCACAAGAGAAGACAATGAGAATGGAGTGGTCAGGAATCTGGAATATGATAGCTATGCAGATGCTGATTACTACGCTCCTGCAAAAGAATCTCTTGAGAACGGCACTTCATCAGCATATGAGTTTAATGAATTAAAGGTTGTATCATTTTACTATCCAATTGTATCCGATGGTAATTTCAAGGGAACTGTTGTCATTACCATTGATACGGCTTCCTTCGGTATAATAGTGGACAAACATCCGCCTTTCGATAATATGATCTACAATGTATTCAGCGGAAGCGGTGATTTCCTCCTCAGCAGTAATCTGGCTATTATAGGAACCAGTTTCAAGGATGTCATCGGAGATGAGACCTTTGCTGATTTCACTAATGGTGTAAAGACTGAAGACAGATTCAAGTTCACAAGTATGTCTCAAAAGAACGGAAAAGTAATCCGTTATTTCTCACCGATTGAGGTTGGCGGCGGATACTGGTGGACCCAGTGTGCACTTCAGCAGAATGATTATTATGCCCCCAATTATGAGATTGTTGTTTTCATCGTTATTTTTGCAATCATAGCGCTTGTTGTACTCAGTCTTGTTGTAGTAAGTCTTCTTACAAAAACCCTTGCACCTCTTAATAGGATCGGAGATGCGGCACAGAAGGTTGCAGTCGGTAATTTTGATATAGATGTATCCTACAAGGGCAATGATGAGATAGGAGTACTTGCGGATTCTATTCATCAGTTTATCGAGAGACTTCGTAAGATTATTGAAGATCTGTCCGAGAATCTGACACAGCTTGCCGCAGGAAACTTTAATACTGATTCCAATCGTCACAGAGAGCTCTATGTAGGAGCATATGCACCGCTTAAAAACGCTGTAAACAGTATCAGTTCAGAACTATCTGCTACCATGCGGGAAATCAAGAGTTCCGCAAATCTGGTATCAGGTGAAGCTGAGCAGGTTGCTTCAGGTTCTCAGGCACTGGCACAAGGATCTACAGAGCAGGCTTCATCCGTTGAGGATCTTTCTAAGACGATGGGAGAGATATCAAAAAAGGTACTTGGCACCACAGACCTCACCAAGGAGGCTGCGCTTATCAGCCAGGGTTCCAATGAGGCAGTCCGTACTTCCAATGATAAGATGCGGGAAATGTCAGAATCCATGACAGAAATAACCGAGAAGGCAAATGAGATCGGAAAGATCATAAAGACCATTGATGACATTGCATTCCAGACCAACATTCTTGCGCTTAATGCAGCTATTGAGGCGGCAAGAGCAGGAACTGCCGGAAAGGGATTTGCGGTTGTTGCTGACGAGGTAGGTAATCTTGCGAAGAAGTCACAGGATGCTGCCGGCAATACTGCGAAGCTTATTGAAGATACCATTGAGGCTGTACATAAGGGAGCAGGAATCACAGATGAGACAGCAATTGCTCTTGGAAAGGTATCGGACAGCTTTACAAGAATCGATGAGCTGATCAGCAAGATTTCTGAAGCTTCCCAACAGCAGAATGCAGGCATTCAGCAGGTAACAGACGGAATCGATCAGATTTCCTCTGTTGTACAAACAAACTCTGCAACTGCAGAGGAGAGTGCAGCAGCCAGTCAGGAGCTTTCCACTCAGGCGGAAAAGCTGGATGGTCTTGTTACAAAATTCCAGTTAAAAGAATAATGATATATCCAAATGAATAAACGAAGATCAGGTCAGGCTTTATAGCCTGACCTGATTTATTCGCTGTCCATCATTGTATGAATGGCAGAATATGTACGTATCCCTGACAAAATGGTATTATTAATTCAGTGCTGATTTTTATGTTTATTATATCATGGATGACATAGGAAGGAAGCTGCAGGAAGGGAAAGCAAGGAACTATGGACATCAATTGGAAAAGGGTTATTTTTATGAAACGAACATTAAATGGGTCTTAGTTCTACAAGGAGAGAAGTGTATGAAAAATGTTGTTTTAGGAAGAACGGGAATTGAAGTGCCGCAGAACGGTTTTGGAGCATTACCGATTCAGAGAGTATCCATTGAAGAAGCCATCAGGATTCTCAGAAAGGCTTATGAAGGAGGCATTCGCTTTTTTGATACGGCAAGAGCTTACAGTGACAGTGAAGTGAAACTTGGAGAGTCCTTCGGAACAGGATATGTGGACCGGAAAGATATATTCATTGCCTCAAAAACCAAGGCGACTACGCCGGAGGAATTTTGGAAGGATCTGGATACGACACTTACAAATCTTAAAACGGACTATCTCGATATCTATCAGTTCCATATGATGAATACCTGCTACAGACCGGGAGACGGAAGCGGCATGTATGAATGTATGGAGGAGGCAAGACAAAAGGGCAAGATACGTTTTATTTCCGGTACTGCTCATAAGTATGGAATTGCCAGGGAACTTATCGAATCGGAACTGTATGATACGGTTCAGTACCCCATGAGCTATCTTGCTTCTGAAAAGGAAATAGAACTCATAGAGCTTGCCAATGAGCACAACATAGGATTCATCTGCATGAAAGGCCTCGCCGGAGGACTTATAACGAATTCAAAGGCAGCCATGGCTTTCATATCACAATTTGATGGTGCGGTACCGATTTGGGGAATCCAGAGAGAGTCTGAGCTTGATGAGTGGCTTTCATATATGAATGAGACACCTGTCATGAACGACGATATCTTTCAGTTTATCAAAGCCGAGCGTGATGAACTTATGGGAGAATTCTGCCGTGGATGCGGCTACTGTATGCCATGTACGGTTGGTATAGAGATTAATAACTGTAACAGAATGTCGTTAATGCTCAGACGAGCTCCAAGTAAGAGCTGGCTCAGTGATCATTGGCAGAAAGAAATGGAGAAGATCGAGGACTGTGTGAATTGCGGAGTATGTATGACGAAGTGTCCTTATGAGCTTCAAATTCCAACGCTTTTAAAGAAAAATTTGGAGGATTATCGTGAGGTGCTTAAAGGGAACAGAACGGTTTGACAGAGCCTGAACATTGTAGGGAGAATACATGCTGGAACTATTTTTGACTTTTGCGAAGATCGGGTGTTTTACCTTCGGAGGGGGATACGCCATGATCTCTCTTATTGAGGACATTTGCGTTACAAAAAAGAAATGGATAACTCATGATGAGATGATGAATATGACAGTTATAGCTGAATCAACTCCGGGCCCTATAGCCATAAACTGCGCAACCTTTGTGGGATATAAGATGAAAGGTCTGAAGGGTGCGTTTGCGGCAACTATAGGTGTCATACTTCCGTCATTTCTGATTATCTATGTGATTTCCTGCTTTCTGGGTAATTTTATGGAAATAAAAGTAGTGGCAGATGCTTTTCGCGGAATCAAGCTTGCGGTTGGACTTTTGATATTTAATGCAGGTCTCGGCATGCTTTCCAATATGAAAAAGAAGCTTTTTCCGCGTATCATTTTTTGTACATCCATGCTTCTGATGCTTTGTTCTGAATTCCTGGGATTTAAGATTTCTACTGTTGTCATGATGATGACGGCGGGAGTCATTGGACTGATATATAATTATGTTTCGGAAATGAGGAAACACTGATTCTGATTGTAACCGATGAAAGTTAAATAACTTTTGACATATACAGAAAAGGGAGAGACATTTGATATATCTTCAATTATTTTTAGGGTTTTTACAGATAGGAATATTCGCTTTTGGCGGGGCATATGGTGCTATACCTCTGATAAGGGATGTGGTTATGACCTACGGGTGGCTGAGTGAAGATCAGCTCACTTACATGATAGCTGTCAGCGAAAGCACCCCGGGCCCCATCATGGTAAATATGGCAACTTACATTGGAAGCAGTCAGGCGGGAGTCCTTGGAGCTGTCATAGCAACAACGGCCGTTGCTATTCCATCATTTGTCATCATTCTGATCGTATCAACCATACTGAAGAATATTACGGATAACCCTGAATTTCAGGCGGTGCTCAGGGGCATCAAGCCATGCATCGTAGGAATCATCCTATCTACCGGACTTTATATGATTATAAACAACTGCAGGATGGATGGTGGCCTGAATCGTGTAAATATAGTGATAACCATCATACTTATAATGTTTATTCTTTTGCATAAACGCTTCCTGAAAAGAAAAGCATCACCGATACATCTGATAATTTTTGCTGCAGTGCTGGGAGTGGCATTTGGCAGAATATAAATAATTACAAGACAGTGCGCTGGAAGGAGAAATCTTTTGGGAAAATACAGATTTGTTATTGTCGGAACAGGATGGAGAGCTATGTACTATGTGAGGATTGCAAAAGCGCTTCCTGATGTTTTTGAACTATGTACCATGCTCTCAAGGAGTGAAGAAAAAGCCAAAAGGATACGTGATGAATACGGCATATCCTGCACGACTTCAGAAGAGGAATGTCTTTCCCATAAGCCGGATTTTGTGGTGGTTTCTGTAGCAAAGACTGCAGGTGCGGAAACAGCTATGCATTGGCTTGATAAAGGCTGTACGGTACTTCTGGAAACACCGGCAGGAATTGACAAAGAAACACTTTTGGAACTAAGCAAAAGAGATGAACAGGGACAAAAGCTTGTGGTGGCGGAACAGTATATCCGATATCCGCAGTACAGTGCCCTTCTTAAGCTTGTGAAAAAGGGAATCATAGGAGAAGTCAATTATCTCAATATTTCACTGGCCCATGAATATCATGGAGCGAGTATCATGAGGGCGTTGCTTGGAATTAATGCTGACACCGGATTCTCGGTTTATTCCAGGACATACACTTTCCCAACGACAGAAACATTAACAAGATACGAAGAGATAGTGGATGGAAGAGTATCCGGGAAAAACCGCACTGTGGCTTTATTTGAGTTTGAAAATGGAAAAACCGCAGTATACGAGTTTGATTCCGAACAGTATCGTTCTCCTATCAGGAAAAAGACTTATAAACTGCAGGGAGTCAGAGGGGAGATAATAGATAATCATGTCTGTTATCTTGATGCGGACAATCGTGCTGCAGAAGCTGAACTGGAAATTGAGTCCCGGGTCATTGAAACAAACGATTCCAATCCGAATCTTCGTTATATCAAAGAGATCAGCAGGATTTCTTTCCGGGGAGAGGTTTTGTATGAGCCTCCTTTTGGACTGTGCGGTCTTTCTGATGATGAAACTGCCATTGCGATGCTTATGAAAGAAACTGCTGAATACTCAAAAGGCAGCTGCAATTCCCCATATCCTTTACGGGAGGCTCTTCTTGATTCATATATGGCTATAATGATGAGAGAATCTCAGGAGCAGGGCAGGATTATTTTCAATAAATAACAGGAATACTTTTGTTTCCTAATGACGTTGATTGTACATGTACATCACTATGGCTGCACCTATGATCAAGCAGTAACCGACTACACTAAATACATCTGGAATGTCTCCAAACAGAAGGAAGCCAAATGCTGCGGCCCAAAGCACCTGAGTATAATCATAAACGGATATTTCCTTTGATGGTGCATGGCTGTAGGCGGCGGTGACTGAGAACTGTGCGGCTGTAGCTGAGGCTCCTGCAAGGAGTAGCATGGAGAGCTGGTGCAATGTCATAGGATGGAAGTTAAGTGCTATGTAAGGAAGTACTGAAAGGCAGGAGAATGCCGAGAAGAACAGCACGATGGTGGCACCTTTTTCACCCCGAAGCCCTGCAAGTCTTACAAGAGTGTAGGCAAGCCCTGCCGTGATTCCGCCCATGAGACCTGAAACAGAACCTATGAGATTTATGTTGTCGGGAGAAGGTTTTACTACGAACAAACATCCTGCAAATGCCAGCAGAATGATAAAGATATGTACGGACTTCAATTTTTCTTTCAAAATGAAATATGAAAAGATAAGAACCATAAAAGGAGCCATTTTGTTCAGGATGGAAGCATTGGCCAAAGGCAGATGGTCAACGGCATAAAAGTTGCAAAGGATTCCGATGGTACCAAAAAAGGATCTTCCCAAAAGTACTGGAAGGTTCTTTTTTTGAGGATGAAATCCTTCACCGCTTTTCAAAAGCATGAATAAGGCTACAAATACAGCCACCAGATTCCTGAAGAAACTTTTCTGTATGCTTGGAACGTCTCCTGAAAGACGTACAAATATATTCATGAGATTGAAGAAAAATGCTGATGAACAGATGTAAAGAATTGCTTTTGATTTCTTCTTTTCCATAAGACCTCCGGAATGATATACAGTGGGCTGTAAGTCGTTCTTGAATATATAATATGTACCCACTTCATTATTGATGCATAATGATGTTTATTAGAAATGCATCATCTCATTATATCAAAAAAACTGAAAAAGTATAAAAAGCTGATAATGTCTGAGGATAGGACTTGAATTAGTTGAACGACTAAGTTATTCTTAAAGCAAGAAGATATTAGTCGTTCGGCTAAATAAAGTATATTCAAACCGCAATATAGCCGAACGGCTAAATTGTGCATAAAATAGAGAAAGAATAGCTGTCCGGCAAAGTTCATATTCTTTGAAACTATACGCTTGCTGACTATATTTTCTGAAAACAAATAATGTAGATTACTATAATGGCGTTAGAAACCGGAGAAAAATCAAATGAAGATAACAGACTCAAGATCCTTTGGAACAGCTTTGCGTGAAAGAAGAAAACAGTTGGGGTATACTCAAGCGTATATTTCGGATTTTACAGGATTCAGCATCAGTTTTTTATCGGAACTCGAAAATGGAAAGAAAACTATTCAGCTTGATAAAGCTATTCAGGTAGCCATGCTTCTTGGATTGAATATAACAATAGAAGCCAGGGGGGAATAATGAGAAATCTTGATGTGTTTATAGAAATTCATGGAAAAGAGTATTATGTCGGAGGAATTCATGGAAATAATGTTATGGATGCCTCATTTAAATATGATCATGAATATTTAAATAAGGGACATGCGATTTCTGTGATGCTTCCACTGAGAAAAGAGATGTTCAGTCCAAGTGAAACAAGCTGTTTTTTTGAAGGGTTGCTTCCTGAAGGATTCAGTAGAAAAAGCGTGGCAGCATGGCTACATGCAGATGAAAATGACTATTTGACTATACTTGCCGGATTGGGCAAGGAATGCCTTGGTGCAATAAGGATAGAAGAAGCTGGTAGAAACGAAGTAGATGACCCGCAATATGAGCTGTTAACGGCTAAACAAGTTAAAGAGCTGGCGGCTGAAGGTGCAACAAAATCTACAGAATTATTAGTAAAGTCACATCTTTCTTTGACCGGGGCATCGGGCAAGGTTGGACTATATTATAATGAAGGACGATGGTTTCAACCTATTGGTACTGCTCCAAGTACACATATTGTCAAACAAAGCCATGTCAGATTAAAGCATATAGTTGAAAATGAACAGCTTTCACTTCGAACGGCTGCACATTTAGGGATACCAACTATAGATAGTTTTATTGTAAATCATGGAACTTATCAGGATTCTGAAATACTGCTGGCATCAAAGCGTTATGACAGAAATATTGAAAATTCAGTGAAAAGTATCGATGGAATGCCATGTCCGTTACGTCTCCATCAAGAAGATTTTGCACAAGCATTGGGAATACCAGGACAAAGAAAATATGAATCAGTTGGTGACGGATATTTAGAAAAAATATTTAATCTTATACGAAAAAATTCCAATAATCCGCTTCGTGATCAGATTTTATTGCTGGATATTTTGATTTATGATGTTTTGATCGGAAATACAGACAATCATATAAAAAATTTATCTTTACTCTATTCGTCTGATTTATCCGGAATAGCACTTGCTCCGGCATATGATCTTGTTTCTACTATGTTGTATAAAGAGTCTACAGCAGAAATGTCTATTGTTATTGCCGATGAAATTCTTTGGGACAGGATAAATAAAGATACATTTATAGCAGCATCACCGGAAATGGGCATATCAAGTAAAGTTATCGAAAGAGAGTACAAAAGATTAGTTGAGAAATTTCCTGTTGCGTTGGAAGAAAGTATGAAGGAACTAAGACTTGAAGGATTTTTGAATATTGATGAAATTGGTCAAAATATGATGAGATTATATGAAAGTGTTGTTTTGAGGAAAAGAGGCTGAATTCAGTCTCTTTTTTTTATGGCAATATGCAATGTGCACAAATTTAGCACCGTTTAACCCTGAACGTGTTATAATGTTTACAACATTACTAGTGAGGTAAATATGTCCGAAGAATATCTAGCCCATGATAATCATAATGGAAAAACAGAAACATTGTATGAGCACCTTACGAAAGTGTCTAAGACTGCAGGTCAATATGCGGCTGAATTTGACAATAGTAAAATTGGTGAACAGATTGGATTACTACATGATTTAGGAAAGCATACTGTCCGGTTTCAGAATGTCCTTAAAGGGAAAGAAACAAAGATAGATCATGCAATAGTTGGTGCGATTTATTACTATGGTTTAAAAGGATTTATTGATAGTAAATTCATGAAGCGTACTATTGCCGGAATTATCGCTGCTCATCATTCTTTACTAAGATGCAAAGAAAATGATTATCTGATTACAGATGATTATGAATATATCACATCGGATTCTTTCAAAAAAATAGCTATCGCCTGTAAAAAAGAATGGGATGACATAGATGACTATGTCAAAAGTAATAACCTGTTGTTACCAATAAGCAAAAATGATCACTTTGATGTAAAGTCAATGTCAAAAAATGAAAAAGAATTCTATACAAGAATGCTTTATTCTTGTTTGGTAGATGCAGATTTCACAGAGACAGCTTCTTTTGATGATCCTGAGTACAGAGATATTTCAGAAGGTGCAAAATTTGTTGCTGAAGAGTTGATAGGTAGCAGAATCCCCTCGTGAGAGGGGAAGTATTGAAATCCCACGAATAGCGCACTTTGTTTTGTATAAATTTAAATCCCCTCGTGAGAGGGAGAGTATTGAAATAACAGAGGCATTAAAGGATCTGAAGCAGGTAATGAACCCCCTCGTGAGAGGGGAAGTATTGAAATTTAGAGGTATCATATTTTACAGGTCTCCAAAACAGAATCCCCTCGTGAGAGGGAAAGTATTGAAATAAGTCACAGATGGAAGCAGGATAAGTTCTTAATGAACCTCCTCATGAGAGGGAAATTGTAATTATTATGGAGAACTCAAGCGATGGAAATGAAATAGGCGATATGTAGTAAAAACTGTACCATCAAGAGCAATTCATGATGAAACTCTAAACTCTCTAGGTGACATTCCGTAAGTCATTTTAAACAGACGATGGAAATAAGATGTATTTTCATATCCAATATTGTACGAAATGTCTACGGTTGTAAGCTCTGTATTCTTCAAAAGATATGCGGCGGTCTTCATGCGTTTATCCATGAGAAGGTACTTGAAGGTTTTTCCGGTGTTCTTTTTAATGATGCGTCCCATAGTATAGATGTCGATGCTGTTCTTTTCGATAAATTCGGAAAGGGCAGCATTTTTATATTCTGTTTCAATGTAGTTAAAGAGCTTTATCATGAGTTCCTGTTCAAAAGAATTTTCCGGAAGGCAAATGTTTACATCCTGCGAAACCAGATGTTCGAAAAGAAGTGCCATGGACTGCTGCGCCAGATTTCTTTTCTGTTCGGGATTTTTTATCATCAGCCATATAAGGTTTTCCATAAGGTTCTGGACCGGAAGCAGGCCATGCACCTGAAAATACAGGTAATTTCCCCCCATGTCTTTATCAGTCAGGCAACTGATAAGAAAATCTCTCAGGGGATTGTGGTCTTCGGATAATTTCGGCAGTACCGAATCGAAAAACTCAGGACGTATCATGAAGTTCACAGCTATATCATCTCTTCCGGCGGGATATATCTCCTGGGTTGCATGCTGGTTCATGAAAAGAAGATCCCCCTCCCGGAGAGTGATGTCCTGTCCGTCAATGACATGCCTGGTAGAGCCCACACACATATATACGAATTCTATATAGTTGTGGCTGTGTTTCGGGAAATGTACAAATCTTGTGTGTGGGCGAATGTCTATGAGTTTACCGTTATCCAGCACCTTCCGGTGATCGATGACGGTATTTTTTTCGCCTTTTTCCGGGGCATAATAAAGAGAACGGTCAATAGTCTGATGACCGTTCAGGAGTTCCATTTCTTCTGATGTCAGGTAAGAAAGCTGTTCAAGTATTTCCGGGTTCATAAATCTCCTTTTTGCGGTCTTGATATGTGACAGTTCAGTCGGCTTACGTATGAAGAGCTTGATGCCCTCCGAATCATCCCTGCATATGCCTGCTGAGCCGTAACATTAATATATCTCAACAGTATACGCCGATATGACTCGATATGCAAATCAGGACGTAAAACACTTCAATCAATGACCTTAAACAGCAAAAACGAAACATATATACTATGAATATAAATGATGACGTCAATTGAAGGGAGATATAAATACATGAATCAGAGATTTGAAACAGCAAAAGCAAAATATGAAGCGGTGGGAGTGGATGTTGATAAGGCTATGAAGGAAGCCGGGAGAATAACATTATCCATGCACTGCTGGCAGGGGGATGATGTACGTGGTTTCGATCAGAAGGGACCTCTTTCCGGAGGAATCCAGACAACAGGAAACTATCCTTACAGCGCACGCACTCCTGAGGAGCTTTTTCAGGATATAGAGAAGGTTTTAAGTTACGTTCCGGGTAAGCAGCATAAGCTGAATCTTCACGCCTGCTACGCAATCTTTGAGGATGGCGAGTGGGCAGACAGAAACAGACTTGAGCCGAAGCATTTTAAAAAGTGGGTGGAGCTTGCAAAGAAAAACGGACTAGGACTTGATTTTAATCCAACATTTTTCAGCCATCCTCTGGCAGAAAGCGCAACACTTTCTTCTGAGAATGAAGAAGTACGCAAATTCTGGATTCAGCATGGCATACAGTCTCTTAAAATTTCTGAGTATCTGGCAACAGAAACCGGTGTGCCATGTCTCATGAATATTTGGATCCCTGACGGTTTCAAGGATATCCCGGCTGACAGAAAGGGACCTCGCGCAAGACTGAAGGATTCCCTGGATCAGATTTTAAGCACTCCTTACGACAGTGAGAAGGTTAAGGTATCCGTTGAGTCCAAGGTTTTCGGTATCGGAATGGAGTCTATGACCGTGGGTTCCCACGAGTTCTACATGAACTATGCTTCACGTAACGACATTTACTGCCTCATCGATACCGGTCACTTCCATCCGACAGAAAATGTTGCAGACAAGCTTTCATCAATGCTTCTTTTCGATGACAAGGTTGCACTTCACGTTTCCCGTCCGGTTCGCTGGGATTCAGACCATGTTGTTCTGTTCAATGATGACCTTCGTGAGCTTGCGCTTGAAATCGTACGTAACGGCGCCGACAGGTTCTTCATCGGAATGGACTACTTTGATGCATCTATCAACAGAGTTTCAGCCTGGACAAACGGTATGAGAAATATGGAGAAGGCGCTTCTCTATGCATGCCTCACCCCGAATGAGAAGCTTAAGGAGCTTCAGGACAAGCGAAACTTCACAGAACTTATGAGCTTAAGAGAAAGAGTGAAGACTCTTCCTTTCGGAGACATCTGGGACTGCTACTGCGAGAAGCAGGGGGTACTTAAAGAGGATGAGTGGTTCGAGGACTGCAGGAAATACGAATCTGAGGTTCTTTCGAAGAGAGTCTGATTTCGATTGGGAATAATGCCTGGCACCTTTGGTTTTTAATTTAAGGTGCCGGGCGACTATGTGCTGATTTAAGAATAATGGATTTTGGGGAGATATATAAAATGAAAGTAACAGATTCAAAATTATTAAAAGGTTTTACAAGAATGTGTCAGGACGGTTTCAATCAGGGCTGGCATGAGAGAAACGGCGGAAACTTAAGCTACAGAATGAAAGATGAAGAAGTAAAGGATCTTGAGGAAAACTTCAGTTTTGATGCTGAGTGGAAGGAACTTGGTACAGAGGTACCGACTCTCAAGAATGAATACTTTATGGTCACAGGATCAGGAAAGTATATGAGGAACATGCAGACAGCACCGGAGGAGAACCTTTGCATCATCCGTCTCGATGAAACAGGAACAAAGTATCAGATCGTCTGGGGTCTTGTGGATGGCGGTAAGCCGACTTCAGAACTTCCTACACATCTTATGAATCTTGAGGTTTGCAAGAAGAGAGACGAGAACATCAGAGTAGTTTACCATTGCCATCCTACCAATGTCATCGCTCTTACCTATGTGCTTCCCCTCAACGACAGAGTGTTCACCAGAGAGATATTTGAGATGGCTACCGAGTGTCCTGTTGTGTTCCCTAAGGGAATCGGTGTTATTCCATGGCTTCTCTGCGGAGGAAAGCTCATTGGCGAAGCCACTGCGAAGGTTATGGAGACAAAGGACTTTGCGGTGTGGGCACATCACGGAGCATTTGCCTGCGGAACCGACTTTGACATTACCTTCGGTCTCATGCATACGGTTGAGAAGGCTGCAGAGGTACTTGTAAAGGTAATGTCTATGACAGACAGAAAACTCAGCACCATTACACCTCAACAGTTCAGAGAGCTTAACGAGCCCTTCGGAATCGAAATTGACGAGCAGTTCCTGTATGAGAGAAAGACCGGATTTATCGGGGAAATGCCGCAGGACTAAATCAGATTCTTGAAATAAATGCGTCGGCTCTTTCTTAATCCGGGAGCTGACGTATTTATGTACAGAACAACTATAGGATTGGTATATCAAATGAACGAAGAAAAAATTTATTATCTTGCAGTGGATATCGGTGCATCCAGCGGAAGACATATACTTGCACATCTTGAAAACGGAAAGATAGTTCTGGAAGAGATGTACAGATTCCCAAACGGCATGGATGAAGAAAACGGACATAAGGTATGGGATACGGAAAGACTGTTCCGTGAGATAAAGACGGGTATGAAGAAGTGCTGTGAGGCCGGCAAGATTCCTGTTTCCATGGCTATAGACACCTGGGCGGTGGATTATGTACTTCTGGATGAAAATGATGAAAAGCTTGGACCATGTTTTGCATACAGGGACAGTCGTACCGAGGGGCAGGATTCGGAAGTGTATAAAGTGATTTCCGAAAAAGAGCTTTATGACCGGACAGGCATACAGAAGGCCATTTTCAATACCATCTATCAGCTTAATGCAGTTAAAGAACAGCATCCTGAATGGCTCCGGAAGGCCGGGAGTTTTCTCATGGTGCCGGATTATCTAAACTTCCTTCTTACAGGAGTAAAGAAGCAGGAGTATACCAATGCTTCAACCACTCAGCTTCTGGATGCAGTTAGCTGTTACTGGGATAGGGAGCTGATAAAGAAGCTGGGATTTCCTGATAAGCTGTTCGGTGAACTGTCCATGCCGGGAACTGTTGTTGGCAATCTCCTTCCGAAAGTTATCGAAGAGGTTGGCTTTGACTGTAAGGTTATCCTTCCCGCCACCCATGATACCGGTTCTGCAGTTATGAGTGTTCCGACCGTTTCAGAGGATGTGCTTTACATATCTTCCGGAACCTGGTCACTTCTTGGAACAGAGCTTCTTGCCCCGGAACTTTCAGAGGAGGCTCATGATGCCAACTTCACCAACGAAGGCGGCTTCGATCACAGATTCCGTTTCCTTAAAAACATCATGGGACTTTGGATGATACAGTCAGTTCAGAAAGAACTGATTGCTGATTACGATTTATATATTGAAAAAGCTTATGAGGCATCCGGCCCCAAGATGCAGGATAAACGGGAGAACGCAGGAGAATCCCATAATTCGGGCGATATCTTGGGAGAAACAGAAGAAATAAGCATAGAAGATGCAAAGAAATATTTCAGCTTCGCAAATCTATGCGCAAAAGCCAAAGAGGCTTCCATCAACTCTGTAGTCGATGCCAATGATTCAAGATTCCTCGCCCCCAAATCCATGATAGAAGAGGTAAAGAAGGCCTGCCGTGAATCCGGGCAGCAGGTACCGGAAACGCCATGGGAGATAGCGAGAGTCATATATCATTCCCTTGCTGTATGTTATAAGAAAGCAGTGAAGGAAATCGAAGATATAACAAAAAAACGGTATGAGACTATTCATATCGTAGGTGGCGGTTCCAATGCAGAGTGGCTGAATGAGCTTACTGCAAAGGAGACCGGACTTAAGGTAATCGCAGGTCCCGGAGAGGCTACAGCCATCGGAAATATAGGAGCTCAGATGATAGCGTCCGGAGTATATGAAGACCTTTGGATGTTCAGAAAAGCTGTGTCTGAATCCTTTGATGTAAAGTGTTATGAGAGTTAAAAGGAGAAAAAATGGAAAGAATGGCATGGAGAGGCCGCATCAAACCGGGATGCAAGGCAGAATATATAAAGCGACACAATGAAATCTGGCCGGAGATGGTGGAGGTTCTGAAAAAGGCAGGCATAGTAAACTACACCATATTTGCGGACGGAGACGAGCTTTTCGGATATTATGAATGCGAAAAAGGCGTGGTCTATGCAGAGAGAACCCAGGCAGAAAGTGCGGTGGTTGAAAAATGGAATGAGTATATGAAAGATATCCTTGAACTGGTCATGGACCCTGTAACCGGTGCACAGCCCAAGCTGGAACCGGTATTCAGACTTGATTGACCAATTTAATAAGTAGATGTATAAGTTATAAAGAGACGGAGATAGTGGGCATGGCTGCATCCTCTATGTTAATTGTTTATCAATAAGTACAATTCAAAACGTTGAAACCCGATTTTGAGAGGTTTAAAATTATATACGCATTGTTAATTAATTAACGTTTTCTGATAAGGAGGCACATTTATTATGATGGGCAGGTTAAGAGCAATGCGTGAACCACTCAAGTACGTTCAGGGGCGAGACGCATTAAACAAGTTTTACGATGAGATGGGTTACATGGGCAAGCGCTGGCTGTTTGTATGTTCCAACAGCGGATACAAGGCTTGCCACGACAAGATTGAAAAGAGCTTTGAAGGACATGACGATTACAGACGTTATGAAATCTTCGGCGGAATCTCCAGCAACGGTGAAATAAAGAAGATGCAGGAGATAGTAAAGAGCGACAACATCGACGTTGTTGTTGCCATCGGTGGCGGAAGCGCAGTTGATACAGCAAAGGCTACCGCATATTACGAGGGAAAGCATATAGTTATAGTCCCTACGGTTGCAGCAACAGATGCACCATGTACAGGACTTTCCGTTATCTATAACGATGACCACAGCTTCGACAAGTATCTGTTCTATCCTACAAACCCTGATGCCGTTATGGTTGACTGTAACGTTATAGCCAACGCACCGGTTCATTTCCTTGTCTCCGGAATGGGTGATGCTCTCGGAACATATTTTGAGGGAAGAGCTTCCATCCGTACAGAGTCTTCAAGTCTTGAGGGAACCGGAATAACCAGAGCAGGTCAGGCACTTGCAAAGCTCTGCTATGAGACACTCCGTCAGTATGGAAAGCAGGCCATAGAGGCATGTAAGCTTCACGTGGTTACTCCTGCTCTTGAAAATATAATTGAGGCCAATGTTTACCTCTCAGGTGTTGGTGCAGACAATGTAAACTGTGCAGCTGCCCACTCTTTCTATAACGGTGTCACTGCTGTAGGCTGTAAACATGCGGATCACGGTGATTGTGTGGCTCTCGGAACATTGGTACAGCTTGTGCTTGAAGGTGCAACAAAGGAAGAATTTGATGATGTTCAGAGCTTCTGCCTTGAAGTCGGTCTTCCTGTAACCCTTGAGCAGATCGGAATCACAACAGAAGAGCAGGTTAGAATCATTGCAGAGAATGCCTGCGTACCCGGTGAGACCATTCATAACCTTGCAGGTGATGTCCAGCCATGTGAGCTTTACGATGCCATCATGCAGGCAGATGCCATGGGAAGAATAGCTCTTGGAAAGTAAGTGATCCATTTCAGATTTCAATAATTCTAAGTCTGTGCATATTTTGGGTACAACAGCATTTGAACGATATGGATTTTCTATGAGTCAGATCCTTTTTGAGGGTCTGGCTCTTTTTTTGATTTTTGATAAGAATTACGAACAAAAACCGGTTTTCCTTTTCTAAACCGCAATTTTGTTCGAAAAATCATCAAAAATTGCAATTAAAAAAGATTAATCGAAATGCAAAAATGCTACTATATCTACAGTTAAATGAAGTGACGAAACATCAGAATTTAATATGATGCAAGGGCTGAAAGTATTATAGATTACATGAGTGCCGGATAATTGATGAGCAGAATATACTTTTTACACTTACATCATGATAATTGGCCAATTATAATCTGTTTTTTTCGTATCAATTGTTTTCTGCCAGGAGGTAGTTTATGAAAAAGATTGTCGGTCGCATAGGAGCAGCATTTACAGCCTGTGCGCTTATAGCAGCAGGAGGAACCTTTATAAGTGTAAAGGCTTCTGATTTTAGCGGAAACACTCAGCTAAAACTTGCTCATAATCAGCAGGATGGTTCGGAGATTGCGGACACTATTGCAAAATTCAGTGATTTCACGGAAAAGGATTCAGGCGGAGACCTCAGCATCAAGATATATCCAAGCGGACAACTGGGATCCGAGACAGAAGAGGTAGAGATGGTACAGGCCGGGATTCTTGATATGGCTAAGGTCAGCTCCAACACTCTCGGTCAGTTCGACAACAGATATGCTATTTTTGCTTTGCCTTATCTTTTCACAAGTCAGGAGCATTACTATGAGGCCATGGAAAAAAGCGAGGCTGTAAAAAAGCTTTTTGAATCCACTGCAGATCAGGGATTTATCGCGATAGGATACTACGCAAACGGTTCAAGAAATTACTATCTCAAGAAGGATGTCTGTGTGGATGACCCTTCAGATCTTCAGGGCATGAAGATCCGTTCCATGGTCAGCACAACCTCCATGGGCATGATAGAGGCCATGGGTGCAACTCCTGTGCCCATGTCTTCCAGCGAAACCTATTCAGCTCTCCAGCAGGGAATCGTTGACGGAGCTGAAAACACAGAGCTTGCGCTCACAGTAAACGGACATGAAGATCTGGTGAGTTCCTACACCTACACTGAGCACCAGTATTCTCCGGACATATACATTATCAGCACAAAGACCTGGAATTCTCTTTCAGATGATGAAAAGAAAGCACTTCAAAAGGCGCTTTCCGAGACCAATGACAACTTCAAGGCAGTTTACAATGACATGATGGATTCGGCAATTGAAGAAGCAAAGGAACATGGCGTAAATATCTACAAGGATATCGATAAGACAGCATTCATCGAAGCTGTTCAGCCTATCCATGAAGAAT
This sequence comes from Oribacterium sp. P6A1, assembly GCF_000702885.1. GTDB lineage: Bacteria > Bacillota > Clostridia > Lachnospirales > Lachnospiraceae > Oribacterium. The sequence continues at coordinate 45,334 of NZ_JNKO01000010.1, read as the reverse complement.
ACAAATCCCAGGGCAACGAATATAAAGCGCTCTATGATGACATCGAGCTTTACAGAAGCTGATGAGCCAAAGGCTGGAAAGGAGAAAAAATGACTAAGACAGTAAACAGGATTATCGAAACAATCATGGCTGTCCTTATAGTATGCATGGTCGGTGCCAATTTCTGGCAGATTTTCACCAGATTTGTTCTCAACCACGCAGCTGACTGGACAGAGGAATTTATGAGATATGCACTTATCTGGCTCACGATGCTGGGAGTGCCCTACGCATACGGAAAGAATCAGCATATAGCCATTGAGTTCATCGTTGATACATTTTCGGAAAAAGGAAAGAAACTCAATGCCATCTTTGTAGAAACTTTGATTCTGATACTAAGTGTATCGGTATTTATCATTGGCGGTATCATGGTGACACTAAACGCCAGAGGACAGTTATCCGCAGCACTTCAGATGCCTATGGAGTTCTACTACATGGGAGTACCTGTCGCCGGATTTCTCATGGTTTTCTATACAGTACCGAGACTTATGGAGCTTAGCAGGCAAATTAGAGAAGAGTCAGATGTGACAGAAAGGAAGGCAGCGTGATGATGCAGGCACAGGCAGCTATAGTACTTTTGGTAGTGTTTTTCTTCCTTCTTTTTATGAAGGTTCCAATTTCCTTCAGTATCATTTCTTCCGCACTGGTGACCATAATAATGTTTATGGATCCGCGTTTTGGAATGTTTATTTCAGCCCAGAAAATGGCAAGCGGAATAGATTCCTTCTCACTTCTTGCAGTTCCTTTTTTCATTCTTGCGGGAACTCTTATGAGTAACGGTGGAATAGCACAGAGAATCATCGATCTCGCCATGCTGGTGCTTGGAAGAGTTCCGGGCTCACTGGCTCTTACGAACATCGCGGGAAACACGGTTTTCGGATCACTTTCAGGTTCAGGTATCGCGGCAGCCACTGCCATAGGAGGAGTGATGAATCCTCTTGAAAAGGAGCAGGGGTATGACGAGGCTTTTGCGGCTGCAACCAATATCGCAACAGCTCCTGTAGGTCAGCTGATACCTCCTACCAATGCTTTCATCGTGTACTCGGCTGCAGCCGGCGGAACCTCTGTGGCAGCGCTTCTCATGGCAGGCTGGATTCCGGGACTTCTCTGGGCAGTGCTTTGCGGAGCGGTAGCATTTGCCTATGCGGCAAAAAACGGATACGTTGTAAAGAGAACCGAGAATATAACACTTAAGGAAGCATGGAGCACTTTCTGCCGTGCGGTTCCTTCACTTCTCATGATAGTTATCATCATCGGCGGTATTCTCTCCGGACTTTTCTCGCCGACTGAGGCAGCCGGTGTTGCGGTTATATACGCTTTTATCCTTGCAGTATTTGTTTACAGAAGCATAGGACTTCAGGATATTTACAAGGTTCTCGTTGATGCCGGAACCATGACAACCATCGTTATGCTCATCATCGGCGCATCACAGGTTCTCAGTTTCGTTCTTTCCTTCACAGGTCTTCCACAGGCCATCAGTGCACTGCTTCTCTCGGTGTCTGAAAACAGGATAGTGATACTTCTCATCATAAACATTATCCTGCTCATCGTTGGAACATTTATGGATATGGCACCGGCTCTCATGATCTTTACCCCGATATTCCTCCCGGTGGCGAAGAGTGTGGGAATGGATGAGATCCAGTTCGGAGTTATGATGGTAATGAATCTGGCCATAGGAACAGTCACTCCGCCTGTTGGAAGCGTACTCTTTGTGGGATGTTCAGTGGCAAAACTGAAGGTGGAAAATGTCATAAAGAGACTTGTTTCCTACTTTGCGGTGATTATAGTTGCGCTTTTGTTTGTGACATTTGTGCCCGCAATTTCAGAGTGGCTGCCGAAGACACTTGGACTGATTTGAATAAGCATAGATATGTAGGAGTTATCTTTAGAACATAGCAAAAGAACATGTTTTTATTGATATCTTAATCAACGAATTGAAACTTCTGTCGGGGAAATATAATGCTAATCCCATAGCATTAAAGGGCAGGGGGATTAGCATTAATCGAAAGGAATTAAGTACATACAGTTGTCGGAATCATCATGTCAGATGATCCATCACAGGTATCATGCTTACATACACGTTTCTCTGCTTGCGATACTTCAGAGGCGAGACATTCATATATGACTTGAAGATCTTTTCAAAGTGGGTTGCTGAGTGGTAGCCCACTTTGGAAGCTACGGAATCAATGCTTTCATCCGATTCTTCCAGAAGCTGCTTGGCCGCGCGGATGCGGTAAATGTTTATGTATTCGCGAATGTTATAGCCCGTGACTTCACGGAAAGTACGGCACAGGTAGTACTTGCTGAGAAAGAAATTCTTTGCAAGAAAATCAAGATCGATATCATCCCGGAAGTGTTCCGAGAGATAATCCGCGATCTCGTAAGCATGCTGATAGTTTTTGCTGTCAGATCCGGGTTCATCGAAAGTTATGGTGCGCTTAAGATCTCTGGTCATATGAAGCAGAAGTTCCATGACGGCAAATTCCATGGAAAGCTGATAGTTTGGTTTTTTATCCTGATATTCTTTCTTGAACCTGTAATAGAAATCCATGAAGTTGTTTTGCTGTTCTTCATTAAGATGATATACACCGTAGTTGGTTCTGAAAAAACGGGTGAGGTTAAGGGATGGAAAAGCGGTTTCAATGGACTTCAGGCGATCCGGTGTGATGTAAAGAATGATTCTGTTATGTCCGAAATCATCTTCGCCGGTTGATGTGGTCATATGAATGAGATTTGAATCAATAAGGATCAGATCCCCCTTTGAAGCATGATGTATTCGATTATCGAAAAAGAAATCCCGCTGACCTTCAAGAATATAGAAAATCTCATATTCGGGATGGAAATGCTTCACTCTCATATCATACTGCCCATAGCGTACCTTGTGTTCAACGGCAAGACCGTCTATGGCGCAGAAGAGGGTGAGTTTTTCATTGGCTTCGGTAATTGGTTCAAGCATGATGTTTAGTCCTTATACAGCTAAGTTGCGGAAATGATAATGGGTTAAAGCCTGCAGGTAATTTAAGGCTAAACATCATTATAAAGTGGTGAAGTAAACCTGTAAACCTATGTCGGATATTACGGAAAAAATGTTAATAAGTGAGGAGTTGGAATTCAGATGGAATTAAGTAAAAAGGAAATAGGAAATAAACTTGACCTGGTGATCAAGAAGCTCATGAATCTTGACGGACCGGAGAATGAATCTGATCTTAAGGAAAAAGGAGAGTCCATAGGGTACTTCAAGAGAGATTTCGGCATAAGTGAGTGGGACTGGCCACAGGGAGTTGGTCTGTACGGACTTATCAATAAAATGGATATAGACAGAAACGACGAGTATATGACTTTTCTTAAGGACTGGTTTGACAGAAATCTGGAGGCAGGACTTCCATCCAGAAACATTAACACCACAACTCCGCTGCTTACCCTTTCTGAACTTAACGATAGGCTTAAAGACAAAAGATATGAGGAGCTGTGTCTCAGCTGGGCAGACTGGCTCATGAACTGTCTTCCCAGAACAAAGGAAGGGGGGTTCCAGCATGTCACAAGCGCAAACGGTGACCGTCAGGGGGTACGTCTTAACGAAAATGAGATGTGGATCGACACCATCTTTATGACAGTGCTTTTCCTTAACAGGATGGGGCAGAAGTACCGGAATGAAGCATGGATAAATGAGGGAATCCATCAGGTTTTGATGCACATAAAGTACCTTTATGACAAGAAAACCGGTCTGTTTTATCATGGCTGGACATTCAATGAAAACAACAATTTCGGTGAGGTGTTCTGGTGCCGCGGCAACAGCTGGTTCACACTTGGGATTCTTGACTACCTGGAGGAGTTTAGGGAACCTCTCAATTCAGGTGTGAAAAGTTTTATTCTTGACTGCTACAAATCTCAGGTTTCTGCATTGAAGAATCTTCAGGCGGAGAGCGGTCTCTGGCATACGGTTTTGGATGATACGGAAAGCTATGAAGAGGTATCAGGATCTGCGGCTATTGCAGCAGGAATACTTAAGGGATTGAAACTGGGGATTCTGGATGATTCTTATAAAGCATGCGCCGCTAAGGCTATCAGGGGGATACTGGGCAATATCTCGGAAGATGGAACAGTGCTCAATGTTTCCGGCGGTACAGGAATGGGTATGAATAAAGAACATTATAAAAATATACTCATTGCTCCTATGGCCTACGGACAATCCCTGACTATTCTGGCTCTTGTGGAAGCACTGAGATATTTTAGATAAGAGACTCATAAAACAACACAATCAAAGTCATGTTAATTGTTTGGCAATAAGTACGATTCAAAATTTTGTCTTTTTTGCATGTTATAGATCCAAACTATAGATAGACATAAAAATTTTGAGTTATGTATACCTACTTGATTTGATATATCATCATTTCATCAGAAAGCCTAGCAAACATCTAGGAAATAATACAAAGAATCTTTTGTAAATACCTGACAAAACAAATAAAAAATCAGCAGGGATTTATGAAGGAGCAAGCAGAAAGACATTATCAAAAGATGTATAAAGGGAGGAAATGAGATATGAGCAAGTACAGATTTGAGACACTTCAGTTACACGTAGGTCAGGAGCAGCCGGATCCGGCAACAGATTCAAGGGCAGTTCCGATTTACCAGACAACATCTTACGTATTCAGAAACAGCCAGCATGCAGCTGACAGATTTGGACTTGCGGATGCCGGTAATATCTATGGCAGACTCACAAACTCCACCCAGGATGTGTTCGAAAAGAGAATCGCTGCTCTTGAAGGCGGAAGTGCAGCTCTTGCGGTGGCATCCGGCGCAGCAGCCATAAGCTACACCGTTCAGGCTCTTGCCGCAAACGGCGGACATATCGTAGCACAGAAGACCATCTACGGCGGAAGCTATAATCTCCTGGAGCATACATTACCGCAGTACGGAATTTCCACAACCTTTGTAAATGCTCATGACCTTAATGAAGTGGAGGGAGCTATACAGGATAACACCAGAGCAATCTATCTCGAGACTCTCGGAAATCCAAACAGTGACATCCCGGATATCGATGCCATCGCTGAAATCGCACACAGGCATGGACTTCCGCTTGTTATAGACAACACCTTCGGAACACCGTATCTCATAAGACCAATTGAGCACGGCGCAGACATCGTTGTTCATTCAGCCACAAAGTTCATCGGCGGACATGGAACAACCCTTGGCGGAGTTATAGTTGAGGCCGGAAAGTTCGACTGGAAGGTAAGCGGAAAGTATCCGAACATAGCTTCACCAAATCCAAGTTACCATGGAGTATCTTTCTATGATGTTGTGGGACCCGCAGCATTTGTTACATATGTAAGAGCCATCCTTTTGAGAGATACGGGAGCGACTATTTCTCCGTTCAATGCATTCCTCCTGCTTCAAGGAACGGAGACTCTGTCACTCCGACTGGACAGACATGCCGAGAATACAAAGAAGGTTGTTGAGTTCCTGAAGAATCATCCTAAGGTTGAGAAGGTAAATCATCCGTCTCTTCCGGATCATCCTGATCATGCACTTTATGAGAAGTATTTCCCGAACGGCGGGGCATCTATTTTCACTTTCGAGATTAAGGGCGGAAAGGAAGCAGCATGGAAATTCATAGACAACCTTGAGATATTCTCACTTCTTGCCAATGTTGCCGACGTAAAGAGTCTGGTTATCCATCCTGCAACCACAACTCATTCACAGCTTTCCGAGGAAGAGCTTCTGGATCAGGGCATCACACAGAGCACCATCAGACTTTCCATCGGAACAGAACATATAGATGATATCATTGCAGATCTTGAAAAGGGATTTGCAGCAGTATAAGAATACTATTCAACAACTCTTTTTATAAGACACCTCTTCGTGTATTGTATATATAGAAACAGTTTTGTTCTTATATACCTTTACGAGGAGGTGTTTTTATGTTTGGTCCATTTGATATTTTTGACTTGGATGAGGACGAATAGGATAAAGAGATATGAATAAAAAATTTATCATTTTCATAACCATGGTTTTTTCTGTGATCATTTTATCCGGATTCTCAAGCTGTCATGGACCCCAGTATGAGGAATCCGAAAAGACAGAGATGGAGGAAAAGGGCAGTGCGGTAATGCAGGCCTGGCTGGATGAACACATTCCGGGATCCAAGGTGCTTTCGGCGGAGTCGTATATAGAGAGATATCCAAGTGGTCCCTACTATCTTACGGATATTGTGGACGGAAGCTTTAATGACGGAGAAAAGGACAGAAAGTATGAGGTCAAGATCGAAAGCGGGGAAGTATTTCTCGAAGGAGACATGTCTTTTCTTGCCGAACGGGTAAAGCCCTATATCCTTGAGGTTCTGAGTCTTTCAGGGAGAAGCTCTGAGTGCAGTATCAATGGTTTTAATGTTTCTCTGCAGGAGGAGGCAACTCTTTTCCGAAAAGGAAAAGCATATGGTGAAAAGTCTGTGGATGTCGGAATGCTTCCCGGTGAATTCGTGGTGGCGTTGACCGGAACGGATCCGGACGGGATGATGGAATTCCTGAATCGGAAGGAAGACGATATTATAAACTGGAATCAGGAAGCATGTGCACTTATTGACGAATTTATAAGGCAGTCGGATAACAGACCTGTGATTCACGTAAACGGAGACATTAACATTCCCGAAGATTGTGATCTGCAAAAATACAATATGAAGTTTTTCGATGATTTATACAAAAAGGAAAGACTGTATTTCCGGTATGTTTCTCTCTGCCAGCATCCCGGAAAGCTGAAAGAAGATGTATTTGCCAAGGACAGCATGGGACCATACTACATAGAGGCTCGGTGCAGCGGCAACAGTACTGAATACGAGCGGTATGTAAGAAAACCATTTGATGATTTTTTTATAGAGTATGAGGAAGAATACTATCGGGAGGAAATCCGTAACGGAACTATAACTGTTAAAGAACAGTACAGCAATGATGTGGGACAGCTTTCCATGAATAAGACTGAGAATGGCTACAGCTTCAGCTTCAAGGATAATGACTGGTTCATCTTTACGATATTAACTGACGGAAGCTCAAAACTTTATGAACACGAGTACACAGATCGTTTCGATCAGGCCGCGAATCTGGGCTCAGGCTCCTATGGGGGTAATCGCTACATCAATCATGAGCTTCAATGGAAAAAGAGAAACGATGGGGCTTTGACACTTGCCAATTCTGACGGTACCGCAGCATGGTTTAATAATGCAGATGAGCTTGTGATAAAGGAATAATTTTTATAATAAGGAGAACGATGAAGAAAAGCCAAGATACATTATAATAGTTAAAAAACTTTCGGATAAAACCGGACGAAACTACAGTATGACTCCGGTTCTTCTGTGTTTTAATGTATGTGTTTACCTTGCTGTATTCATTTTCATTGATACGACGGCTGCACTAGCAAGACTTAACCGTCTCTATAAATGCCTGCACCTGGGGAAGCTTGATATATTCCGGCCTGTATAGAAGGTGGGTTTTACGAAGGAAAGGTTCACCTGAGTGAAACGACAAAGGCTCCGTAATCCCTTTTAATTCTGAAAGACATATTGCCGGCAGTATGGACCAGCCGATATTACGTTCTATCATCTGCATGATGGTTTCAACGTCGTTGATCTGCAGTCCTGTATGCCGGCGTATTTTATTTTCATTCATCCATTTACTCAGATCAGCTTCGAAGCTGAAATCAGAAGTTCTGTCCAGAAAAGGTATTTCATTCAGGTCTTTGCCCTTCATTTTTTCATTCATTGCAAGGCAGACATTTTCTTCGAAAAGTACCACGTCGCCTTCCGCCCAGGGATAGTCTCCCCTGATGATAGCTACATTTATTTCTCCGGATATCAGTTCCTTGTATAAATCCGGACTTCTTTTGGCACTTAGCTGTATATCAACCTTCGGATATTTTTCTATGAATTGTTCCAATGTCTCTGCCAGTCTGTAACGGGCATAGTTCACTGCCACACCAACTTTCAGTGTGCCGCTCAGTTCCCCGTCAGGATTTTCCGCAAGGTTTCGTATCTGCTCCATATCATTTTGGATTTTTTTGACATAGGGAAGGATAGATTCAGAAACCGGAGTGGGAACAAGTCCTTTTTTTGATCTGATGAACAACTGACATCCAAGCTCCTGTTCTATACTCTGGACACGCTTTGTAAGAGCTGACTGGGTGGTGTACAGACGCTCTGCAGTTTTTGTAATGTTGTGGGTTTCAGAAAGATCCTTAAGTATCTCTATATCTTTGTCTGTCATAGCTCTGGCGCCTCCTTTGTGAAAAGCCGTTTCTTCTTTTTATATTCATAATACAGATATTAGTTTATATTCCCTGCCATAATTCATTTCCAAATACATACGAAGTATATGTGTCTATAACTAGAAATAGCCTGCAACCAATATTATTATACATGCCTATATGGAATGCATAAACAGGAAATATGTGAATTTTACGCATGAATATATCAATGTTATCATCTGAAGTGTCAAGAGAAAGAAATACAAAAACAGAGAAGCAATATCAGTACAAATGAATTTTCAGATAAACACAAGGAGGAATATACTATGTCAACTATCATCACATTAGCAATCATCGCAGTTGTAATCGGAACATATGAGAAATCAGATTTACATAAGACCTCACATATCACACGTGAAATGGTAAATGGAAGAAACTCACAGATAACTGTACTGAATCAGCCAAGATAATCCTTTGCAATATAAAGATGTTCATTGGCACGGGGCACACTTATGTGTGCCTGCCGTGCATCATAAGTTGGTGATAAATACTTTTGATACTCACATCACAAAGCTGTCCGGGAGGTATATATGATAAGGTTACACGAGGGAAAACATCTCATATTAAACGATGAAAAGCTTGTTTCTATCAAAGAGCATCCGGAGATAAACCAGGAGGATGCAAAAAAAGAGACTCTCACATATCAGATACTAAAGGCCCACAATCAGTCTCGAGATATGGAAAATCTTCAAATTAAGTTTGATGAAATGGGTGTTTATGACAATACCTATGTAGGCATACTCCAGACGGCCGTAGCGTCAGGACTCAAGAAATTCCCGATGCCGACAGTATTTACAAACTGCCATAACTGCCTTGCAGCAGTAGGAGGTACCATAAACACGGATGTACATAAATACGCTGAAACCGCCTGTCACAAGTTCGGAGGCATATTTGTCCCTCCTCATGAGGCAGTCATCCATCAGTACATGCGTGAAATGCTGATAAAGTCAGGAGATATGGCCATAGTTTCCGATTCACATACCCGCTATGGTACGCAGGGTTCGGTTTCCATAGGAGAAGGCGGACCTGAGCTTGCAAAGGCCATGATCGGTAAATTCTATGAGATAAAGTACCCGAAGGTTATTGCAGTACTGCTTCACGGAGCTCCGAAGCCCTGGGTGGGTCCCATGGATGTTGCTCTTACTCTCATCGGTGCAACATTTAAAAACAAATTCGTGAAGAATGCAGTCCTTGAGTTTATCGGTCCCGGAGTCCATTCCATGTCCATGGATTTCCGTAACGGAATAGATACCATGACAACAGAATCAGCATGTCTTTCCTCTGTCTGGGAGACTGATGAAGTGGTCAGAAAATATTTTGAAATACACAAGCGCCCTCAGGACTATAAGCATCTTAAACCCGGTAAGGCAGCCCTTTATGACGCTGTGGTTGAAATCGATCTTGATACTGTCGAACCCATGATAGCCCTGCCATATCATCCTTCAAATGCATTCCCGCTAAGGGAAGTGATTCAGAATCCGGAGAAGTATGCAGCATGGATCGAGGAGCAGGCAGTAAGCACATTTGAGAACACGCCGGACATCCATCCTGACATCAAGGGCAAGATAGTTCCTGTTTCCGGTAATGTTTCTGACAGAGGGTTCCTCACTCATGGATTTACGGTAGACCGCCGTATACGTGTTGATCAGGGCAATATCGCAGGCTGCGCAGCGGGATCCTTTGAAAATATCTATGCCGTTGATGCAGTGGCAAAAGCTGTAGGACACGGCCTCGGACAGTTCCCCTTCAATATTTATCCTGCATCCCAGCCCATAATGGTTGAACTTAACAGAGTAGGTGTAATGAATGACTTAATGATACATGGCATTCGTGTAAAGACCGCCTTCTGCGGTCCGTGCTTCGGAGCATCTGACTGTCCCGAAAACAATGCATTTACCATAAGACATTCAACCAGAAACTTCCCGAACAGAGAGGGCAGCAAACCCGGTCAGGGCCAGGTGGCAAGTGCAGCACTTATGGATTCCAAGTCCATTGCGGCTACTGCATTTAACGGAGGATTACTCACATCGGCTGAAGAAATACAGGATGTATTTAGTACCATGCAGGTTCCCGAGTATGAATTCAACGAAAAGCTGTATGAGAATGTTGTTTACAACGGTTTCGGAAAAGCGGAACCGGATACAGAAATACAGTATGGTCCTGCCATAAAGGACTGGCCTGAGATGTCGGCATTGACAGACAATCTGCTGCTTCGTGTGGCATCGGTCATTCGTGATGAAGTAACTACCACAGATGAACTTATTCCTTCGGGAGAAACAGCTTCTTATCGTTCCAACCCTTATAAAATTTCTGAGTTTACTCTTCAGAGAAAGGATCCGTCTTACGTTCCAAATGCAAAGGAAACTCAAGTATATGAAAAAGCACGACTTCAGGGAGACAGGGCGAAAGTGGCAGAGTTCTACAGTATACTGAAATCGGTTGGTATCGATGCTTCTGATGATACTGTTCTTCAGAATCTGATGAAATCCACAGGTATAGGTTCAGTACTCTATGCAAAGCGTCCGGGTGATGGTTCCGCAAGAGAATATGCTGCTTCATGTCAGAAGGTGCTGGGAGGTCTTGCAAACATCTGCATAGATTATGCAACAAAACGTTACCGCAGCAATTGTGTGAACTGGGGCATGCTGCCATTCACATATCCGGACGACAACATTAACCTTTCAGTAGGAGAATATGTATGGCTTCCCGAAATCAGAAAGGCGGTTAAGAACGGTGAAACCGAAGTTATGGCAACAGTCATTGGTGTCGATGGAAATATACGTGAGATGAAACTGGAACTAAAGGATGTAACAGAATCTGAGAAAAAGATACTTCTCGCAGGTTCCATGATCAACTCATACAGAGAAGATTTAGGGTTGAATTAAAGAATGTAAAAAAACATACAAAGGAGGAAAATCATGGATTTCAATGATCTGAAATTTGAATTCGGGCATGTAGGCATTAACGCACAGAGCCCTGAAGAAGGCCAAAAGATGAAAGCATTTTTTACGGATGTGTTTGGATATAAGAATTATCGTGAGATACCTGCTTCATATTTCACTGAAGACAATAAGATGGAACTCATGAAAAAGATGGGCAAGGGCACCATGGGACATCTTGGTTTCTTTGTTAATGATATGCCTCTTGCCATTAAGTATCTTGAGTCAAAAGGTTATACCATGGACTATGATACTGCACGTTACGATGAAGACGGAAAGACCATAAAGCTGATTTTCCTTGTGGAGGAGATCAATGGGTTCAGGATTCATATAACTGTTAAAAAGGCGCCGTTCTATAAGGAAAATGAACTGGAAGCGATACCGGTTGCAGGATAAAGGAGGAGAATAATGTCAGCATCAGATCAGAAGCAGCGCAGATTTCCATGTGTATATATGCGGGGAGGCACCAGTAAAGCAGTTTTCTTCCATCAGGAGGACCTTCCGGAAAATGAGGAAGAGTGGCCTGAGATTTTTATGAAGGTCATGGGCACGCCGGATGTGAAGCAGATTGATGGAATGGGTGGCACCGTTTCGTCAACCTCAAAGATAGCTGTAATCAAGAAATCAGACCGTCCGGGAATTGATGTTGATTACACCTTCAGACAGGTAGACATCAAGATTCCGAGAGTTGACGGGTCTGCAAACTGCGGAAACATTTCTTCTGCAGTAGGGCCTTACGCTATCGATGAAGGACTGGTGGAAGCAGTGGAGCCTGTCACTATAGTCCGTGTATATAACACCAACACTGACAAGGTAATAGAGGAACATGTAAGAGTTAAGGACGGGCATGCCTGCATGTATGGAGACGAGGAGATTCAGGGTGTTCCGGGAACAGGTTCCCGTATAGACATGTACTTTGAAGATCCTTCAGGTTCCCGCAGCGGAAAACTCTTCCCCACAGGCGCAAAGCAGGAAGTATTTGATGTTCCCGGATACGGGGCTGCAACAGTTACAGTCATTGACTGTTCAAATCCTGTGGTATTTATCAAGTCTTCCGACCTGGGCATTAAAGGAACCGAACTCACTGAGCTGAACAGCAACAAAGATGTCATGGAGCATATCGAGAGAATAAGAGGTATGGCAGCTGTGAAATTCGGGTTTGTTGAGGACTTCATGGAAGCCCGCACAAAGGCTACTTCTGCACCGAAGGTATCCATCATAAGCGAAGCTCAGGATTATGTGAACATGGACGGTGCTGATGTTTCCGGTGAAAAAATGGATATATGTGTACGTGCCATTTCCGTCGGACAGCTTCACAAGGCATATCCTATGACGGTTGCCGTCGCAACAGGAGCTGCAGCCAAGATTCCGGGAACCATCGTAAATGAAATCGTGAAAGATGTACCCGGAGATATCATTCGTCTCGGACACTCTTCAGGAGTAACTGAAGTTGATATGAAGATGGACGGCGAGAAAGTGCTGAAGGGCGGAGTTACCCGCACAGCCAGACGAATAATGGACGGATATGTATACATAAGGTAAAACAGAAGCTTTTTATAGAGTCCAATAATGCAAATCCCCACTTTGTGGAGAGTCTATACTCATATGTACAGTTTGTTTGGCTATCATATCAAAATATAATTTAAGCGGTAAAACATCCGGTGAAGTGTGGAACTGAGTCCATACATCACCGGATGTTTTTTACTTATCAGGATTTAGTTTTTTTGTTTCCAAATAATCGTTTAAATCTTTATTGAGAACATTGGTTATAAACATGTGCCCCGGAGCATGTGTGATTACCAGCGGCAGTTTTGCATTTTCAATTGCCGCCTGAGGAGTTACACCACAGGCCCAGAATACAGGAATCTCTCCTTCTTTGAAAGGAACCGAATCACCATAGTCAGGATTCATGATGTCCTTAATTCCGATTGCTTCCGGGTCACCTATCTGTATAGGTCCTCCATGAACGTTGGGATAAGCATCGGTAATACGTTTTGCAATCTCGGCATCATCCGGGGTCATGGGGCGCATGCTGACAACCATAGGACCATTGAAAACTCCGGCGGGCTCACACTGGATATTAGTTTTGAACATCGGAACATTGCAGCCGAGGGATATATGACGTACCTCTACACCGTTTTTTATAAGGGCCTCTTCGAAAGAAAAACTGCAGCCGATCAAAAAAGCCACAGAATCCTCTTTCCAGTATGATGTAACGTCCTTAACGGTATCTATCAATTCTCCGTTTTTCCAGATACGATACTTCGGTACATCACTGGTGATAATGGCACCTTCGCCCATATCATGAACATCAGGAGTTCCTTCCACGACTTCCAGAATAGGACATGGTTTCGGGTTTTTTGATGCAAATATCTTAAAATCGTCTGCATATTGTTTGGGAAGAATTACGAGATTGGCCTGGGCATAGCCTGCGCACATACCTGCGGTTGGAAAGTCTATGGTTCCTTCACGGATCAGTTTCCAGGCATCTTCGGGCCTTGTGTTGGTAAAGTCATTTGCATTCATAGAACTACCTCCTATCTTTGTCATGGTTTTATAATTTCATTATAGGAAGAGGCCTTTAAAACACAATGTATTTGCTTCATTTTTAATATACATTATTGTTATGTGATCATGAAACTGTGGATATGGAAGAATAACAGTGAAAAAATCATGTATAAATTATCAAGAGCAAAAGCTGTCGGAAATATGACTCGGATGTTGTTATGGATTTAAAAATAAATGGATAATTATGTTGCAGCCGCAACACGTAGGTTTGGCCTGATGCATTATCATCTCCTTCGAAAAACACATTAGTTTTCGTTTAGGAGGTTTTACCATGGATAATAAAATGTTCTGCTATCAGTGTCAGGAAACAGCAGGCTGCAAAGGATGCACAATGGTTGGTGTATGCGGGAAAAAGCCTGAGGTGGCCAATCTTCAGGATCTTCTTGTGTATGTGACAAAAGGGCTTAGCGCTGTTACAACACAGCTTCGCAATGAAGGTAAAAAAGTTGATGAGAATATCAATCATCTTATTACCGTAAATCTTTTCACAACCATTACAAATGCAAATTTTGATTATGAGAAGATTGCGGAGAAAATCGAGGAAACCCTTAAAGTAAAAGCACAGCTTATAGAACAGATTGATGCAAAAGGAAATCTTCCTGAAGCAGCTCTTTTTAATGGAACGAGAAGTGACTATGATGAAAAAGCAAAGCATGTAGGTGTTCTTTCAACAGAAAATGAGGATATCCGTTCACTTAGAGAGCTGATTACTTATGGACTTAAGGGTCTGGCTGCATATTCAAAGCATGCCAATGCTCTTCTAAAGGATAATGAAGCTGTAGACAGTTTTCTTCAGGAGGCACTTGCAAAAACTCTTGATGACTCACTTTCTGTTAATGATTATGTAGCTCTTACACTTGAGACCGGAAAGTACGGAGTAGACGGAATGGCACTGCTTGATGAGGCCAATACTTCTGCCTATGGCAACCCTGAAATCTCAAAGGTTGATATCGGAGTAAGGAATAATCCGGGAATTCTTATATCCGGTCATGATCTTAAGGATCTTGAGATGCTTTTGGAGCAGACTAAGGGAACCGGAGTGGATGTTTATACTCATTCAGAAATGCTTCCGGCTCACTATTATCCATTCTTTAAAAAGTATGATAACTTTGCCGGTAACTACGGTAATGCATGGTGGAAGCAGAAAGAGGAGTTTGAAAGCTTTAATGGTCCTATTCTTATGACCACAAACTGTATCGTTCCTCCTGCTGAATCATATAAGAACAGACTCTTCACAACAGGGGCGACAGGATATCCCGGATGCAGACACATCGATGGAAAATACGGAGAGAAGAAGGATTTTTCTGAGATAATCGAACTTGCTAAGACCTGTAAAGCACCTACAGAGATAGAGAAGGGTGAGATCATAGGCGGTTTTGCCCATGCTCAGGTGTTTGCTTTAGCAGATAAGGTGGTTGACGCGGTAAAGTCCGGAGCCATAAAGAAATTTGTTGTTATGGCAGGCTGTGACGGACGTGCAAAGTCAAGAGAGTACTATACAGAATTTGCAAAGGCTCTTCCTAAGGATGCTGTGATACTGACAGCAGGCTGTGCCAAGTATAAGTACAACAAACTGAATCTCGGAGACATTGATGGAATTCCAAGAGTACTGGACGCAGGTCAGTGTAATGATTCCTATTCACTTGCACTTATTGCGCTTAAGCTTAAGGAGGCATTTGGGTTTGATGATATAAATGATCTGCCCATAGTTTATAACATTTCCTGGTATGAGCAGAAAGCGGTTATCGTACTTCTTGCACTTCTTTATCTTGGAGTTAAGAACATACATCTCGGACCTACACTTCCGGCATTCCTTTCACCTAATGTGGCAAAGGTTCTGGTGGACAGTTTCGGAATAGGTTCTATCACAAATGTGGAAGATGATATAAAGATGTTTTTTGATTGATAATTTTTTTATACTACTCTAAACCGACAGCCCCTAATCTGCCGGTCCCCCTCTAAAATACGATGATCATGTAATAAGCTCAGAATCATCTTCAATATATATTTAAGTGGCTAAATACGGTACATTCGGATTTTACCGTTTTTTCTATAAATAATTTGCTGTTTTGAGAATACTGATTTTAGAATCAGTCAATACGATCTCCGTTACCATATACTTCTGCAAATCGTGCAGCAAAGCTGGAAGATCTGCCACCTGCATAAAGATGTGAGATGTCTCCAAAAGAAGCTACTCTAAAATGAGCGATTCCCTTCCGTCGTTCTTCTGTGTTTATCACCGTGACAGAAGATGGTGCGGCACAAAAGCCATGCCAAAGCTGCATGGGAGATATATGCAGAAGGTGTGATAAAAGAACGCATTCTACCCCGAAGTGACAGAATAAAGCTATAGTGTTTGTATTGGCATTTTCAACATGAAATAGATTTCCGTCATGACGGTACCCATGATTTAAAAGAAATTCGTCAAAACAGGAAGTGACTTTACGAAATGTTTCGGGGACAGAGCTTTCTTTGAAAACACCGGCATCCATCCAATGATCAGCATCATAAAAAAGAGGCTCCACTGTCCAGTCCTGTGGTAACCAGTCCCATGAGATCATTTTTCGTTCTGTCACATCCGGTCTGTTAATCAAAGCTTCATTGAATTCCCGTAACCATGGAAGGGTCACTGCGGTTTTACCGAATTTCTCCAAAGTAAGAGAAGCAGTATCCCGGGCACGTCCCATAGGCGATACATAAAATTCCTTGATATCTTCTGTTTTATAAAGACGTTCTGCCAGTAGTGTCGCTTCCGTCCATCCGGTTTCTGTAAGTGAATCATGCTCGTAATCCGGATCTCCATGACGAATGATCAGTAATTTCATATAGTACCTCCAACTAATAAGCTATATATGATGACACTTATGTCATCATATCAATTTCACAAACATAATGTTCTACGAGAATTTTCTGAATCTCCGGAGAGTATTTCAGTACATGGTATTCATTGCCTTTCTGACTTACTCTGTCTTCAACGATTACACCAAGAACTTTTCCTTTTTCTGTAGGAATTTTTGAAAACCCATCCGATTCTGTTTCACTTGAAATAATGCCTTCCGCCACCAATATCTCCGTCAGCCTTGTTGCCGGAATCTTCTTTACATTTTCTCGTTCACAGATCCGGTTTAATTCATCACGTATTTCCGATACCAGCTTATATCCATCATAATTGTAGTTTTCAGCTTCTGCCGGAAGAAGACTGAATTCCTGCTTATCTTCCTTTTTTCTGCTCCTTGCGGCAGGAACCTTTGTTTCCTTCTCATGTAAAATCCTTTCTGTGAGAAGATCGGGATATATGTCTGTATAATCTCTTATGATATCAAGGAACCGACCTCCGTATTTCTTATATTTATTATCACCAACACCGGAAATGCCAAGCATTTCCAGCTGATTGGTCGGTACCTTAACAGCCATTTCTATTAATGTTTTATCGTTAAAAATGATATATGGCGGCAAATTTTCTTCTCGGGCAATCTCAAGTCTAAGTTCACGAAGTTTATCAAAAAGTTTGTAGCCGGATGATGTAAGTGAACTGATTCCAATTTGTCTTTTTTCAGGTTTAGTCTTGGCAGTAGGAAGCTTATCCTCATCTGTGATCTTTACAAAAACCTTATTTTCTGGATTTTTAAGTTTATTGATATCACCCATTTTGAGAACCTGATATGCTCCGACCTCCAGATACCCTTCCAGGACAAGTTGTTCCACAAGTCTCATAAGAAGATTTTTATTCGATGAGGAAAGCGCTCCAAAAGACTTATAATTATCTGCTCCAATCTGTTTTATTCTTGAAGTCTTTACTCCCAAGACAGCATCTGCTATGATTCCTCTTCCGAATCTTTCTTTTGCTTCGTAAACACAATTGATGATTTTCTTTGCAGCTTCCGTCATATCAATTGTTTCAAATTCACGAAGGCAGTTTCCACAATCACCGCAGGGCTCTTTTGGCTGTTCTCCGAAATACTTGAGGATATAGTTCCTAAGGCACTCTGTGGTGTAGCAGTATCTTTCCATCGATTGAAGCCTCTGGCTGTCCATCTCCCTTATGTTCTCAAGATCCATTGGATCAATGTCAGTTGTTTCTTTACGTTCCAACAGAAATTTATTAATGACTACATCCTGCGCCGAATACAAAAGAATACACTTTGATTCAAGTCCGTCTCTTCCTGCTCTTCCTGCTTCCTGATAATAGTTCTCCATGCTCTGAGGCATATTGTAGTGGATGACAAATCTGACATTAGACTTGTCTATTCCCATTCCGAAAGCATTGGTGGCAACGATTATGCCGGTATAGTCATAAACAAAATCATCCTGCATTTTCTTTCTGTCGGAGGCATTCATTCCGGCATGATATCTGCCGACTGAAATTCCTTTTTTAAATAGCATCTCGAAAACACTGTCCACGTTCTTTCTGGTGGAACAGTATATAATGCCGCTTTCACCGGGATGTTCTGCAATGAAATCCAGAATATATCTATCTTTGTCCTTAGGCTTTTCCACCTGAAAGAAAAGGTTCTCTCTGTCAAAACCTAAAACCAGAGTATACGGATTCTTAAGTCCAAGGATACAGATGATATCCTCACGGACATTCTTCGTTGCAGTTGCGGTAAATGCGCTGATGATTGGCTTTTCTTCAAGCATTTTTACAAACTCTATGATCTTCATGTAGCTCGGACGGAAATCCTGCCCCCACTGGGAAATACAATGGGCTTCATCCACTGTGATCATAGATATACGAACGGATCCGGTAAGCTCTATGAACTCATCAGTCATGAGCCGTTCCGGTGCCACATATACAATCTTGTATATTCCATTTCTTACACCACGAAGTGTCTCGTAAAAGTTATTCCTTGAAAGAGAGCTGTTTATAAAAGCCGCCGGTATCCCGGCTTCATTAAGTGACTTCACCTGATCCTGCATGAGAGAAATAAGCGGAGAGATAACCAACGTTATGCCAGGTAAAAGCATTGCAGGAATCTGATAACAGACGGATTTTCCGGCACCTGTAGGCATTACCGCAAAAACATCCCGCCCCTTAAGGATAGCATCAATTATCCCTTTCTGACCGGGCCTGAATTCATCATAACCAAAAAGTGCTTTCAGTGTTTCCTCCGGAGTTTTAAATTCTTTTATGACCGGAGGAAATGAGGCAGGAGTTAATGCTTCTGAATAATCTTCGTAGTCACTCTGTTCTTCATATTCCTTCGCCATTTCAAACAGACTATTCCATTGAAGATCATCAATATCTCTATCATTCATTTGATTACCTCTATCTATATAACTGATTTCATATATACCATGGTTGAACCCAGTGATTACTATATATGTCTTTCGTATAAAAATCCATATGATGTGGTTGCCAAAATTATACTCAATTCCTTACTATCATTGGTCTTCTTGGTTTCTCAATTTCATGGCAGTATGCGATGTTATTTTTATTCGCCATACCTTACGGACTTGGAGCCGGAGCTATTGATGCATCGGTAAATCACTATGTGGCCAATAACTATTCCGGTTCGGTAATGAATTTTCTTCATTGCTTCTACGGAGTAGGAGCGGTTATAAGTCCGTCCATCATGGCACTGGCATTGAAGTACGCAAGATGGAACGAAGGGTAAGTTTCTTTATTTTTATTCGGTGGAAATTGACTCGGTGGAAATCGAATATAATAAGATCAGGCTGATAAAATGATTAATGATAAATAAATGATTTTGTGTGATGTATCAGAAGAGAGTGGCAAATGTTTTTGCCACTCTCTTCATTTTAGAATTATTTTAGAAATTAAAAATCGAAAAAAGATTGACCTGGAGTAAACTCCAGGGTGTAGGATAACCATATAGAAACTGAAATGAGGTAAGAAGAAATTAATGAAAGATATGATCATAAAGAACAAAACTTTTGATGAAGAGCGAGCCCTTTACGGGAGCAGAGATATCATTGTGGAAGGCTGCAGATTTGATGGTCCTGCAGATGGAGAGAGTGCCTTTAAAGAGAGCAAAAACCTTGTGGTGAAGGATAGCTACTTCAATCTTAGATATCCCTTTTGGCATGATGATGGACTTAGGATTGAAAACATTGAAATGACTGAGAATTGCAGGGCGGCCCTTTGGTATACAAATGATGCAGAAATTAAGAATTCAAAAATGCACGGAATAAAGGCACTGAGAGAATGTTCAAATATAAGGATAGAAAACTGTGACATCATTTCTCCTGAGTTTGGCTGGTCTGTAAAGAATATCGTAATGATGGATACTGATGTTCAGAGCGAATATTTCATGATGAGATCGGAGCGACTTGAGTTTTCAAATGTGACTCTGAAGGGTAAGTATTCTTTCCAGTACATCACGGATTCTGTTTTCGAGAATTGCAATTTTGATACAAAGGATGCCTTCTGGCATGCAAAAAATGTTGTTGTAAGAAACAGTATCGTAAAGGGTGAATACCTGGCATGGTACTGTGAAAACGTCACCTTTGAAAACTGTACCATCATCGGGACTCAGCCCCTTTGCTACTGCAAGGGACTAAAGCTTATAAACTGCAAAATGATTGATACAGATCTTGCTTTTGAGAAGTCAGATGTGGAAGCAACCATAACCACTCCGATGATAAGTATCAAAAATCCTCTTTCGGGTTCCATATCGGTTCCCGAGGTTTCAGAGATCATCAGGGATGATGAGAATTCGAAGGGAAAGATCATAGTAGGCGGAAAGGATAATTGCGCCTGATCAGACGAAGTTTGTAATACAGGAGCCGATTAGGGAAACGTTGATTAAAGCATTTCCGTGGATGGATTTTCGATGCGAAGCATCAGCTTTCTTTGAAAATCTGTGCCCCTACGCCGGAGGCTCGGAACTTTGTATCAGAAATAAAAGGCAAAAGACATTCGTTTATAGGAGAGGAGATAAAGTCATGACTATCAAAGAAGTCTGCGATAAGTACAATCTGACTCCTGATACACTCAGGTATTATGAGCGTGTGGGTGTTATCCCGGAAGTTACACGAACAGCCGGAGGAATCAGGGATTATCAGGAAACTGACATAGGATGGGTGGAAAATGCCGTCTGTATGCGCGATGCCGGGGTTCCGGTAGAAATGCTGATAGAATATGTGAGGTTATTCCAGGAAGGTGATCAAACCATAGATGCCAGAACAAATCTTCTTAAGGAAGTAAGAGAGCAGATACTGGAAAACAGGAAGAAGTATGACATCGCGCTGGAAAAACTTGAATACAAGATAGGCAGATATGAAATAGCACAGAAAACAGGAAAACTTACCTGGGAATAAATTTAGGAGGACAAAGAAATGTTAGGAAATTTCAGTTACAAGAATGCTACAAAACTCTATTTTGGAGATGAATCTTTGAAGTTTTTAAACGAGGAACTTCCAAAGTACGGGAAGAATGTACAGCTTATTTATGGTGGAGGATCTGTAAAGAAGAATGGTATCTATGATGCAGTTGTTGAGATCCTTAAAGCAAATGGGAAAAATATCATTGAAGATGCGGGGGTAATGCCTAACCCTACGGTAGATAAGCTTCGCGAAGGTGTTAAGCTTGCGAAAGAGAATAATGTTGACCTGCTTTTGGCTATCGGAGGTGGTTCATGCTGTGATTATGCAAAGGCTGTATCTGTGTCGGTTCACTGTGATGAAGATCCCTGGGAGAAATATTATATCCGCTTTGAAGAGCCCACATGCGAAATCGTTCCTGTAGGCTGCATCCTCACAATGGCAGGTACCGGTTCGGAAATGAATGCAGGTTCTGTTATCACTAATCATGAGACTCATCAAAAGATAGGACACGTATTTGGTGAGGAGGTTATGCCAAAATTCTCTATCCTTAATCCGAGATACACCATGAGTCTTCCGAAGAGACAGATGGTGGCAGGTATCTATGATATCTTCAATCACATCTGTGAGCAGTACTTCTCGGGAGAAGACGATAATACCAGTGATTACATTGCTGAAGCTCTGATGAAATCTGTAATTCATTCTTCTCTCATCGCTATCGAAGATCCGGAAGATTATGAGGCTAGATCCAATATCATGTGGACTGCAACCTGGGCCCTTAACACACTTATTTCAAGAGGAAAGACCACTGACTGGATGGTGCACATGCTTGGACAGTCTGCCGGAGGATATACCGATGCAACACATGGAATGACACTCGCCGCTGTATCACTGCCATATTACAGATTCATCATGCCTTACGGACTTCAGAAGTTTAAGAGATTTGCAATGGAGGTTTGGGGCATCTCAGCAGAAGGCAAGTCTGATGAGGAAGTTGCAAAGGCAGGTCTCGAAGCAATGGAAAACTGGATGAAGAAGCTTGGCGTAGCAATGAGTATTTCTGAACTTGGCGCTACAGAAGATATGATCGAAGGTATCGCTGATGGAACATTTATCCTGGAAGGCGGATACAAAGTTCTTACCCGAGATGAGGTTGTAAAGATTCTGAAAGAGAGTCTGTAACGTAGAATTAGTTTTCTCGATACTAAATATATAAATCAACCGGCTAATATCGATATATTCGAGTTTTAGCCGGTTTCTGTTATTCGAATTATTCTAAGCCGGTATTCTTTTGAAACAAAGGCATGGTAGATAGTTAATAAATCCGGGAGAAATCTATGTTCGTCAGCCTCCATTTGATTGTCTCGTAATTTTACCGGTGCAGCTTAAAATTTTATCAGCAGAATATGGGTAATGGCTGTATGCGGTTTTCATAAAATCCGGAGTCTTGTTAAAAAGGAAATTCTTTAGTTTAATGATGAAAAATAAAATAATTATAAACTTGGAAGAAATGAGTTGACACAGAGTCAGCGCGATGTTATCATCCAATCATCAAGTGACACGATGTCAACCGAAAGGAGAAAATAATTATGGCAAAGACATTACCAAAGATAGCACTCGGCGCATGGGCATGGGGAAATGATGGAACATTTGGAGACAACTGGACTGCTGATTCTTTAAGACCTATATTCGATGCAGCAATAAAGGCAGGCAATATCGCTTTAACTGCCGATGAGATAGCTGAGCTTGAGAAGACTGCAGATAGCCTTAGTCTCAATCTTATCCGTATGTGGGAAAAGAAGATGGATTAATTTTTTTGCTCAATGATTGACTATGTGTCAACATGATAGTATTATTGGTTATATTTGGTACATGAATTTAAAGAAGTCTATCAGATGGGCGTCTTTATATCGATGACAAAAGTAAAATCCTGCATTTATAAAGGAGAACTATCATGGCAGTAGAACTTAAGGAGACAATTGACAGAAGAAGAGAGGAAATTATGGATGCCTGTGAAAAGCTTTATGAAACTATGGGCTTTCACAGCATTACCATAAAAAATATTAGTACCGAAACCAGCTTTTCCAGACCTTCTATTTACAATTATTTCCAGACAAAGGAAGAGATATTCTTAGGTCTGCTTACCCGTGAATATATGAAATGGAATGATGCTTTAAGGAGCATCATCAAGAGAAATACGGATATGGATAAGGATGCCCTTTCAAGAGCCATCGCAAAATCCATGGAAGAAAGAAAAACTCTTTTGAAGATCTCGGCTATGAATCTTTACGAGATAGAAGACAACAGCAGAAACGAACTACTGGTTGAATTTAAAAGAGCCTTTAAAGAATCCGTTGAGCTGTTTGGTGAATGTCTTAAAAAGCATCTTGCGATAACCGATCAGAAAAGTGAGCAGATAAGGTATGCATTCTTCCCGTATATGTATGGAATCTATCCCTATTCATATCCGACTGAAAAACAGATAGCAGCAATGGATGAGGTTAAACTCTCCCA
Organism: Oribacterium sp. P6A1; assembly: GCF_000702885.1. GTDB lineage: Bacteria > Bacillota > Clostridia > Lachnospirales > Lachnospiraceae > Oribacterium. The sequence continues at coordinate 21,704 of NZ_JNKO01000010.1, read as the reverse complement.
TGTTGATGTAACTATATATGAAATGACCTATCAGTTCTTGAAACTCATTCTGTAATATCGTAAGGCGTCCGAAAGGAAGATGTCTGCTTTAAAGACTGACGGTCTTTGGCGAGTAAGGGTAAAAGTATTCCCTTGCTCGATTTTAAGAAAGAAGGAATTTTAAAATGAAGAAGAATATCGGAGCAACATTAGCATTATACCCGGCACCTGTGATTGTAGTTGGAGCTATGGTAGACGGAAAACCCAACTGGACACTTGTGGCCCACGCAGGAACCGTGGCTCACAGCCACCTTATGGTTTCCATGGTTCAGGCACATTATACAAACAGGGGTATCCGTGAAAATAAGATTTTTTCTGTAAACGTAGTAGATGAGTCATGGCTTAAGGAAGCAGACAGAATGGGCATCGTTTCAGGCAACAAGGAAGATAAGTCCGGAGCCTTCAAGTTCACAGTAGGTAAGAATGGTGCGCCTCTCATTGACGATGCAAAAATCTCCATCGAGTGTGAGATGGATCACAATTACGAGCTTGAGAATTTCGATAACTTCTTTGGAAAGATCATTGCTACCTATGCGGATGAGTCTGTACTGAACAAGTCCGGTAAGATTGATTATCATGTGTTTAAGCCGGTGCTTTTCGAGTTCCCGACATACGAGTATTTCGTCACCGGTGATAAGGTTGGCGACTGCGGAAAAATGAACAAGTGATAAGTCGGATAAGTCTGCGGTCTATCCGCATACTTATTTTTGTAGAGAAAATGAAAGATGTGTACAAACCCGGATGGAATCGTTGAAGAGAGGTATACCATGAGCATAACTGTGAATCTGAGATACAAAGGTAAAAATGGCTTCGCCAAAAAGTTTGCTAATGAGATGATGAAAAGCGGTACAGTTGAAGCAATAAGAAGCGAGGCAGGAAACCTTCGATATGAATATTATCAGTCGCTGGATGACCCTGAAACAATACTTCTTATCGACAGCTGGAAAGATCAGAAATCAATTGATGTACATCATGCATCACCTATGATGAAAACAATCATGGAGCTTCGGGAAAAGTATGATCTGCATATGACTGTAGAAAGATATATATCTGATGATGGTATGCCTGAGAAGGATGCTGATTTTATAAGAAAATGAGGAAGTGTAATGAAAGAAAAAATAGTACAGACAGCAGGAAGGCAGCAGCTTGGTGACTTTGCACCGGAGTTTGCACATTTCAATGATGATGTTCTCTTTGGTGAGAACTGGAACAATCAGGATATTGATGTAAAGACCAGAAGTATCATCACTGTAGTTTCGCTTATGTCACAGGGCATAACTGACAATAGCCTTAAATATCATTTAATGAATGCGAAAAACCATGGTGTGTCACAGAAAGAAATGGCTGCGATCATCACACATGTGGCATTCTATGCAGGATGGCCGAAAGCTTGGGCTGTATTTAACCTTGCTAAAGAGGTATATTCTGAGAAAATCGAAGAACATACGGAAAAGGATAAATATCAGAATACAATCTTTTTTCCTATAGGGGCGCCAAATGACGCATTTGCCCAGTACTTTGATGGACAGAGCTATCTGTCTCCGGTTTCCACAAAACAGATTCCTATTTACAATGTTACTTTCGAACCGGGTTGCAGAAACCACTGGCACATCCATCATGCCAAAACAGGTGGCGGACAGATGCTTATATGTGTGGGAGGAAGAGGATACTATCAGGAATGGGGAAAAGAAGCTGTTCTTATGACTCCCGGAACAGTTATTAATATACCGGCTGAAGTAAAACACTGGCACGGGGCAGCATCGGATTCATGGTTCTCACATCTTGCAATCGAGATTGAAGGTGAGGGTACAAGCAATGAATGGTGTGAATCTGTGTCGGAAGAAGATTATTTGAAGGCGGTCAGGTAGGAAATCGGATTTGATATAGTTATAGGTAGGGAGTGAGCGTGTAATGTGGCTGTTGATATGTGCTATAGCTATTTTGTTGATGATTGGCGGAACGGTTTATCTTTCGATGGTTCTGTCAAATCAATTTTTTCTGGGAAGGATATCGGATAAGCGGATCCTTTGCGTGCTGCTTGCGTTTCTTTTAATCGCAGTGGTATTTACTGTGATCACAAAACTTATGTCTTTTGTCAATGCTTTGGTGATCCTTCTTCATTTGGTGGGGTTTACACTTTTTTTTGATGTGGTTATGCGTGTTATCAGGCCGTTTGTGACTTTCGGGTCAAAATCAGGTTTACATGTAATGTTGTCCCTGGTAACAACCATCCTCTACCTTTTGGTGGCATATTACCTTTGTACCAATGTCTGGCAGACAGATTATCAGCTGACTACAAAAAAAGAGCTCGGAACATTGAGAATTGCCATGTTTGCGGATTCTCATATAGGAGCGACCTTTGATGGTGAAGGTTTTGAAAAGCATCTTAAAAGCATTGAGAGCCAGTCTCCTGATATTTTATGTATTTCCGGAGATTATGTTGATGACTGGTCAAATAAAGAGGACATGTTAAAGGCCTGCGAAGCACTGGGTAGAACCGGTTTTAAATATGGGGTATGGCTTGTGTTTGGTAATCATGATGAAGGATTTTTTAAAAGCCGTGATTTTGATGCACAGGAGCTTCGTCAGGCCTTGAAGGACAATGGAGTACATGTTTTAGAAGATGAATTTGATCTGGTTGATGACCGGTTTTATGTTGCAGGCAGGCGTGACAGTATGCACGACAATCGTAAAGATATGGAAAGTCTGCTATCCGGGGTGGATAAAAGTAAATACATCATACTTTTGGATCATGAACCCAATGACTATGCTAATGAAAGTGGTTATGCGGATTTAGTATTGTCCGGACATACACACGGGGGACAGATGTTTCCCATAAATATTATCAGTTACTTATCGGGAGTAAATGACAGAATATACGGTCATGAAAACAGAGAAGGAACAGATTTTATAGTGACATCGGGAATAGCCGATTGGGACATACTATTTAAAACCGGAACGAAATCGGAATATGTAATCATTAACATCGGAGAATCAGACCGGTGAACAATGTAGATGTTTAAAAACCGGATAGTACCGGTTCTATCTTTTCACCTGAACTGGTGGAATGGCATGAATTTTTATATTTTAAACAAAAGCGTTGATGAAACTTTATAAAGTTTCGTCAGCGCTTTGTTTAATCAGGATGGTAATCCTGGTGCGTTTAATTCTGCGATAGGAATCTGATCTATAGGTTTGCTATAAACATTATCTATCGCAAAGTATCAAAAAAACCTAGTGGACAGGTAGGGTATTGCGGATTATAGTTTTGTACATGAAGTTCAGGAACAAATCAGAAACACTTGAACTCATAAATATAGTTTCAGGCTGAAAACAGCCGGAACAAATCATCAGTACCGGGAAGTTAAACAAGTCCGGTAAATGAAGAAAGGAAAGGCAAAGATATGACAACATTCACACTGAATACAAAAATGAATACCATGCTTAACGGATGCTGCTGTATGTGCTGTATGTATATGCATAGAGTTTATTTGCCATACCCTATTCTAAGCTGAGTCGATTTTCGTCTGCATGTAAGGATCCGGATGGCAAAAAATCCGGGTCCTTTTTTTGTACCTGATTGTACGAAAAGAGACATTTGAAAAACGATTTTCATACCGAAGACAAAAATCATTATGGATTAAGGAGGAGAATATCATGAGCACAAAGAGAGAACTGGTAGCAAAGGCATTTAACAACGAACCTGTAGAGAGAATTCCTGTAGGATTCTGGCATCATTATCTTGAGGAGGATGAATTTGTAAGCGGTGTTGAGCATCCTGAGAATTTCAACAAGATACTGTCAGGAGCACAGCGCTTCAAGGATGAATTTGATCCTGATTTCGTTAAAATCATGACTGACGGTTATTTCTATTTACCAATAACGATTGATGCAAAAACACCTGAGGAGCTTTCAAAATTTACTCCGGTTTCAAATTTTCACCCATGGTTCACAGATCAGGAAAGACTTGCAAAGGGCTACAGACAGATCTATGGCAATGATACCTTCCTTTTCTACAATCTTTTCGCACCACTTGCTCATCTCCGTTACGGACTTGCCACCGGACATAACTTAAGTGATCAAGAGGCAAATGATCTGATTCTTCATTTTATCAAAGCAAATCCTGAAGCGGTTGAAGAAGTTTTGGATAAGATCGCAGACAACATAATTGAACTTCTTCCGACAGTCATAAACAGTGAAACCGCCGACGGAATATATCTTTCAGTAACAGACACACATCGATTTATCCCTGATGCACTTTATCGTCTGTATGTAACTCCATCAGAAAAGAAAATTCTTGAAGCTGCCAATAAGCTCAGTGAAACAAACATCCTTCACATCTGCGGATGGAGAGGAAATACAAATTTCATAAGTGTATACCAGGACTATCCTGCAGCAGCATTTAACTGGGCTGTTAATACAGAAAGCCTTTCACTTCGTGAGGGAAGAAGATTCTTCGGCAGAAAGACAGTTATCGGCGGTTTCCTCAATACAGAGGACAGCATCCTCTACAGAGGAAACAAGGCAGAAATCCAGAACGAGACCCGCAGGATCATTGAAGAAGCAGGAAGAACCGGTGTCATCGTTGGAGCAGACTGCACAGTGCCAAATGATACATCCGTAGAGCATCTCAAGTGGGTAAGAGAAGCAGCGGCAGAAGCCACACCAAAGGTTCATATTGTAAATACCATAAGAGATTCACATAGATTTCCGGATCTGAAGGCAAGCGTATAAAAATATAAATAATCCGAGTATCAAAAAGATGATATCGGATCGCTTAAAGCTCATTCGTTCCTTTGAAATAATATATAAATTCAAAATCTTAAAGTTCAAAAAGTGTTCAACAGGATTTCACATTTCATCTGGTGACATGGGTGAAATGTGAATCCGCAAAAAGTGTTCAAATATGTATAGGGGAGAAAAAATTATGAAAAAGAATTTTATTAATATCGTAGCAGCAGTTTCACTTGTATCCATCACCGCCGCATCCCTTGCAGCCTGCGGCTCATCAACTCCTGATGCAACAACTGCTGCAGCTTCATCTGAAGCTGCAACATCAGAAGAAGCCACTTCCGCTTCATCTGATGCTTCCGGAGTCATAAAGAAGGTTATCGCTCATACACAGTCTTATGTTCCTTACGACTTCATTGACAAGGACGGAAATCATGACGGATATGAAGTTGCGGTCTGGAAGGCTATAGATGAAAAGCTCGAGAACTATGAGTTCGAGTATGTGGGAACAACAGACGATGATCTTCTGGTTGGTGTAGAGTCAGGCAAGTACAATGCCGGCAGCAAGGGCGTATGGTGGACCGAAGAGCGTTCAAAGAAGTACGTTTTCCCTAAGAACTACACAGGAGCTTCTATCATCGGTATCGCAATCCGTAAGGAGAATGCTTCGGAAATAACAGATCTTGAGTCCTTTGCAAAGTACTCCGGAAAGCTGGTTCCCATCGGACCCGCAAACGCTCAGTACAATATCGTTGAGAACTACAACTCAAAACACCCTGATGCAAAGATCGACCTTGTGGCAGGTGATTCCTTCGAAGCGGCAGACGCATATCAGTGGGTACTGGAAGGCCGCTATGATGCTTACTTCAACATTAAGACTTCCTTTGAAGCAAATGTAGAAAAGGAAGATGGTGAGTATCATGATTTCTCAGACAAGCTTGCGTTTGTTCCTTATGAGGGTATCCCTATCTGGTCACTCTTCAACAAGGATGAGCAGCAGTTTGCAGATGATTTCGACAAGGCCTTTGAGGAACTGAAGGCTGACGGAACCATCGAAAGCTTACAGAAGCAGTATTTCGGTTACAGCTTATTTGACTATGTACCTGAAGGATATCAGAAAGGTGATACACTGTGAGACCATTTAAACCTACCTTCATTTTTGAAGTTTTGCCCCAGATTCTTCCATATACGCTTGTGACTCTAGGCATCATGCTGGGTACAGTGTTCTTCGGAGGGCTCCTGGGGCTCCTCCTTGCAGCAGGGAAGTTAAAGGGCGGAAGAATCCTTCGGGGACTGGCATCTGCCTACACTTACTTTATCCGATGTGTACCTTCCATAGTAATGCTTTTCATCATTTATTATGGACTTCCGGAACTTCTTTTAAGCTTCGGTATCAATATAAATAATGCAAACAAAGCGGTCTTTGTTATAACAACCTTTACATTTATGTTCGGAGCATCCATGTCAGAGGTTTTCAGAAGCGCATATCTTGCTATAGATCCAGGGCAGAGTGAAGCAGGTCTCAGCATCGGACTCAGCCGCTGGCAGACCTTCAGAAGAATAATCCTTCCTCAGGCTTCAGCAGTAGCACTTCCGAATTTTACAAACGCTCTTGTGAATCTCATGAAAGAAGGAACCCTGGCCTACACCATAGGACTCATAGACATCATGGGAAAGGGGCAGCTCATCATAGGTCTTAATCACGGATCCTATGCATTGGAAACCTATATAGCAATGTTCGTAGTCTACTGGGTACTGACACTTCTTATTGAAGCAGTATCGAAGAGACTGGAGAAACATCTTCTCAGGGGACTGAGGCCACACGAAGAAGCAGTATCAAAAGAAAAATCAGTATCAAAAGAAAAATCAGTATCCGAAAAGATTCTATATCCGATATATGAAACCGGTATTCTTAATAAGCTAAAGCAAAGCAATGGATTTTTTGATGTATCTATGGGAAAAGCAAGGTCTGCCGGTTCAAAACCCGGTGAAACAGAAAATGACCAAAACAGATTTCAGAGAACTCAGGAGGATAACTCATGGAAATTGAATTAGGATTTATGTGGGAGACCTTCCTTGTAGCTCTTTCGGGAATACCCGTAACACTGAAGCTGACATTTGTTACACTTCTCATTTCAATTCCACTGGCATTCTTTATGGCACTTGGCAAGCTGGTGGATCATAAGGTTTCATCAAGGATAATCGGACTTTATGTGTCCTTCGTCCGTGGAACTCCCATAGTTCTTCAGATACTTTTTTTCTATAGCCTTTTGCCAACGACACTGAACTATATTTTCAAAAATGTACTTCACACTGAGTACAATGTTTTCGCCTGGAACCCCATCATTTACGCCTATACGGTATTCTCTTTGAACACCATAGCGGTTCTCTCTGAGGTTTTCAGATCGGCGCTTCTTACAGTAAACGCCGGACAGCTTGAGGCCGCAATGTCTATAGGTGAAACAAAATTTCAGGCCTATACAAGAATCATCATTCCACAGGCTCTTGTGGCGGCACTGCCGAATGTAGGAAACACAACTGTGAGCCTTCTTAAGAATACATCTCTTGCATATATGATGACGGTCAAAGACATTACCGCCCTGGCAAAGATAGAGGCAGCCATAGGCTATAACTACATCGAAGCTTATCTTGTAATTCTCATGATCTATGTACTGCTTTGCACAGTGGTACAGCTTCTTTTCAGATTTGCAGAAAACTCATTGTCGGTTTATAAGAAGAGGCTGACGAAACCCTCTGACAGAAGATTTAGCTACATATTAAGTCGTGTAGCGGCGGTTTCAACATTATTGCGAGGTGTGTAAGCCACATCATCTGTAAAAAACACAAAGGACGGATTCAAAATGCTGAAAATAACAAATATTCATAAATCCTTCGGAAACAATCAGATACTTAAAGGGGTTGACCTTGAAGTAAACAAGGGCGAGGTGATAGTAGTCCTTGGTCCTTCAGGTTCCGGAAAGACCACCATGCTCCGCTGCATAAATTTTCTTGAGCGTGCTGATCAGGGGTCCATTGAGTTTGATGATATAAAAACAGACTTTCGTGTGGCAAATCAGAAAACCATCAGAGATATAAGAAAAAAATCGGGTTTTGTATTCCAGAACTACAATCTTTTCGCAAACAAAACTGCTCTTGAAAATGTGATGGAGGGGCTTACCATAGCCCGGGGAGTACCTAAGAAGGAAGCCGAGGAACGTGCGAAGAGTGCACTTGACAGGGTAGGACTTAAGAACCGCTATGACTACTATCCTTCACAGCTTTCAGGAGGACAGCAGCAACGTGTAGGCATTGCCAGAGCAGTTGCACTCAACCCCGATGTGATCCTTTTTGATGAGCCTACATCTGCTCTTGATCCCGAACTTGTAGGTGAAGTTCTCAATGTTATGAAGGATCTGGCAGAGTCCGGTGCAACCATGGTGGTTGTCACTCATGAAATGGATTTTGCAAGAGACGTTGCAAGCAAGGTCATCTTCATGGATAAGGGTGTGATTGTGGAAGAGGGGACACCGGAAGACATATTTACACATCCTAAAGAAGAAAGAACCGCACAGTTCCTGAAGAGAATTCTCAAGGAAGACTACAGAGCTGATGAGGATTCGGATTTTCCTGAAAGGGATGAGTCATTGCTGGCTCATGTGTTTGGCAAACCGGCGGTCAAGAAAAACTATAACTGGGGTGTTTGCTGATATTCTCATATGATTCCATACATAAAACACATTTCTGTATTACGAATCTAAACTAACGGGATGGAGAATAGATATGGCTGAGAAAGAAATAAAAAGGACTTATGATTTTGATACCATCGTAGATCGTCGTAACACTAATTGTCTGAAATATGATTTTGCAAGAGAACGAAAAGGTCGGGAGGATCTGCTGCCTCTTTGGGTGGCCGACATGGATTTTCGTCTTCCGGAGGAGATTCTTGAGGATTTAAGAAAACGAATAGATCATGGGATTTTCGGATACACTGATCCCAGGGACAACTACTTCGAAGCGCTTGGTTCATGGACAGAAAAACATTACGGTTATTCAGTAAACAGGAACTGGGTAACATTGGCTCCCAGTGTAGTTTATGCTCTTTCGAATTGTGTAAGGGCTTTTACAGAAGCAGGAGACAAGATTCTTATCCAGCAGCCTGTCTACTATCCCTTTGGAGAGGTAATAAGAGATAATGGCCGGATAATTGTGGATTCACCATTAAAGGAATCAAATGGTCATTATGAAATGAATTTTGATGATCTTGAGGAGAAACTGTCAGATCCGGCACTTAAACTATTTATACTCTGTAATCCTCACAATCCGGTGGGGCGTGTATGGAGGAGAGAAGAGCTGCTTCAGTTAGCCGTTTTATGTGTGAAATATGATGTAGTTCTGGTCAGCGATGAAATTCATTGTGATTTTATATATCCGGGATATGAGTTTACTTCAATGCTTACACTGGGGACTGCATATCATGACCATATACTGGTTCTTCATTCACCGACTAAAACCTTTAATATCGCAGGTCTACAAATAGCCAATGCCATAATTCCCGACAGAAAGCTTCGGTTAAAATATCAGAAAGCCAATGCTGCTAAAGGATACAGTCAGGCCAATATCATAGGTATCAAAGCATTGGAATCAGTATATACAAAGGGCGAAAAATGGCATCAGGAGCTGCTTCAGTATCTTAAAGAGAATGTGGATTTCGTGAGGGATTTTATACAGAAATATTTGCCTGAAATAAGACTCATAGAGCCGGAAGGCACCTATCTTTTATGGATCGATTTTTCAGGTCTCGGATTAACCGATGATGAACTTGAAGATCTGATAGTTGATAAAGCACATCTCTGGCTGGATCCGGGGGGAATCTTCGGTCCTGAGACAGCGCAGTTTGAAAGGTTTAATATAGCGTGCCCAAGGAAAACACTGGAACAGGCATTTTTACAATTAAAAGATGCAATAGATGCATACAAAGTTTCACTGGATAACAGTTTATTGAATGTAGGCTAAATCAGGAGGACAGATGATTATGGAGTACAGTTTAGAAACCCGATGTCAACACTTACAGAATGATGATATAAATGAACATTTCGGTGCTGTGAGCTATCCGATTTATATGTCTTCTACCTTTGCTCATAAAGGTTTTGGAGAGAGTTCAGGATATGACTATTCCAGATTACAGAATCCTACGAGAGACCATCTTGAAAGAATAGTTGCAGGGCTTGAGCATGGAACGGATTGTATAGCATTGGCAAGCGGCATAAGTGCCATAGGGTGCGTGATGGAGTTGTTTAAACCCGGCGATCATGTGCTGATAGATGAAGATCTCTACGGCGGAAGCATAAGACTTTTCCGGGAGATAAATCAGAAGAACGGAGTTACATTTAGTTCAGCAGCTCTGCATGAAGAAGATGTTGAAAATCTGATAAAGGATAATACAAAGGCAATCTATCTTGAAACTCCCACCAATCCAATGATGAATGTAACAGATCTCCGAAAGCTTTCCGAGATAACAAAGAGTCACGGTATCCTCCTTATCGTTGACAATACATTCATGTCTCCATATCTTCAGAATCCACTTGATCTTGGCGCTGACATAGTGATTCACAGCGGCACCAAATTCCTGGCAGGACACCATGACGCCATTGCAGGTTTCATAGTTGTGAAGGATCAGACACTTTCCGGGCGTCTCAGATTTCTTTTCAAAAGCACGGGTGCAGGTCTTTCTCCTTTTGATTCATGGCTTATCATAAGAGGTATCAAAACCCTTGCGGTAAGAATGGACAGAGCAGAGGAAAACGCTCATAGGATCGCAGATTTTCTTATGAGCAATCATCATGTGACCCGTGTACTTTATCCGGGATTAAAGGATCATCCCGGACATGACATCATGAAGGAACAGTCAAGGGGCTTCGGTGCAATGATAACTTTTGATGTACCATCAAAGGAATTTGCGATTAAGGTTCTGGAAAACCTTAACATCATCCTCTTCGCAGAAAGTCTGGGGGGCACGGAATCCCTTGTCACATATCCTGTAACCCAGACCCACGCAGATGTACCGGCAGAGATTCTTGAGAAAAACGGTATCCATGAAACCACATTACGTCTGTCGATTGGAATCGAAAACGTTGATGATCTTATAGAAGATCTGAGACATGCCTTTGATGAGGCAGGAAAAATCTCATACTCATAAGTTTTCATAGAATGCAGGTTTATATAAGACTGCATCAACTATCAGTTTTGTATCGAATAATTGAGGCGATGTTTCTGATACAGAGGAATTGTAAATATGAATTATAAACTGAAAAATAAATCTGTAGTTGTTACCGGCGGAAGCAAAGGTATAGGTTTTGCTGTCTGCCGTGAGTTTCTGAAGGAAGGGGCGATAGTTACTTTCAATGCAAGAAAAAAAGATGAAGTTGAGAATGCAGTTGAAGAACTATCCCTGACTCAGATAGATGGAGAAACTCCTGAAAGCCTAAAATCAAGGATACATGGAGTTGTATGTGACGGAACTGATGAAGCTGCTGTTACAGAACTTGCGAAAATTGCAGCCGGAGAAAGCAAAGATAATTCCATTGCCGCCTGGGTCAATAACATTGGCACAAATAAGGCAAGAGCCGGAGAGGACTATACTGATGAAGAGCTTGACTATCTGATTTCGGCGAATTTTAAAGCAACTGTTTTTGGAACCCAGGCTGCCGCACACTTTATGAAAGATAATGGAGGCAGTATCGTCAATATCGCAAGTCTTGCGGCCCGTGCAGCCACCACCGGGCGTTCCACAATTTATGCAGCTATGAAAGCCGCGGTTGTGCAGTATTCAAAAACAGTGGCAGGAGAATACGGGGCCTACAATGTTCGTGTCAATGCTCTTATGCCGGGATATACATTGACACCTTTGGTAGCTTCAACCTTTACAAAAGAAGCTCTTGATAAGCTTATGGAGAATAACCTTTTGGGCCGTATGGCAGAGCCTGAGGAAGTAGCGAAGGCAGTGCTCTTTCTGGCCAGTCCAGTGTCATCCTACATTACAGGAACATCCCTTGAAATATCCGGCGGACACAATACGGTTCTGAATCCGGAATACGCTTTTTTGAAAAAAGAGAATGAATGATATGAGGTAAAGGTCAGTGGAGCTTAAAACTCTTCTGACCTTTTGGTCGTATAATATATTCGTTCTTTCTGCCGAATTTAAAATAGTGGGATAGACCATTTTTATATAGGAGGATGGACAGTGAAAAAGTATCATTTGTTATCAGGAAAACTAAGGAGTATTTTGGCGGGATGTATTTCGATTTTGGTGGTGGGAACTGCAGCGGGATGCGGTGTTACGGACATCGAGCCGGCATTGGCACCGTCTCAGGCAGATAAAACCGAGATATCCGAAGTGGAAACAGAAACAGAGGCGCCGAAATCTATTGCTGAAGAAAAGGAAAGCAAAGAGGAGGCTGATGCCAAAGAGACAAAGGTTGATGCTTCAACAAAGACTTCAGTAGAGAATAGTGCAACAGAGGAAAAAATCGACAAGAACGGTGAAGTATATATTCTCTTTACCAGTGATGTGCACTGTGGAATCGATGAAGGCTTCGGTTATGCCGGACTCGCTGCCATCAGAGATAAGCTTGAATCTGAAGGCTATGAGACTATTCTAGTGGATGACGGAGATGCCATTCAGGGTGAAGCTGTTGGAACCCTTACAAAGGGTGAGAATATAGTCAGGATCATGAATAAACTGAATTATGATCTTGCAATACCAGGGAATCATGAATTTGATTACGGAATGGATAATTTTCTTGAGCTTGCTGAAAATGAAGCGGAGTATAAATACATCTGCTGCAATTTCACGAAAAATGATAAGCTGGTGTTTGAACCCTACGCCATCAAGGAAATAGCAGGCATGAAAATCGGTTTTGTGGGAGTCACCACACCAACATCCATAACAACTTCCACTCCGAAATATTTCCAGGATGACAAGGGGAATTATATATACGGATTCCTTCAGGATGACACCGGGCAAAAGGTTTACGAAGCTGTACAAAAGGCGGTGGATGATGTCAGAAAAGAAGGAGCGGATCTTGTTTATGTGATCGGACATATGGGACTTTATGATACCTACAGTCCGTGGACCTATAAGGATATAATTGAACATACTGAGGGCATAGATGTCTTTTTAGATGGTCACAGTCATGATACAGAGCAGATAGTCATGAAAGATAAGAGCGGAAAAGAGGTTACGAGATCTGCCGTTGGAACTAAGCTTAACTGTATAGGCTACAGCCATATTTCCGCTGATAAAAAGGTACTAAAGACTGATGTATGGAGTTGGCCTAATAAAGATTCCGCACCTGCGCTTTTGGGAATAAACAACGAGATCGGTGATATGGTGCAGGAAGTCAAAGCTGAGCTTGGCGAAAAGATGAATGAAGTTGTGGCAAAAACAGATGTTGAGCTGACAGTTAATGATCCTAAGGAAACAGATAACAATGGAAATCCCATACGTATGGTGAGACGTGCAGAGACAAATCTCGGTGATTTCTGTGCTGATGCCTACAGATGGTCTTCCGGCGCGGACATTGCCATCGCTAACGGAGGATGTATAAGGGCTAATATCGAGAAAGGCGACATCACTTACGGAAATATCATTGATGTATTTCCTTATGGCAATATGGTGTCAATGATAGAAGTAACCGGACAGCAGATACTGGATGCACTGGAATGGGGAGCCCGTTCTATTCCAGATGAGTGCGGCGGATTTCTTCAGGTGTCCGGACTGTCCTATGAAGTAAACACTAAGATTGATTCACCCTGCATTGCTGATGATCATTCCATGTTTGTCGGGATAAAGGGAGAGCGAAGAGTTCAGAATGTTCTTGTAGGAGATAAACCTATCGATCCCAAGGCAACGTATACTCTGGCATGTCATGACTACACCATACAGGATAAGGGAGACGGCTTCACCATGTTTGATGGGGATAAGGTCATAGAAGACAGATTTAAGCTTGATAATCAGGTTCTTATAGAGTACATAACAGAGAAGCTGGGAGGAGCAGTCGGAGGTGAGTACTCTGATCCTTACGGTGATGGAAGAATCAGGATTCTTGAATGATTTGACTCACTTACATCCTTATTAAGTGCTACAATATACTCTGTATTTACATACAGAAAGAAGGAATAGTTATGAGTAAGTTTGAAAATCTTCAGAAAGATATGATTGCTGCAATGAAGGCCAGAGACAAGGCCAGAAAGGATGCTATCTCATCTGTCATCTCCGATGTCAAGAAAGTTGCTATTGATTCCGGCAGCAGAGACAATATCGGTGATGATCTCGTTGATCAGGTAATCCTTAAATCCCTGAAAACAGTCAAGGAGCAGATCGATACCTGCCCTGACGACAGAGCAGAGCTTAAGGCGGAGTACCAGTTCAGATATGATGTCATCAATGAGTACGCTCCGGCTATGATGTCAGAGGATGAGATCAAGGCATTCCTGAATGAGAAGTTTGCTGAAGTGATTGCAACAAAGAATAAGGGAGCTATCATGAAGGAAATCATGCCGGCTCTCAAGGGTAAGGCTGATGGCAAGGCCATTAATATGATTGTAGCCGAGCTTTGCAAATAACAGCGGTGATTCTATGACAATAGGCTGCTTTACAATGTATAATTTTGACGTACTCCCACGGATAAATCCGTGGGATTCTCACTTAGATTCACCCGATTCCACCTGACCATATAGGGCAGGATATGACCGGTTATTTCAGTGTTTACCCGAGAGTTCAATACGCGTGTACCTACTTTCCAAAAGGATGGTCTACGTCTGGACCATTTAAAAAATATTAGTAGCTGTACAATACTGTCCGGTATTCTGGGCAGTATTTTTATGCTCAAAAACCGAAGCACGCCTTCATGCTCTTACCATCAGCCTTCTTATTACTTATCAACTCATCGTGCAACTTAATGAAGCTGTCGAATTCATATATACATTTCTCTCTGTCAGTGTGATTCAGATTTCCATTGCTGTTCTTTAACAGGAACCCGCTATATAAGTCCCTCTGTACCTCATGTCCGTCTATCGATTTAAACCTGTCGCTAATATTGACTTTGGTGTTTGTGTCCGTTGTGTGGTCGTACTGGCTCGCTCTGAAGTTCCATGTGTCCACCTTATACAATGCACCACCATATAACTTTACCTTTTGTTCCAGCAGTATAAGGAATCTTGATGGTGAGCGGTTGTTCATGGATGAACCATAACGTTTCTTCCTTTTGAACTTACGGATGGATTGTTCAGTACCGTCCTTCTTTGCCACAACAGAGACCTTGTCCGAACGCTCGGTCTTCTTCTTCGAACGCTTTTGAAGGGCACTAAAGTTCATATTTTCCGTGATGAAGTTTACCGAGTCAGTTATCAGTCTGTTGATGTACTGTCTGTGTGACTGGTCAATATATTCGGATTTTTGCCGGTACAATGATTTGAGCTTGTCACGAGATTTGAGATAGGTCTTTGAGAACACCCACTTATCCTTATTCGTTCTGTCGATGGTACCGTCAGGCTTGTATTTATTGGGGTTATAAGCACGTTTTGACCGATCCATGCGTCTTGACACGTTACGTATCTTCCTGTTGAACTCATAACATTTCGGAGCAAGCTCTTCCAATGTCGCCATGTTGTCCGATACTGTAGCGGCTGTCGATGTTCCGAGGTCAAGCCCTGTCCGATTATCTGCATCGCCAACTGTCTTTAGTTTTCTCGGAGCATCCCCTTCAAGATATACGTTCAGATAGTAGTGCCAGCCATTGGGAAACATTCGTCTTTTTATCTCACAGTAGGAAACCTTATGATCGATAGATTCCATGATGTATGGCATTCCTGCTTCAACATCCTTGTGTTTACGAGGGAGCCTGCACCTTATATGTAGTCCGTTCCACTCGATACTGAACGATTCCTTGTCGAACTTGATCCCGTTAGTCGCAGACTTGCCACAGATGGTATCAAAGTCCCGGTATTTCTTGAAATGAAGCTCTTCTCCGTTACCGAACAATACCTTCTCCACACCGGCCCATACACGATCAGCTTCCTTCTGCACCTGCTGTGAAGAGATATGCTTTTTGTACTTCCTGCCACAGATCTTGATGTAGGACTCAAGACTTGCCTTGCAAAACCCGATTTCCTGCCGAATGCTGTACATGACACCAGAAAGCTCCTTCATCCGATTAGATTTCTCTTTTGGGAATCTGGAGTGGCTGCTATCAGCAGCCTTCTTTTCCTTGAGAAGTGTCGTATATTCATCCTTTGAGGCCTGATACTCCCTGTTGTAGTCAAGCTGTCTGAGCAGTTCCTTTGCATGCTTGACTACGACGTTATGGATATGGGATATCATAAAATAGCGGTCTGCAAGTACCTGTTCATCATATTCGGTTGTCGCAAGACTCAGTCTAAGTACGTGCATCTAATCCCTCGTTTTTTGTGTATTGATATACCATTCTATAGTTTCAGAGCTGACATTACCTGCTGTGCTGACAAAATATGAACGTGTCCATAAAGACGGCATATTTCTTAGCTGCGAGAATTCTTCACGCAGCTTATGTGATGTAGCGCCTTTGATTTGTTTTACAATATCAGGGATACTTTGTTGAGGATATACACTCACAAACATGTGGACGTGGTCTATATGACATTCCATGGCAAGTATATCTATATTGTGCGTCTGGCATTCAATGGAAGTCAGTTCTTTGAATCGATCTTCGACACCGGGAATATTAAAAATCTTCCTACGGTATCTTGGGCAGAACACAAGATGATAGTTTATCAATGATACAGTAGTTCTTGTATGTTTATACTCATTCTTCATGTGTATAATATAGCATTTAATATACACATGAGTCAAATAAAAATGATGATATCTTCAGTATTTTGGCTGAAAATATCATCTTTGGTTTAATATGCTCTCATCCCACGGTTAAAACCGTGGGCTTTCTCGCTCATTTAGGGTGTAAAGTAGCTTTTTTGATGTTATAGAAAAGTTTCTTCCCGCGGTAGGCCATAAATATATGACGGTTCATCTGGTGGGAGAAGATTAACCTATTATATAAACAGCCTGCATTATGGCGAAAAATAGAAGATTATCATGAAGCACGAAAAAAATGGCTTAGAGATTCCCGTTGATGAAAATCAAAAAGGTAAATGCTTATATTCGAGGTATTATCAGTTTTCAGAAGTAACTGCATAATACCTCGACTTTTTTTGTAAAAAAATACAGCAGGAACCCATAGCAATTCCACTGAGAATAGTCATTGATCAATATGGTTATCATCAGATTATTAATAATGCCTTGTTGCTCGACATATTATAGTTGTTGTCCATGAGTCACCTCCTCGATATGAATAAAGTCTGTCTTTGATTATTATAATTTATATTGAGAAGTAATAAAATGTCTTTTGTAACCGATATGGTCATTATCCGATCACAGTATTTTACAGTTGAAAAAGAGGCGAAAAAACATTACACCTCTATACGGAAAGGGAAAATATTATGAAAAAAAGAACTATTGCCGCGACCTTGCTGATTACAACATTATCAGTAATACCTGTATTTAGTTTATATGCAGATACGCAGGGGGGTTCTGAATACACATCTGAAGCATTACCGACTGTTCCCGAAACGGGAAGCACTGGCTTATATACACCCGGTGTGACACAGGCAGATAACACTCCGACAGGCTCAGTTGAAGAAACAACAGCGGGAACATGGACAGAGGAAGAAATTCTTCGGGAACAGCAGAACAGAGCATGGCTTGAAGAACAGAACCGACTTCAAGAAGAGGCATTACACGCACAAAAGATCAGCGAATTTTTCAGGGATTCTGTTGTTATAGGTGATTCGGTAGCTCAGGGCTTTGCAAATTATGCTGCAAATAATGGCACATTTCCTGTGTTTCAGAATCTCAAATTTTTAACCCGTGTCAGTTATTCGGTTCATAATGCTTTCATGAACATTTCCGGTAAATCCAAGCATCCCATATATCAGGGACAGCAGATGTATGCCTGGGATTCTCTGAAGCTTATGGGAGCAAAACACATTTATACTTTCTTTGGTCTTAATGACCTTTGGGCTGGTGCAGACAACACAGTTGGAAAGTATCTTCAGTATATTGCAAAGATACAGCAGGAGATACCCGGCATAAAGATCACTATTGTAAGTACAACACCTATATATAAAAGTGCTAAAGAGGAATTTAACAATGACACTATCCGTGCATTCAATGCACAGATGGCAGCATTGGCAGCAGAAAACGGCTGGGGCTATATAGATATAGCGTCAAGGCTCTATGACAGTGAGGGAAATCTTGCAAAACAATATTGCAGCGACAAGGGTATTCACCAGACAACAGCAGCTTACAAGATCTGGCAGGACGCCTTTTCAGAGTATGCTGAAGCACACCTTAATGATGATAAGTAATCAGTCGGAGTCAACTGAACATCAGGAAAAAAACTGTAGCGGATCTGCAGAAGGTAGACATTCAGGACCTCCTGATTGCGGACAGACACCTGTTAGGACGTGTCACTCCGGAGAAAGACGGAAAATGGATAGGTATAGATGGTTTATATGACATTAGAACAATTTAAATAGTTTGAATCTTTATCATAAGTAATAAGTAAGAAGTAAATAAAATCATTTAATTTAGGAAGGAGTGCTACATTATGACTATCACAAGTTTTAATCCACTTATCGTTACCAAGGATGCAGAGAACGTCGTCAGGCTTTTTGAGGAGATGGGCTTTGAACGTCGCCACATGAAAACAGGAATCAACAACAATAATATTACCAGTGTACGTATGCGTTATACCGGCGAGGACGGCAAGGTCTTTCACGTTGATGTAACAAATGCTCCCGTTGAGCAAGACATCACAACTATTCGCATGAACGTCCGCGACTTTGATGAGGCGTATAAGATGCTTGTGGAAAAAGGCTTCACGAACGCACAGGGTGGGAAGATTACGAATACTGGTTCATCAAAGTCTACGATGATGGTTTCACCGTCTGGTTTCTCCATCAGTATTGCCGAGCACATAAGAAACCATAATTAATTTATAACAATATGATATAAGTGTGATGAAGTCTTCCTTCACTTATGCTTTTACATAAGTAGAGGATAGACTTCATCACACGCCATATGTAGCCCGACTGGGGACGGCGTATTGAATCAAGTATCGTGTATCATTTCAAAATAGTTACGTACGTAATAATTTTGAAATGGTACACGGTACTTATTACGTATATTATATAACGGGTGTAAGACTAGAATCAGCCGAGATAATGAACCAAAATAAAACTTAATTAATTCCCTGGAGATTATTATCAATGAATCAGCTCTGTCAAAGTGTTTTCTTAAGCACACCCGGCGGAGCTTTTTTTGAATGCAAAAAAGACCGCAGTCGCCCGCATTGAGAACGAAGGTTCTCGCGGTGTAGGACCGCAGTCTTAAGTCGTTATATATAAATAAAACCTATTAGTCAAATTGGCATCCCCAGATAATATCCCTGGAAGAAATCAGAACCAAGTTGCTTCATGCACTCAAACTCAGCCTTAGTTTCGATGCCTTCAGCAATAATCTTCACGCCATGTTTGTGAGCATCAGTGATTATTTGAGCACAGTTAGCCTGTTTCTTCTTATCAGAATCGATTCTCATAAGAAGAGAGCGGTCAAGCTTAATTATGTCCGGTTTCATGAATTCAGCAATCTCTGCCGTGTTTAAACCGGTGCCAAAATCATCCAGAGCTAGGAGATTATCGCAAATAGATATATGTTTCCTTTTCAGAGCGGAGATTACAGGGTCAAATTCAGGATATTCCAAAGTCTCAACGATAAAGTGAGGAAGGTTTTCGGCAAAATAAGAACCAAAAGCTTGAATTTCCTCATCAGCAAACGTCTCGCAAGGAAATGAATTTAGAGATGGTAACTCGGAGTAGCCACGAGCCCTATATTCTTTCATAGCTACGAACAGGGTGGCAACTTCTAGGGTATAGAGTTCATTTCTACGAGTATATTCGGTTATTAGCTCAGTGACGGTCATATTGAGAGGTCTCATAAGAGCTTCTCTGGCATAGATAGTCTTTCCGTCAGGGTAGAAGATAGACTGAAATACATAATTAATCTTAAGCTTCGACAGAGCTTGGGACATCTTTGGAGAAAATGGAATATCGTCGAACCGAATCATATTTACCTCATATGTTATGCGACTATAGTATTGCGCTTTTTTGCCACAAAATAACTAACCATAGCTGAAAGATGGCTGTTTCCAAGCTTGTCAAAATCAGGAATATTTGAAGAAGCGTATTTGTTCCAGGAAGTTTTTAAAAAATCTCTGTAAGTGTTTTCTGAGCTATAAATGATAGTAGTTTCAGTAATGTGATCATCAAGCATGTCCTTTGTGATTTTGAACATTACGGTTTCCTCCATTGAAATGACCAGATACATCAGATCAGTTAATAAACAAATTGCCTTAATTCATCACAGCAATCGCTATCTTACTACTGAGAAGCTATTTGTCTATAGGGTCAATTATTATATTTTTATAAAAAAGTCACGCTCTGTTAAATCATAGGAATATGCGATGAAAAATAAGGGATTAGGTCGGATTGTATGAGAAAACATTGTGTTGTGAAAATATATAGTGCTGAATATCTTCTTACAGTTATCCATATATCTTCATATTTTGTAAGGACACTGCTATGTACCCGTAATTATCCAAAGCTGTATACTCGTTAAAGAAGGATTTAAGGAGTGAGGTATTGATTGTGAAAGAAGAGAAAGTAACTATAAGAACTCTGATAGAATATGGCTTATGTGTCATAGTATGGGGTGGTGTTTTCGTTCAGGCTATTTTAAAAAAAGAATATGATGAGTCATTATTTAGTTTTGTCTTGCATATACTTTGTGTGATCCTTTTTTCAAATAGATTTATACAAAAGTGTTTTGCTTACCACAAGCAGAAGAAAAATGAAAGCTTAGAATCTGATGAAAAAAAGTAGTCGGTTCCCGGCTACTTTATCAGATATATTTAAGTTGGAGAGCCCTTCTGGTTAATGACTCCGATGCCCGCCAGTGCATTTTCAAGTAATTCCATCATCTGAGGATGAGTTAAGGCTTCTTTGAATGTAATGCTCATATTTATTGACAAGAAGAAGTCGAAAGAAGTTTTATAAAGAATGATTTAATGAGTAGTCGGTTATCGTACCGGCTACTTTTTTAGTTATGAATCAGAGATTAGTTTGGATTCTGGATACTGTATCACATGAAGTAAGTTCTGCAATGGTCGGAAAGAACATGTTATTTTTCTAGGGATAGCGCCGAATAGTATCTTAGATGTGGAGTAGTATAGTTTTCAACTTTATCGAGTGTAAGTACTATAAGTAAGTATATAAAAATAAGAATTATACAATAGGAAGTAAGATTATATGAAGTGTCAAAATTGTGGGGGCTGGAATACATGAACCAAATGTCAAATATTGCCCAGAATGCGGCTCTCCCATCCACCATAATCATGAAATAAATAGTCATATATCAAAGGGATCAAATTATGACTTATTTACTTAAACTTCCCACATTAAAAGTGGGCTTTGAACCTTGAAAACTCTATATTCTAGATAAAAATAATCTTACGCCACTTTATAGCTGCTCGTTAGAGCATCCTGCATATATTCAGGTAACCTAAAGAAGAAATCCTTATAGATTTTCTCAACCTGCTCATCTGTGATGTGAAGTATATTTTTTATGCTTAAAGTCATTGCCTCAATTAGTATAAAGAGCGAATGCTGGAATGTAACGTCCTCCATTTCACTAAGAAGTACATAGAAGATTTCACCTATAGTACGTTCATCCTGATCTTTTCTCTGATATACAGAAAGGTACATGTATCTTGTAAATACGATTG
>NZ_JNKO01000009.1 GCF_000702885.1 Oribacterium sp. P6A1 | reverse complement strand
ACAAATTGTTTCTGCATACTGAGATACATTATAACCATTGGCAGTGAAGCTATCAGTATACCTGCTAACATGGTAACGTAATCGGATTTTAAGTCTCCCTGAAAGGTCATAAGACCAAGTGGGATAGTTATTAGATTTCTTGACTCAAGGAAAATATTGGCGAACAGGAACTCGTTCCAGACAAAGTTTAGATTTACTATTGCTGCAGATGCTAATACAGGCTTTGAAATAGGAAGTATTATCTTATGGAAGATTTGAAATCTTGTAGCGCCATCGAGTATTGCGGCTTCCTCAAGCTCTTTAGGGATCCCCAGAAAATATGATCTTAAAAGGAACATTGTAAATGGAATACGGAATGATATATAAGGCAGGACGACAGCCCAACGGGTATTATATAGTCCTATTGCCTGAATCATTTTAAACAGAGGAACTAGTGCTACCTGTTCAGAGAGGGCCATTCCTCCCAATACGATCAGAAACAATGCGTTTTTTCCGGGTAGATCCAATCTTGTGAGTCCATAGGCTAGTAAAGAAGAGAGGATCAGTATACCGCAAAGTGCCATTGCACTTGTGACCAGCGAACTGAAGAAGTAATTGTACAGGCCTTTATTCCAGGCATTTATCCAGTTTTGAAATACTGGAACAGTGGGTAGTGCTATTGAGTCGCGGAACATTTCCTGATTTGTTTTTAATGAGTTAAGAAACAGCCAACATATTGGAAGTAAGATGACAAGTACCAGTATCATCAGAAAAAGATGAATCAGGAAAGCCATAAAGATACGCTTTGTATTTATATGCTGTTTATTCATTTTATTATCTCCTTAATCCTGACCTGATTTGGTTAATTTAAGCTGGATTATCGAAAGAGTTACGGTTATTACAAATATTAGTACGCCTGTTGATGCAGCCATACCCATGTCATCATGAAGGAAAGCATTCTGATAAAGGAACAGACCTAATACTTGAGAAGCATTTCCAGGACCGCCGCTTGTTGTGGTATAGACTTCTGTGAAAAGTTTAAACGCACCGATGATTGTTATGATAGAACATACGAGTAACTGCTCTTTGGCTAGTGGGATATATACACTTAGTGCACGGCGTAATGGACCTGCGCCGTCGATTATAGCGGCTTCTACATAATCCAATGAGACATTTTGAAAAGCAACGATCATAAGCATTGCTATATAGCCGGTATATTGCCATTGACTCATTGCTATAATACAGAATATGGCCAGATTACGATCACCCAACCATATTTGCTGTAGATCAGGACGACCGATCGTTTTTAAAAATCCATTTAACATTCCTGCCATGGGATTATATATAAAATTAAACATCAGGCCAACAGCAGTGAGAGAAATCAAAGATGGAATAAAATAAACACTTCTATAGAAGCTTCCCATTTTGCCGACTAATTTATTTTCTAGTACAAGTGCTATGATAGTTCCAAAGCCAACCTGTACAATTAAAGAGATAATACAGTAATAGATGTTATTTCGTATCATTATTGGGAATGTTTCATTGGTGAATAATCGTCGATAATTATCCAGTGCAACAAATTTCATACTCGTTGAGTAGGATGAAAGACGAAAGAAACTGTATATAAAATTAGTAATGATAGGAACATAAACGAATGCCAGTACCATGAAAAGGCCGGGCGCAATATAAAGATAAAGTGATTTTTTTACTTTTTTTCTATTCATAAAAACCTCCTCGATTGCCATGCTTAATCAGATGCTGCATGTTGTTATGTTTATGATCGATGGGAAAATGTTATAAATAAAGCTGCTGCCAGTTGACTTGTCATCTTTGGCAACAGCTTTTATCAGGCGTGATTTGTTACTCTTTACAATTAAAGTATAGACCGACAGCAATTAGCTTATTAATGATTTGGCCTCTTTAGCTGTAGCCTGAATTTTTGCCATGGCTTCCTCTGATGTTACATCACCATTAATGACATCTGAAATCTGCCTTAGATATTCTTCACAAACTGTAGAATATAGGGATGCGTCAAACCATGGACCCATCTTCTCTGCATTTATAATAAGGTTATAAGCCTCTTTTAAGCCCTCATCGGTAAGATTATCAGCTACACCTTTGGATGCATTGAACCATCCAACAGATTCTGCCTGCTGTGCACCGACTTCAGGTCCCAGGAACCATTTTAGGAAAGCTACACATTCATCAGGATATTTTGTGTTTGCAGAAATGACAAAGCCCTCAGGCTCTCCTGTAAGAATATCTGGATTTCCGTCGCCCTCAACAGTAGGGAACATAAACATACCCCAGTTAAAATCAGTACCTTCTGTTTCCTGATAAATGTTTGTGATCTCAACAAGCTCTATATAACATATAGCGGCCTGACCTGTTGTGAAAAGTTGACGAGCCATGTCGTGAGTCATACCGTTGACTCCAATGTTCATATAAGGGACAAGCTGTTTAAAGTCATCCAAGGCTTTAACATATCCTGGATCTGTAAATAAGCTTGTGGTTGGCTCGAAATCAGAAGCTCTGACATCATCAGCTACTAACATCTGATTTAGAGTTCCGATATAATGAGCGCCAGGCCACTGATCCTGATTGCCCTCTGCCAATGGGGTGTATGTTCCGTCGGCTTTTATTGTTTCCAGAACTGAGAGGAATTCATCCCATGTTTTTGGTATTTCAAGTCCGAGCTTTTCAAAAATATCACGATTATAAGCAAACACCTTGCCATCAAGTCGGAATGGAATTCCGTAGACCATGCCGTCAGAAGTTGTATAGTTAACCATCTGTGATTCAATAAGACTGTCTTTCCACTCACTATCTTTTTCGAGATATGGCGTAAGATCAAGTATCAAATTCTCTCGGATAAATCTTTCGGAGAACTCACCCGCCCAACTATAATAAATGTCTGGTTCTTCTGCAGTACCGACTACAGTTTTGATTTTCTCCTTAAAAGGCTGGTTCTGTGCGCTGGTTACAACGATATCAATATCTGGATGTGCTGCTTCGTATTCTGCTATTTTTTCCTCGATGAAAGAATTGGCAGGATCCTCAGGGAAACGGTGGAAGAACTTGATCGTTTTTACATCGTTGCCTGATGTATCACTGGCGTTTGCAGCATTGCTGTCAGCATTAGTGCCAGATGTGGTTTCATTACCGGATTTTGTACCATTAGAAATGTCGGCGGAAGACCCACATGCTGCGAGAGAAGCTGACATTGCAGCAGTAAGTCCAAGTGCCAATAAACGCTTGATTGTAGATTTCATCATTTCCTCCTTATTCATACACTCCTCTATGTATGTTTGTTGGAAACATTATATAACATCATATCAACAGTAACAACTAAATATTTTAAATTACATAAATATTGTTGCAACTTAATTAGATGTATAACAAAAATATGTGCAAAATATATAAGAGCCTTCCAAGAAGGCTCTTAATTGTAATATAACGTCATAATAAATAATTATTACTGGAATATATAATGGTTA
The DNA here is from genome assembly GCF_000702885.1 of Oribacterium sp. P6A1. Classification (GTDB taxonomy): domain Bacteria; phylum Bacillota; class Clostridia; order Lachnospirales; family Lachnospiraceae; genus Oribacterium. Next base: position 138,375 of record NZ_JNKO01000009.1, on the reverse strand, counting down.
TAAATCATCTGATTATAGTCAATGTGTAGTGTTCAGGATTAATGATAAGTTTTGTATAGTGGATAACATTGCGCTCAGCATCCATTACCGTTTCTCTGTGAAGTAATAATGGCTGTTTATCAGGGAGTTCCAGTGCTTCCTGTTCCTGCTCGGAAGGAAAACATATTGAAACGGTTTTAATGTAATGTACAGGTATCGTACCATGGCTTTTTAATATTTTATAAATTGATCCGTTCAGGTTTTCACTAAGGATATAGCCATATTTTTCTGGAAAATAGTTTTCTTCAAGCATTACCTTCCATTCGTCACACCCGCGGATCCTACGTATGCATAAAACCTTATCGCCTTCATTGATGTTAAGATGTTTTGCTATACTTATAGATGCTTTTTTCCATTCAAGTGATAAAAGTTCTGCTGAGGCTTTACATCCATTCATTTCACAGCTTTCTGTAAAACTCATGACACCTTCCATCACACGATTTAATTTTTTTGAAGCTACAAATGTACCAATGCCCTGCTTCTTAACAACAAAACCCTCGTCAGACAACAATTCCATGGCTTTACGTACAGTGATGCGGCTTACATTATATGCTTCACTAAATTCCTGTTCAGTCATAAGTTTATCGTCTTCTTTGAGCTGTCCGGTAGAAATTTGATTTTTGATTGATTCAACCAATTGTTGATATAGTGGTGTTGCTGATTTCTTTTCCATAAATATCATCCTATAATGTATTATAAACAGTATATTATTTATTATAGCAGATTCATAAAATATGTAAAAGCATGTTAGCGTTTAAGGACAAATAATAAAGAAAAACATATTGTCAACGAATGCATTTCTGTACGCGGAACCCGAATTCCTGCTTCAGAAGGAAGTATCAGAAATAGGAAGTTATTTTTCAATACTGAAGACTATTGCAGCTGGAAATCACAAGCTGGGTAAGATTGCAGCTGCGTTAGAAGTCCATCAGATTAAACTTACATCCTATCTAAAGAATCTGATGGACCTTGATATCATCGAAAGAGAAGTGCCTATTACAGAGGAGCATCCAGAAAAAAGTAAGATGGGCTTATATAACATCAAGGATAACTTCATCTCATTCTGGTTTAAATTTGTTTATCCGAATAAAAGCCTTCTTGAATCAGGAAGATCAGATTTCGTAGAGGAGAAGATACATAAGAACCTGATAGATAATCACGTTTCCTATGTTTACGAGGATATATGCAGGCAAAGGACCTGGGACCTCTTATCTGATTCACTTATGTTTAACAGAGTAGGCAGATGGTGGGGTTCAAAGGATGTAGAGATCGACATCGTGGCCTACGATTCAAATGGCAAGGATATCCTTTTCGGGGAATGCAAATATTCCAAAAAAGGGACTATCTGTTCTTGATGCTCTGAAGAATAAATCTAGGGAGGTGAAATGGAATATGGAGGACAGAAAAGAGCACTTTGTAATCTTTTCAAAGAGTGGCTTTACTGACGAGCTGTTGGAATATGCGGAGAACAATCATAATGTTTATTTAAGAGCAGATACGTAAAGTATTGAGCTGTCAGAAATACGAATTATAAGACAAATTGTTGTGAATTCAAGAATTGGCCGGAAGGCATAAAAATATTGGCCGGATTTTATTTGAAGTACAAAAAAAGCACGTAATTTCAAGGGTTTATTCACTTTAAACACGGTTTGATGAAAACCGGTATAAACTACTGAGTTGATAGAAGATTATTTTAATACAACCTTATTCCTGCCTGTTTCTTTTGCTTCATAGACGCCGGAATCAGCCCTTTTAACAAAGGACAGCATATTATCTTCATTTCTTGCCATGGTGGCGCCTGTACTGATGGTGATATGTTTGGTAGTTATAAAGCAGGTTTCATCGATGGTTTTTCTAATTTTTTCGGCAAAACCAATAAGGTCATCCGTGGATTCGGCCGGATACAGATAGATAAATTCTTCTCCGCCCCATCTTCCGAAGGTATGGTCGTCCTTCAAAAACTCTTTTATGATGTTAACTACAGCAAGAAGTGCCATATCGCCTATATCATGTCCATAAGTATCATTTATGGATTTGAAATGATCGATATCAAAGAATAGCAGTCCATAGGATTTTCCATGGCGGTTCAACTCGAGACATTCATCTATCTTGATTTCCAGTTCCCAGCGATTGTAAATTTTTGTCAGCTGATCGGTATAGGCTATTTTACCTAGTTCTTTATTGACTGAATCAAGCTCTTTTGAAGTACTCTCAAGAAAAGCCAGAATACGATCAATAAAAGGAATCTCCTTGTCCGGTGTGCTGCGGGAAAATGAATAGGGGACAGGGTCTCTTTTTGTTATGAAGACATCATCACCTTTATCAGTTTCCTTCAGTCCCACAACAACAAGAGAACTGTTCATATCGGCACCTTTTCCTCCTGCAGGAAAGAACAGTTCGGCATATCCTGTAACGATGGACAGCTGATCATAATACTTATAGTATTGAGCTATCTCTTTCAGGAAGTCTTTTCCCAGAAATCTGAGCCGGTTTCCGCATTCAAAAAGATAAACCGCTTCCGGAGAAAAGGTATTTAAATCCTTGACGGATTCTCTTGTCAAAGCAAGCAGACGGTCGGCAGTAGCATAGGATAATCTGAAATGATCACCTGTATATATGTCGGAAGTAAGGTGAATTGCACCATCCTCATCACAGGCAGCAGGTACTCTGGCTATCTGCATTCCGTCACGATCGATTATAAGAGGAAATTCACATACATTTTCAACGAAATACTGATTCGGACTCACCTTTAGATATTTCTCATAAATCTCGGTCGCCGGTTTTTTATCTATTTCAGTAATGATGTTATCACCAAGGGTCTCGGTGACCATCATCTCTGTCCCTATGGGCTGCCACCCAAAATTATTATCCATGTATATTTTCAGGTTTTTGCTTAAAAAGACGATGACAACAAAACCATTCTGATATACCTGATTTCCATAGACATGTGCGATGTTCTTTCTGGTAATACTTCTCCCGGCTTTCACCCCAAAGACAGGAATTTTTCTATGGCTGAATTCCTTCATAAAGGTTTGTATGGATATACTTTTGGTTGAGTAAAAGATCTGCAGGCATTTTATATCCTCCATTTCATCCATCAGCTCATTCATGATACGTCCGGCTACAAAGGCAGTGAAATTATCCATATTGAAATCATACTGAATAAGGGTGGTGTTCTTGAAAAAAGTCACTGAAAGAACGATGGGATTATCTGTGAGATCGAATTTGTCTCCGGCAATATTGGCAGATGTGATACCTGAGATACATGCTGAAGGAAAAGCCTGAAATATTGATTCAACAAGCAAATCTTCATCTATATCAAGCCTTGCGTTATATAATTGCATCATAATGCCGGAAGCGGTAGTGTATGCTGCTTCCGAGTGTATTACTTCGATAACCGATTGAAGTTCATCAAGTGTGAAAAAGCGGTATGTTTTCTGGATCATAGCGGCTCCTATATGTGGTGAACAACCAGTTACAGTAAAATGAATACCTTAAAAATCACCTGGTTTGAGATTTGAAGTTGCATTATTAAATTGTCATAAATCTATCTGATTAAAATTGTAAAAGTCAGCATAATTTCCGTCAACAAAAAATTTTTCTTTGTGATAAGGAAATGATTATTTATATTTTATGACGTGAGTGGAGAATACTTATGACACTTATATCATAAAAAATAAAGACAGCTATGCTCATCTGAAACATAGCTGTCTTTTATTGTGTTTCGCAGCTTCTCCATTGATTAAAATCGAAAGAAGATTAGCTGTTCAGATCATCAGACAAAGCTGTTATCTGAGACTGTAATATACGAATTTTGCTCCTGTAGGTATACCATGGGCACGAAGGCTTTCTTCCAGGCCGGAACGTAGGTCCTCAGGAATAGCTTCAGGCAGATGTACCGTTACATCATCAGGGATACCTTCAAAGGTGTCAGGCTGATAATGCGGGATTCCGCTGGCGGAATTATCGGAGTCTATCTCATTGATAATAGAAGTATTAAACCATATATCCTTAAGAGCAGTATTGCCTGCAAGAATTCTTGATCCGATTCCGTCTCCGCACTGGCCGCGGAAGTAAGCAGAGGTAAAGGTGGAATCCTTGAAGGCTTCATCCACGATTCCATATACATTGCCTGTCAGCCACCAGTCATCATCTCTGTACAGATGATAGTTAGGTATACCAAGCTTGTCACTGTTACCGTGATATCCTGTTATCATACCTGCACTGGTACAATCGAAGTCGAAGGTACTGTCAGGAATGAAGTCTCTTGAGGAACCAATCCATGCAATGTCCTGATATCCTATAGAGAGCAGGAACCGGTCAAGTGCATCAGCCTCTTCAACGGTAGCGTCAGATGGAAGGTAAACCTGATAACTGAAGCTTGTGGCATCATAGAAATGTCCCTGGAGCTGAGACGCTGCATCATAGACACCGTCAAGATACAGACAGCTTCCCTCAAGCTCCTGATGATCGGAAAATACATGCTTATAGGCATCTTCCATGTATACGTAGTCTGCCTGAATTGCTCGCTCGCCTATTTCTGCTTCAGGACACAGGATAACGATGCAGGCTGCACCGAAGGTTGCGCTGTCACCAATCTTCGTGACAGTAGAAGGAATCACGAGAGTATCCAGGGTAGTTGAATTGAAACAGCCTTCAGGTATCTCTGTAAGCCCCTCCGGAAGAGTGATATACGGAAGACCGAACATGGATGCAAATGCACTTTCTCCGATGGTTGTCACTGTCTCAGGAAGTTCTATCCTTTGCAGGTTGTGGCAGTTTACAAATGCTCCCATACCAAGCTCTTTAAGGTCAGATGGGAACTCTATCTCAGAAAGCTTAGCGCCATCAAAAATATAGTCTGCTGAAAGAACCGCACCTGCTGCGAAGCTTATCTTATCAAAACCACTTTCATCAAATGCATGAGAATCATATTCCGCAGAGCTTCCCTTGAATGTTCCTGTACCGGAACCCATATAAGCGCCGGAACCGACATAAGATACACTTTCCGGCAATACTACGTCCTTCAGATTAGGGCAGTCACGAAAAGCGTTCTGGTAGATAAAGTTCAGGGTTTCGGGAAGTACAACCGTTTCAAGATTTGTACAACCGAAGAAAGCATTGCCCTGAATCTCAGTTACGCCTTCAGGTATGACGATTTTTCTGACAGAAGTATTGCCCTTAAATGCATTAAAACCGATGTAGACTGTGTTGTAGTCGCCGATCACTGATGGGATATCAACTTCTTCATCTGAACCGGAGTATGACATGATACTGCCTCCGTCAGACAGAAGACCGTTTACTTCAGCTGTACCGGGCTGATGCCAAGCATCTGGATCGAGTTTTACCGAATTCATAAGATCCACAAACTGTTCGTTGTCAAGGAAAGCCTTGAACTCATCCGGTCCGAAACTGTTGTTGGAAACATGAACATTGGCACACATCCTGTCGCTGAATTTTGAGAACAGGTGCATGGAATACAGTATGGTCGGTTCAGAAGTTTCATCCTTTTCAAAGGTATGCTTGGCGATAACACCTATCCAGTCATTACTTCCATAGGTACGACTGAACTGTTCACCCTCGTACTGATCCACATGATGCTGAGGATCCGGATTGTATTGTGTTGACATGGTGATTCCTCCGGTGAGGGCGTTCGAATGCATATTTGCCACCAGAGAGTTTTCACCGACTTTGACAGGCCAGCGGGCCGGGAAGGATGCAGTGATACCGTTTGCGGTATATTCCTTTCCGTCAGGAGTTTTTATACATTCAAAACTGTTCAGCACGGCGCGCAGCTTACTGTTGTATAGATAGTGGTAAATGTTAGTATCATCTTTAGGGTTAAGAGCCTCAAGACGAATGTGCATGCCCAGCCATTCTCCTACAAGAGTCTCGCCATAATCCACGATGATGTCAACAGCCGGCGTATCGGTTTCATTGGAAGGGTGAAGCCATCCTTTTCGTATATTGTTGGCCCATACCCTGACAGGGAACCCGGAAAGAGTACCTGCCACATCCTTTGACCAGTCGGTTTTTACCACGTTACCGTCATAAATAACTGTATTGCTGACATTGTTAACTATGTTGTTCAGAGAGAAATTATCAGGGCGGAACATCAGTTTCCAACCGTCTTCCTCATCTGTGACAGTTATGTGTCCCATGTTTTTCCCTCTGCCTTCATTAACAGCAGTGACACCTTTCGGCAGCCTGAGAATCAGATTTTCTTCTTCAAATATCTGTTCTGTAAGATCATAATCCTTATTGATTTTCGGAATGGGAGAGGTGGAATTCAATTCATTCTTTACAGGCTCTTCTTCCACAAAAGGCGCTTCAGTCTGCGTTGTTTCTGCTTCTGTGCCAGGACTTGAAGTCGGGCTCTTACCGGAGCATGCAGCAAGACCTAAAACTAAAGCTGCACAGAAGATACAAATCAGAGATTGATTCTTCATAAAATACCTCCGTATTGATTAAATTGATAAATTTAAGAATCCCCTCACAGAAAATGGAATTTTATAGCGTTTCATCACTCCTTCCCTATAATTTAAAGCTCTCATTTTTTTACACACATGTGTTACTTAAACAATGCTGACTTTACAGTACTGTTTTTGAAACACAGAGTTTAAACACGATCAACTCAATCTATAGTCAATTATACCATTGTCGGAACTATATTTGTTCTAGAAGAAAAAATTATACTGACATTTAAAAATAAGAAATTGATAGGAAGCAGGTTTCCGGTATGCGAAGCATAAGAGGACAGCCGCAGCGTTCTCTATGTATAAATTATGGTTATATTTGCCAAAGGCGCTTATTTAATATTTAAATCAGTTGTTAATCTTGACCATAACAAATTTTTTTATTATACTTATAGAATAACTGTAAGCGTTTACACAGCAATGTTGTAATTTACACAAGGAGGGAAAATGAGATGAAGAATTTGAAGAAAATTATCGCCATTGCTCTTGCCGGAGTGATGACAATGGGAGCGATTGTCGGGTGTGGAAGTTCAGGAAATTCCGGATCCGGCTATCCGACTAAAGGCGTGACTGTTATCTGCCCATGGAGTGCCGGCGGCGGAACAGACTCCTGCTTAAGAGCTTTTTCAGATGCTCTTGGCAAGGAACTCGGCCAGACTTTCACCGTTGACAACCGTACAGGCGGTGGTGGTGTTGTAGGTCATGAGGCAATCGCCAATGCAGAAAAAGACGGTTACACTATCGGCATGATCACATTTGAGCTTTCAACCTATGGTCCTCTTGGCACAAGCCAGCTCACCAGTGACAGCTATGATCTTTTGTGCCGTGTTAACACGGATGCTGCATCTGTTACAGTAAATGCTAAATGGGCTCAGGAAAACGGTATTACAGATCTTAAGAGCTTTATTGATTACTGTAAGGCTCATCCGGGAGAAGTACAGATGGGTGGTTCTTCCAATGCTTCCGTTTGGCATATTGCCGGTGGTTATCTCATGGAGGAGACCGGTATCGATATCCATATGATCACTTACGAAGAGGGCGCAGCAACAGCTGTTCAGAATGCAGCCGGTGGTTTCATTAACGGTGTTACTGTATCTCTTGCTGAGGCTCGTTCTTTCATAGAGTCAGGTGATCTCATTTGTCTTGGTGTCATGGATGAGGAGCGTAATCCTGCATTCCCCGATGTGCCAACATGTAAGGAACAGGGCGTCAACGCTACTTATTTCACATGGCGTGGACTTGCAACTCCAAAGGGACTTGATGAATCACAGCTTACTACTTTGAGAAATGCCTGTGCCAAGGCTATCGAGAATGAGGATTTCAAGTCTTATATGAAGAATGCAGGTCAGACCATCAGCTATCTCGATGCTGATGCCTACGGCGCTTTTCTCAAGCAGAATGCAACAGATGTAGCAGCTGCTATGAAGGCTCTTGGAATGTAAAGCATATCATAACCGGGAGAGATAAAAGGCTCTGCTCTATAATTTGAGCTGTCAAATGTATGTTCGTCCAGACATGACATGTGTTTGACAGCCTTATCGCGAATAAAAAAATCATAGCATGCCGGCGGCGCGCTATGATTTTTTAACCTTTAATTGCTTGCGGATCTGATGGCATCCCGGCCTGGATCCGCTTTTTAAACAGAAAGGACATTCATGAAAAATAAATTCAACACGGTGGCCTTCTCAAATCTGATCGGTTCCGTAGTCTTCCTTCTTATCGGGATTGTGAGCTGGATTATGTCAACCAGATTCCAGACTGTGAAAGGCAACTATGTCCAACCCGCTGATTTTCCGCAGATAATGATCATAGGTCTCGTGTTCTTTGCGGCTATACTTTTTATCATATCATTACTGAAACTCATAAATATGAAAGATGACGATCCGGAGGCTGCTCCTGCACCGGTTCTTAATCCTGTTAAGGATAAAGGCATGCAGGCATCGCTCATAGTTATCGTCATTTGCATAGCTTATGTGGCGCTCTTCAGTTTACTGGGGTATGTGATTGTATCTGCCCTGGCCTGCCTGATTATCATGTTCCTCATCGGCAAGCGCAACTGGAAAGTCATGATATCGGTATCCATATTGGTTCCTCTTGGAATGTGGCTTCTTTTCTATACACTGCTAAAGGTTAACATCCCATTGGGACCTCTTGCCTTCCTGCGCGATATAGTGGATATGATTTTTTAAGGAGGATGTACGATGGATTTCGGATTATTGTTTTCAAGCTATCTTGAAGTGTTCTTAAATCCCCAGGTACTTCTGATGACTCTTGTGGGAGCATTGGGGGGAGTTTTGCTGGGAGCTATTCCCGGAATGACTGCCACCATGGGTGTGGCACTTCTGGTACCGTTCTCCTTTGGAATGGATCTTATACCGGCTATCGGACTGCTGCTTGGAATCTACTGCGGAGGTATGTATGGAGGCTCTATTTCTGCAATACTTATTCATACACCGGGAACACCTTCTGCGGCGGCAACTACTATCGATGGTTATCCGATGACCAGAAACGGTCAGGCCGGACTGGCGCTGTCGGTGGCGATGTTCTCATCCTTCTGCGGAGGAATCATAGGTGCTCTTATCATGACCTTCCTGTCACCGGTGATTGCCAAGGCAGCTATGAGCTTTGGCCCCGGAGAGATGTTCATGCTGGCTATTTTCGGTCTCAGTGTAATCATTTCAATATCCGGAAAAAGTGTTATCAAGGGTATGATATCAGCATTTTTCGGTATGCTCATCTGTACTGTGGGTCTTGACCCCACTAACGGAGTGGCACGATTCATCAGCTATTCTCAGACCTCACTTCTGGAGGGCTTTGCCTTTATTCCGGCACTGATCGGTATGTTTGCTGTTGCCGAGGTTATAGGCGGCGTGGAGAAGATAGTAAGGGGAGAGGAGAAGCAGCTCACCTCCAATGCAAGGATCGACAGAGTGCTTCCTGATATGAAGACCATTAAGAAGATTTGGCCCAATATCTTGAGCGGAGCAGTAATCGGTACTTTTATAGGTGCCATTCCCGGAGCAGGCGGAGACATCGCCGTGTTTGTATCTTATGGAGCCAATAAGTCAGCCAGCAGACATCCTGAGCTTTGGGGTACCGGTATACCAAACGGAGTTGCCTCAACTGAGTCAGCCAACAACGGCTGTTCAGGAGGTGCAATGATTCCTCTTTTAAGCCTGGGTGTTCCGGGAGACGCTGTAACAGCGGTTCTACTCGGTGCTTTTATCATGAAAGGCATACAGCCCGGCCCTATGATGTATGTTTCCAATCTGCCTATCGTCTACAGAGTATTTGCTGCTCTCATGGTAGCCAATCTTGCCATGCTGGTGGTAGGCTGCGCCGGTGTCAGATTTTTCACCAGGATAGTCTCTGTTGAGAAGACTATGCTGTATCCTGTCATCATGGTCATATCTCTTCTGGGCGCCTATGCGATCAATAAAAATGTCTTTGATGTAGGAGTATGCATTGGCTTCGGTATATTTGGCTGGATCATGAACAAGTATGAGTTTCCTTTGTCGCCAATCCTGCTTACTCTTATTCTCGGGCCAATGTGCGAGAAGAACTATGCGCGCTTTATGAATATCCATAAGGGTGAGATCATGGAAATATTTAATTCGCCTATCGCCATGACTTTCCTTGGAGTAGCTATACTTGTAATCATTTACTCACTTTGGAACCAGCGTAAGATTACCAAAACTCTGACACTGGATAGCTCATTAAAATCCGCAAGTTAATAATTTAAGAGGTTTTTATATCCGGTATGATAAACCGAGTATACTGGGTATACCGGGTTTAAAATGTCAAAGGGGCTGTCGCACTAAAGCGACAGTCCCTTTAAATTAGAACGCTATAAACTCATTCCCGTTCTGCCTTCATGGATTTCTTATTTTCGTACATCAGGCCGTCAGCCCGTTTGAAAACTGATTCCACACCGGAATCATTGTAAGGGTCATAGAGGGTCCATCCGATTGCTGCAGATACACGCTCCCAGGGATCCAGAGATTCGTCATTTGAGCTTTCTGTAATTATATCCTTGAATTTTTGAATCAGGGCATCTGCCTCATCATAATCACTGTTCTTCAGGATGACCACGAACTCATCTCCGCCTATCCTGAAAACAGGAGAGTGGGCAAAATTCACACAGACTATGCGGCATAGCTTTTTGATTGCAACATTGCCCTTTTCGTGACCATAGGTGTCATTGATCTTTTTCAGGAAATTGAGATCGATCATGGCGATTCCGAATTTTTCATCATCTTCTTCACTGAGGTGCAGTTCTATGAGCTGCACTTCTTTTTCGTAAGCATTTCTGTTTCTTATTCCCGTCAGATTATCCCGGTCTGCCTGAATGCTCAGCTCAGCATTTTTTGCCTGGGCGGTCTTAAGTTCCAGGATGGTGGTATTCAGAGTGTTCATATACTCATGGATACTTTTTATCATGGATGCGATCTGCATGGAAAGGGCGGTGATTTCGTTTCTGCCCTTGGCATTCTTGATGATAATGTCCGCAATGGAAGGATCTTTGCTATCCGTATATGATTGTACCTCAGCCTGAAGATGTGAAATCTGTTTGATGCAGATCTCATTAATAAAGATAAGAAGAAGCCCCATGGACACGACGATAATCACACCGACAACCGCCATCTGCTCAATGGCGTTTTTCAGGATATCCTTGTTAATCTTTTCCGTAAATGTTTCTGCACCTACTATTCCCACAAGTTCACCGTTCATGTAAAGCGGGGTATAGAAAGCATAGGTTTTTCCGTAGGAATTTAAAGACTCATCAAAGCCTGTCTGCTGTTCACCGGTCTCCCAGGTTTTCCATAGCTTTTCGTGGCCTTCCCGGGGCATATCAACAAGGTCGCACATACGCATGCGTGTTTCGTCATCAACATAGGGTCTTCTTCCGGAATCAATGATGTAATACATCTCATCGGAACCGTCTCCCTTAGGGAACAAAAGCATGGCATAGGGAACGTTCATGGTTTTTTCTGCCTTCCAGAATATGTCGGACCAATACAGATAGTTATATATAGTGCAGGCCTCACTGGTTTCCTTATCAAAATCCTCGTAGCTGTAATCTTCACCGAATTCAAGATCCGGAAACTTTTTATCAAGAAGGTTATGGAAATAATACTCCGCTTCAGAGCAGTCGGTATCAAAATCAATAGGGAGATAAAGTTCGTCTCTGTGATTAATGAGATAATCTTTGAAAAACGGAAATTCATCGGAATCATCTTCTACAAGAATGCACAGAAAACCGGAGACAGCCTGTATCTGATCCTGACAATTCTTCAGGTATCTCTTATACTCCTGCCTGTAGGTGATGTAACCGCTTGTACTGACCGCTATGACAGTGATCAGCAGAAAAACTATAAGCAGTTTGAAAATTAAACTGTCGGTTTTTCGATTCATTTGGCTCCTTTGATTTAGTTCGTGAATTCCGTGATAAGAGGTCTTAAGAACCGGAAAAATGATTGCTGATTTAAGCTATAGAATCCGGTTCACACTACTTATATATATTTCGACAGAAAAGCTGAGTTTTATCAGAAAAAATTGTTTTTAGTGGTAAAACTGCTGAGTTGTAAGCCAGGGTAAGCGGTAAAACACCGGACATAGAGACGCATGGATAACCGGCTTATGCAGTGCATAGAAAGTGGTAATATAAAAAGTGTTTTTTGTCGATGTATGTATATATATTTTGACCATTGCCTGATGCGTATGGAAAGGAGGGAACCGGTCGTGAATGACAAAGCCAATGAAAGACAGCTGAGTATCATATTCCTGGTCATCATCGGCGCTTTTGCTTTATTCATGCTTACCATTGCCTACCTCAGCACCGGCCTTATGCTGAACTATCAGGAATCCGAGACTAAGATGGTTGTGGTTGAACTGTCTTATGTCCTTGATGATACTGCCGGTAAAAGCTGGTCCGGAAACAGGGATTTGAATGTCACAAAGATTTTCAATGATCATACCGCAGGCAGGGCAAATGAAGGGATATCACTTTGGCTTACAGACTCATCAGGGAATATTCTTGCACAAGCCGATAACAATAAATCGGAGTTTCCTTCGAAGTATCTGAACACGGATACGGAGGGTTCGGGTATGTCCGTATGGACCAGCGGAACAAAGCTTTTTCTTGCGGACAGAGAAATATGTATATCCAACAGTTTTTTTCATGGAAACTATCGTTTGATAGTCGTAAATGATGGTTCAAATGAAAGACAGATACAGCGCATGCAGTATGCGGTGATTTTTTCTCTCGGGGTGATTCTGGTCATAGTGCTCATAGTGCTGATATCAAACATCATCTCCAGATACAATACAAAGCTGATAAGGCTTGCCACTACGGATGAACTGACGGGGCTGGCAAACAGAAAGTCCTTCACGGCGGATTTCAAAAGGAAAGCTGAACAGATGCCTGCGGCGGCTGACAGACAGTCGCTCTTTCTTCTGGATATAGACTTTTTTAAACAGATAAATGACTTAAACGGTCATGCAAGCGGAGATGCGGCGCTGGTTCTTTTGGCTGACCATATAAAGGAACTGGTTTCGAAAAACGGAGGTATGGCTGGAAGATGGGGAGGAGACGAATTTATAGGTCTCATCAATCTTCCGGCTAAGGAAGCCTATTCGGTACTTCTTGATATGTGCGATGAAATCCGGGAGGATTCCGAAAAAGAAGTATGCTCTTTTACAGTGAGTGTGGGTGTAACTCCTGTTTACAGAGCCATGACATTATCCGAATTATGCGAAAATGCAGATATCGCCCTGTATGAGTCAAAACAGAATGGTCGGAACACGGTCACCGTTTTCAGTAATTCGAAAAAAGAAGCAGCAGAGAAAGAAACCGCCGGGGTAAAGGAAGTCCTAAGCTTCGGCTCATCAAATGTCTCTGACAGTACTTCGGGATATAAGCCGGAAACACCGGGGCAGAGTATGTCACAGATGACTGAAAGTCTCATCAGTGTATTGAAGGAGCGGTTTCTTTCAAGCGTGGTTTTTGCGGTTAAGTGGATGACACCCTTTGTTGCAGGCGGCGGTATTCTGATTGCCCTTGCTTTTCTTTTTGATGCGGCAAGTATCGATCTTTCATCCCTTTCTGTTGATGAAAGATCAGACCTCGGTTCCATCACATCCATAGCTACATATATAAAATTTTTGGGAGATACTACCTTTAACTTTATGCTCCCTGTTTTTTCTGCATTTATGGCATACAGTCTTGCAGGAGAATCAGCATTTATGGCTGGTTTTGTAGGCGGATATATGGTGATAAATACCAACTCCGGATTCATAGGTGCGACTCTGGCCGGGCTTGCGGCAGGGGTGATCAGCAGAGAGATAAATCTCTTTATGAACCGGCTTCCCAAATTCTTCAGGGGCGCTGCTCCTATCATCATTTATCCGGTATTCAGCCTGACCATAGTTCAGGCCATATCATTTTTTATTATCAGCCCCATCACCAATGCCTTTGGCTCGGTTTTCAATATTTTTCTGAATTTTGCCAAATCCCGTGGTATTCATGTGGTGTGCACGGTTGCGGCAGGAATGATGTCGGTAGACATGGGCGGAATAATCAACAAAATAGCGTACAACTATGGGCTTTCTTCCATAGACTCCAAGGAAAGCATCATTATGGCTGCAATCATGGCAGGAGGTATGGTTCCCCCTATAGGTATCGCCCTATCTACTTTTATCTTTAAGAATATGTTCAGTAAGGAGGAACGGCAGGGCGGAATGGTATCCCTGTTTATGGGACTTGCGTTTATTACGGAAGGAGCAATTCCCTATGTGATCATAGACGTCTTCAGAGTCATACCTTCATGCATTGCAGGTTCCGCACTTGCAGGATTTCTTTCATCAATCTTCGGATGCACCCTGCCGGCGCCCCATGGAGGCATATTTGTTCTGCCGGTGGTGGGACACCCCTTACTTTATTGTGTTGCCATCGGAGGAGGCTCCATGTTCACAGCTCTGATTCTTGGAATACTTAAGAAACGAAAGAATAGGGCAAAGTTTTAAGAAATAATCCCTTTAAGCTCATATCGTACTCATATGATTATTATTTATTTGGGGCGAGGGGAGCATGGCAGAAACTCATATTTACAGGCATATCGCAGGCTGTCTGTCACAGTACTGTCAACATATTGTAGTGCTTTAACAGTCGTATATCCTCTTTTGATATCTTAAGCATATTGATGAGTTCTTCGTCTTCCTTCATACGCTCATGGCAGATGATCATCTTTGTTGCCATGGGCATAAGGGGTCTCGTGGAAAGTCCCTGCCAGAGTCCCCACTTGTAGGTGAAATCCAGGGATGTGGCGAGAATCTGTATACTGACCTTCTCCAATGGAAAATGTTTATTTATAAGCTGAACATTGCTTAAGGCATCAAAATGCTCTATGGTACCGTAATAGGTGTTTTCACAGACAGGGTAGTGGTCGTAGTCTGAAAAATTCAGGTATCCCATGAGCTTCTGTTGATTATCAACGTCCGAATGACTCACATCGAAACGCATTCGCAGAACAGAATTGGAACGTCCGTCATACCAGTATCCGTAGAAATGTGTGAGATCCCTGAAAAAATGCGGGATTTTGCTTCCTCTGTATTCATTATTATGCACAGGCTTTTCGTAGAGAAGCTGTTCAATGTTTACATCCAGGGCATTTGCAATATCATATAGTGTGGAGATGTCGATAGATATCTCCCCTTTTTCATATTTGGACACAGTGGCCTTGCTTTTACATATGTTTTTTGCCAAATCGTCCAGAGTCATCTTTTGTTTCTTTCTGTACAATCTGATTTTATCGCCTATATCTGAAAGTACTTCCTGCATTCTTTATGAGCCTTTCCCCAAATTAAGTTAGTTGCTGTACTACGGAACCTGACACAAATCATGTGAAAGGTGTCACAATGTTTCATTAAAATTGAACAATTCACGGTTTTTTTATAATTGTGTAAGCATTAAGTAAAATGATAGCCTTATAAAGTTGATTTGTCAATTTTGACGATACTTTTCATGAAAAAGTTTCATGCGGAGAAACTGACATATTTTTGTCATGCTGTTTTTATTCTGATACACTACATGTAAATATTGGCGAACACAAAGGTCGGTTTAGTAAGAACACAAGCCGTTATCCGTTGGTAAACTGATGGATAAAACTAAACTTCACCTGAAAAGTTGAAAGGAGACAACAAAGTGAACAGACCAATTATCGGAATCTCCACCAGTATCATCATCGATGAAGGTGGTATGTTTCCAGGATATCATAGATCTTATGTGAACAGGGATTATGTAAGATCAGTTCTTGCAGCAGGAGGAATCCCTATCATGATACCCATGTCCGGAGATAAGGAAGCGGTCTCAACAGCGCTTTCTCTCTGCGATGGATTGATTCTCTCAGGTGGACAGGATGTTTACCCTTTAAATTACGGAGAAGAGCCTCATCGTGGACTTGGGGGTGTTTGTCCTGAGCGTGATGAATTTGATTATGCTCTTTACAGAGAAGCAAAGGAAAAGGATATGCCTGTTCTCGGAATCTGCAGAGGTTCACAGATCATAGCAACAGCAGAGGGGGGAAAGCTGTATCAGGATCTAAGTGAGATGGACAATGCTTTGAAGCATAATCAGGGACATACCCCGGACATGCCAAGTCATCATGTAAACATTGCCGAAGGAACAAAACTTCATAAGATTTTCGGAGAAAACCGTATAGCGGTTAATTCTTTCCACCATCAGGTGATAAAGAGCGTAGGAGAGGATTTTACAGTTGCAGCAACAGCTCCGGACGGCGCAATCGAGGGTCTTGAGCATAAAACTGCAAAATTTATCGTGGCAGTGCAGTGGCATCCTGAGATGATGCACGCAACAAACGAGCACATGCTCAATCTTTTCAAGGCGCTGGTTGATCAGTGCAGATAACTCAATCCGATAGTATAGAAATATTTCAAGGAGATAGTCATGGAACAAAAAGCAAAACTTAAATTCTGGTCCATAGTCATGCTGACCATCAACTCAATCATCGGAACAGGTATCTTCCTGTCACCGGGCGGAGTTGCGAAGCAGTCAGGAAGTATGGCACCTTTCATTTATATATGCGCTGCAGTATTCGCAGTAATCCTTGCCCTTACCTTTGCAAGCGCGAGTAAGTACACCCGTGAGAGTGGGGCGGCTTACGCTTATGTAAGAACTGCTTTCGGAGACGATGCAGGTCTCTATGTAGGAATCACAAGATTCGTTTCTGCAAGTATCGCCTGGGGCGTTATGGCAACCGGAGTTATCAAAACAGCATTCCAGATTCTTGGATATCAGTCAGCTGATATTACCTTCGGCATGCAGACTGTAGGATTTATCATTCTCATGATTGTTCTCTTCATTGTAAACGTTATGGGAACAAAGATCTTCTCACTGGTTTCCAACCTTTCAACCATCGGCAAGTGTGTTGCTCTTGTTATCGCAATTTTCGCAGGCATAGTCATTGCCATGATGACAGGAAACCACATGGCGGAAGTAGATGCTCTTGTTAATGCTGACGGCATCAAGATTGTACCTGAGATGACAACAACCAACTTCGTAACAGCACTTGTTGCAGCTTTCTATGCATTCACAGGATTTGAGAGTGTTGCCAGCGGAGCAGAAGACATGGAAGAGCCGGAGAAAAATCTTCCGAGAGCTATTCCTGTTGCTATCGGTATCGTTGCAGCAATCTACTTCGGAATCATTCTCACAGCCATGATGATCGATCCTGTTGCTATGGTAACAAGTTCATCCGTAGTTGTTCTTGCAGATGTTTTCCAGAATCCTCTTATAAAGAATATCGTTGTCATCGGTGCCTTCGTATCAATGTTCGGTATCAATGTAGCTTCTTCATTCCACACACCGAGACTTCTTGAGGCTATGGCTCACAGAAAGCAGGTTCCTGCAGTATTTGCAAAGAGAAATGCAAAGGATATCCCTGTTAATGCCTTCATCATTACAACATTGTTTGCAATCGTTATCCCTATGGCATTTGCTTATGACATGAAGGGTATCATGATCATTTCAACCATTGCTCGTTTCGTACAGTTCATTCTCGTACCTATCGCGGTTATCATGTTCTTCTACGGAAAGACCAAGAATCCTACAGTAGAGACAGCTAAGAAGAACTTCACAACTGACGTTGTGGTTTCTGTACTTTCACTTGTACTTACAGCACTTCTTCTTTTCAAGTTCAACTGGGCTGGAAGCTTCTCAACCACAACAGAAACCGGTACAAGTCTTAACTACTTTGCAATAGTATCAATGATCATAGGATATGTAATTATCCCTATCTTTGTTTACTTCTACGCAAAGAAACAGAAATAATTCCAAATCACTGATATAAGCGTCGGTATTAGGAGAATAAATCTTTTAGGCCGACGCTCCCCTTAAACAAAAATCAAGAATGAAACATATATTGCGTCAGCTGTTCAAATGATTAAATCTAATGGGATAATGAATATTTTGAAGTTGTCTGACCAGTGGAGGAAAAAATGGAAAAAAAGATATATGATTCTTTTATAACATTACTTACAGCAGAACTCAGACTTGCCATGGGATGTACCGAGCCTATCGCTGTTGCATATGCCAATGCCAAGGCACGTGAAGTTCTGGGAAGAATGCCTGAAAGGATTGAGCTTTACTGCAGCGGCAACATCATTAAAAATGTTAAAGCTGTTACAGTTCCTAATTCCGGAGGAAGAAGAGGACTTGAGGTTGCATCAATTCTTGGAGCGGCCTTCGGTGATCCTTCATTGGAACTTGAAGTAGTCAGCAAGGTTACAGAAGATGAGATAGCACAGCTTGACGGTCTTCTTAAACAGGATCTCTGCCACTGCCATCTTGTCACCGGCAAGGACAATCTTTACATCAGAGCAGAGGTTTTTGCAGGTTCTGACAGCGCTTTGGTTGAGATTTCCGAGAAGCATACTTATATAACAAGAATCGAGAAGAATGGTGAAGTTCTTGTTTCTAATCCTTCTCTCAATCTTCTTAAGAACGACAATTCCATTCTTAATCTGAAGTCAATTTATGAGTTCGTAAACTGTTTCGATATGAAGGATGTTCACGAACTTATCGAGAGACAGATTGAATGCAATATTAAAATCGCGGAAGAAGGAATCAGAAATCCTTATGGTTCCGAAATCGGACGACAGTACATAAAGATGTATGGAGAGAATGATTACCGCTTTAAGGCTGTTGCTTATGCGGCAGCAGGCAGTGATGCGCGAATGAACGGCTGCGCTCTTCCTGTGGTAATCAATTCAGGTTCAGGAAATCAGAGTATCGCCATCAGTGTTCCTATTATTGTTTATGCCAAAGAAAAAGGCATCAGCAAAGAGCAGCTCATAAGAGGACTTGCATTTGCAGACCTTATGGCGCTTCTTCAGAAGAAGTATATAGGTGATCTTTCAGCTTATTGCGGTGCTACCTGTGCCGGCTGTGCTGCCGTGTCGGGTATAGCCTACATAGAGGGACAGCCTCTTGAGGTTCTTGGTAACATAATTGTAAACTCTATATCTACAATCGGAGGAATGGTCTGCGACGGAGCCAAGTCATCTTGCGCCGCAAAGATTGCAGCTTCTATCTCCATGGGTTTCCTGGCATATGATCTTGCGGTGAACAAGCTTAATTTTAAGGACGGCGAAGGTCTTGTTGTAGGTGACATCGAAGATACTATTGCAAGAGTGGGCCGAATGGGAAGAGAAGGCATGCGTTCAACCGATGAAGAAATTCTGAATATCATGCTTGGAAACTAAACTGCAATTTATTTTCACGATGAGCATAAAATGATATAAGTGTCATAAGTATTCTCCCACGTGTGCTTGCACAAAAGTAGGAGGAACGCGTGAGCGCAAAGCGCGAAGCGGTACCATATCGACTATTGACACTTATATCATTAAATCACTAATTCGACCATCAAATCGTGATTATCGCGGTGTGATGGGCTTTTTTATCGGAGGAAAAAATCATGGATACCACTATCCTTGGTTTAATGGACCTTGTTGGTACTATTGCCTTTGCTATATCCGGTGCCTTTTTAGGCGTTAAAAAGAAGATGGATATTTTCGGAATAAACATTCTTGCCATCACTACAGCCTGCGGCGGCGGAATACTCAGGGATATCATCATTGGAGACATTCCGCCGAGGGCCTTTAGGAATCCTTTCTATGTAGGCATAGCTTTTTTTGTTGCCAATGTAATGTTTATCTGGCTCTCCATGCATAAGCATATACCTGAAAAGATTGTCAGGTGGTACGATACACTGGTTTTCTGGTTTGACACCCTGGGGCTTGCTGCATTTACTGCAGATGGAATATGGATAGGTATTGAAGCCGGTCACAGAGACAATATTTTCCTTATAGTTTTTCTTGGATTTATAACAGGTGTAGGTGGCGGAGCACTTCGTGATATCATGGCAAACCAGATGCCGGACATACTCAGAAAGCATGTTTATGCCGTGGCTTCAATTGCAGGGGGCATACTAATGGCTTTTGTATTCGGTGTCACTTCTGATGAGAGCATCTCTGTCATCTCAGGATTCGTTGTCATCGTTATACTGAGATACCTGGCCATGAGGTATGAGTGGAATCTTCCTAAGGTGATGTAAAGACATCATCTCATTCAAGGGATAAAAAGACAGGAAATATGTCTTTCGGGGAATATAGTTTATTTTTGTTATTCGATATAGATATAAGTCGCATAATTTATTAAAATATATATAGATGGAAATGTATTTAATACGTATATGATCCGATGACCGGAGGGATGAAAAATCCAAGGATGGCCTGGTAATCGGCTCACATAAAGTACGTGGCAGATCCTGCAATTGATGCCGTTTTTTGGAAAGTGAATTATTATGGATGGCGTTTCCAAAGTAAGCGGCAGGTTCATGAAGGGTCTGGCATTAAAGCCAAATAACTTTTTTAACGGAGGATTAAGGGGATGGAAAAGAAAGGCTTTATTCACAGTTTACCATTTAAACTATTGTGCGCGCTTGCGATAGGTATTGTCGTAGGTCTTATTCTGAATTCAAGTGATGGCAGCGCAGCTTCACAGGCAGTCCTTAATGTACTTGTTTGCGTTAAGTACATTGTAGGACAGTTTATCAGCTTCTGTGTACCGCTTATCATCATCGGATTCATTGCACCATCAATCACAAGACTTGGAAATAATGCTTCCAGAATGCTTATGGTTGCACTCTGCATCGCTTATGTATCATCCATAGGTGCTGCATTTTTTGCTACAACAGCAGGTTACACTATCCTGCCTCACATGGCTATCAATCCTGAGGTTGACGGACTTAAGGAGATACCTTCACCGGTATTCGCACTTGATATTCCACAGATCATGCCTGTAATGTCAGCCCTGTTCTTCTCAGTACTTGTAGGACTTGCAGCAGCATGGAATTCAAGCAAGTATATAACAGGTATCCTTGAGGAATTCCAGAGCATCGTTCTCAGCATAGTTACAAAGTTTGTTATTCCTGTACTTCCTGTCCTTATCGGAACAACATTCTGTACACTTGCATACGAAGGTTCCATTACAAAGCAGCTTCCTATCTTCCTTGCAATCATTATCATCGTAATGATAGGACACTATATCTGGCTTGCACTGCTTTACGGAATCGCAGGTGCTTATTCAGGCAGAAATTCCATGAACATCCTGAAAAATTACGGTCCTGCTTACATGACAGCAGTTGGTACCATGTCTTCAGCAGCTACTCTTTCAGTTGCACTTCAGTGCGCAAAGAAGTCAGAGCCTACACTTCGTGATGATATGGTAAGCTTCGGTATTCCGCTTTTTGCAAACATCCATCTTTGCGGATCCGTTATGACAGAGACCTTCTTCGTAATGGCAGTTTCTAAGATGCTCTATGGTGAGTTCCCGCCTGTATCAAAGATGATCATTTTCTGTCTGCTTCTCGGAGTATTCGCTATCGGAGCTCCCGGAGTTCCAGGCGGAACTGTTATGGCTTCTCTCGGTCTTATCATCAGCGTACTTGGATTTGATGAGACAGGAACCGCACTTATGCTCACTATCTTCGCACTTCAGGATTCCTTCGGAACAGCCTGCAACGTAACAGGTGACGGCGCTCTTACACTTATCCTTACAGGATATGCAGAGAAGCACGGTATCTCAGAGCATTCTGATGAGATGCAGAAGGCAAAGGCAGCCAACATAGCATAAAGACAGTCTGACCATCATGTTTACAATTAAATAGTCTTTGGACAAGCAGGAGGCGTCGCACTAAAATGCGACGCCTTTGTTTTGCGCCTTACGGCGCACGTTTATAACAGGCGAAAGTTTCGAATACGACCGGAAGTGATGGCTTCCGGACACGCGGAGGACTTATTTACGTTGCAGGTAATTACACGGGCGTTTTACTGAATGTAAACTATTGCGGTTTTGCGGAAGGCGCTGATGAACTTTGCACCTGCAGAAGATAAAAGTCCAAGACAGTAAAGATATACCAGGGTTTCCATGGATTTCATGATTGCGCCTGCTATAAAAGCTACAAGTGCCAGTACAATGTTTACCACTCCGCTTCCGAATTTGAACCGCCATGCAGGGGCAGAGATACTTTTTGCTTCAAGTGCCCGGAGTATGTCTACCACACCGGTAAAAAGATGAATCAAAAGAAGATATACGATTGCAAAAACCGTCGGGTTGTCAGCTATGGTCAGAGAGAAGATACCTAGATCCAGTATGACAACACCTCTGTAAAGAATGCTTTGTCCGCCCACCATCTTTCTTGCCATGGTGAAATAATAAAAGAGGGTTTTCACACCATAGATAGTCAGTGACAAACTGAGAAAAAGCAAAACGATGTAGTACCCGTTTTCCGGGAAGCACAGAAGTATGATGCTGCATACTATCATAAAAAGCGCTGTTATTATGTTTTTGATTCGCTGTAATGCTGTCATGGTTACTCCTAAAATGTGGGGCGTGTCATAGCCTGAACAGATCCAAAAGTTTCTTATAGTCTTTTATTCCCCTGAAACCTTTCTTCCAGTAGTTCACGGAAAAACCTGCAAGGATATTGCCTGATTCAAAGATGGCATTGGTGACCATGCTTTTCTGGACCATGGCAGCAAGGATAAATCTTCCGATGAAAGTTTCGTCTTTTTGATCCTGAGCGGCTTCCGTATATTCGCTCTGATATTTTTGGAGATCAAAATCTTCGATGGTGTGTCCCGAAAGCTTTTCACCAAAGGCTTTCCAGTCGGCGCAGGCATCGAGCTGACGCTTTTTAAGGATCGAATCGATCTCATCTCTGTAGGGAGAAATAGCCTCAAAGTCATAGCATGATTTTTGGAAAGAGGCATTGGCACCACGGATATACTTCATGGCTTCTATCATCTGGGTGAAGGCATGAATGTAATCGGAGGGATTGTCCTTCAGGATATCGTCGTAATCACCCCAGGCCGGAAGATAGCGGTAACGTATGAAGCTGTAGTCAGGAAGATGTCCCGCACGGCCGTGCCCGAGATTCATGATGGAATTCTCGGAGCTCTGATAAAGGCTGCTTACGTATGTGGAGCTGTCGGGATCATCGCTGATGGAGGTTTTATGTTTAAATGTTATACGCCTTTCGGAAAATGTCTCGCCATCGGGGATAAGTTCAAAAAAGTATGAGTCGGTATTGTTGATGACAAGAGAAGGGGTGCCGGCAAAATAGCTGTGAGCCCAGGTGTCAGCGAGAACGTGCATGGCAATGCCTACGGCCTGAAGGGAACTGTTCTTTGCATGTTCGACTGTGCTCACCATAAGATCGCTGTTGGGCTTGCATATGAGTCGGTATTTATTGAGATATCGCTTGGAGCACTTTTCTTTTTGGGCATAAAGATCCCCCGGAAGAAAATGAAATGATGACCATATGCGGGTTATGTTCTGAAGGCTTACGATATCTGTTCTTGAATCCATGAGTTCCAGCTGAAGCTGTGTAGTGGCGGCTGACTTCGGAGCTTTCAGCTTCGATAGCAGGGTGGCAGAACACAGGTCCACAAACTGGGCGCTGTAGCATATGTCCATGGCTTCTTCATGGGTGTAGCCCGAAAGTATGGCTGCACAATATGTGGCGTAGTAATGAAAATCTTTCTGCATAGATATTATCCCATCTGTTGCTTTATTTTACGGAGGACACTTGCGGAACTGACCAGTTCTATCAGCATAACCAGAGAAGTAATGTCCACTATCATGGAGGCGAGTTGGTCCCATAAACCGTCTTTGGTAAAATCCAGATTGAAAACTGTGAAAATCACTGAAAATACGTACAGGATGATAAGGGTCATAGCCATGCCTATATATCTTTTAGGCTTTTTTTCATCTCTTGATTCGGCTATGGCGCCCCGACCTACCCTTATACGGAAAAAGAGCTCCAGGGATGCGAGGATCATGGAGATGATATACATTATCAGCAGTAAGGTGTTTTCATCTATGGACTGATCCTCAAGGATATCCTCCAAAATGGCATTCCGGCCCAATATGAAATATAGATTTATTTTCAGAAAGCTCCACATACCGAGGAACATAACACCGTTTCCGGTGACTGACAGTATGCTTTGCCTGCGTCTTATTTCTCTTTCCATAAAAACTCCGTAATGATCTAAGTTTCAAAAACAGATATCGGACCGCCTGACTATATCTAAATGTGAGTATCAAAGGCCCATGCCGGACAGATATGAGCCCGGCCCCGGTGTGGACTTAAGACCATCTGATCCGCTTATATCTATTTTATCGGCATTATTTATAATTTGATGATACTGTTTTTTTGGATATTTTGTAACTATATAGGTATTTAGTATTGCCTGTATTGATTTTTGATATATAAGATGACTGAATGAAACGTTTCGTGTTTTTATACAAGTACATTATGCACAAAGGATATGCACTATAATCTCCTCATAACCATGGTGACAAAAAAATATCAATCATGTCGGAGATTCTGGAAACCGACGTGAAGTATCAGTCCGGATAAAACGAACACGGCCGGACTTAAGGTCAGATGCAAAACGTTCATATGCAGGAATGAAATGCATCATCATGTTTTGAGGGGGAAACAAAAATGAATAAATCAATGCTTAGAACAGTGGCCGTTGTATCCGCTCTGTCCATCACAGGATGCGGTGCTTCTTCAGTGCCGGTAGCTACTACAGCCGCTGCAGAGGCTTCAACAGAGGCTGCAACAACAGCCGCAGAGACTTCCGGGACTACCGGCACCCTTACTGACGGTACATACACTGCCAGCGCAAAGGGCATGGACGGAGACATTACTGCTGAGGTTGTAGTTAAGGACGGTAAGATCGCAGAAATCAACTACACAGAGCAGGATGAGACAGCAGGAGTTGGTGACAAGGCACTTAAGCTTATGGCTGATGCCATCATCGAGCACCAGTCGCTCGGAGTTGACGCTGTTTCAGGAGCAACAGTATCAAGCTCTGCTGTTCGTATGCTTGTAGGCGATGCTGTAGAGCAGGCCGGCGGTGATGTATCCGAGTGGAAGAACCGTGAAGTAAAGGTAGAAGTAAAGGACGAGACCATTGACTGTGACGTTGTTGTGGTAGGTGCCGGAATTGCCGGTCTTGCAGCAGCCCAGAAGGCAATGCGTGAAGGTGCTAATGTAGTAGTTGTTGAGAAGCTTGCCTTCGGCGGCGGAACATCTATCTTCTCATCAGGTTCATTTATCGCAGCTGATACTGCTGAAGGTGTTCCTGAGCTTGTGGAGAAGTGGGTAAAGCGTAACAAGATAACAGAGAGAAATCCTCTCGATATGGATAAGATAAACACTGCATGTGCTGTTTCACCTGATGTATTACAGCTCCTTACAGATGCTAATGTTGACTATAAGCTCAATGAAGAAGGAACTATGGTTCCTACAGCTTCAGAGCAGGCAAAGAAGAACGCCGAAAACATTAAGCTTGCAACAGCTAAGGTTAAGGTAAAGGGCGGTCAGGCGCTCGTAAATCAGCTTGAGGATAATCTTGCAGATAACGGCGTTCCTATCTACTTCAACACAAGGGCCACAAAGCTTCTTACAGATGCAGAGAATCATGTAACAGGTGTTGTCTGTGAGTCAAAGACAGGAACAAAGACCATCAATGCAAAGGCTGTAGTTCTTGCCTGCGGTGATTACGCATGGAACGATGAGCTCACAGGAGAGCTTGCCCCGGATGCACTTCACAATTTCACATCAACTGCTGTTTCAAACACAGGTGACGGTATCAATATGGCTGTTGAGGTCGGCGCTGTTAAGTCAGCTTTCGGTGAGTCCATGAGCGGATGCTTCGCACCGGATCCATACGATATGCCTGTAGTGGGTCAGCCGAACAACAGTTATCCGTTTGAATGTCTCCTTCTTGACAATAAGGGCAACCGTCCTGTTTCCGAGGCTCTCGGAGTACATGACCAGATGATCTACTTCATCAACGAAGGTGAAGCTGATTACGGCTGGGTTGTTATGGATCAGGAAATCGCTGATAAATTCCTGAAGCTTGATGAATATCTGGAAAGAACTTCAGAGGGATCAGTGATCCAGGCTTACAAGGAGGATTCCATCGAGGCTCTTGCAAAGGATATGAATCTTGATCCTGCAACAGTTCAGGCAACAGTTGATCAGTACAACAAGCTGTGTGAGGCAGGTGAGGATACAGATCACGGTAAGGATGCGGAGTATCTTTCAGCTATAGATGCAGGTCCTTTCTATGCGGTTAAGGAGTATGATCTTACAAGAGGAAACTACGGTGGAATCGAAACCAACCTTGCAGGTGAGGTAACAGACAAGGATGGCAATGCTATCCCCGGTCTTTATGCTGCAGGTATCATCAGTTCCGCAGGATTCTTCGGTGATTACTATCCGGGCCGTGAGGCTCTCGGCGTAGGCGCTTACATGGGCTTCATCTCAGGTGAGAATGCTGCTAAGTACGCTGCTAAATAAAGTATATTGCTGCAGTTATTTACAATTAGTTGAAAAAAACGGCTGGACATCCAAACTCGGGCGTATCAGTACAGAGCTTGTTATGACACGCAAAAGGATGGTACTGTAATATAACATTAACAGCCTGGAATTATCAAAAAAGAGATCTGCCGTGATGGCGGATCTTTTTTGGCTTCTGTATATGTTGATAATTCTGATGTTTACGTTTGAACTCCCATATCTCAGAAAAAGCTCTTATTATGACAGTGTTTCTTCAGCCCGAAGCTCTGCGTCTTCGTCTTCTGTCGATATGGTTTTCCCTGTAATAGCGGTCTTTTTCTTCGTACATATTTACATCTGCCAGGTTTTCCAGTTCATCGTAGGATGCTTCCGGATGATCACGTAAAGATGCATAGCCTACGGAGATGTTCAGCTGGTTAGGATAGGTTCCGTCATAGCTCTTTGTAAGTTCAGAGATGTCTTTCCGGATCTTTTCAGGATCACCGGTTATGGCTATGGCGAAGAATTCATCACCACCAACCCTGTAAACGGTTCCCAGAGGCCCGATAGCGGCAGAGAGACAACGGGACGCATTTTTGATAAGTTCATCTCCGATGTTATGTCCCAGGGTATCGTTCACAGTCTTAAGATTATTAACATCCATGGAGAACAGAACCAGATTTTCCGGGAGCGGTGAACTGTTTATGGCAAGTTTGTCTTTGTCATAACTTCTTCTGTTATACAGGCCTGTAAGGGCATCGGTCATGGAAATTTCAAGCAGATAAGCCTCTTTCTTCTTTTCCGAATCTACATTTCGTGTGATGTATATAACTGCAGACGGAAGACCGTTATCATCAGTCGAAACAGTGATATACTGCGCACGTATCCATCCGGATTCAGAACTTATAAAGTCTTCGCTTATGATATTCCTGCAGATAAGCCGTTCTCTCAATGTATGCAGGTTTGTGAATTCCATAAACTGCTCATGCTGTTCGGCAATGATGTATTTCTGTAAACGTGTATTTACCACAGTATGGCTCTGATTGACAAAATCGATGGACAGAGAATTCTTTTTAAGGCTTTTAAGAGAGGTTTCGGTACGGGTTATGAAATTTATGAGGTTTACATTGTCAAAGATCCTGACTACCGCATCCAAAAGCTGCACTTTTTCAAGCATATCTTTTTTCTGAGTCTCAATAATGTTGTTTGTTTCTATAAGACCTTTGTAGTAATCAGACGCAAGTCTCAGAATGATACATCCGGAAACAAACATGATAAGGCTCTCTATGGTAAAGCCGCCCATGGAGTTAAGGAACAGAATTTTTGCGTAATGTGAGGAGTCTGCGGGAGTAAACTGATACATGTAACTCACATATGTTGCTGTAAACATGGTGATAAAGTTCAGAATAAAGGCATAGTAGTAAATGCCCCTTTCACAGAAGAGCAGACTGAGAAACGGAACCAGGAACCAGGTGATGCGAATGGACACTTCGGACAGACACATGTAAAACAGAAGTATGTCCAATGCTGTCAGAGCAAAGATACTGGCAGAAAAAGAGTGGGGTATATTCCTGAGCATGATGAGATGCAGGGCTGAAAGGCCTATGACCAGAGTGCTGATGTAACAGCAGGTGATATAAGTTACGTTTGGAAAAATTCCCATAGCTACGCCCATAGCTATAGCCGGTCCGGTCAGCACAAAAAGCCATAGCACCATGTTCAGGTAACCATTGACCTTTTTTCGGTTGTTGAGTATAAATTCATTGTATTCCTGAGAAATTGAAGTACTCATTGTTTTCTGATTTAACCTCTATTCAGAATTCTTTTTCGGCGTAAATTCAGAATATATTATATATGTTAGTAAAGATATCATAAATGTACAATTTGTACTTCTTTTAAGAAACAGTATGTCAAATATGTGATCAGATGATACAATAGAGTGCATTATCAGGAGAGGCATGCGACATTACTGATTAAGCGGACGCTGAGATTGAGGCATGTATGATATAGAAAAAGAGAGTTATGTGAAGAGGAGATAAAAGATTATGCAGAATTACAGTATGAAAACCAGCGGAGTTTGTGCCAGACAGGTGGATTTCGGTATCGAAGACGGAAAGCTTCATGATGTTCATTTTTACGGCGGATGTGCAGGAAACACACTTGCCATCAGTAAGCTTCTTGAGGGATATGATGCCAAAAAGGCTGTTGAGATCCTGAAGGGAAACCTCTGCGGTTCAAAGGGCACATCCTGTGCGGATCAGCTCGCAAGAGGAGTTGAGCAGGCATTGGCTGAAGCTGAATAAAATGATATAAGTGAAAAAAGTCTTATCCCGCTTGTGCTTGCACAAATGTGGGATAAGACTTTTTTTACTTAGTCATTTCATTTGTTGTAGTACTCGGCTGCGAGCTTTTCAAAAGCCGGCAGTGAACGCTCTATCATATCGTGGGATACGCAGTAGGCGAGACGTACATAGCCCGGACAGCCGAAGGATTTGGCCGGCACAAGGATGATGTGGTACTTCTTTCCCATGGCAACGAAGTCATCTTCTTCAGGAGTTGGAGACTTGATGAGCATGTAGAAAGCTCCGTCGGGATGCACCACTTCAAAACCGAGGCTTGTGAGTTTGTTGTAAAGAAGCTTGCGGTTTCTGTCGTAGAACTCAAGGTTTGCAGGTATATCCAGGCACTGTGCAACAACAAGCTGGAACAGGGACGGGGCGTTTATGTAGCCCAGGCAGCGGTTAGCGACCACAAGAGCAGAGATCATCTCATCATAGTAATCAATATCCTTTGAAACCGCCATATAGCCGATTCTCTCTCCCGGCAGAGACAGAGTCTTACTGAAGGAATACAGGAAGATGCTGTTCCTGATGATATTCGGTATGTAAGGAACTGTCTGATCACCGTAAACCAGCTCGCGATAAGGCTCATCTGCGAGAACGTAAATCGGATGCCCGATTTCCTTTTCGGCTTCTGTTAGTATGTCATTAAGCTTTTTCAGGGTATCCTCGGTATAGATGACACCTGACGGGTTGTTCGGATTGTTGATGATGACACATCTGGTCTTTTCGTTTATAAGAGGGCGGATGGCGTCAAGATTCAGCTGGAAAGTCTTTGTATCTGCCGGAACAACTACCAGATTTCCGCCGTAATTTGCCACATAGCTTCTGTATTCACCGAAGAAGGGCGCAAATGTTATAACCTCATCCTCTGCATTCAGAAGACTTCTGAAGACACAATTCATGGCACCGGCAGCGCCGCAGGTCATGATAATGTCATCAGCAGAATAAGAGGTCCCGTTTTTTCTGTTCAGGCTGTCTGCAACCGCCTTACGGACCTCATCATAACCTGCATTTTTCATGTATCCGTGAACAATGTTTCCATCGGTGTTATCAAGTATATTTTCTATGGAATCTCTTATTTCGTGAGGAACCGGAGAGGCGGGATTTCCCAGACTGAAGTCATAAACATTTTCAGCGCCTACTTCCTGAGCCATCTGGATGCCTTCTTCGAAGAGCTTTCTGATGGTTGAACTTCCTGCTACTAATTTTTCCATATTTTTTGAAATAACCATGATGTTAGGACCTCACTTTCGGGTGATTTGATAAGAAATGAGAAAAATGATATAAGAACGCTACGCGCTTTGCGCTCCCTTATCATCATAGTATAACACCGGGTAATATGATTCAAAAGAGATATGAAAGAGAAACAGGCGGAATCATCAGAGCTTTTGTTTATGTCTGATATTACCGGTCGTAAAAAAGTATTAAAAAATACTAAATTAATGTGAGCAATCCTATTGTCTATCTGATAAAATATTAAGTATGGAAAGATTCAGATTCAGTGATGTCGAACAGAGTTTAATAGAGGAAAGCAGTATCCCCATGGCGTACTATCAGTTTTTGGATAGGCGTGTGGTTACTGTTGCCTTATCCAGGGGTATGTGCAGGATCTTTGGTTTTAAAACCATGGACGAAGCCTATGATGTAATGAATCATGACATGTATCGTGATGTCCATCCGGACGATATTGCTCGGATTTCAGATGCAGCATACAGGTTTGCCACTGAAGATGACAAGTATGATGTAGTTTACAGATCAAGTGTTGATGGTCAGTACAGGATCTTCAGAGCCAGGGGAGAGCATGAGTATAAAAGAGGCACCAGGCTCGGAGTTGTCAGGTATATGGATGAAGGTCCCTATTCCGATAACGATACTGTCTTTACGAAGGATATCAATGAATCTCTCAGTGAACTGGTGCGTGAACAGACCATAAGGCATGAGATGAAGTATGATTATCTTACGGGACTTCCCAGTATGACCTACTTCTTCGAACTTGCAGCAAACGGAAAGGACCGGATGCTGGAAAAGGGTGAGAGGCCTGTTATGCTGTATGTGGATCTCACCGGTATGAAGCTGTTCAATCAAAAGTACGGGTTTAAGGATGGAGACAAACTGATAAAGGGAGTCGCGGATGTATTGAAGAAACATTTCAGTACAGAGAACTGCGGAAGATTCGGAGGAGATCATTTTGCTATATATACATCTCTTGATGATCTGGAGGAAAGACTGAACGACACACTTTCCGACATGAAGGATGTCAATGAAGGTGTTAATCTTCCTGTGAGAATAGGTATATATGTTACTGATGAAAACGTGGTTGAACCCAGTATAGCCTGTGACAGAGCCAAGATGGCCTGTGATGCTATAAGAAGCAAGTATGTTTCCGGTTTTGGCTATTTCACTCCCGATATGCTGGAGAAAGAGGAAAAGCGTCAGTATTTTATCGCTAATATCGACAGAGCCATAGCCGGTGGGTGGATCAAGGTATATTATCAGCCCATAGTAAGAGCTGCCAATGGCCGGGTAAGTGACGAGGAAGCATTGGCACGATGGACTGATCCTGAAAAAGGCGTCATACTGCCTCAGGAGTTCATATCTGTTCTTGAGGATGCGAAGCTTATATACAAGCTGGATCTCCATGTCATCAGCAGGGTCATAGATAAGCTGAAGCAGCAAAAGGAAGCCGGATTATATATGGTTCCCCAGTCTGTGAATCTTTCAAGGGCTGACTTTTATTCCTGTGACATAGTGGAAGAGGTCAGGAAACTTGTGGATGATGCGGGTCTGGATAGAAAGCTCATCACGGTTGAACTGACGGAGAGCATAGTTGCCTCTGACGTTGAATATATTAAACGTGAGGTGGAGAGATTTCAGGAACTTGGGTTCAGCGTATGGATGGATGATTTCGGAAGCGGATATTCTTCACCGGAAGTTCTTCAGAAAATCCATTTTGATACCATAAAGTTTGAAATGCAGTATATGCATCTTTTTTATGCCGGCAATGAGAGCAGGATCATCCTGTCCGAACTGGTAAGGATGGCTATCTCTCTCGGCATCGAAACCGTTGTGGAGGGAGTTGAAACTGACGAGCAGGTGGAGTTCCTGAAGGAAATAGGATGTACTAAACTTCAGGGATATCATTACTGTAAACCTTTGTCTCTTAAAGGGATATTTGAAAGATACAGAACAGGAACGCAGATCGGATTTGAGAATCCCGATGAGGCACCTTACTATGCAGTGATAGGAAGAGTAAATCTCTATGATCTGGGAACTTCCTTTGGGGATGGGGATGCTAATGATGAAGACGTAGCGAAAAAGTACTTTAACACCATGCCCATAAACATTGTGGAGTGGGACGGGGAGAGGATTACCATGCTTCGCTCCAATCAGTCATTCCGAAAGTTATTTAAGGATGCTTTCGCTGCTATAGTGCCGGAAGAAAAGATTGACCCCCGTGCTTTGGGCTCTAACCATCAGAATGAGCTGTTTCTGGGGGCATTGTCCGATTGCTATGAGGACGGAAAGCAAGTGTTCCTGGATGAAGTAATGAATGACGGGAATACAGTGCATCTGTTTATACGGCGTATAGCGACAAACCCTGTAAGGAAAGTGGCGGCTTATGTTGTGGCGGTCCTTGGATTCACGAAGGAAAGTGATGAATTCAATGTGACCTTTGCAAGTGTCATTCAGGAGCTTTCATCGGATTATTTATATTTTTATTATATTGATCTGGATACGGAGGAGTATGTCGAGTACGGACTGGGAAATGTAGTGAACGATATTTTCACAAACCAGAAAGGAAGAGACTTTTTTGCGGAATCCAGGAAGAATGCCAGGATAATTCTGTATCCTCAGGATATAGATATGTTTCTTGCTGTTTTCACAAAGGAAAATGTAAAAAAGGCAATTGAAGACAACGGCAGTTTTAATTTTACCTACAGGCTGATGCTGAACGGGGTGCCAACCTATGTGAATATGAAGGTGGTTCGTGCAGGTAAAAAGGGTAACGGAATCATTATGGGTGTAAGCAATATAGATGCCCAGAAAAAGCAGCAGGCGGAGATCGAGAGGGCTCAGCAGGAGCGAAGAAGCTATGCCAGAGTAAGTGCTCTGTCTTCAGATCTTATGGTTATCTATACAGTGGATCCGGTTACGGAGAAGTATGAGAAGTTTGCATCCAGCGAGGAGTATGTTGCGGCCCTTATCGAAGAAAGAGGAACCGGATTCTTTGAAAAGATGAGAGATGCAGGAAGAAACCATATCTTTGCCGACGATCAGGAAATGTTCCTTAATTCTTTCACTAAGGATAATGTTCTTGATATCATAAACAGGAGCGGAATATATTCCGTAAACGTACGGGGACTCCTGGAAGGAGATATAGTATATGTGACTATTAAGGCGGCTCTCATAAGTGAAGGCGGCGTTGATGAACTTGTTGTGGGTATAGTAGATGTAGACGAACAGGTTAAGAGAGAACTCGAGTATGCATCCAAGCTGACAGCTGCCCGTAATGAAGCCAACAAAGACGCTCTCACGGGAGTCAAGAGCAAGCATGCCTATATAGATGTTGAGGAAGAAATCAACAGGCATATAGAAGAAAAGACCATCAAGGAATTTGCTGTAGCCGTGTTTGATATCAATGGTCTTAAGTACATAAACGACACCTTCGGCCATAAGAAGGGTGATGAGTATATCAAAAAGGGTTGTTCTGAAATCTGTGAGATATTTGCCCACTGTCCTGTATTCAGAGTCGGGGGTGACGAATTCGCTGTCATAGCCCAGGGAAAGAGCTATGAAGATATCGAATTGTTGATGAAGCAGGTTGAAAATAAAAACACTGAGAATATGAAAAACGGAGGAGTTATTGTGGCTGCCGGATTTGCCAGATTTGATGGTGACAAAAATGTGGCTGGAGTCTTTGAACGGGCAGATAAGAACATGTATGAAAACAAAAAGTACTTAA
This sequence comes from Oribacterium sp. P6A1, assembly GCF_000702885.1. Classification (GTDB taxonomy): domain Bacteria; phylum Bacillota; class Clostridia; order Lachnospirales; family Lachnospiraceae; genus Oribacterium. Next base: position 104,618 of record NZ_JNKO01000009.1, on the reverse strand, counting down.
AGAGTATAAGTTAGTGCAGTGGATAAGAGCCGATTGGACTGACATCTGTATGTCAGAAATTACGGCTAAAATACAGCGTTAATTGATGAGAGGTAAATTGACGTGAACCAACAAAAAATATATCCGAAGTGCAGGTGCTGCGGTGCTCCCGTAGACCCCGGAGCCGGTTTTTGTGCCTATTGCGGCAGCAGATATGTGGATCCCAAGCCTCCTTTTGTCATTAGAAGGATGCCTATGCTGCTCATAGCCGTTCTGACTTTGGGATTTTTAATCACTTCCTTTTTTTCGGCTGAAGCAGAAATGGAAATAGCTCTCATAGTGTCCTGTGTTCCCGGAATAGTGCTTATGTTTCTTATCTACAGGATGGACAGGATAGAGCCTGAGCCTATGGGACTTTTGATGAAACTGTTTTTCGGCGGTGCGCTGATATCCACTATTACGGCAGTAGTAATTGAATCGGCACTGGATGTGGTTATCAGTGTGCTTTTCGGCTGGAACCCCATACTGTACTGTGCTGCGGCAGCTTTTATCATGGCAGCCGCAACGGAAGAGTTATGCAAATATGCTGTGCTGAAGGCATTGACGTGGAGGAATCCGGCATTTAACTTTCGTTTTGACGGAGTGGTTTACAGCACCACGGTAGCCATAGGCTTTGAGATATTCGAGAATATCCTGTATCTTTTGGACAGTACGGCGGATACGGCATTTACAAGAGCGGCTTTTCCCGGACACTGTATATTCGGAATATACATGGGTTACTATTACGGACAGTCAAAAACCCTTGAGCTGAACGGAAATCCGGCAGGAGCAAGGGCCATGAGAAGAAAGGGCATCATAACTGCCATTCTGATACATGGATGGTATGATTTTATATGTTTCCTTGCGGGAGCGTTGGAATCGGAAGTGATCACCACCCTTTTGGGAATCGGCCTTGTTGCAGTGATGGTGGTTCTCAATGTAACAGCCTACAAGAATATAAAGAAATATGCATATGAAGATGCTCCGGTGTGATGGAATGGCAAAGCAAGGCCCCTAGGTCGTGAGACCTGGGGGCTTAATTGTATCAGCCAACTGAACCGTTGGTTCCTGCATGTAAGAGACGACCTCCGGATCTTCTCTTGAAGACAAGGTTTCCGTTGGTCCACTGGGTAGATCTCCATTTAAGAGTGATGGTGTCTTTACCATTATATTCAAGGTCATACCATTTGTCAGAAATGGTACTTCTTGCACCCCAGTCGAGACCGTCAACAGTGCCGAGTTTCAGGCAATCACCATTTGGATTTTCTTTATCATACAAACTGTAAGGAGTACCTGAGCTCATGTAGAGACCGAAGTCAGCGCTTGCGAGATAGGCATCACCGGGATCTACTTCGATCCACATATCGACACGCTTATCCTTGCTGAAACCTGACTGGTCTCTGTTATCCCAATTACCATCGATGGTGAAGTATTCATCAGTTGCATCAGAACTTCCGTTCTTGCTCTTGGATTTATCCCACTTTCCTGTTGAGTCAACATAGTATCCGTCAGGGGTCCAACAATCTGTGAGCATGATGCCGTCCTCGCCTACATAGTAATCGCCTATCCATTGGCTAGTGGCAACAACACCGCTACCGGTTGCATAGTACCATTGACCATTGTACATGGTCCACTGACTGGTGATACAGTAGCCGTGTTTATCGAAGATGTAGTATTCATCATCGATATTTTTCATTGTGCTTTTCGGATACCTTCCGTCTCCATGATCATACCACCACCCGTAGCCGTCGTGTCTCCAGGTTCCGTAAGCAAAGGCGGTCATACCAATCATCAGGATACAGCTTATAGTCATCGCAGCAGTTGCTAAAATTTTCTTTGTTTTCATTGGTTCCTCCTTCTTTAATTATTCCCACTTTTTATTCCTTAATTACAGATACTATATATCGTTAATATCGACAAAGAAGGAGGAGAATATAAAGAATTAAGATTCAAGAGATGCAAGTGAACTATATATGCAGCACATTTCACACGAATGTGTGTGGGCGCTATAGGTGAGTGGCAGATACTTTTGACATTCACGTCATTATATTATTGATATAATCTGTCGACAGAAAAGTTAAGGTAAGGTGCATGTTTTGATTTAACACCTTGATCCATAAGAGATGGTTGTGGACAGATACAGCCATAAAGTTGTATTGTTTTTGTCTGGCGGATACAGGCTGCTTTCAGAGAGGACTTAATGTGAAAAATCTTTTTTCACAACTATTTGTGCGCTCAGCGAAGGCAGCGGAATGGAGATTTGTATGAAAACCGTTAAATCTATGTATTTGGAGGTTTATCTTCATGCTGCTGATCGGGAACTTGAGGAACATTTGCCGGAAATTATCATTCCTGATGACCTTGAGGTTTCATATCATATAGGTGATTCCGGTGATATGCCGGAATTTGTAAAAGATAAAAATATTCTGGTTATTTCTGATAGGGAGGATATACTTCTTTCTGTTCCGGAGGACAGGAAAGGCTTCACATATCTTGTTTATGAAGGGGATTGTTTCGAAGACATTGATCCAAAACTGAAAAAAAGACTATCTGACTTCTGGCTTCGTTCTGCAGATACAGAGTATAAGCTTTTCAGGCTTCAGAACCTTCTTTACCGTGTGGACGGAGAGTGCGGAAGATGGATGTACAGGAACCTCTTCAACACAACTATCGACAGTATGCCCGATATGATGTGGCTTAAAGATGTTGACGGCTTCCATTACAACGTGAACAGAGTATATACGGAGATAGTCAATAAAACCAAGGAACAGTGCGAGGGCGCAGAACACTATTATATATGGGATATCCCAAAAGAAGAGTTTGAAAAGGGAGAGTTTACCTGCAAGGATTCAGATGAACGTGTCCTTAGCACAGGAAAGATGGATGTATCCTACGAGCCGGTAAAATCAGCTGAAGGTATGAAGCAGTTTACTACCTACAAATCACCTCTGTTTGATCCCTTCGGGAAGATCATAGGTACTGTGGGTATAGGTCATGATGTGACTGATTTCGGAAATATGGGTATTCAGTTTTCTATGCTCATTGAGAATATACCATTTCCCATGCTTATCTGTTCTGTGAACTGGGAGACGATACGGGCTAATCAGCATTTTGTGGAGTTCTTCGGAATGGATGAGGAGGCCATCAGAGAGTTTTCATATCGTGATTTTAAAAAGGAAAAGATGACGCCTGTTTCAGAGGCGAAGGTTGATGCTGACAGGCATTATCGGTTTCAGGAGTTCAGGATAGAGTGTGATGGTAAGCAAAGGTTTTTTATCATCGTTGAGCAGGAGGTGAGGGATACCTTTGGCAGTATTTCGGCATATTATTGTCTGTTCCAGGATGTGACATTCCAGCGGGAATATGAAAAGAAGATTTTGGAAACCGCCAATACGGATGCTCTGACCAAGCTTTGGAACCGGAGATATTTCTATGATTTTCTGAAGAATAACGAGAATGCCAGCATGACACTTCTTTATATGGATATGGATAACTTCAAGGTGGTCAATGACCGCTACGGACATGTCATAGGTGATGAAGTACTTTACAAAACCGCAAGAGCCATAGAGGAGATATATCAGGGCTCCGTCATAGCGAGACTTGGAGGAGATGAGTTTGCTGTACTCATACCGAAAAAAATCGAGAAAGATGTCCTGAAGGAAATGAATCTGGAACTTGAAAATCGTGTGAAAGGATTGTTCAGTGAGGATGGTCTGAACGTATCTGTAAGCATTGGCGTGGTTGAGTGGAATGGCGGAAAAATGGATATAGATTCATTTGTGCACGCTGCGGATAAACGGATGTACGAGGCGAAGAAGATTCACCATGGTAGCAACATCATCATAAAATAAGTCAAGAAAAAAGGTGATCACTTCTTTAGAGGTGGTCACCTTTTTATTAATCTGATAAGTTGGTCGTAAAAGATACGACAGCTCTGCCTGTCAGCCTACTCCGCCTGCAGACCATGTCTTCAGGAGAGAACCACCGGATCTTCTCTTGAATACAAGGTTTCCGCCGGTCCACTGTGTGGATCTCCATTTGAGAACGATGGTATCCTTGCCGTCATACTCAAGATCATACCACTTGTCGGAGATGGTGCTTCGCGCGCCCCAGTTAAGACCGTCTACGGTTCCGAGCTTCAGGCTGTCACCGTTAGGGTTGTTTGAGTCATAAAGACTGTATGGAGTACCTGTGCTCATGTAGAGACCGAAATCAGCGCTTGCTATATATTCATCACCGGGAACAACGGTTATCCACATATCTACCCTCTTGTCAGAATTGAAACCGGTCTGATCTCTGTTGTCCCAGTATCCGTCAATTGTGTAGTATTTTGATGGAATGCCGCTGTTGCTTGAAGAGCTGCTGGAAGAGCCTGACGAACTTCCCTGCTTGGTCTTTGTTCTGTCCCATTTCCCTGATGAGTCTACATAATATCCATCAGGTGTCCAGGTACTGGTGAGCATGATTCCGTCATCGCCCATATAGTAGTCGCCTACCCACTGGTTTGTTGCGATGGCGCCGGTACTGGTGCAGTAATACCAGCCCTTGGTGCCCTGGAACCATGTATCTGACTTCATCCAGCCGTGCTTGTCAAATGCGTACTTTTCGCCGTTGATTCTATATACACCGTTATTAGCATAGGAACCATCGTCGAATTCATAATACCATCCGTAATCTCCCCATTTCCAGGTTCCGGCCAATGCTGTCAACCCGAACATAAGGATGCAGACCATGGTAGCTGCAATTGTAAAAAACGTTTTTTTGGCTTTCATCTTTGCTCCTCCTTCTTTAGTCATAATTCCTGTTTATCAGCTTGTCCGAATCAATAAACATAAGTGTCAAAGCAGAAAAGAATCTGCTTTTGCGATAAAAAAGAATTATGTTTCAAAAATCACGAATCAATAGAATATTTGTTTAATTATAACACATGATTCATACCTGCTGTGGAAAATAACAGATTATTTTTAAGGAAAAGCATAATTAATGATGAGTTAAATGCCATCTCACCTGATTATCATCAGTACCCCTGCCATGGCCAGAAGGAAGATCAGGTTTATCACCGTGAAAACCAGCAGATACTTCTTTGTATCGGCTTTTTCGGTTCCGCAATACTGCTTGAAGGAAATGAGGCTGGCCATGGAGGCTATAAGGGTACCGAGACCTCCGAGATTTGTGCCCACGATGAGCTTAGGGATGTCTTCAGTGAATCCTGAGCAGAGAATCGCGGCAGGAACATTGCTGATAAACTGACTGAGGAGGATGCTGATGCCTACCTCGTTTAGCTTCACGAGTTCCTTCAGGATGTCACTCAGGAAAGGTATCCTCTTGATGTTTCCGATGAAGATAAAGAGGAATACAAAAGTGAACAGCAGGGAATAGTCCGGTTTTTTCAGGATCTCACGATCAAAGAGCAGAACTAAAAGAAGAACTGCCAGAAGTCCCATCTGGTATGGCAGAACACGGACCACCACAAGAAGTGACAGCATAAATGCAAGGATATACATGGCTATCATCATGGTTCTCTGCTTTGAACCTGAAAATTCACTGTCCTCCTGTAAAGCAGCAGGTTCAGGCTTGACCATAAAGAAGGCGAAAATGAGAAGAAGGATGCCGGCTGCGATGCTGTAGGGAAGCATTAGCATGATAAATTCTGTGAGGTTCATGCCCGACAGGGAATAGAGATAGAGGTTCTGGGGGTTCCCAAGGGGTGTCAGCATGCTTCCCAGATTGGCGGCTACGGTTTCAAGGACGATAACATCGATAAAAAGGTCCTCGTGCCCCGAAATGGACAGGGTTATGATAGAAAATGGCACAAAAGTGAGAAGTGCCACATCATTGGTGATGAACATGCTTGAGAAGAAGCAGAGGGCTATGAGGATGATGGAAACTCCCCGGATGGAGCTCATCCGGCCAACAAGCTTCTTTCCTATCTGCAGGAACACATCCTGTTTCTGAAACCCCGCCATGGTCAGCATGAGGGCCAGAAGTATGCTGAGTGTCCTGAAATCAATGTAGCCGATGTAAAGGCTGTCAGGTTTTACGAAGAGGCAGGAAAGGGCTGCCAGTACAAATGAAACAGTGAGTACGATTTCTTTTTTGATAAAGGTTTTTGTGGAATTCATGGGTTCCCTCTTTTTTATAGAATATAGTCTTGCAACAGAATAATCCTTTGTGCCTGTAAGGTCAATGTTTAGGCCCGGGGCTGTTTTTATAAAAAACAAAATATTCATGGGAAACAGGGCACTGATGTGATAGTATGGTAGAACACTAGGAGATCAAAATTACAGCATGAATTAAGGGCGCTGCTCTATGGACAAAAACATGGTCAGTAATAAAGATCCGTAAGGCAGAGTTCAGTTGCCGGTGGGGCCGGCGATATGATGATGTTAGGGCAGAAGCATTGGCCCTGGCATCATTTGTTGAGTCAGGAAACTTGGAGGTTTTTATGTTAGAGTTACAGAACATCTCTTTTCAGGTAGACGCGGAGGGTCAGGATAAAGAGATTATCAGAGATATATCATTAACCATTCCGGATAACAAGCTGGTGGTCATCACAGGACCTAACGGAGGAGGCAAGTCAACACTTGCGAGACTTATCATCGGTATCGAGAAGCCCACTTCGGGAAGGATACTTTTTGACGGAGAGGATATCACGGATCTTTCCATTACTGAGCGTGCAAAGAAGGGCCTTGGTTTTGCTTTCCAGCAGCCTGTAAGATTTAAGGGAATTCAGGTGTTTGACCTCATCAAACTTGCCACAGGGAAGAATATCTCTGCAGCAAATGCATGTAAGTATCTTGCAGAGGTTGGCCTTTGCGCAAGAGACTATATCGACAGAGAAGTAAACAGCAGTCTTTCCGGAGGAGAGCTGAAGAGAATTGAGATCGCTACCGTTCTTGCCAAGGCATCAAAGATGTCGGTTTTTGATGAGCCCGAAGCCGGAATCGACCTTTGGAGCTTCCAGAATCTCATCGAGGTATTCCAGAGAATGAGAGAGAAAATCAATGACAGCTCCATACTGATCATTTCCCATCAGGAGAGAATTCTGAACATTGCAGATGAGATAATCGTTATCAGGGACGGAAAAGTAGTGAAGCGCGGTTCAAAGGATGAGGTGCTTCCTGAACTCATGGGAACTGCTTCTGCAGTACCGGGATGCAATAAGTTAGATATGGCAAGGGAGGCAAAACAGGATGCTTAAGCTTGACGAGATACAGATGAGACTGCTTAAAGAGGTGGCAGATCTTCACAAGGTTCCGGAGGGAGCCTACAATATCCGTTCCAACGGTGAATCCGCAGGACGTGTTTCCACCGAGAACATCGAGATCATCCCGAGAGAAGACGGACAGGGCCTGACTGTCCGCATCAAGCCGGGTACAAAGAATCAGAGTGTACATATCCCTGTTGTTATGACAAAGACCGGACTCAAGGAGATTGTATACAACGACTTCTATATCGGTGAGGATGCTGACGTTACCATCGTGGCAGGCTGCGGTATCGACAACTGCGGTTCACAGGATTCCGAGCATGACGGTATCCACCGTTTCTTCGTAGGAAAGAATGCGAAGATAAAGTATGTGGAGAAGCACTACGGTTCCGGATCCGGAAGCGGAAAGAGAATCCTTAACCCGGGAACTGAGGTTTATCAGGAAGAGGGCAGTACTGTAGAGATGGAGATGGTACAGATCAAGGGTGTTGATGACACCAACCGTACCACCACCGCAGAGCTTGCGGCAGGCGCAAAGCTTGTGGTAAGAGAGCGTCTCATGACTCACGGTGATCAGAAGGCCCTCAGCACCTATGTGGTAAATCTTAACGGCGAAGGCGCAAGCGCGGACGTGGTTTCCAGATCCGTTGCAAGAGATGATTCATATCAGAAGTTTGATGCAAAGCTTGTAGGTAACGCTGCATGTTCAGGTCATACAGAGTGCGATTCCATCATCATGGACAGAGGAAAGATTCTTGCAGTGCCTGCTCTTGAGGCCAATGATCTCGACGCAGCACTTGTGCATGAGGCGGCCATCGGAAAGATCGCGGGAGATCAGATCATCAAGCTTATGACTCTGGGACTCACCGAAGCAGAGGCAGAGGAGCAGATCATAAACGGTTTCCTGAAGTGATGATCTAAAGACATAACCGGCTCCATCTGGCATGGCCCTTGTGAAGGGGCACTATGCCGACTTATGAGCCGGCTTCACGATTTGAATATAAAGATGTAAAATAAAAGAACGCTCATGGACCCGTAAAGTCCATGAGCGTTCTTTTATAAAATGCTTATAATTCCACCGTAAAACAGGTGCCGTCGGATTCGTTTTCAGCGGAGATGGTTCCCTTCATTCGTTCAACTATGGCCTTTGCTATGGAAAGCCCCAGGCCGAAGGAACCCTTATTGTTCTCTCTGTCGCTGGAATAAAATCTGTCGAAGATATAGGGAAGATCAGATTCGGAAATGTACTCTCCGGTATTTTTTACAGTGAAAAGGATACCGTCATCATCCTGAGACAGCCTGATGCGGATTCTTTCATCCTTTGCCGTATGCTTTAAGGCATTGTCGAGAAGTATGGCCACCAGCTGTTTAAACTCGTCTTCGTTACCGATGCCATTTATGTCCTCCTGAACATCATACTTATAATCAATATGCTTCTCGTATGCGATGGATTCGTAGGTCAGTGAAATCTCCTCAACGGCAGCGGACAATGAAAACTCACTGCTTTCAAAGGTGGAAGTTTCTTCCAGCCGCGCCAGAGTCAGCAGTCTTTCTATAAGGCTGTTCATCCTTCGGGTCTCGGACACGATGTTTTTTATATGGATGTTCTCGCCGTTTTCCATTTCGAGAGCCTGCGCATTTATGCTTATGGCACCAAGAGGCGTTTTCAGTTCGTGGCTCGCATCCGTAATGAAGCGTTTTTCTCTCTCCAGCTCCTGCCTTGCAGGTTCTGTGACGAATCTGGAGAGATCGTTGGTGACAAAAGTGAGCAAAGCGATTCCAATAATGAAAATCACCAGACTGCCCAACAGATATATCCTGTTTTCACGATGTTCGGTGTTCAGGATAACTATGAGTCTGTTGCCGTCTGAAAGCTCTTTTTTTATATATACAAAGGACGCTTCGCGCCAGCTCTTGGGAGTATTGTTCAGTATGCGATCTATGAGACGCTGTGTGATATCATCTGTACTTCCGCTTCCGATTTTTCGTATGTCTGTGACAGTATCGTTTCCGTCAATGATAACCCCCACAACAGGATTGAGACCTGTTTCCTCCAGGGCAGTGATACGGTTTTTGTAGTCGCCTCTGAGAAGGATATCGTTATCTGCCACCCACTTGACTATCTGGTATTTATTTACTGCAGTCTCATAGGAAGAGTAGTGGTAAAATGCTACGAACAGAATGCCTATGGTGGCGATCAGCAGGACCATGGTCACAGTTACGAACTTTTTTCTCAGATTTTCAACCATCGGTTCTTTCTCCTTCCAAAGAGTATCCAACGCCCTTGGTGGTTATGATCTGAGTTTCTGCTTCTACAAATTTGAGCTTTTTTCGCAAAAAAGAGATATAAACCTCAAGACTGTTGTAATCCCCCTCGTCGCAGAATCCCCATACCTTTGAAATGAGGCTGTCCTTTGTCTGAATATGTCCGGGATCCGCCATGAGACATTCCAAAAGCTGAAATTCCTTGTTCCCGAGCTTTACCGACTTTTCTTTTCCGCAGAGCTTGTAGCTGCTTTTGTCCAGCTTGATATCGCCAAATGTCAATGCTGAGACAGTGTTCTGACCCTGTTTCCTGGTCCTTGCCCTTATTCTTGCGAGAAGCTCCCCGGCATCAAAAGGCTTGGTCAGATAGTCATCGGCTCCGAAATCAAGCCCCTGAATCTTGTCCTCTGTCTGGGACTTGGCGGTAAGTATGATTATGGGAGTTGTGATGCCCTCCATACGCGCATTTCTAAGGATATCTATACCGTTCAGTTTCGGGAGCATAAGATCCAGAAGTATGAGATCGTAAATGTCTTCCAGAATCGAATCAAGGCCGGACAGTCCGTCGTAAACTGCATCCACCTGATAACCCTCGCCCCGGAGTATGGTGGTTATACCGTCGGATATTTCCTTTTCATCTTCAACTACTAAAATTCTCATTTATATTAAATACACTTTCTTCTCAAAAAACTGTTGGAAATGTACAGTAAAGTTTAACACAATTAATGAGGATCCGCCACACGGCCGGGGACAATAAAAAACCATCACAGGCCGGGACTTTAAGTCCTGGCTGTGATGGTCTGAAACTCTCTATTAATTTATCAGCGACTCCCCGATTACTACCGGTATCTCGCCTTCTTCATTTCTTTTTCTGTTAAGGATCGCTTCGTTCACTGAAACCCTGTGGTCAGTGAGGACTATGATGGTGGAGCCTCCGAATTCGAAATATCCTTTTTCGTCAGTAGTGCGAACATGGTAGGTCTCATCCTTATGAGCATAATTCGAAATCTTCCCTACAAACAGGGCCCCGACCTCCATCTGAATGAGTTTTCCGGCTTGTTCGCTTTCTATGGTGACATATTCTCTGGAATTCTCTATAAACACAGGAAGCTGTTCCAGTGCTATGGGCCTTACGCAGTGAAGCTTTCCGGAAATTCTTTTTTGAGAAGAAACAGTTCCGTTGGAACAGAAGTTGTATCTGTGATAGTGGCTCGGAGTGAGACGGAAAATAAATGCGGTTCCGTTACTGAATTTATCCGCAAGCTCCCTGTCCTTAAGGAGTCTCACCAGGCTGTAGTTGCTGTTCTTTATCAGGAAATTGGATTCACTGTCTATATCGAGTACAGTCAGAAGTCCGTCACAGGGAGCTGTAAGCCCTGAATTCGGCTTCGGACGGTTTTCAGGAAGAAGCTTTCTGGTGAAGAAGTCATTGAAAGAAACGTATCCTCCGGCAGGAACCTCATAGCGACTAAGATCGATGCCGTTCTTTTTCACATAGCCGGGAACCAGTCGTGCAGAGAGACCGGTTGAAAGGAACTTTCCCATCCTCACAGATACAGAAGGTTTGACAAGCTGCTTCAAAATGATGCGTCCCGGAACAGTGTGATATAAAAATTTTAAACCAAGTGAACTGCTCATATGATGGTACGTCCTACGAAAAATACACAAAATGCTTCAATGAGTCCGATGGCTGAAAGAAGAACCTTGCCTGTGGTGTTTGGCTTCTGTATCTCGATAGGAGTCAGGAAACCGATGCTGCAGAAGATAAGTGTTCCGAGGATCAGCTCATAGCCGTTCAGGGCAAAATTGGCACGAAGCACACATGCGATGGGAAGTAAAAGCGCAATGGTGGTAATGGGAACACCCATGAAACATCTCTTTCTCTCCGGATGATTCTGGGATCTGTCCTCTTCAAGAACATTGAAATAAGCAAGTCTGATAAGTCCTGCAAGAGTGTAAAGAGAAGCAATGATACCCACCAGAGGGTTGCAGTTTGAAATCATGTATGTGAAGACGGCAGGCATGATGCCAAAACTTATGAGATCACAGAGAGAATCGATCTGAACACCGAATCTCTTTTCCTGAACACTTCTTTCCTTTGTTGAGGCAACGGTTCCGTCCAGCATATCACAGAGTCCTGCGATGAGGAGGCAGAACAGGGCCTCGAAAAACTTTCCGTCAATTGACATCATGATTCCGTAGAAGGAAAACATCATTCCGGCGTATGTAAGTACGACTGTGTAATCATAGTAACCTAATGGCTTAATCATTTTTTTAAAAACTCCTTATTTGATTTAATGATTTGTTTTATATATCCTACAAGGACTATCAATCCTGATATGGAAGAGCAGATGTAGAAGGAAATGCTTCTGCATAAAGTCTGCAGCATGTAGGCGTAGTCCTTTGTAAAAACCGATTGAAATCCGTCCAGCATGAGATAGTCGGCAACCCCCATTCCTCCTGGAATAGGTACACAGTTGGAACCTACCTGAGCCAGATTCTGAATGATCCATAATCTTGCAAGATTTACACTTTCAAGATTTCCCAGAGCCAGATGCATGAGAGGCGTGATGCTTATCTGTGATATGCGCTGGGCCAGATTGAAAATGAAGGCCAGAAGCAGCACCGAACCTTTGTTATGAAGCATCTGAGAACACAGCTTGAAGTCTGCCATGTGCCTTTCCATCCTGTCGTTCCATCTGGTGACATCCTTTATGATGTGAATCTTATGAAGAAACTTTATGGTGTTTAATCCTATTCGTTTCAGGTAAGAGCTTTTTACCAGCAGTGCGTAGAAAATGACGGTCAGTGTCAGCATAACCAGGCTTCCGAAAAGGATAAAAGCCAGTGATATCTCGTCGAAATTCCCGAGGACATCCGGCATAAAGATGATGCTTACAAGCCCTATGGAAAAAGAGGACAGGGTGTACATCACAAGGTTTGCAAGAAGCGTTACCGTTATGGCCGAAACAGGTATCCTGTTGAAACGCATAAACAGCGCGCTCACCGGCTGCCCTCCGCTGGCGGAAGGGGTTATGGCGGAGAAGAACTGGTCTCCGGCGCTGTACAAAAGCCCCTTTAGTAAATTGGTTTTGTATCCCAGAGAATTCAGCAGGCATTGCAGCGCCAGCCCCTCAAAAAGGATGAAACCGAACATCGAAAGAAAGGCGGATATGAGCCCCGGAATGGAGGCGTGCTCCAGCATCAGCATAAGATGCTCCGGGGTCAGGGCTTTCGATTGGGATGAAACGGTCCTTAAGGTGAGATATGCGATAAGCACAGCTCCCATTGCGAAAAATATATTCTTTTTAACATTCATTTCAGTTTGCGCTCATATTCATAATTTACATTGATTACACGATTGTACAATCTGGCAAGTCCGGTAACCTTTACAAGGAAGTAGCTGGTCTCTGCCAATGCTATGCCCATGAACACATCTGCCACCACGTGCTGTTTTGTGGTAAGGGTAGATATGCATATAAGACCTGCCGCAAGCATGGAAAAGACCTTGTACCATTTCGGCACAAAGCTGCTCTTTCTCACGGCGATAAAACAAAACTGGCTTGTGAGACAGTGAATGGAGGGGAAAAGATTGTCCGCAGCATCCATTCTGTATACAGTGCGGAGCAAACGGGACCAGACGTCGGCACCTGTGATGGTGGGGCGAAAGGTTGTTGTAGGCAGCACGGTAAAGAAAATAAGACAAATCAGCTTTGCCAGTACATCGGCGCACAAAAAATTGTAGGCTTCCTCTTCGTCATCCTGAAGGGCACCCATGAGATAATTGATCATCCAGAATATATAACTTCCCAGATAAATAGCGGTGGTCCAGGGAATGACAGGAATGAGGCTGTCAAAGCGGACCGCCATGTTTATGTGGTGCGAAGAAGTGGTCCAAAGTCTGGAGACATTGTAGGCCACAATATTGATAACAAAGGATATAAGTAACGGATTATATAGTTTCTTTTGTACAAGTAATTGTTTTTTATGTCTTAAAAAATTCATGGTTGTAATTCAAGCAAAAAAAAGCAAAAATGATTCATGACACGTAACTTATTATAATAAATCACTCTTAAACCATCATTGAAAATAAGGGACGCTTTTTTAAGGTTAATTTAAGGTTCAGGCATGTTGTCAAATGCTTACGGTTATATGCTATAGTTATCAGCAGATTTATAGGATTTCATGCTTTGTAGAGATGAGGCTTGGATGAAGGATCTACAGTTAAGCGGATCAAAACAATATACGGTTGGAGAGGCGGCAGCGATGGACATCTACGAAAAGATAAGTACACTTTCTCAAAAAATGGAAGAAGAGTCGGTTCGTATCAGAAGGGACCTTCATAAACATCCTGAAACGGCATTTCTGGAAATGCGTACAACGGTAATTATCGAAAAGCATTTAAAAGAGCTTGGATATGAGGTGCTCACAGGAAAAGCGGTCTGCAAAGAAGGTGAGCGTCTTGGAGTACCGTCCCCGGAGGAGCTTTCCCTTCATGCTTCGGAAGTTCTCGGGCAGGGAATTTCAGAGGAGGATCTTACTGAGGAGATCCGGGAAGGCTATACCGGAGTCATAGGTATCCTCAGATGCGGAGAAGGACCTGTGACAGCCCTTCGTTTTGACATAGATGCTCTCGGAATGAATGAGGCTTCGGATATGGAACACAGACCCTTCAGGGAAGGCTTTTCTTCAGTGAACAGGGGAATGATGCACGGCTGCGGACATGACGGACATGCGGCCATAGGCCTGGGGGTGGCAAAGCTTCTTATGGAGATAAAGGAGGAGCTCAGGGGAACCGTAAAGCTCATATTCCAGCCGGGAGAGGAAGGCGGTCACGGGGCGGTGCCCATTGTCGCGAAGGGGCACCTGGATGATGTGGATTATTTTATAGGAAATCACATTGCCCCCACAAACTCACTTGATGACGGGGATGTGACACCCGGAACCTATGGCTCTCTTGCCAATACAAAGTATGATGTATGGTTCCGGGGAGAAGCGTCCCATGCGGGAGGATATCCCGAAAAGGGCAGGAATGCCCTGGTATCTGCTTCTCATGCGGTTCTTGGACTTTACTCCATACCACGTCACAGCCAGGGTCAGACCCGTGTCAATGTCGGAACCCTTCACGCAGGCACCGGAAGGAATGTGATACCGGACACCGCAAAGCTGGAGATAGAAGTCCGGGGAGAGGATACGGAGATAAATGACTATATGTCAGGCCAGGCAGAGAGCATCTGCAAAGGCGCAGCCATGATGACAGGCTGCAGCTGTGAAATGAAGATGGTAGGCCGTGGCGAGACACAGCACAGTGATGAAGAACTCTGGGGCAGAATAGGAAATATGCTGGCTGAGCATTGTCCCGATCTCAGAGTCAGCAGCATTCCCAATGCCAGAAACTGGGGAAGCGAGGACATCTCAGTCATGATGAACAGGGTACAGAGCCACGGAGGACTTGCCGCTTATATGCGTACCATGACTGATATGGCAAGCCCCCAGCACACCGTGAGATTTGACTTCGATGAAAAGGTGCTGGTCAATGGAATCAGAGTTTTTGCTTCTATAGTATATGATCTGAATGGGAGACAATATGAAAACACTTATATACAACGCCACGATACTGACCATGGATAAATCAGGCACGGTACTGAAGGACGGCTGGCTGCTTACTGAGGGAGACATTATCAAAGAACTGGGGACCTCTGATGGGAGAAAACCTGAGGGAATTGAAGCAGAAGAATATATCGATGGGGGATGCGGCATCATGCTTCCCGGCTTTGTAAACACACACTGCCACGTTTCCATGGTGCCCTTCCGCACCATGGGGGACGACTGCCCCGACAGACTGAGAAAGTTTCTTTTTCCCCTGGAACTAGAGGCTATGAACCGGGAACTGGTATATCTCTCTGCTCTGTACGGAATAGGGGAAATGCTTCTCTCCGGCACCACCACCTTCCTGGACATGTACTATTTCGAAGATGAGGTGGCAAAGGCCTGTCTTGAGAGCGGCATAAGAGGCTATCTGGGAGAGACCCTTATAGGCCAGAAGACCTGCGACAGCCCCGAAAAGGAGTACGGTGGATTTGATTATCAAAAGGAATTTCTCGAGAATTTCAGAAACCATGACCGTATCATTCCTGTCATTGCCCCTCACGGCACTACCACATTAAGTCCGGAGAAGCTTTGCGAGGCACACGACCTGGCGGTGAAATACGACACCATATATACCCTTCATGCCGCTGAGATGGATTATGAGATGAACCACTTCAGAGACATGGGAAAAACCCCCATAGAGTTCCTTGATTCAATAGGAGCCTTGTCCAGGCATACTTTGGCGGCTCACTGCATCCATGCGACGGAATCAGACCTTTCTCTTATGAAAGAGAGAGGGAGCAGCATAGCCCACTGCATCGCCAGCAACACCAAGGCGGGAAAGGGCATCGCCCCCATGAAGGATGCGGATTCCATGGGAGTTCCTTTCGGCCTCGGAACCGACGGGCCTTCTTCGGGAAACACACTGTCTATGTTCGATCAGATGCGCCTCATGCCTTGTGCCCAGAAAACAAGATATCATGACAGAAGCATTTTCTCTGCGGAGCGTGTGGTGAGAGCTGCCACAGCAGGCGGCGCCGTGGCTCTCGGTGCAGAGCATTTCGGAAGTCTCGAGCCCGGAAAGAAGGCGGATCTTCAGATGGTGGAAACAGAGTCTGTGAACATGTTCCCCGCCTATAATCCATATTCCGCCCTGGTTTATTCTGCCAATGCTTCAAACGTTTCCCTCGTCATGGCAGACGGAAAGATTCTTGTGCGGGACGGAAAGCTGACATCACTGGATCTTCCGAAGATAAAGTCGGATCTTCTTCAGGCCATGAAACCCTTTATGGAGGCGGCAGAGGAGTACAGGGATATCATTTGACATAAGCTCCATGAGTCTGCCTCCCGTCTGCGCCTGCAGAAAAGCGAGAGACAGGCTTCATGATATTCAGATAGATTGTTTAAAAGTCGCTAAATGATTGAATATTAATACAATAATTCAGTATTTTAAACATTTACAGCGGAATAAATATTATGCTATAAAAATTAAGGCTGATGCGGTTTAGTGCATAAGTCATCAGCGCATACGGCGCATAAGATGTGCCGAAACCTAAAAATGCGGTCATGGGCCGCCTAAATACGATTCGCCGTTTTCAGGAGGATATCACGTGAACTGGATCAAAAATAAAGCGTGGATCTTTATGATACTGCCGGGGATTTTATTCCTTGCCGTATTCATGCTGATTCCACTTTGTACACTGCTTGTCGCAACCTTCTTTCCCAATGAAGGAGGGTTCTCATTATCAGCTTACGTTGATATAGTTCAGAGCACCTATTTTCAGCAGGTGTTCGTAAGAAGTCTGAAGCTCAGTATCCTGAGCACACTTATCTGTGCGGCTCTTGGTTATCCTGCCGCATATTACATCGCAAAATTCTCAAAGAACAAGGGTATGCTCATGGCATTTGCAGTGTTCCCTATGTTCACCAGCCCTGTCATCCGCTCTTTCAGCTGGATGGTTATCTTAGGTAAGAAGGGCATCGTCAATAAACTTCTTGTTTCTGCAGGTCTTTTTACAAAACCTCAGAGTCTTTTGTATAACGAATTTTCCATTACTGTAGGCTTCGTACAGTTGTTTCTTCCTCTAATGATATTGTCCCTTATAGGCGTGCTTGAGAGCATCCCCGATGATCTGACTCTTGCTGCCCGTAATCTAGGCTGCACAGCCATGGAGACCTTTGTGAAGATCACACTGCCTCTAAGTGTTTCAGGTCTTGTGACAGGAAGCGTGCTGGTATTCACAGGCTGCATCACAGCATATACAACACCTCAGCTTCTCGGCGGAACAGATACAAGAGTGCTTTCCACCATGATCTATCAGTATGCCATGAGTCTTGGAGACTGGATTCAGGCTTCCGTAGTTGCGGTCATCATGATCATCGTCACCATGCTGATCTCATCGGTTTTCAATGCTGTAAGTAAAAAGATCAATCCGCTCACATAAGGAGAAATAACATGTCATTACTTGAACTTAGAGATATTACCGCGGGATATGATAAGAACATTATCCTGAAGAACCTGAATCTTAACGTGGAGAAGGGAGAGCTTGTGAGCCTTCTTGGACCCAGCGGATGCGGAAAGACAACAACCCTTAGACTTATAGCGGGTTTTTCGGAGCCTGTTTCGGGAAACTTCTTCTTTAATGAAAAGGACTATACAAAGATACCTCTCCACAAGAGAAATTTCGGTTTTGTATTCCAGAGCTACGCCCTGTTCCCTCACATGAACATCTATGACAATGTTGCCTTCGGACTTCGTCAGAGAAAGGTACCTGAGTCGGAGATAAAGACAAAGGTTATGGAGATGCTCCATACAGTAGACCTTGATGGTTTCGAGAAGAGACTTCCCAAGGAGATGTCAGGCGGACAGAGACAGAGAGTCGCCCTTGCCAGAGCCATGGTCATAAATCCGGACCTCATGCTTTTTGATGAGCCTCTTTCAAACCTGGATGCAAAGCTTCGTGTCCAGATGAGAGTAGAGATACGTAAGCTTCAGCAGAAGCTGGGCTTCACGGCTATCTACGTAACACATGATCAGGAAGAGTGTTTCGCCATCAGTGACAAGGTAGCCATCATGAATCACGGTGTCATCGAGCAGATGGATAAGCCTGCAGAGATATACAATCATCCGAAAACAGAATTCATCGCGAAGTTCGTTGGATTTGAAAATTTCATGGATCTTACAAGAACCGGATCCGGAAAGTTCAAAACTTCCGCGGGCACTGAAATCACAGTTACAGAGGATATCCCGGGAGACAGCCTGAGAGCCTGCATCCGTCCTGAAGATATAGTTATAGAGAGAGGCACAGCTGCTCCTGTCAATGCCATCAGCGGACAGGTCAGTGTCCAGACCTTCCTCGGTAAGAGAACACAGTACAATGTTTCAACAAATATAGGCGAGCTTATAGTGAGCACAGCTCAGGAAAATGTATTTTCTGTCGGAGATAACATTACCCTTTCTCTGACACCAAATAAAATCGTACTTATTCCGTAACCTGAGAATCGGCTGATGCTGAAATCCTTTGACATGTGACGTGCTTCGGCACTGTCGGAGATTTGCCGGAGGATTCGGTGCCGCTGGAGCAGGTTTTGGAAAGAGTACAAAGGTCCATTTATCACCATCTGATTTAGGAGGAAATTATGAAGAGAGTATTATCACTTGGACTTGTAGCTGCAATGAGCCTTGGTCTCGCTGCGTGCGGATCATCACAGACTGCTGCAACAACAGCTGCAGCTAAGGAAGAGACAACAGCTGCAGCAGCAGAGGGAACAACAGCCGCAGCAGAGGAGACAACAGCTGCTGCCCCAGAGGGAGAGAAGCCTTTCGCAGGACAGAAGCTTACAGTCAGCACCTTCTCATTCAACGCTGAGCTTCTTCAGAAGAACGTTTACGATCCTTTCATGGAGAAGACAGGCGCAGAGCTCGTTATCGAGACAGGTAAGAATGCAGAGCGTGTAACCAAGATTGAAGAGTCTCCTGAGAACTATGATGTAGTTATCATCGGTGATTCATTTGCAGCTCAGCTTGCTAAGGACGGCATGCTTGAGTCTGTTGACAGATCAGCTCTTACAAACCTTGATTCTATCTATGATTCAGCAAAGGCTCCTATGGGTGAAGAGTTCGGACCTGCATATACATTCAACCGTCTCGGAATCGTTTATGATCCGGAGACATGCACAACTGAGATCAAGAGCTTTGCGGATCTTTGGAATCCTGAGCTTGAGGGCTCAATCGCCATCCCTGATATCACAACAACTTCAGGTCCGCTTTTCTATTACGGAACAGCAGCAGCTTTCGGTCTTGAGCCTGGCAAGGATGATGACGCTATTTTTGCAAAGCTCGCAGAGCTTAAGCCAAACGTTGTAAAGACATACACATCAGCTAACGATACCATCACTATGCTTAACCAGGGCGAGGCTTCAGTTGCACTTCTTCTTGACTACAGCTACACATCAGCCAAGCAGGCTAATGATGCTTACGTGTGGGTAGATCCTGCAGAGGGCAGCTTCTCAGGCTTCAATATGCTGAACATCGTTAAGGGCTGTGAGAACAAGGAGCTTGCACAGGCTTTCATCGACTTCTATCTTTCAAAGGAAGTTCAGGAGGCAGAGGCTCTCGACGGAGTTGACTCTCCCGTAAACACAGCTGTAGAGCTCACAGCTGAGCAGGCACAGAACTTCACATACGGCGCTGAGATGGTAAACGGCCTTATCGTTCCGGACTGGGATCTCATTACAGAGAAGAAGGCTGAGTGGATCGAGAAGTGGAACAACCTGTTCTCAGTTCAGTAATATGTATGATGTAAGGATCAAAATATAAAATCCTGTGATTGATTTACGATTTAATACTTTTGATCTGCATCTTTTGTGAGTGGCATGGGTATCAGCCACTCACTTATCGTTACAAAGCACATTTCACCTGTATGGATATTTCCATCACAGGACTTGGCTTATCAGTATTTCTCTGATGAGCGATGGGTTATTTTAGAAAGGTCTCTTATGAAAAAGAGTAAAAGTCTTCTCCTGCTTACTATACTGGTATATTTCTTCCTGATAGGCCCCCTTCTTATCATTATGGCGGCCTCCTTCAGCGACACAAATTATCTGACATTTCCGGGGAAGGGCTTTACCCTCAAGTGGTATGCACAGGTACTGACTATGAGCTCCTTCATAGATTCAGCCAGAACCTCCATCATAGTCGCGATTGTTTCGACTCTGTTGGCCCTGGCCATGGGACTCCCTGCGGCATACGCCCTTAACCGTTACCGTTTCCACGGTAAAGAAGCAATCAAGACGGTATTTCTGTCACCGGTACTTATTCCGGTTATAGTTCTCGGATTTATCATGCTGAGATATGTTGTCAATGCTTTCAAAATGCCTGTTATGCCTAGCCTTCTCATCGGACATACGCTTTTAGGCATACCTTATGTGATGCGTGTGGTTACTGCAGCTCTTTCGAACTTCGATTTTTCCATAGAAGAAGCTGCCGGAAGCCTCGGAGCCACCAAGGTGTACTGCTTTTTCAACATTATCCTTCCGAATATAAAATCGGCCATTGCCTCAGCGGGCATCATGGCCATGATAAATTCCTTTAACAATGTTTCTCTTTCGGCTTTTCTCACCGGACCCGGAGTAAACGTCCTGCCTATCGAGATGATGGCATACGTAGAGTATCATTTTGATCCTACCATTGCGGCACTTGCTACTTTGCTTATGGTGGCAACCCTGGCAGTCATGCTGATCATCGAGAAGACCCTGGGACTGAAGAGCGTGGTGTGAGCTGATGCTTCGGTGACCGATACAGGTACAGTAACTGTATTTATCCATTCGTACAGTTTATATGAGAACTTTTTAATAAGAATATCGGAATTGCCCTCTGCTTCGGCGGCGGGCATTTTTAATTTAAAAAAATTAAATAGTTAAAAAACAGGAGGTAAAAACAAAGGTAAAATGTAAGGGATTTTATAGCCTTTAATTCAAGCCTTTGAATATTAAAAAGATTGAAACCGGGGTGACGCCCGAAGAACAATGTATTCACGAAAACGTTTAACATATTAAGAATACGTGACATATGATTAAATTTATAGCATATGTAGTCGGCATTTAAGAACTCTATTTATTTTTTTAATTGCCTTTGTATAAATTACCCCCTTTAGGTATAATATGAATGTTTGCTGGTTCGTGAGACTTATGCAATATTGATGCGGCTTTTCGGCTTTTAGCCGAATGAAAAGCAACCAAACAGACGTACGTTGGGGGTACGTTTGACAGGAAGTGAGTAGGAGATTTTGAGTAATGAAAGCTAAGCTTGATGCCGGACTGTCCCGTAATTTTATATTGGATGGACTTACATCTATGATGAGCGGATTTTTTATATACAGGGCGGATTTCTCTGCGGAACTGCTTTATGTAAACGAATCGGTTCTTTATATATACGATTGTGCTGATGAAGACGAGTTCCGGGAACTTACCAGGGGCACCTTTGCCGGGATGATATTTCCGGCAGATCTGAGCATTACCGAAGAAAATATAACTGCCCGGATTTCTGAAAACGGCGGATATGATAAGGTAAGCTTTCGTATAAGAAGTAAAAAGGATCAGATTAAATATGTAGAGATACAGGGCAGACTTTATACTTCCCCGGAAGAAGGGGAACTTATTTCTGTTACCATGTCTGTCCTGAAGGAAGCGGAAAAGAGGACCTTCAAGGATGAGCATACATGTATTCTGGATAACTCCAGCAGAGAATATATTCTGAACAACATAGATAAGGCGGTCAAAGAGGAGTATATAAAGATTTACTATCAGCCAAAGTTCGTTACGGCAACAGGCAGGCTGCACGGATTCGAGGCATTGTCCAGATGGGTGGATCCCAAATACGGCATGCTTCTTCCGGGAGAATATGTTCCTGTGCTGGAAGAGTATAAGCTGACGCATATACTGGACAGATTCGTCATGAGGCAGGCAGCCAGGGATGTTGAAAAGCAAAGAAAAACCCTGGGGAAACATATCCCGGTTTCCTTCAATCTTTCACATGATGATTTTTTGTCCTTCGACCCCTGCAATGAGCTTATAGACATAGCTGCGGAATTTGATATTCCGAGAGAGTGCCTGCAGGTTGAAATAAGCGAAAAGACCCTCAGCACAGATCCGAATCTCTTTAAGAGGGAGATAAGAAGGCTGAGAGACAGCGGGTTTAAAGTTTTCATAGATGACTTCGGAAATGAACATTCTTCTCTCAATACCATACGTGAGTACGAATTTGACGGTATCCTTATAGACCTGGGGTACATGAAGGAATTTGATGAGAAATCAAAGAATATCCTTAAACCTGTTATAAATATGAGTAAGGGGCTCGGCATACACACTTACGCAAAGGGTGTGGAGACTGAGGAACAGCTGGAGTATCTGAAAGGTGTAGGCTGTGAGATAGTGCAGGGCTACTATTACTCCTATGGAAGACCCTCAGAGCGTATACCTGCTGAATTTCCCATGAACATAGATGCCGCCTGCAAGAAGGAAGATGAAGACATAGTCGGAATAAAAAAGGACCCGGGCATCTCTTTCGTTTCCAGACGGGATTTAAATGAAGGACAGAAGATCTTCAGCGCTATTTCTTCTGTATATAACAGCATATACATGCTGGATCTTGAAAAAGACAGCTATAAGGAGCTCAAGGCAAATTACAGCATGCACAGGTTCCTTGGAGATAAAGGACAGATTAGCGACGTTATGCCCGCAGTTATGCGTATATTCGCGAGTACTGAATATATGGAGGCCATTCTTTCCTTTACAAATCCGGATACATTGGCGGAGCGTCTTTCGGAAAAGGATTATATAGAAGCGGATTTTATCGGAGCCATCAACGGATGGACCACAGCTTCCTTCTTCGTTCTGGACAGAGATGAAAGCGGAAAAGCCGTGAAGGTGCTTTATACCACCAGAATAATCGAAGACAGTAAAAAGACTGAGATGGACTACAAGGATGTACTTGTTGATATGTCCAAGATATATTTTACTCTTATCCATATCGTATTCAGTACCAGGGAGTTCATTCCTCTTGTTGTACCCGACTACATAAAGGACAGACTCGGTATGAATCAGCAGCCCTACGAGCTTGCGAAGGACATGCTCATCGAAAACTATGTTTCCGATGAGTATAAGGACAGGGTCAATGCTTTTATGGATATCTCCACTATGCAGGAAAGACTGTCTGAAAAGTCCATAATCGCTACCGAGTATTACGGAAAGAGCCATAAGTGGTTCAGAATTCTGATCACAGCTTCAAAGGCGGACGAGAACGGAAATGTCACCAGGGCTTCACTTGCCATGGAGGATATAGACCAGGAAAAGAATGAACAGGCGGATCTCGAGTTCAAGATTGAACATGATGCGCTTACAGGCGTACTTAATCGAACAGCTTACAACAAGTACACCGAGCTTCTCAAGAAGTCGGATATGGCTATTGCCTACATTCTTTTGGATGTAGATAAGTTTAAACAGATCAATGACACCTACGGACATGGAATAGGGGATTCGGTTCTTAAGAGACTTGCCTGCTTCATGAGGAATGAGTTCCGCCTGTCGGACCACATCATACGTATGGGAGGTGACGAGTTCTGCGTTATCATGACAGGAATAGAGGATAAAGATGCACAGATGCTCATAGATAAGATATACGCCATAAACAGTGCTCTGAAGAATCCCCGGGGAAGCAACATACCTAAGGTTTCCATAAGTGCGGGAATTGCTTTTTCTTCACAGGGATTCACCAGCGATCTTTATGAGAAAGCTGATATGGCGCTGTACCATACCAAAAAAACAACGAGGGACGGATATACTATCTATGACGATAAGCTGAACGAGACAGACTACTGTGCTGTTAAATCGTGATTACGGAAATCATTTTGATGGAATAAACAAAAAATAACGCATACGCCTTGACACGTATGCGTAATTTTTTTTATTTCTTTGTATTTATTTAAAAAATTATAAGCTGTTTATTAAAAATTTATGTACATTTATGATAGTGGTAGTATTATAATTAGATAATAAGTATAGGTAATACTGGCAAAAATTTTAGTAAGAGTAGTTTTTTGAGTGGGGTTTAGTAATGAATAAGCTGACAAAGCAACTGTTATCACTTTTTCTCTGCGTACTCATGGTTATCGAATCAGGCTTCAATGCAGGCATTACAGGCTATGCAACCGAGAAAGCCTCAGGTTCCGGTATATCAGTATATGCGGTAAAAGTATTTGGAAGACTTAAGGAGGACGTGGCTTATCAGACTGTAGAGTTTGGTACACCAAAGTCCTCGCTTAATTTGCCTAAAACCATATATGCCCTTGCTTCAGATGAAGAAGCGGAGCAGAACGATGATGAGGATGAGGTTTGGATTTCCACAGCATCAAGTGTGGATGAAACCGCAACATCCAGCGAGGCTTCAAAGTCTCAGCTTAATAAGAGCGTTGACTTTATGACCGATGATCAGAAGGAGGCTTTAATCGAACTTCTTTCTGATGAAGAAAAGCCGACCATCAAGGAGCTTGAGGAAAAGAGCGGCCTTAATCTTAAGGGTTATACAGTCATCGATCTCCCCCTGACCTGGGAATCGGATATGACTTTCGGAGGAGAGTACGATCCCAAGACGCCTGGAGTTTACAGCTTTACATCGGAAGTGAAAAAAGAATCCAAGTACGTTCTTTATGATTCTGCATTACCGACTATAAGCGTAGAGGTGCTGGAGGAGAACAGCGAGGCATTTTCAGCTGTGTGGTCAGATGATGATGTGGAGATCACAGTAACAGCCCCTGCCGGAGTATTTCCTAATGACAGTATTCTTAAGGTTGAAAGAATCACAGACGAGCAGGACAATAGAAAGATCGAAGAGGCTGTAGAGAAGACTCTTGACGGTGACAAGTCAGTCAAGGATTCTTTCTCATACGACATCAAGGTGACAGATCCTGAAGGAAATGAACTTGAGCCTGTAACTGCCGGAGGAAAGAAGGTAGAGGTTACATTCAAGTCTCAGGCCATCAAGGATGCATCCATGGAAGAAGACCAGTATGTATCTGTTTACCATTTCAAGGATGTGGATAAAGAAGATGTTGAGAAGGCTGCCAGGGCAAAGGCGGACGAGGCTGATTCCTTTGTGGGGGCTGTGGTTGATTCTGTTGTATCCTTTGTTACCAGACAGGATTCCGGAGAAAAACTCAAGAAGCCTGAATACATTAAGGCAGAGGAAACTGAAGAAGCTGTTATCGAAGATTCAGAAGCAGTAGAGACAGAAAATTCTGAAAAGATTGAAAAACCTGAGGAGACTGATTCAAAGGATCAGAAGTCCGGTCCAAAGACAGATGACAGTGATCTTGTTTCTGAAGATGGTGAACTCACAGTAAAAACAAAAGACTTCTCTATATATACAGTAGCTTTTTATTCTGAAAAGAGTAACATCAAGGCTTATTATATAAGTCTCGGAAGTGACAGTGACTCAAAGTATTCATATGAAGAGGGAGACACACTTACTCTTTCCATAACCGCAGAGGGCGGAGAGGAGAAAAAGATTGCGGCTATATATTCGGATGAAGATACATTTGAGGCCTTCAGACAGCAGATAGCTCAGAATCCTGATGATCTGCTGGGACTTCTTGAAGATGAAAATATCACTGTCGGAAGTGAGATAAGCGATGTTCCTGCAAAGACCGGCAATATCGGTCTGATTGCAGATTCAAAAGGAATCAGTATCAAGGTAACAGCCCTTCACAGAAATGGAGTTACATATAAGGTGACTTCAAGAGAGAAGCCGCCTGTTGATGAACACGAGGCTGTAACCTTCAAGGGTATATACTGGGATCTCGATCAGAAGTTTTATGCTGCCCAGAGCGCTCCTAATGTAGAGGGTAAAATCACCTATGAGCTTTCGGGATTCGGAAGCAACGGCGGCAAGGCCACAGTATCTGTCATAGATAAGGACAATGGTTCATATACTCTTTCTGTTGACAGTGATTCTGAAGGAAACGGCAGCTTTGAAGTTAATGCAAGTGACAAGTCCTTTACTATAGATTCAACTGATATAGTTGAGATCAAGCCGGCTGACAGGGATGACTATTCCTATACGCCTGAAGGCGGACCGCATGCGATTTCGATTGATGCATCGGAGCCTACAAGCTTTACATTTATAAATAATAAGAATTATGCACATACAGTTCATCTGACTGTAACCAAGGATGGAGTACTTGATTCTTCAGATTTAATTGACTATACCATCAGCGGCCTTTCTGCAAATGAGGATGTAATCATCAGAAAGAAGATCGGCAGTGAGGTTGTTGACGATGCCGCACATAAGGCAGGAGAAGACGAAGGTACCCGCATCTTTACTTTGCCTGCAAGCATTGCAAGTTTCAGCGTTCTTGCAAAGGAGAAGACAATTACGCTTTCGGCTGCAGCAAATGAGAACTCAGCTGATAACCTTATTCGTAGGACAGACCTTCTTCCAAAGAACTTAAGTGATGAGACAGCACTTGAGCTTGTTTTTGATGTACCAAAATTCACAGTAGTGCTTTTGGATGAAAGCAATTTAGATGAACACGGTAATCCTAGGGTAATAGCTACTTCGAAGTATTCTGCTACAGAAGAATATAATAATCTTAACGGCAAGGGAGACCTGGCTGAGATTTCTGCTCTGTTTAATGTGCCTGAATACAGGTTTAAAAATGCAACCATTACTATTGGTTCCGATTCGGAGCCTATTAACCTTGGTTCTGATTCAAAGATCAATTATTTCAAGTATCAGAATGGAACAGCAGATCCTGTTGCTATTACAGAAGATGTAACTCTGACTCTTAACTACACTGAGCTGATTTCTTACCCTGTATATCTTTATACCGAGAATGTCACCGCCGGAACTGACATCAATTTTATAATTGATGGTTTAGGCGTAGATAATGTTTGTGATGTTTATATTCTGAACAAGTCAAAAGAGATAAAAAATACTCTTAGTAAAGATTCAGAAGGAAGATATACCTTTAAGAGAGAGATCAACTCTCCTGTAGACTACTACCTTCTTGTAGTATCCGATGACAAAGACCTCACAATGATGGTTGATGCAAGTGGCACTACTTTCCAGCGTCGTCTCGGAACAGGTGTTAATCCTATAACACTTGTAAAGAAGGCTGAGAATTCAGATTACAAAGAGAATCAGCTCTTTATTGAAAACAGAGGAATAAACCTTTTGGTCAAGAAACTCTGGAAGGATGATGGCAAGAGTGATGAAGAGAAGAATGCATTTGTAGGCGCTGATGTCGAGAACTATATGTATCTTGAATACTTCATCGAGGGCATAAGCACTGAATGGAAGCGACTTGATGCTGACAGCATGAAGGGCGAGCTTTGCTATGGTGATGGCGTTGAGGATTCAGATGTTCCCCGCCCTACATCCGCTAATTTATATGAGCACAATGTATCGGTTTATACCTATAAGTTTTCAGACGGATTATATGATAAATATGTTTTCTATAATTCTGAAACAGGCAAGCTTGAAAGTGCCACTATTAAGTACCGAATTGCTGAGGAAGGTGATATCAAGAAAAAGTACTTCAGCAAATACATTGAAGACGCAGATGACCGCAACGGTATGGTTCTTTGCAACAATGAGATTCAGACTTTTAAAGCAACAATCAAGTGGAACGATGAAGATGCCCGTAAAGAAGGAGATATAAATCAGGACAGACCATCAGTAGAAGACTGGTTAAATAAAAACACAAATAAGATTACCCTTTATAAAGTACTGAAAGGGGACAAAGATAATCCTGTTGAAGTAGAACTTAAACCGGCTGCAAACAGTTTTGCTGATATTGATGACTTTTTTGAAGGCGCTATAAGTGTAGTTGATAATGGTGATACATGGTCTATCGAAATCAAGGGCTATGCTTTTGATGATACAGATTATCCTGTTCATTATTATCTGACGGAGGAACTTGAGGGACTTCCGAACACTACCGGAACAGATGGTAATGAAATAATTAATCGTCACTATGTTCCTTCTTATGAAAATACAGGAAATGCTTCAAATTACATTGGCGGTCTTTATGATGGCGGAACGCTTGTAAATATTCTTGCCGGCCAGACACAGTATAAGATGTACAAACTCTGGAAGGATACTGTGAAGACTAAGGAAGATTTAAATACTCGTCCGGAAGCCAACATCATCATATACAGACATAAAAAGACTGATGACGGTAGTTTTCCTCCGTTAGCCGCAATTCAGGATGAGACTGTTGAGAGACCGATAGTTAAAAATATCATACCCTTTAGCTTATATGAACTGACACTTCCGTTAAAGGATGTGGAAGGTAACGAGAGATACTTCGATGCCTATAACAGAGACGGAGCTGAGTTCATTTATGTAGGTAAAGAAAAAACTGAGACTAAGCAAGGTACAAGTCCAAACCACTACGTTACAGAGCTTCTTGATAAAAATGGGGCCAAAGTAGAGGGAGGCCTTCATGACGGACATTTTGTATACAACGGTGAGACCCTGATAAATCTTATCAAGGACACTGTCAGTGTTAATGTGTCAAAAACCTGGCATGCTGTTGCAAGACAGGATACAGAGGCAAAGGTTACCTTTAAGCTTTACAGCAGTTTGACAAATCCTGCGAACTATAGTGATCTTGAATCCTTTAAAGCAGTTGCCACCTATTCAGAAGTACCTGATACTGAAAAGGTGATGGATTTCTCTGCTGAAGTTACTTCTGACAGCCATACATGGCATGTCGACAAATATGATGAGGAAGGAAGAAGACTTTACTATTTTGTTGAAGAAGCCGGTGTTCAGACTAAGGTCGGAACAAAACTAGAAGATGCAAATAAATATTCTGAGGGAGGAAGAGAGTATTTCCTTACAAAGGATGGGTATCGTTATGTTCAGTCTGTAACAAGGAACTATAGCGACAATACAACCCACTTTGAGAATACTCTTGTAGGTAATGCTCAGGTCAAGCTGGTTAAGAATTTCAAGAATGGTCTGTATGACTCAGATAAGACAAAATTTGATAATGGTGAAGAGATTTCTTTCAGGTTTGATGTTTACCAGGACAAAATAAGAATAGGAACCATCGTTAGAACCTATAAGAAAGGCAGCACCTACAATAAGTTAAATGACGACGGAACATATACTG
This sequence comes from Oribacterium sp. P6A1, assembly GCF_000702885.1. Lineage (GTDB taxonomy): Bacteria > Bacillota > Clostridia > Lachnospirales > Lachnospiraceae > Oribacterium. The sequence continues at coordinate 75,362 of NZ_JNKO01000009.1, read as the reverse complement.
AGACTATCTTAAACAGCTCAGAGGATTTTGTTGGATTAACAGATGTAATCATCGTAGACAGATATGATACGGCCATCCTTAAGTTAGAAAATTCCAGCATGAAGGGGTTACTCCCTCGCTATGATGACAATGGTGTAGAGTATACATACTCTATCTTTGAGCATGAAGAAGACCCTAACAGAGGCTATATTCCAACAGTAATAAACGAAATAACTGAGCCTACATATTCTGAATCAGATAATACTGTTGTTAATCCATATATCGGATCCAATGGAAAGGAAAATGCCGATTACTGTGATAAGTATCTTTTGGATTCTGTATCAATCATTAACGGTATAGGAGAGTACGATTACGCTACTGTTTATAAAGAGTGGCTTGATGGTGATGATTCGGAATCAAGAGAGAATGTGACCTTTGTCCTTCAGCAGAAGAAGGGCGATGGAGAGTGGACCACAGTGGCTGATAAAAATGGCTATAGCATTAACCCTAATGATTATAGCTATTCGAAGTATGTCTTTATAGAGTTGCCGAATGGTCAGGTAAAAACTGATTTTAATAATTGGAGGAATAACGGCTATCAGGAAAAAGACGGTTCCGGTGAATTCAGAGTACTGGAAACAAAACTTGGAGATAAAGAAGTTCACTATTACACCGGTAAGGATGGAGAGACCGTTGTAAATTCCGTCAATAGTGACTGGCAAGGTAAACCTGAAAATAAAGCCGATCATTATCTGAGCCATGACTGGAATCAGTATGAAGGTGGTAAAAAAGCCTCCATTGAGAATCTTTCAAGAGAGACAGATGATTTCGGATTTGTTCAGGGCAGTACATATGATTATGATGTATTGCTGATTAACAGTGAAACAGCAAAGAAAGGTAAGGCTACAAGCAGTTACATTGATTATCAGTATTTCATGGATAAAAATGTAATAGCCAACAGAAATTTTGACTTTGCGCTTTGCAATGTAAGAGTTGGTGTTGTTTATGTAGACATTCACAAAACCTGGAACGATGGTAATAATATAAATAAGTCCCGTCCGGATGCTGTTGAACTTAAGGTCAAGATAAAAAAAGGCAATAATGAGAGTGAATATGCTACAGAAACTGTTGAACTGAATGCAGAAAATGATTGGACTGTCCATCTGGGACCATATCGTAAGTATGGTGATAAAGGTGAGTTAATTGAATATGAGCCTGAGATTTTAAAGAATGCTGACGGTAATTATGAGAAGCTGATTTATAAGGCTGGAAGAGAAGATAAGGCTGAAAAGTACTCAAAGCTCTATGCCATAACTTCAGGTTCCAATCGTAAGGGCGAATTGTCTTTAGGTGAGGAAAACCATACAGGTGACAGATATACAATCTCTCTTGTGAATGAGCTTTCAGCAACAGTTACTCCTGTTGTAAATAAGTTCTGGGATGATTCTGATGAAAAGACGAATACTCGACCGGATATTTACACTCATCTTTATCGAAAGTATGTAAATAATGAGAAAAAGGAGGTTATAGAGCAGGTAGATGAGAAAACCTATGTTGATTATGACTGGTACACAATAAAAGATAAGAAAACAAATAACTGGTGGCAGGAAATCTATGCGCCTATGCCACGATTCAGTCAGGATGGCAATTTTTATGAATACACATACTACATAGGTGAGGCTTATGATTCAGAAAACACAAACGAATATACTCAGATAGGTGCTTTTACAGATGCTCCTGATTATACTGACGAAAGCAAAACAGTTGCGAAGTATGATTACGAAGGCAAGACACCACAGACTTTGCCTTGGCCGAAAGTTGCTGATGGTGAAGAGCAGCCTCATATATTTGCCGCAGAGGTAACGCTTAATCCTGATGAGGCCGGAACCATCGTAAACAGACCTTATAATGACAGAACTGTCAAAGGTTTAAAGATTTATGAGGATATCCCGGAGGGATACAGTACTGATAATCTTCCTACAGTTACAGTACGTCTTATGAGATCTGTAGAGGGAGGCAGTAAGGAGCCGTCACCGGAGTACTATTTAAAGCCTGATGGCACAGGCAAAAAGATTCTTGAGGAGAAGATAGTCGATGGCAATATATTATATCTTACTACTGAGCTTGCCGGCGCAAATTCACTTAAGAGTAAAGAATTCAAGTTCTATAACACGGATGCAAAAGGTAATAAGGCTACCGGAAGTGAACTGGAGGAAGCAAAGGTTCCTAAGTATGATAAACATGGTCGCCCGTACATCTATACAATTGAGGAGGTAGAAAAGGACACAACTAATAAGCCTATAGAGTCAACCTATGAGTTTAATGTAAATGATGACTCATTGACAAATGGCATACAGGCATCAAATAAGTACAGAAAGGATCAGGATTACAGCATCACTTTCTATAAGAAGTGGACAGGCTTTGATCCTGAGACAGGAAAATTTGATGATAAATACCTGAAGGAATATTTCAGGAAAGATGAAAATGGACATTATGTATATGGACCGAATTATCTTCCAACAATAACTATTCGCTTGTATAGATATCTGCTTGGAAATGATGGTAAGGTTATAGGTGAGCCGGAATTAATCGGCAAGGATGGCAAAGCAACAACTAATGAGAGTGATGCCGAGATTACATTAACCTATGATATGGACAAGGACTTCTTGTCATATACATGGAATAATCTGCCATACTATGCGCCTAATCTTAATCCATATAAGTACATGATTTCTGAAAAATATGTGAAGATGAATGATGGCAGGATAGACAGCAATGGTTATGAGCACATTTATGAGGCCAAGGTTACCAGGAATGGCGATTCGGTAACATTTGAAGAAACCGGCGATAATCTTTTCCAGTTAGATGCAAATAATAAACAAACTAAACTTACTTCTCATGGCGATAACTGGAAAGGCTATGATATCGAGGTTAAGGGAACGTATACTCCTCCTACAGAGGGTACTGCGGGTCACGGTACCGGTACGGCTGCAATCATCAATGGTTTCTCAAAGATTCGTGGCGATCTGATAGTTAAGAAAGCATGGCAAAATGCGTCCAGTTATGACGGAATAGATATTTATCCGGATTCCATTACATTCGAGCTTTATAAAGCGAAGGATAACAGTGTCAACAATGGGGGCAAGGATAAATTAATAGATACTTTTGAACTTAAGAAAAATGATAATCCGGCATGGACACACAAAATAGAAGATAATCTTCTTTACTATGAACCAAGAGGATACAGAAACAGATATTACATTAAGGAGGTTGTACCAACAGGAGAGAAGGCATGGAATTTTGTTCCATTTGTCTATACGACGAATTCAGTTGTAACCTGTGTGGATCGGGAAATAGAGACGACACTGACACATTCAAATAAATTTAAAACTGTAACGCTGTATGCAAATAAGGAATTGAATAATGGTGAATTATCTACAAAGGAAATTCAGACCATTTATAAAATGGGTGCAATTCCTGAAAAGATAACTTACAGAATTTATTATAAGGTTCAGGACGGCGATTCCGGTTGGAAGTTGCTTACAAAGACAGCTAACGGCACAACCAGTGAACAAACCATTACATCACCATTCAATTATGATGCTGGAAAGTTCAATGAGACTTACAGAAGCGGACTTCCTGCTTATGCTTATGATGAAGATAAAAATAACTATTTCGAGATCAGCTATTGTGCTGTAGAGTATAAGGCTCATTACAAAACAGTTACGATGACCAGATCAGAAGATAGCATTGCCGCAGAACTTTCATCTCTGTCAGAAAACGATAACAAGTTTACATCATCTGTATTCGACGGATTTGCAGGATTTAAGTCAATGTCTTCTGAGACAGTTAAGAATACGCTGAATGATTCTGCTAAACCTAGCGAATTTAGAACAACAGTCAACAATGATCTCGATCTTACAGAGCTTAAGGTGACAAAGACCTGGGAAGGTGAGAAGAGAGATTTTGGAAGTGATATTAAGTCCATAAGTTTTGCTCTTCAGAAAAGACTTAAAGGCTCTGATAAAGCTTCTGACTGGAAGACAGTAGAGAAGTGGAATGCTGATAAAGTAGAGAATTGGACAGAAACGATCGATAGAAAGACTGTACAGACTGCTTATTTTAAGAATCTTCCACTGAAGGGTGAATACAGTAATGACTACATTAACGGAAAGGAGTATGAATATAGAGCAGTTGAGACAAAGATAACTCATACGGATGGAACTGTAGACATAGTATTGAAGGGTGATAATTCATCAACCGGAGATCAGAATGGTGATGCAGGTGCCTATGTATATGAGTCCACAAACAGTTATGACGAAGATACCAAGAAATTTGAGACAAAGGCAGTTAATACACTGAAACTTGGAGAAATCGCTGTAACTAAGAAGTGGGAGGACTTTGGTGATAAGTATGGTTTAAGGCCTACGACTCTCATTGTTAAGCTTTTTGCATCCGGTAAGGTTAGGGATAACGAGAATAAACAGCTTAACAAGGTTTCTGATGGTAAATACCTTCTTGAGTCAAAGACTCTGAGTGATTCTAACTGGACCGCAACATGGAGTGAACTTCCGCTTTATGGTGCAGACGGTAGTAAGATCACATATACCTTAGAGGAGTATGTGAAAGTAGGTAATGATGAAGTTCCTGTATATAATTATGACGCAACAAGTTTTATAAAACCTGATGGCGATATTAAGACGGGAAATAAATCAAATCCTGTAGAATTAGTTCAGAATGATACAGTTGAAGTACAGTTCACCAATAAACTCATAACAACATCATACATAGTAGAGAAGTACTGGGATACAGATGAAACTGATCCAACCCGTGCTTATGTTGATGGTGTTGAGAAGAAGGTTACTGTAGCACTTCAGAGGTATGATGCCGGTAAGGGAGAATGGGAATTTGTTCGGACTAAAGACGGAGAGAAGGTAACTGCCGTTCTTGAATATAGTAACGTTCCGGAGCTTTGTTACAGACATGAGTGGAATGATCTTCCTGCGAAGGATGCAGATAATAACGACTACAGATACAGAGCAATTGAGGAGAAAATTCAACTTATATCCGGTACTAAAGATAAAGATAAGACATTCAATGTTACGACTCCGAGTGAGACAGTGGTTGATGGACGTACTATAAGGACCGGCGTAGTCGGAGGCTATGATTACAAGGCCGAAGAACAAATAGGTTTGTCAGTACTTAGCAACAAGCTTAAGAAGAGAAATCTCTCCATTACGAAGCTGTGGGATGATGACAATGACCGTGACGGTATCCGTCCGGAAAGTGTAACCTTCTACTTACAGCGTAAACTTAAGTCAGAGGCGAAGGATAAGTGGGCTACATTATCCGAGCTTCCCAGAAAGATCAAAGCTACAGAATCAGGTGAGTGGGAAACTGCTACCTGGGAAAATCTCCCGATGGAGGATGCTTTTGGAGAGAAGTATACATACAGAGTAGTTGAAAAGGATATCACAGATGGATATATTCTGAGACGATCTGATGTAGATGTAGATTACAGCGTATTCAAGAGAATCTATGATGCTATCATGGAGATTACAGCACCTGTAAGAAGATTTATTTATAAGCTCCTTACAGGACAGGATTTGGATGAAAGCTACTATGATGAGGGATTCGTACTTGATGAAGATGTTGAGACAACTTCTGTCACATATGTAAACATTCATGATCTTGAAACAGTTGATGTGGAAGTACAGAAGGAGTGGATAGATCAGAATGATAAGTATGGAGAAAGACCTGAAAGAATTTGGGCGGCCCTTTATGAGGAGTATTTCGATCCTGTTGAAAAGGCTACAGTCAGTCAGATAGTTAAGACTATCGAGATTGCTGATGGAGCGAGAATAGAGGCTGAAACCGGAAAGGTAGTAGAGCTTGATAATCCGGTTATCCTTAGTTCAGGTAACGGTTGGAAGGCGACCTGGAGTAATCTTCCTAAGTACAAGAGAGGATTCAGCGGTAAAAACAGAACAGAAATCAGATATGTTGTTAAAGAAAGTCCTTATGAAGAAGACGTTGATTTTAACGAAAGAGAGGTGGAAGGATACACTAAGACAAAGGCTGAAACAGAGCGTAAGGCTATAGACGAGACCAATAGAGTTGAGAATTCCAACAGCAGATATAGTTATGTAACTGCTTTGGAGAATACGGTTGCTACGACTTCTGTTATCGCAAGGAAATCATGGGATGAAGGAACAGACATCACTAAGGTAAACGAAGAGTATGAGCGTTATGTAAACATTGCACTTGAGTACTCCAAGGATGGTGGTGGAAGCTGGAAGCCTGTTATAAATCACCTTGATGAAAACGGAAATCATGTGGCAAGCGGAAGTGAAGTAACAGCTGTACTTTCAGAGAGTAATGAATACAGTTACGTATGGGATGATCTTCCTGTTTACGGTAACGATGGTGATAATCGTGTTAAGCTTTCTTACCGGGCAGTTGAGAAGTCTCTTGTAACCGTGGATAAGGAAACCAGGGAAAGAGCAGAGGTTAAACTTGACGGAAAGGTCATCGGAGCTTACAACTACGACTTTGATAAGGTCGATCAGGAGAATGGAACATTTGCTTCATATCTCAGCAATATCCTCAGGAAGGGAGATTTCTCCGTTACTAAGGTTTGGGAAGATGATGATGACAGAGACGGTAAACGTCCTGGCAGCATTAAATTCCACTTGCAGCGTAAGCTGGAGTCTGAGAGTGATGACAAGTGGAAGACAATAGAAGGATTTGATCAGAGTATCAGTGAAACTGACTCAGGTGAGTGGGAAATCGCTTCCTGGTCACAGCTTCCTCTGAAGGCTCCAAACGGTGTGTCATACGTCTACAGAGCTTACGAGGATGAGGCTGAAGCAAATCTTTCAACCAGAGGCTATGAGTTCGTAGCTGCTGAGGGAGTCCTTCTCGAAGAAGGTGAGCTCGTAAAGAGCACATGTTCTAATATCCACAAGCCGGGTACGGTAGATGTTACTGTAACCAAGAAGTGGGATGATAAGGACAACAAGTATGGCGACAGACCTGAAAAGATTTCAGTTACACTTTGGGCATACTTCTATGATGAAGATAACCAGAGAGTAGATGTGCCTGTAAGCCGTATGCTTGAGGATGATGATCTCAGTCTCGGAACGGTGAAGTTTGACGATTATACTCTTGATGAGAAGAATAACTGGACAGTGACATGGACAGATCTTCCGGAGTATAAGAGAGGCTTCAGAGGCAAAGAAATCAGCTACTACGTACTGGAGGATGACTTCGGACATGCTTCAGAAAGCGATAACAAGGTCAATGGTTACATCCAGGATGAAGACAGAAGTACCGTGAAGGTTACTGAGGATGCATCCGGAAAGAAGATTTTTGAGATTACTATCACAAATGCTTTGGATACAGTTAAGATCCTTGTTCGAAAGAACTGGGAGAACGAGTATGCCGGCGTAGGAAAGAACGTAACGGGAGCAGAGGTTGTTCTTCAGAGAAAGACTGAGGGTACAGACTGGATTAATGTTACCGAAAACGGAACAGACTTTATACGTGTCATCAGTAAGCCTGAGACAAGCATTACCATAGATGATCTTCCTGCATTTGACAGTGCCGGTAACAGATATAGCTACCGTGCGGTTGAGAGCAGAATCTATCTTTCTGACGGAAGCAGTGTCAATGTCAAGGAAAAGACCGATGATCTTACCGGAGGACATGTAGGAGCGTATATTTATAAATCAGACACGACAGAGACTGAGGACGGATTCATAACGGATATCACGAACCGTATGGATACAGCTTCCCTGAAGGTTTCAAAGATCTGGAGTGATGATAATAACAAGAGTAATAAACGTCCTAAGGAGCTTAAGGTAACACTTAAGACTACAACGGTAGATAATGGTACAACCACAGACATTACCATTGACGGACTTAAGACAGAGACAGTTCTGAATGCGGCAAACAACTGGGCAGATGACACAACATGGGCATCCGTTCCTGTATATACCGCAGACGGAAAGCGTATTTACTACACATTCACTGAAGAGAGTATCACAGGCTATAAGGCTTCTTATAAGTCTGTAACCTACGGTACTGAAGCTCGTACAGGTGATGGTACAGTGGCAGCAAGAGTATTTACAGAGAGCGAAAAGCTTTCCGAAGTAGTATTCACCAACAGCTACACCGGCGGCAACGGCGGTGGCGGCGGAAGCAATGGCGGCGGTGGAGACGGCGGAAGCGGCGGTGACACCCTCGGCGGCACCCGCGATAATCCGGGTGATTCAACCGATGATGGAGAGGTTCTCGGTGCAAACCGTGAGATACCTGAGGAGCCGGCAGTTTTAGGTGCATCAAGAACACCTAAGACAGGCGACGAGTCCAACATGATTTACTACGGAATCGGTGCTATCTTCTCACTGGCAGTACTTGCAGCATGGTTTTACGCAAGCAAAAAAAGAAAAAGGGCAGCAAATGTAAAGTAATGATTCATTAGCAGTCCTGTAAGGGATCCCCCGGAGCAGAAATGTTCCAGGGGATTTTTCTGTAAAAAATATAGTGGGTTTTTCTAAAGTTATAAGTTATTCCTGCCGATAAAGATTTTGTTGATAGAGAAGAGAATGACAGGGAGTATTGCACACGGATGTGTGCTTAACGCTAATCAGTGAGTGGCAAATGCTTCTGGCACTCATGTCACAGCGGCCTAGGGTCGGGGAAGGCAGGGAAGTTCTTTATGATGAATATGTTGGAAGAGGCCATAATTTACGCTACGGTTTTGCATCAGGGTAAGGTTCGTAAATTTAAAAGTATCCCATATATTTTGCATCCCATAGAAGTTGCACAGATACTTTCCACCATGACTGATGATGAAGAGATCATAACCGCAGGCATCCTTCACGACATAGTTGAAGATACAGACGGAACACTGACAGAGATAGAGAAGCGCTTCGGAAAAAGAGTGGCCTATCTTGTATCTTCGGAGTCTGAAAACAAGTACCCGGATGAGTCCAGGGAAGCCACATGGAAGAGACGTAAGGAAGAGGCGCTCTTGATTCTGAAGAACAGTCAGGACATAGGCGTAAAGATGCTTTGGCTTGCGGACAAGCTTGCCAACATAAGGTCTCTTTCAGGCATGTACTCCGAAATGGGAGATGAGATGTGGACGAAGCTTCATCAGGATGACCCTCATATGCAGTGCTGGTACTACAGAAGCATTGCGGAGTCGCTGGAACTAAGCCTGAACAAGACCGGCGCCTTCAAGGAGTATATCAAGCATATGAACTTCATATGGCCCGGAACCTTTGATTCGGACAAGGCAAGATACAAGAAGTATAGAGAGGTTTCCATAGACGGATGCAAGCTCCTGGGACGGGGAGCAAAGGGTGAGGTATACCGCTATGATGATGAACTTGTCATTAAAGTATTCAATGAAAACAATACCTACCATGATGTTGAAGAGGAGATAGCATTAAGCCGTAAAACCTTTGTGCTTGGCATGCCTACGGCCATTTCCTTTGGAATAGTTTCTGTGGGAGACAGGTACGGCGCCATGTATGAGCTTATCGAATCTGACACTGTTTCAACCTGCATAGGAAGAGATCAGGGGCAGGTGGATGTTTATGCAAAGATAATGTCTGACCTTGCCCATACCATTCATGATATAGAGGTGACGGAGGAGGATGGTTTTTCAGACGGAACCGAAAGCCTGAGAGATTATGTCAGGGGAGGCGTGGAACGGGAGGACGAGGCATTGGCAGAAAAATGCATGAAACTCATAGATGCACTGCCGGCTCCGGGAACACTTATCCACGGAGACTTCCATACAGGAAATGTGTTCATGCAAAACGGTGAGGCTCTGCTCATAGATATGGACAGGGTTTCCAGAGGAAATCCCATAATCGAAATTGCGGGACTGTACTACTTCTACGTGGTTCTTGGGGAGGATGACCCCTCTGTCATAGAAAAGTTTATGGGATTCTCCTATCAGACGGCACAGAGATTTTACAGTGTCTTCATAAAGAACTATTTCGGAACGGAGGACAGCGGAGTCCTTCAGGAAGTTACGGACAAGGCGGCTTTCATATCCTGCCTCAGGATGATCAGAAAGCTTCATAAGAAGGTGACTATGTCGGAGAAGGAACAGAAGCTTTCAGAACTTTATATGGCGAGGGTCAGAGAGCTGGTTGAAAAGGTGAAGACCCTGGAGATTTAAGAGTTCCGCAAAAAAGGTTCTGCAAAACAGTAGATAAAACTTCGGAAACAGAACCTGGTATGTACAAAAGATACTAAAGTGAGTTTATAATAATAACTAAGTAAAAAAACTAATCGGGCAAATTTTAAATGGAAGGGAGAGTTATGATGGGATACCGGAAGAAAATGCCGCTAGTAACTGCAGTGCTTGTGATGGTGCTGATCTTTATGATGTCTGCCACGGTCTATGCTGACGGGACCGGTGAAACCGGAAATAGCAGCGAAAGCAGTGACATCATGGATGCTCTTAAAGGAGCTTTGGGTACGGTTGATCTCAGTGGAGTGAACCTGCAGGGTCTTAATGCCGGCGGATTGGACCTGGGCGGGGTGGATCTGAAGGGAATAGCCCCGAAGGGGGTCAATCCGGGCGACGTGAATCTGAATCCTTCGGATCTTAATGATAAAGCCGTAGAGTATCTTAAGTCTCTCGGATATACGGATTCGGATATCGAAAAGCTGAAGTCATCTCTTCCGGGCTCTGTCAATGAGGGCATTACTGCTATGGTTAATGCTGCCCTTGCGGGAAAAGAGAAGGCTGATGAAAGCGGAGAAAAGCTTCAGCAGGCTGAAGAACCGGAAGCTCAGATTTATGTGGTAAAGCGCGGGGATACTCTTTCCAAAATCGCTAAGAAAGTATACGGGGATTCATCCAAATGGAATCTTATCTACAAGATGAACAAGGATCAGATAAGAGACCCTAATAAGATAGAGATAGGACAGAGACTTAAGATCGCATGATGCGGAATTTGTGATATAAGTCGGAATACAGGCGCGTGATAGGGGCTATGTTACGCGCTTTTTTTGCGTTGGGGCGCTACATGCCGGGACCTTTGAATGAGATATAGAAATCCGGTTCCTCTCATTAGTATTTTTAATGCACATGTTTAAAACTATGAATTTTACAAATGTATTTTTTTTAGTTATTATTCCCTTACTGACAGGAAGAGAGGTGCACAGCTTCCTGTTGTTGAGTCAAATTATACGGGTTGATCCCGTAATATGTTAAGGGGAATTTTTAAATGAAACAGTTCAAATTAGGTCTTGTGCCAAAGCTTATCATCGCCATTATCATAGGTATACTGATCGGCGAGTTCATGCCATTATGGTTCTGTAAAACAGTAGTTACACTGTCATCTATCTTCAGTTCATTCCTGAAGTTCGTAATCCCTCTCATGATCCTGGCATACGTTACCATGGGTATCGCAGATCTGTCACAGGGAGCAGGAAAGCTTCTTATCATCACAGTACTTCTTGCTTATACAAGTACTCTCGTTGCAGGAAGCATGTCCTTCATCGTATCAAGCTCACTTTTTCCACACTTCATGGCTCCGGATGCTCTTGAGAAGATCCAGGCTACAGCCGATGTAAGTGTTGGAACATACTTCAGCATTTCACTTCCTGCTGTTATCGATACACTTTCAGCAGTTGTTCTTGCTTTCATCCTTGGACTTTGCATGTCAAGTCTCCGCGGAAAGACCATCGGTACAACACTTTACAACAGCATGAAGGATTTCTCGGCAATCATTGATGCGGTTCTTCACACAGCAATCATTCCACTTCTTCCGCTGTATATCTGCGGAACTTTCGTAGACCTTACATACTCAGGAAAGACATTTACGATCCTCGGAATCCTTTGGAAGGTATTTATCGTTGTTATCGCAATGCACCTTGTTTACCTCGTTATCGAGTTCTTCATCGCAGGAAGTGTTTCACACAAGAATCCTTTTAAGCTTATGCTTAACCAGATTCCCGGTTACACAACAGCTATCGGAACACAGTCTTCAGCAGCTACAATTCCTGTAAACCTTGAGTGTGCTCATGCAGACGGTATCTGCTCACAGATCAGAAACTTCGTTGTTCCGCTTTGCGCAAACATTCACATGTGCGGTTCCATGATCACCATCACAGCCTGCGCTACAGCAGTATGTCTCATGAACGATCTTCCTATCAGCCTTGCTACTGTTATCCCATTCATCATGACACTTGGCGTAGCAATGGTAGCTTCTCCGGGAGCTCCGGGCGGATCCATCATGACAGCTCTTCCTTTCCTTTACATGGTATTCGGAACAACAGCAGGTGATCCTAACGGCCCTATCTGCGCACTTATGGTTGCTCTTTACATCACACAGGATTCTTTCGGAACAGCATGCAACGTTTCCGGTGACAATGCCATCGGCGTGGTTGTTGACCAGATCTACAGAAAGGTTATCATGAAGGGACAGGCTGTCGCTGACGACTGATGCTGAAATATAACTAAGAACGAAAACTGATATTAAAAGAAGATCGGGGGCAAAGCATTGCCCCTGAACTTGTTTAAAAGATATAGGACAAAGAAAGGTCTTAAACCGAAAATGAATATATTCAATATCATAGGACCTGTTATGATCGGACCCTCCAGTTCCCACACTGCAGGTGCCTGCAGAATCGGTGCCATAGTCAACAAGATAGTTGATCAGGACACTCTGACTGAAGTAAAGATACAGCTTTCGGGATCATTTGCCCGCACCTACAGAGGACATGGAACAGACCGTGCTATTCTTGCCGGAATCATGGGCTTCAAGAGCTATTCCGAAGAGATCAGAAATGCTATGGATATAGCAGAGGAACGTGGTCTTAAATATGAATTCATTGCTGAAGACATTCCCGGAGCTCATCCGAACACAGCCAGAATTTACTACACCTGCAAAAGCGGTAAGACCGGTTTTGTTGAGGGCGCAAGTATCGGCGGCGGAAACATTCGCGTAAGCAATATAGACGGAATGGAAGTAAACTTCAGCGGAGAGAACAACACCCTTTTTGTGCTTCACAAGGATACACCGGGTGTAATTGCCAATGTTACCAACCTTATGTACTGGCGATACGGCGAACTTAACATAAGCGGTTTCCATCTCAGCAGAAAGGAACGCGGAGGAGACGCTCTCATGACACTTGAGCTTGATGAACTCCCGCCTGAGCAGCTGATCACAGATCTTAAGAAAATGGATAATATCGATAATGCATTACTTATCCATGCAATTTAAGGAGAAAATAAATGCTTTCATATAATTCAGTAAAAGAGCTGGTTGATGCAGCCAATGAGAATAATTGCCGAATCAGTGATATCTGTATCAAAGATCAGGCAAAGAAGATGGGAATTTCCGAAGAGGAAGTTTACAAGAGCATGGAGAAGTGTTTTGACATCATGATTGAGTCAGCAGAGTGGGGCGAGCAGGAAGGCCGCAGATCCACTTCCGGTCTCACAGGTGACGAAGGCTTCAAGATGACTCAGTATGCAAAGAATGGCGGCGGACTCATGGGTCAGGCCATGTCAAGGGCCGTTTCCAGAGCTCTTGCAGTTTCCAACTGTAATGCTGCCATGGGTAAGATCGTGGCAACTCCTACTGCGGGAAGCTGCGGAATCCTTCCGGGATGTCTCATCTCCGCTTATGAAGACAGAAAGATGGATAAGAAGGATGTGGTAATGTCTATCTTTACCGCAGCCGCTTTCGGAATGATAGTTGCTGAAAAGGCTTGTATCGCCGGTGCACAGGGCGGCTGTCAGGCAGAGTGCGGAAGTGCTTCAGGCATGGCTGCGGCATCCCTCGTTGAACTTATGGGCGGCACACCGCAGATGTGTGCGGATGCTCTGGCTATCGCCATCGTAAATCAGGAAGGTCTCGTATGTGACCCTGTTGCGGGTCTCGTTGAGATTCCATGTATCAAGAGAAATGCTTCCGGCGTGGTTATAGCATTCTCTTCCGCAGATATGGCTCTCGCAGGCATTGAGGCAAAGATTCCTGCAGATGAGTGTATAGATGCCATGCGTGAGGTTGGTGACGCCATGTCCCGTGACCTCAAGGAAACTGCCACAGGCGGTCTTGCAGCGACCCCTACAGGCAAGAAATACCGCGAGCAGGTTTTCGGAACCAAGGGATAAGTGAATACAAGAGAAGTTACTTTTATCCTCCAAAAATAATTGAACTCTCTATATAAAAGAAGTGACCTCCGGATTATCCGGAGGTCACTTTGTGTAAACAAATTTAAAAATCTTCAAGCCTTAGCTCTCGGAAAGACAGAAGCAAAAAAGAGTATCACTAAGCCAATCATCAGTCCGGCCATGGTTGGCACCACCCACCCGAAACCGTAGGTGAAGAAGGGCAGGTATCTGTCACAGAGTGCTATGATACCGTCAGCTCTGATGGCAGTGGTCCAGGCTTCCGGCAGCGCCTTAATGAAATCAAAAAATGCGCTTATGACAGACATGGTCATAACAGAAACGATGACAGTATGATTATGCTTAAACAATCCTCCGAAAACAGAAAGCAGCGTAAGTGTGATGGCTATGGGATATAGCATCATTAGAGCCGGAACCGAAATTTTGATTATGGATGCGAGACCCACATTTGAAATGATAAAGGTCACTGTGGAAAATAGAACGGCCCATTTACCATAGGAAAGCTTTCCCGGAAACATCTCGGAAAATGTTGTGGCACAGCTTGTCATGAGGCCAACCGCTGTCTTCAGGCAGGCAAAAAATACGATAACCGCAAGAAGCACGGATCCGAATCCCGGAAGGAAATGCGCGGATATATCCGCAAGAACAGCACCTCCGTTATCGCTTAAAGGAGCGTAGGCTCTGCTTTCAGCGCCTGCCAGGGCAACAAGGAAATATATAATCCCCATGAATCCGCAGCTGAAGATACCGGCCATAATGGTATTTTTAGCGATATGTGAAGATGAAGTGATGCCCTGTGCACGGACAACCTCCACAACTATGATTCCAAAGGCAAGACCCGCAAGAGTATCCATGGTGTTGTAGCCGTCAAGTATTCCCTGGAGGACAGGGGAGGTTTCGTAAGCCCCCTGCGCGGTAAACTGTGCAATGCTTCCCTCGGGCTGTGACAGCGCTATGAACAGAAGTATTCCCAAAACTACTATAAATACAGGGTTAAGAAACTTTCCGATCCATACAAGGATATTTCCCGGTCTCAGGGAAAACCAGAGAATAAGCACGAACATGAAGGTCGTAAACATTAGAAGCATAAGCTGAGGATTACTTCCTTCCGGAAGCAGAGGTCTGATCCCTATCTCAAAGGGTACAGTCAGGCACCTGGGGGCTGCAAAGAAAGGACCTATAGCCAGGTAAAGAGCTATGGTGAAGATGTATCCGAATTTCTTTCCCACCTTTTGGCTTAGGTCAAGAAGTCCGTTGCTCCCTGTTATACCAAGAGATATGACTGCAAGAAGAGGCATGCCCACAGCTGTTATCAGAAATCCCGCCAGGGCCGGGTAAATATGATTTCCGGCCATCTGACCGAAATAAGCGGGGAAGATAAGATTTCCCGCGCCGAAAAATAAACCGAAGAGCATACTTGATATGGTGATGAGCTCTCCGAAGGTGAGGCTTGTTTTCATTGTTGTAACTCCGTATATCTTTATTGGTGTTAGTGGATTTTAGCATATTTACTTTAGGTTGGCTATGCTATAAATTAAGACTATATACATTGAAGTTTATTTTTTGATATCATGTAAGAAATAAAATTTTTGGATGTGGCATGATATGAAAAACGGAAAGAAAAAAAGTAATTTGAACTTCAGCACAACACAGCTTATAGCATTGAGCTTTTTGATTGCCATCATTATCGGGACTATCTTGTTGATGCTTCCCTTCGCGACGGCCCCGGGGAAAGAAACGGACTTTCTGACAGCACTGTTTACGGCGACTACTTCTGTGTGCATCACAGGACTTGTGGTGGTTGATACCTTTTCCCACTGGTCGCTGTTCGGGCAGATCGTGATACTTCTGCTGATTCAGATCGGGGGAATCGGCGTTGTATGTCTTTCGGCCCTGCTTCTTCTCTTTATGAAGAAGGGCCTGTCCCTCAAAACCAGAGTCCTTATGATGGACGCTTTCAACCTGGATTCTATAAAAGGCGTAGTGGGATTCTGCAAAAGAGTCATCATGGACATATTTATAGTAGAAGGAATCGGCGCCATATTAACTGCCGAAGTTTTTGTGCCCATGATGGGAAGAGAAAAAGGACTGTTTGCGGCATTGTTCCATTCCGTTTCCGCCTTCTGCAACGCCGGCATCGATGTGCTTGGGCCGGACAGCCTCATCAGATTTTCGAACAATTACTTTTTTATGTTCGTCACCATGCTCCTTATAGTTCTCGGCGGTCTCGGATTTGTAGTCTGGTTTGATATCATCGGCTATGTAAAAAACCAGATTAAGAGGGACGGGGAAAAGAAAAGGGTAAAGATTCTTGAACATACCTGGCTTGTGCTTACCCTGACGGCTGTGCTTATCCTTTCGGGGGCTGTTCTTGTCTTTGTGGCTGAACACGACAATCCGGGAACCATGCAGAACATGACACCGGCAGGAAAGATCTGGAACAGCATTTTCCAGTCGGTGACCTTCCGAACGGCGGGCTTCATGACGGTGCCCCAGAATGAGCTTAGAGATGTGACGGCATTTTCCGGACTTTTCTACATGTTTATCGGAGGTTCTCCCATGGGTACTGCGGGAGGCGTAAAGACAGTGACATTTTTCGCTCTTATTCTTTATGCGCTTAGTTCTCTGAATCGTCATCAAAAGCCGGTTATCTTCAACAGGGCTTTTTCCTTTGAAACCATACACAAGGCAGTGGCCATCATTATCATAAGCTTTCTTGTGACCTCGGGTCTCAGCATCATGCTAATGCTTACGAACCCCACAGTCTCACTTGTGGATGCGCTTTACGAAACCTTCAGCGCCACGGCGACGGTGGGTCTTTCGAGAAATCTGACTGCATCCCTGAATCCGGCGGGAAAGGTGATCATCATAATCGCCATGTATCTCGGCAGAATAGGGCCCATTTCCCTTGTGATGTTCTTCAGAGGCAATAAGGATAAGAACGATCTTCTGAAATATGCGGACGGAAAATACTATATAGGGTGATATGTGAGGACTTGGCATTTTTGTGAAGCGAATTACATTGGCTGGCATTACAGGCAGTGCAAAGCCCCAATCTGAGGGATATAGAATTTTCAACTCACGTCAATAAATAAAGAATAGCGGGAATAAGTGGAGGAATCATATGGCTGACAATAAAAAACTTTCAGTAGCGGTACTGGGCCTTGGCAGGTTCGGAAAGTACGTGGCTAAGGAGCTGTTTGAAAACGGAGCGGATCTTTTGCTGGCGGACAATGACGAGGAGGTCATCAATCAGATGTCCGAGATAGCGGATATAGCAGTGGTATGCGATCTTGCGGATCCGGATGCCGTTGAAAAGCTCGGACTTGGAAATATGAATATAGTTATCATTGCTATGGGCAGCAACCTTGAGTCCAGCATTATGTGCACCACCATTGCCAAAGAGCAGGGAGTTCACAAGGTCATCGCCAAGGCGGGAAACGAGAGAATGGGAAAGGTACTGAAAAAGCTTGGGGCGGATGAAATTATTTATCCGGAGAAGACCATGGCCCATCTTACTGTGACGCACATCGTTAATAAATGATATAAGTGTCATAAGTCTATCTCTCATTTGTGCCTGTAAAAAGTTGGAGAAAAACTTAAAATTTTAAAAAGACATTACAGACTTTAAGAACTGTATTTTTGTTTTGGGGGCATCGGCATTTTACCCTGTTAAATCGACTGAAAAGTATAATCAGCGATTCAACGCGGTAAATAGCCGATGTCTTTTTTGCACGGACAACTGTCTGTCTGATGGGAATTAAAGACATAAGAATGAATTATGGCAGTGATAAAAAGAAGTTATAAATTATAGAAAACATAATCAAATCAATGGCTTGAGTAAAAATTAACAAGGTGATATAATCAGCAAGCATGTTAAATATTGACACAAAGAATATTAAATATAATACATAAAGTTTTTTTATTTATGTTTTCCGCTTTCGTTATCCGAGACATGTTTCAGCAGTCCGTTTTTCTGCCGGATAGAGTGGAATGACAAATCAAAGGAGAGAGTATCATAAATGAATTTTGATAGCATAAATAATGAGCTGCTTTCATTCCTTGATAACAGCCCTGTATCTTTTTTTGCAGTTCACAATATGTGTGAGACCTTAAACAAGGAAGGCTTTACCCGCTTATATGAGGGTTCGGCCTGGGAGCTTGAAGCAGGAAAGGGTTACTATGTGACCAGAAATGATTCCGCTGTCATCGCTTTCCGTATTCCGAAGAAGGATTATACAGGCTTCCAGATGATGGCAAGCCACTGTGATTCACCGGTCTTCAAGATAAAGACCAATGCAGAGATCACCATAGATAATCAGTATGTAAAGCTCAATGTTGAAAAGTACGGCGGCATGATCTGCTCACCGTGGCTTGACAGACCTCTTTCTGTTGCAGGCCGTATCGTAGTCGGCACAGAAGACGGCATCATGACAAAGCTCGTAAACATTGATGACGATCTTATGATCATTCCTAATCTTGCCATCCACATGAACCGTGAAGTAAACGATGGTTATAAGTTTAATGCACAGGTTGACATGCTTCCGCTTTTCTGCGAGAAGGGTGAGGAGAAGAATCTGTTCTTAAAACTCATTGCGGATGAGGCAGGAGTAAAGGCCGAAGACATTCTCGATACAGATCTTTTCCTTTATAACCGTATGAAGGGTACAAAGCTTGGTCTCAACAAAGAGTATGTGGCCAGCGGACGTCTGGATGACCTTCAGTGTGCATTTGCATCACTTCAGGGCTTCCTGAAGGCTGTACCTCGGGATTCAGTGGCAGTTCACTGTGTATTCGATAATGAGGAGGTTGGCTCCGGCACCAAGCAGGGCGCTGCTTCAACATTCTTAAAGGATACACTTCACCGTATAAACAGTGGCTTAGGCAGGTCAGAGGATGAGTACCTTATGAGCATCGCAAAGAGCTTTCTTGTATCAGCTGACAATGCTCATGCCGTACATCCTAACCACCCTGAAAAGTCTGATCCGACAAACCGTCCTTATCTTAATAAGGGTATAGTTATCAAGTACAGCGCTAATCAGAAGTACACAACTGATGCGGTTTCAGGCGCCATCATGAGAGCAATCTGCAAGAAGGCGGATGTGCCTTATCAGACATTTACAAACCGTTCCGATATGCTGGGCGGTTCAACTCTTGGCAACATTTCACAGAATCAGGTTGCCCTTAACACTGTGGATATAGGACTTCCACAGCTAGCCATGCACTCACCTTACGAGACAGCCGGCGCAAAGGATACGGCATATCTTGTGGAGGCTGCAAAGGTACTGTTCTCATCATCGGTTGAGGGAGCAGGAGACGGAAATTACAAACTGAAATTCTGAGATTTTGAATCATTATTTATGGATGATGAATGATTATCAGATATTCGGTTTTTAAAATGTGACAGAGCTTTGGACATCCCGGATGCGGATATGGTAATTACAGCTATTCGTGAAGGGATCCGGAGCATGGAATCATTTTATATGTAATTAAGGCAGAGACCGGGGAATAAGAACACGGTCAGTTTCTGCTTTATGCGGTTATAAAGGAATTGTGGGAGAGGTACTTTATCACTGCAAAAGAAGGGGATGCAAAGAAACAGCATCTCAAAAAATCAGGCAAAGTACGAATCAGCTTTGCCGGTATGAAAAGGAGATTTTTGTTATGGATTCAAAGCGTATCAAATGGACGACTCTGGCATTCATGGCCTTCTCAACAGTATGGGGCTTTGGTAATGTTCTGAACGGTTTCGTCTACTTCAACGGTATCCAGGTAATCTTCAGCTGG
Source organism: Oribacterium sp. P6A1 (assembly GCF_000702885.1). GTDB lineage: Bacteria > Bacillota > Clostridia > Lachnospirales > Lachnospiraceae > Oribacterium. The sequence goes on along the minus strand of NZ_JNKO01000009.1, from coordinate 55,423 downwards.
ATCCTCATGTTTGCACTTTACTTCATCCCATATGCACTTATGGTTGGTGAGCTTGGTTCAGCCTTCAAGGAGTCAGGCGGTGGAGTAAGTTCATGGATCTTAAAGACTACAGGTCCTAAGCTTGCATACTATGCAGGTTGGACATACTGGGCATGTCACATCACTTACATCGCAAGTAAGTCATCAGGCGGACTTAAGGCTCTCAGCTGGGCAGTATTCCGCAATGCTGAGACATACGATACATTCCCAACCATCGGTGTTCAGCTTATCACATTTGCAGTACTTCTTTTCTTCTGCTGGGTTGCCAGCCGTGGTCTTAACCCTCTTAAGAAGCTTGCAACTATCGCAGGAACAAGTATGTTTGTAATGTCTATCCTTTACATCATCATGATCTTCACTGCGCGTGCTATAAATCCTACAGCTGATTATGTATCTATGGATTTCAGCATGAAGAACCTTATCCCACAGTTCGACGTTAAGTACTTTACATCACTTTCCATCCTTGTATTTGCAGTAGGCGGATGTGAGAAGATCTCTCCATACGTAAACAAGGTAGAGAACCCAAGCAAGGGCTTCCCTAAGTCAATGATCACACTTGCCATCATGGTTGTGGTTTGTGCTATCCTCGGAACCATCGCAATGGGTATGATGTTCGATCCTGTTGCTATCAACGAGAACTTCAATGCTTATGTTTCAAACGGTTCTTATTGGGCATTCCAGAAGCTCGGAAACTACTATGGCATCGGTGATACACTTCTCATCATCTATGCTGTATGTAACATGGTTGGTCAGCTTTCAACACTTGTAATCAGCATCGATGCTCCTCTTCGTATGCTTCTTGACAACGAGGATGCTCAGGAGTTCATTCCTTCAGCTCTTCTCAAGAAGAACGATGCAGGCGCTTACATCAACGGTATCAAGATGGTTGCAGTTCTTTCAGGCGCTATCATCCTTATCCAGTCATTCGTTCCCGGTGCTGCTGCAGTTCTTAAGCAGCTCACAAAGCTTAACTCAGTATGTATGCCTATGAGATATCTCTGGGTATTCGCAGCTTACATCGCACTCCGTAAGGCAGGCGCAAAGTACGCTCCTGAGTATCGTTTCGTAAAGAACAACACTGTTGCTCTTATTGCAGGAGGCTGGTGCTTCTTTGTAACAGCTGCATGCTGTATCCTCGGTGTATATGATACAGATATGTTTACAATGTGTCTCAACATCATTACACCTTGTGTGCTTACAGCACTTGGTATCATTCTTCCTATCATCAAGAAGAACGAGGTAGCTAAAAAAACTGCTGAAGCTAAGGCATAAGTAAAAAAGAATATTGATTATTGCAAAGGCTGTCCGCGTATGCGGGCAGCTTTTTTCTTCTCTTTATGATGTCAAATTTGTGTCAATAATGTTCAAAAAAATGAGGCATCCTCCGGCACATTTGTATAAAATCGCCATAATGGTCGAAAATGCACATATCATAGACGAATATGTGAACATTTATGCTCACAACGCTGTTAAAATACACATATAAAACAGCAATCCTAAGAGATAAATGATCGAGATTGCACAAATAATGGCCGTTTTTGAACAAATACGGTTAAAATATCTCCCGTGGCCGGTGGATACCGGGGGAGAACAATAATGGAGGATTTCTATGAAGAAAAGACTTATGTCAGCCGTTATGGCAGGAACTATGGTAGCTTCACTTGCAGCCTGCAGCCCATCACCAAAGGCACCTGCAGAGTCAAAGGGAGCTGACACAGCAGCAACAACCGCTGCTCAGGCTGAGGAAAAGAAGGAAGAAACAGCAGCACCAGCTGCAGCTGAAGCTGAAGGCGATAAGACCCTTACGGTTTATGCATGGGACAAGAATTTCAATATCCCTGCTCTTCAGGCAGCAGAGGCTGATTATCAGAAGAACGTAGATCCTGAGTTTAAGCTTAACATCGTTGAGCAGTCACAGTCATCTGATGTTGAGAATGCCATCACACTGGCAGGTTCAGCAGGAGACTACAGCTCACTTCCGGATATCGTTCTTTTCCAGGATCACTACTTCCAGAAGTATGTGACAGATTTCCCTGAGGCATGGGCAAGTTTTGAAGGCGCAAGCGTGAACTGGGATGACTTCGGAAAAGAGAAGTTATCATATTCGACCATCAACGGTGTTCACTATGGTATGCCTGTAGATAACGGTACAGTCGTTTTTGCATACAGAACAGATCTTCTTGCAGAAGCCGGCTACACCATCGATGACATGAAGGGTATTTCATGGGATGAGTGGCTTGAGATCGGTAAGAAGGTAAATGAGAAGACAGGAAAGTATCTTCTGTCCATGGACGGTGACGGAAACGATCTTCCATATATGATGCTCCAGGCTGAAGGTGGTTCACAGTTCAAGGATGGAGATATAAATCTTTCAGAGAACGAGGACTTCAAGAAGGTTATCGACGTTATCGTAAGAGGTGTAAAGGACAATGTTATCTACCTTGCAAATGACTGGTCAGACTACACAGATCAGACCATCGTAGGCGACATGGTAGCAGGTGTCATGAACGGAAACTGGATAATTCCTACAATCAAGCAGGTTTCAGACAACTCAGGAAAGTGGGAGATCACAAGCATGCCTACACTTGAGGGTAAGGGCAAGGAAGGCTTCGCATCAAACGGCGGTTCTTCACTTTACATTACATCAAACTGCAAGAAGCTTGAGCTTGCACAGGATTTCCTTGCAAAGACATTTGGCTCAGGCTCTACAGAGACTTATGATGCAGCTCTTAAGAACGGCGGCGTTATCACATGCTCAATTTCAGCAGGTACATCTGATGTTTACAATGAGGGCGTTGAGTACTTCAACAACACACCTATCTATGCTGAGATCGTTAAGATGGGTGCCAATGTTCCTGTAGTAGAGCAGAGCGATTATCACTATCCTACACGTACACAGGTTGCAGCTGCTATCCAGAACATCATAAACGGTGCTGATGCAGATGCAGCTATCAAGGATGCTGAGGATCAGGTCAGATTTGCAATGCAGGGCTAAGCTTTTAGCTAAGTAATATTTTTCATAATTCACTCCTATAAAGGGCGGGGAGACAGCGAAACTTCCCCGCCCGTTTTATGCAAAAAAGGACATAAAAACATGAAATAGACCGGTACGAAAACCCGGTTCCGAACAGATTTTACACTTTCATGTACATAGGGAGAGAATTTAAAAGGAGGATCCACATGAATACATCAAAAAAAGAGGTTAGCGTACTTGCCAAGCAGCATCGCGCAGGATGGTTCTTTTTGCTTCCGGCAACCATACTGATCTTTGTTCTGAATTTCTATCCGATGCTTCAGGCTTTTATCATTTCATTGAAAAAGGGGTCACCTGCTGCATTACAGTGGACAACTCCCATATTCAACAACTACACACGTATGTTCCAGGACAAGCTGTTCATCCGTTCCATAGGAAACACATTTCTGTACCTTCTTATTCAGGTACCTATCATGCTTATCCTTGCCATACTTCTGGCACAGCTTCTCAACAATAAGGATTTAAAATTCCGTGGACTATTCCGTACTATGGTGTTCCTGCCCTGCGCCACATCACTTGTATCCTATGCATTGATTTTTAAATCTTTATTTGCAACACAGGGACTTATCAATTCGGTTCTTGTGAACCTGGGAATATTCAAAGACAACTTTAACTTCCTTGGAACTCCATGGTCCGCCAAGATGGTCATCATCATCGCCCTTATATGGAGATGGACAGGCTACAACATGGTGTTCTACCTTGCGGGCCTTCAGAACATCGAGTACTCGGTTTATGAGGCGGCAAAGATCGACGGAGCCAACGGCTGGGAGACCTTCTGGGGAATCACCGTTCCTCTGCTCAGACCTGTAATCGTCATGACATTCATAATGTCTATCAACGGTACACTTCAGCTCTTCGATGAATCCATGAACCTGACAGGCGGCGGACCTGCAAACTCCACCATCACCATGTCACATTATATTTACAACAACTCCTTCGGACAAGGTGTCGGAAACTTCGGCTACTCATCAGCTTTAAGCTTTGTTGTATTTATCATGGTTGCAGTACTTGCATTTATCAATCTGAAAGTAGGTGACAAACGTGACTAATAAACTTTCCAAGGTAAAAACAAATTCATCCGCTATACAGAAGCGTCTGATTCCAACATACATTTTTTTGACTTTCTGGTGTCTGTTTTCCGTATTTCCGCTGTACTGGATGATTACAGCGGCTACCAATGCCTCCATCGAGGTGGCAAAGGGCAAAATTGTTTTCGGAACCTATGCAGCCGAGAATTTCAAGAATCTTCTTGCTGCCGAACCCCTCTGGAGATCACTTGGTAATTCCTTCAAATATTCTCTGGTTCAGACAGTGCTCTGCCTCTTTATCTGCTCACTGGCAGGTTATGGCTTCGAGCTTTACCATGACAAGGCAAAGGATAAGCTTTTCGGCATACTGCTCCTCGCCATGATGGTGCCTCAAGTAGCGACCATGATCCCGCTGTTCCGTATGGTTTCCGATGCACACCTTCTGAACACAGTGTGGGCATTTATACTTCCGTCCATTTCAACACCGTTTATGATTATGATGTTCAGGCAGAACTCGAGAAACTTTCCTGTGGACATCATGGAAGCTGCGAGACTGGACGGACTTTCAGAGCTGGAGATCTTCTTCCGTATGTATCTTCCTGTTATGAAATCTACCTATGCTGCGGCAGCGGTTATCAGCTTCATGAACGCATGGAACTCATACATGTGGCCGAAGGTAGTTATGAACACAGATACAAGTGCCATGAACATGCCGATGCTTATCGCAAACCTTGCGGCAGGCTATACGGTTGATTATGGCGAACTCATGATGGGTGTCCTTTTCTGTTCTGTTCCTACCATGATTATTTTCTTCATATTACAGAAGCAGTTCGCAGAAGGTATCACAGGTTCGGTTAAATAAAAACCGGGGGAAAGGTTGTTATGGAAAATTTTGATTATTCGATAGTAAAGGATCCGAAGATATTCAAGATAAATGTGCTTCCTGCAGCATCGGATCATATTGCATACAGAAGTGAAGAGGAACTTTCGGCAGGAGAAACAAGTCTCAGATACTCTTTGAACGGAATATGGAAGTTCTCCTATGGGAAGAACTATCTTTGCACTGTCCCTGATTTCTATAAGGAAGAGTATGATGCAAGAAGCTGGGATGATATAAGAGTTCCTGCTCATATACAGATGGAGGGCTATGATATACCTGCCTATGTAAATACCCAGTATCCCTGGGACGGAAGAGAGCAGATTGAACCGGGTGATATTCCTGAGGAGTTCAATCCTGTAGGTTCTTATGTAAAGTATTTTACTGTTCCTGAATCCTTTAAGGGTCAGCGTATCTTCATTTCATTTCAGGGCGTTGAGTCGGGCTTTGCTCTTTGGCTTAACGGCAAATTCGCAGGCTACAGTGAGGATACCTTCACACCAAGTGATTTCGAACTTACGCCATATATAAAGGCCGGTGAGAATAAGCTTTCTGTACAGGTTTTCAAATGGACAGCTTCAAGCTGGCTGGAGGATCAGGATTTCTACCGTTTCTCAGGAATCTACAGAGATGTTTATCTCTACACCATTCCGAAGGTTCATGCCAATGACTTGAAAGTGAGAGCACTGCCGGACGAGACATTGAAAAAAGCCACCCTGGAATTTACCATAGATCTGGAGGAAGCGACAGGCTCGACGGAATACAGCCTTTCCTATGATGGAAATGTGGTTCTGAAGGGTGAGATCAAAAATATCGCTTCATCCCTGAGGGTCACAGGAAGCGTGGATGAACCGGTGCTTTGGTCAGCAGAAAATCCTGCATTGTATAAACTGAAGCTGAAACTCAAGGATGAAAAGGGTGAGATCTGTGAAGTTATAGAGCAGCCGGTAGGTTTCCGCCGTTTCGAGATGGTAGACGGCATCATGAAGATAAACGGCAAACGCATCGTGTTTAACGGCGTGAACCGGCATGAGTTTTATACCGACAAGGGCCGTGCGGCGGTTACCGAAGAGGATGTAAGAGCCGACGTTATCGCCATGAAGCGCAACAATATCAATGCTGTCCGTACTTCACATTATCAGAATGCCCCTTACATCTACAGGCTTTGCGATGAATACGGACTTTATATGATAGCCGAGAACAACATGGAAAGCCACGGCATCTGGGACATGATAGCAAGAGGCCAGAAGCCACTGGAGTATGCCCTTCCGGGAAACCGTGAGGAGTACATCCCCATGCTTATGGATCGTGTAAACAGTACCTATCAGCTGGATAAGAATCATCCTTCTGTCATTATCTGGTCCATCGGTAATGAATCCTTCGGAGGAAAGCTGCCCCTTCTTATGGCTGACAGGTTCCGTTCCCTTGATAAGGAAAGACTTGTTCATTATGAAGGTGTGGCTCATGATGAGAGATATCCTGAAACAACGGATATGTATTCTCAGATGTACACTTCCGCAGCTGATATAGAAAAGTATCTTAAGGAGCATACCGATAAGCCTTTCATTCTCTGTGAGTACACACACTCCATGGGAAACTCCAACGGAGGCATGTTCAAGTATACGGACCTTTCAGACAGAGAGCCAAGATATCAGGGCGGTTTCATCTGGGATTATGTGGATCAGTCCATCAGAACGAAGAACCGTTTCGGTGAGGAGTATCAGGCCTATGGCGGAGATTTCGGTGAGAGACCTACGGACTATGAGTTCAGCGGCAACGGTATCATGGACGGAACCCGTAAGGAGTACGGCGGAAAGATGCAGGAGGTTCGCTACTGTTTTCAGCCCCTTAAGATCCATGTTTCCGGCGGAAAGATCACAGTATTTAACAGGAATCTTTTTACCGGTGCCGATATCTATGACTGCATAGTGACTCTCGGAAAGTACGGAACAGAGCTTGCAAGAAAGGAAATGAAGCTGGAAGTGGCTCCTCTTACAGAAAAGAGCTTCGATTGTCCTTTTGAGATTCCTGAGGAAGCCGGAGAGTACACCGTTGATGTTTCCTTCCGTTTAAAGGAGGATAGCCTTTTTGCGAAGAAGGGCCATGAGGTGGCCTACGGACAGGGTGTTGTCAGAGTCGGTGAAGATGAGCTTGCAAGGAAACACGAAGCCGGTATGAAAAAGCCCTTCAGAGTTGTGAGAGGTTCTGTGAATGTAGGAGTAAAGGGTGAGAACTTTGATATCCTTATTTCTACCTTAAAGGGCGGCATCACTTCCTATCGCTATGCAGGCAAGGAAATGATAGGTGCTGTGCCCCGTCCTAATTTCTGGAGAGCTCCCAATGCCAATGACGACGGAAACCAGATGGCGGCAAGACATGGTATATGGAAGCTTGCAAGCCTTTATCAGACAACAGTGCCTCAGGCGGCAAGAGAAGATGAGGCATGGGGCAGAGAAGTCATGGAGTACCCGAAGGTTTCGGAGTATGATGACCGTGTGGATGTGACATTTAAGCATTGGCTGTTCCCTCATGAGAAGGAGACTTTTGCAACAGTTACCTATAGCGTATACGGAGACGGCAGCTGCAGGATAACCATGGAATATGAGCCTGGCAAAGTTCTTCCGCCTATGCCGGAATTTGGGTATATAATAAAGCTTGATGCGGATTACGATCAGGTGAGATTTTACGGAAACGGCCCTGAGGAGAACTACTGTGACAGAAACACAGGAGCGAGACTTGGAGTATACAGGACTACAGCAAAGGATTCCGTGGCGCCTTATCTTGTGCCTCAGGAAACCGGAAACCACACCGCTGTACGTTGGGCGGAGGTTACAGACCGGAGAGGCCGTGGCATGAGATTCAGCTCCGTATCATTTGAGGGTATGGATTTCTCGGCTATTCCTTATACACCGGAGCAGCTTGAGGAGGCAAGGCATCCCTATGAGCTGCCGAGAGTTACAAATACCGTCGTGCGCTGCTCCATGAAGCAGATGGGTGTAGCGGGGGACGATTCATGGGGCGCAAGGACCCACGAGGAGTTCCTGCTGGATAATGATAAGAAACTAAGCTTTTCATTTGAATTCAAGGGAATATGATGATATAAGTGTCATAAGTCTGCCTCCACTTGTGCTTACATCATCATATTTTTACGGGATTATTCTGAAAGACAGTTATAGGAGATTTTTGATGCCGAAGAAGAAACGGGAAATGCAATATCGCTATTATGAGATGCCGGAGGATTCCTTCGTCCTGCCCCTTATGGGTCAGACATGGGTGAGGAGTTACGGTGACGGTATCGATTATCTCCATTTTCATAACTACATGGAGATAGGTATCTGCCATGAGGGTACGGGAGAAATGATATATGAAGACAAGTCATATCGTTTTGAACCGGGATGCTTCACCATCATCCCTCCCAACTATCCCCACACCACAAACTCCGACCCGGGAACCCTGGGATTCTGGGAGTATCTGTTTGTGGACTGTGAGGGGCTCATGAATTGTATCTTCGAAAAGAAAGAGGACAGTGCAAGAGCCGCTGTGGAAGAACTTTACAGAAGACCCTATTTTTTTGAAAAAGGACAAGGGGAAGCTCTGAAAAATGATATAATGACTGTATTTCGTGAGCAGAAAGAGAGAAAGCATCTGTTCAAGCAGAAGAGCGATGCCTTCCTCATAGATCTTCTTACGGAACTCATCAGACTGAACGAGTCGGGGGAAGAAGAAAGGCGGGAAGAGACTGCTTCTGTCAAGAATGAAGTGGGAGATATGGAACGCCTTATGCCTGCCCTGTCACATATCAAGGCACATTACATGGACGAGATATACATAGGTGAGCTTGCGGATCTCTGCGCTTTGTCCGAGACTCATTTCAGACGTTTGTTCCACGAGAATCTGCATCTCTCACCTCTTGAATATGTTAATTCCATACGTATCCATGAGGCCTGCAGAGAGTTAAGGACCACGGACAAGCCCATAAGGACCGTGGCCTTTGAGACAGGATTCACATCTATTTCCACTTTCCAGAGAAATTTCTTCAAGTTTGTAGGCATGCCTACTCACGAGTGGAGAAATCATCCGGAGAATTACGAATACAAATTACAACAGTATAAGATAAGCACCTATGAAGGATGGTGACATACACGGTCAACGGAGGCTGTGGCAGATACATTTGTATTTGCCATGGCTTTTTTAAATATCCCATATTCCGGAGGAATGTGGGATGCCGCCCAGCCGGCGAGGCTGGTTTCGGCTCAGCCGAAATCAAACGAAAATGCCTGCGCCGAAGGCGTAATTCAATGGCATTTTCTCATTATATCCGGAGAATGACTTTGCTCTTATAAGTCTTTAAAGTCCTAAAGTTTGCCTGGTCTTGGACTTGCCACTGCCTTAAAAAGCCTAAAAAACTATTAGGTTTTTGCTATGGCGGTGATAGGTATATGCACTAATGGGATTATAGGACATATAATAAAGCCAAGACTTAAATTTGCACGCATAATTGCGGTAATATTTGAAATGTTAAGGACATATAAATAATGCGTCCTTTATGGGCAAAATGCAACAAAATTCACCATTGCAAACTTAATGTATAAATATGCAGATAAATAAGCATAAAAGGACGTCTACAGGGTATAAAATGCATAAATAGTGCATATAAAAACAAGTTGACAAAAAGCATTTCAGGACGTACCATTTATACATATACCGATTGAAAAAGTTATGGAGACTATTCATTCCATAACAAAAACGAGGGAACCGTTCCAGCTTACGGCTTTTTGACAGGTCTGCCGGCAGTGTATTGCACCAGAGGTCAGAACCTGATTGGCTGGCGTCCCGGATGGGAGGAGAAAGAATGAAAAAGTTAGTATCATTAGTGATGACAGGTGTGGTTGCCATGAGTGCATTAACAGCATGCGGAGGTTCTCAGGGCACAGCAGCAACTGCTACAACAGCAGCAGGTTCATCAGCAGAGACAGCTGCAGCAGCAGGCTCAGGCTCAGCTTCCGGTGAAGAGGTTGTTTTCGGAACAGGCGGAACAACAGGCACATACTACGCAGTAGGCGGCGTTATGGCTACAGTGCTGAATCCTCTTATGAAGAATTCACATCTTACAGTTACTTCAACCGGTGCTTCAAAGGCAAACATCCAGCTTATCGATGACGGTGATGCTGATATCGCTATCGTACAGAACGACGTTATGTCATACGCACACGACGGTTCAGACCTTTTCGCAGATGAAGGTGCTTACGAGACATTTGCACCGGTTGCAGGTCTTTATGATGAGACAGTTCAGATCATCACATGCACAGATGATGTGAAGACAGTTGCGGATCTTAAGGGCAAGACAGTTTCCGTAGGTGATGCAGGTTCAGGTGTTGAGTTCAACGCACGTCAGATCCTCGATGCATACGGACTTTCATTCGACGATATCAAGGTTGTCAATGCTTCCTTCGGTGATTCAGCTGATTCCCTTAAGGATCAGAAGATTGATGCTGCGTTTATCGTAGCAGGTGCTCCTACAACTGCAGTTGTAGACCTTTCAACAACAAAGGATATTCATCTTGTAGAGCTTGATGATGAGCACATCAGCACATTACAGAGCAAGTACAGCTTCTATACACCGACTACAATTCCTGCCGGCACATACAAGGGTGTTGACGCTGATGCAAAGACTGTTTCAGTAAGAGCTACCATCATTGCTTCAACAAAGCTTTCTGAGGACGTTGTCTATGAGATGCTGAAGACCATGTTCGACAACAAGGATGCTCTTGCAGCAGGTCACGCAAAGTTCGAGCTTCTTGACCTTTCGGATGCCACAAAGGGTATCACCATTCCGTTCCACCCGGGCGCAAAGAAGTACTATGAGGAGCAGGGCGTTTCAGTCAACTGATGAACTTTGATTCCGGAATAAAAAAGTATGTGAAAGTAGCGGTGATTGCCTTTTTGGCAGTTGCCGCTATGGTTGTTATTTATATAGAGATATTTGGAATAGGATTTTTGACTCTGAGAAATGCATCGGACGGAACTCTCTACGGAAGATTCCCCGTCAAAGTGGGAGATACCTTCGGTATAGGTTTCATACATTCCGTAAACAAGAGCCCTCTTACGGATTTCTATGAGATAAAGGAAGACGGAATTTACGTAGAAAAAACCGTTTATTATGGTTTTGGTGCAGGAGTCCAGACAGAGCTTTCCGAGGGGGAAAAGCTCACCTACGGACCGGACGGAAGTATGATAGTATCCGGATTCGACAGGAAGATGGATGATCTGACCTACTTTGTGGGAACCGTATCCGATCATACATTAACTATAAATAACAAAGAGGGTATAAGCCTTAGAGATCTGTGCGGCAGAAATGCCAGAGTCAGATTCTCTTATGAGAAGTGGCGCTTCTTTTGATGCCACGGGCATCACAGTGTGAGTATATGTGGTAAAATAGTTCTATCCTGAACTGTAACCTGATTTACCTTTATTGATCAGAGATTTGGAGGGATAGTGCGAAACCCCGGAATAAGCATTGGTACTCACCAAAATAACCGATGGAATGGAGGACACAACTTTGGAAGAAAGAACAAAGAACATGACAGAAGCTGTGGAGAGTAAGGAGACTTTGACATCACAGGCTGAGCAGTCTCTTGACACACAGGCTGCCGTAGACGAGATCATGAAGAAGTATGACCGTGAGTCAAACACCAGAACCTGGACAGGAGTTCCTGATATCGTTATCAAGGCACTTCTTGCAGCCTTCTCACTTTTTATGATCTACATGAATCTTTTCGCAGTGTGGGATGAGCGTATCAGACGTCCGCTGTTCGTCGGTATAGTTATTCTTTTTATCTTTATTCTTTTCCCTGCGGGAAAGAGCCATCATGCTAAGAAGCCAAATCGTATTCCGGTTTACGATGTAGTGCTGGGACTTCTCGGATCAGGAAGTTTCTTCTACTTTGTAATCAATAACCGTGAGATCATAAATCACGCAACACGAATCAATCAGACGGAGATTATCCTTGGTGTTATCGGAATCCTGGTGCTTGCAGAGTGCTGCCGCCGTGTTACGGGTATACCTATCGTTATCGTTGCAGGTCTGTTCGTGGTTTATGCATTTACCACCGGAGCTTCCCTTCGTAAGATAGTTTACAACCTGTTCTATACCACAACAGGCGTTATCGGAACACCTATCGGTGTCTGCAGTACATATATCGTTCTTTTCATCATTTTCGGGGCCTTCCTTGAGGCAACGGGTATCTCGGAATTCTTTATCCAGTGTGCCAATGCTCTTGCCGGTTCTGCTACAGGCGGACCCGCAAAGGTTTCCGTTATCTCCAGTGCTCTTTGCGGTATGGTTTCCGGTTCTTCCGTTGGTAATACCGTTACAACAGGTTCCGTTACCATTCCTATGATGAAGGATACAGGTTTCCCGGGAGATTTCGCCGGTGCCGTTGAGGCAGCTTCCTCAACAGGCGGACAGATCATGCCTCCTATCATGGGTGCGGCTGCATTCCTTATGGCTGAGATGATTGGTGTTCCTTATTCCAATATCGTAGTAAGAGCCATACTTCCGGCTATACTTTATTTCACCGGAATCTTCCTCATGGTTCACCTTCGTGCCAAGAGACTGGGACTCAAGGGTATACCTAAGGAGAATCTTCCGAAGTGGAAGGATCTTCTTCCGAAGATTTATCTTCTTATCCCTCTTGCAGCTCTTATTTATCTTATCTGCGCAGGTTACACCATGAGCCGTGCAGCTATCATTGCTACAGTGCTTTGTATCGTTGTCAGCATGTTTGACAAGAACCACCGTATGGCACCGAAGGATATTTTTAATGCCCTTGTTACAGGCGCCAAGAATACTCTTTCCATTGCAGCTGCATGCGGTATCGCGGGAATCATCGCAGGTGTAGTTACCATGACAGGTCTCGGTCAGGTATTTATTTCTGCTATCGTAGGTGTTTCACAGGGAAATCTGCTTATAGCTCTTTTCCTCACCATGCTTTGCTGTATCATCCTGGGAATGGGCGTTCCTACAACAGCTACATACATCATCATGGCTACAACCTGTGCGCCTATCCTTACGACAGGTATGGGACTCAATGCACTTAGTGCCAACATGTTCGTATTCTACTTCGGTATCGTTGCGGATATCACACCTCCTGTTGCTCTTGCGGCTTATGCGGGCTCCGCCATTGCGAAGGCCGATCCTATGAAGACAGCATTTAACGCTACAAGACTTGCCATCGGAGCATTCCTTGTTCCTTATATCTTCTCACTGAATCCGGCTATGCTCCTTATCGACACAGACGGAATCAGTGTTGTGATGATCGTTATCACAAGTTTCATAGGTATGTTCGCTATCTCAGCAGCGCTGGAAGGATATACCATCAGACCTATCAATATGGTTACACGTATCCTGTGTGCTGCAGCAGGTCTTATGATGCTTTATCCGGGAACTGTGACCGACGTAATCGGCGTAGTTATAATCGCTGCCATCATCGGTTTAGAGATTATTCAGAACAAGGGACCTGAGAAGGAAAAGCAGGCAGCTTAAAACAAAAAATGATATAAAAAAAAACGGGTCGGTTTTTCGACCCGTGTTTTTTTAATTGCAAGGCTCGTAATCTCTTTCGAAGCCTGTTCTTTCACACCATACCCAGTTGCAATTTGGCTTGTACTGGACCTGATATCCCTCGATTGAACCCATATCGTAACGCACTGCGGTTACTTCATGAGTTCCGTTTTTTAATCTGAATGTCTTCATTTTCAATGCCTCCAATAAAAGGGTTTTCGATACTATACACGTTATGAACGATATTGGCAAGTTTTGACTGAAAATGAAGAAACAGGTTAAAAATCTACATTTCTTATAAAAAAATAACAGTAAAGAACATGTTGACTTATCCAGCTTACACAGTGGATGTTGAACATTTTCTTACATGTTTGTCTATTTATTGGTGGTAATATAAAAAATTAATCATCATAGTGACCCGAATATCATCGGTCTTAATGAAAATCATTAATGAAAAACGTTAATGAAAAACATCCGGGATATAATAGCGGGAATCCACGGTTTACAGTGTCCCCAGCCTGAATTCTTTTTTCGTGGCATCATCCTGCTGGAAGTATTCGGGATATTCATTTGTTATCCTGCTGTCATCAAATTCGGGACGGCGTATATGATGGAGCATGGCGTCGATGGCATTTTTCTGATCGTTTTTTTCAAGAAGTCTTACTATGTTTTCGTGCTGTTCTATGGAGCTTGATGCCGCTGCCTCATCCTGCACAAAAAGTATACGCATACGATCATAATGTCCGCACTGCTGCTGTATGATATCCCATGACATAGTCTCTTCAACTGCAGCGAAGAGAAGACTGTGAAATGTATCGTCGGCATTCAGGAAGCTGACGAAATCCCGTTCCTTTACACAGTTTCTCTGTTTTGTGATATTGGCCATCATACTGAAGATGGTTTGTTCTTTTATCTCCGAAGTTCCGTGTTCCATGAACTTTCGTACTATTCCGAGTTCCAGACTTTCTCTGAGAAATTTTTCCTGATTTGCCCGCTTCAGATTTATCTTTGAAACCGTTGTCTCTTTCTGCGGGATCATCTCCACAAGGCCCTGTTCCTGAAGCTTCAGAAATGCCTCTCTGACAGGAGTTCTGCTCACATTTAATTTAGTTGCTATTTCCTGTGTGCTCATGGTCTGTCCGGGCTTAAGGTGCAGGGATAAGATATTCTTTCTGAGCTCTTCATATACCAGTGTCTGAATTGATTTAGCCATGGATGATAGTACCTCCCTAGAAAATGCTAGCATGCTAGTATAGTAGCACACAAAAAGTTTAATTGTACATAGTTTGCGAGAAAATGCTTTATACACTGCAATATTTGTGCAAACAGCACAATACAAGTGTGCTCAATACTGACAAAATGCAAATAGACCGCTAACATACTAACATGCTAGTATAACAGCATGAACAAAAGAGCAAAGGCGGCATACAGTAAATATGTCTTCTTTGCAGTGGGATTATTAAAACTAAAAAAAGCTTACGGAAAAAAAGAAGAGACACTAAGGAGGTAATTATGAAACGATTAACAGCAACTATTCTTGCAGCAGCAATGGCAGCTTCATCACTTATGGGATGCGGATCAGGTACAGCAGCATCTTCAACGGCCGGTACAACAGCGGATAACGGAAAGAAAGAAGAAAGTACTGCAGCATCCCAGGCTTCAGCAGGCGGTACATATACATTGAAAGTAAATACTGCTCTTACGGAAAACGATCCTCTTTACATCGCTTTAACAGATGTATTTGAGAAAACCGTGGAAGAGAAAACAAACGGTGATGTCCAGGTTGAGGTTTATTCGGGATCCCAGCTCGGAAATGATGAAGATGTTCTGGAGCAGGCACTGGTAGGAGATGCGGTGGGAGTTATTACCGATCCGGGAAGACTCAGCAATTATGTTTATAACATTGGCGTACTTCAGGCACCTTATATCGCAGACAGCTACGAGGATGCTCTTAAGCTGTTTGAAACCGACACCTACAAAGGCGTTGCAAAGGAAGTTGAAGATAATGGTTTCAAGATCCTTTCCTTCAATTATTTCCAGGGAGAGCGTGAGCTTTTCACAAAGAATCCTGTAAAGACGCCGGAAGATCTCAAGGGACAGCGTATCCGTTCATCAGGATCACAGGTAGTTACAAGCACACTTGAAGCTATGGGTGCCAATACTTCCGTTATGGCATGGTCAGAGGCCTATCAGGCGCTTCAGCAGCAGGTTATCGAGGGTGTTGAGGTTCATCTTTCCGCAGCTGTAGGTTCTTCAATGCAGGAAGTAACAAAGTATCTTGCATTCACTGGACATCAGCAGCTTCTCACAGGACTTGTTATTTCAGGTTCATGGTTCGACAAGCTTCCTGATGAGTATAAAACCATTCTTGAGGACGCAAGCTTTGAGGCAGGCAAGAGTGCTTCCGAGCAGGTTATCGCAAGAAATGATGAATATCTGAAGACCTTACAGGACGGCGGAATCGAAGTTGTTGACTGTGATAAGGAAGCTTTCAAGAAGGCCTGCGAAAAGGTTTATGACGAGCTTAAGTACACAGAAATCAAGGCACAGCTTGATGCAGAACTTGCAAAATAAGCAGCATTTGAAGTAGGAGAACATGATGATTAAAACCATTGAAAATGGACTTGATAAGCTGGAGACCGTGATAGTCTGCGTGGGACTGGCTGTCCTGATTCTGACAGTTTTTGCTGCGGCGGTTCTCAGATTCTTCGGAATCGATATGTCGATGTCGACTGACATTGCCCAGCTTGTTTTTGCATGGGTGAGCTTCATAGGAGCAGATCTTGCCATGCGTAAGAACAAGCACATGGGAGTTGATATGCTGATGAACAAATTTCCGGCCACCCTTCAAAATCTGATCTGGGTATTCAATTATATTCTGATATTTATTTTCCTTGCAGTTGTCACATATTACGGAGTGGACCTCTGCATCAGAAACGCTGCAAGAAAATACCAGACACTTTATATCAGCTATTCCTATGCAACAGTAAGCTGCCCCATCGGATGCTTCCTGATGGCGCTGACTTCATTGAAAAGAGTGATAGAGCACGCACGCATGCTGCTTTGTCCAACAAAGAAAAATCCTGATGCAAAGGAGGCTGTCGCATGATCTATCTTGGAATTTCTTTTTTCGTACTGCTGGCAATCGGCGTTCCCATCGCATTCACTGTTGGCCTTTCTGCCATGGCATATTTCCTTTCCGGACAGGTGCCCATGCAGATAGTGGTACAGAAGATGGTCAGCTCGACACAGTCATTTTCACTCCTTGCAGTTCCGTTTTTCGTTCTTGCGGGAAATCTCATGAACGAGACAGGAATCACCTCAAGACTCATCAAATTCTGTAACCTGGTCACAGGACACATGAGAGGCGGACTTGCACAGGTATCGGTGCTTCTTTCATGTCTCATGGGCGGAATCTCCGGCTCGGCTACAGCGGATGCTGCCATGGAGAGCCGTATCCTCGGACCCGACATGGAAAAAAGAGGCTATTCAACAGGCTTTACAGCTGCAATTCTTGCCATGGGCGGACTCATCACTTCCACCATTCCACCATCTCTCGGACTCATCCTTTACGGTGTTACCGGTGAAGTTTCCATCGGAAGACTGTTTTTAGGCGGACTTGTTCCGGGCATTCTGATGACAGCCGCTCTCATGATAGCGGTTGCCATCATCTCAAAGAAAAGAGATTATAAGCCGGAGCATGAGAAGTTCCCTCCTCTCAGTGAGGTTTTTAAGGGACTTATCGACAATATCTGGGCCCTCCTGTTCCCTGTTATCCTCATCGTGGGTATCCGTTTCGGAATCTTCACTCCCTCTGAGGCAGGAGCATTTGCAGTAGTTTACGCCCTGGTTATCGGAATGTTCGTTTATAAGGAGCTGACAGTAAAGAAGCTTATCGAATGTCTCTCCACCACGGCCATCGACCTTGCGGTCATCATGTTTATCATCATTTGTTCCAATGCTTTCGGCTATGCCATCGTCACGGGACGTTTACCTCAGACTCTGGCCACAGCGATCACAGCATTGTCAAACAACAGGTATGTGGTGCTTTTTGTTGTCATGCTGTTTGTATTCTTTGCAGGAATGTTTATGGAGGCTACTGCCAATGTTCTGCTCCTTACACCGATTTTCCTCCCCATCATGCAGAACTACGGAATAGATCCGGTACACTTCGGAGTTATGTATATGATACTTATCACCATGGGCGGCATGACACCTCCTATCGGAGTCACCATGTATACCACCTGTTCGATTCTGGGATGTTCGGTGGAGACATATACGAAAGAATCCATTCCTTTTGTAGCGGCTATTGTGGTACTGCTTGTGCTGCTTGCAGCATTCCCTCAGCTGGTACTGTTCCTTCCGAATCTGGTATACGGCTAAAAAGCAGAAATCAACGGCGAAAACATGGTTTTATAGAGGAGAAAGATAGAATGAGATTATCAAAGGAAGAGATACATCAGGAAATAAAGCGTGTTTTTATGAAATACGGTCTTCCTGAGGAAAAGGCAGAGATATGCGCCCGGGTTCACACAGAGTCCACCTATGACGGAATTTATTCCCACGGAATCAACAGAGTGGCGAGATTCGCTGATTATCTTAAAAAGGGCTGGGTGGATCCTAAAGCAGAACCGACGGTTGAGAAAGATCTCGGGGCGGTAAAAATCATAAACGGAAATATGGGCCCGGGAATACT
This sequence comes from Oribacterium sp. P6A1, assembly GCF_000702885.1. Lineage (GTDB taxonomy): Bacteria > Bacillota > Clostridia > Lachnospirales > Lachnospiraceae > Oribacterium. The sequence continues at coordinate 37,186 of NZ_JNKO01000009.1, read as the reverse complement.
CAATGCGCTTTTTTGCGCGGATCAGGCTATGGAGATGGCAGAGAAGTATGGCATAGGTATGGTAGGACTAAAGAACACCACCCACTGGATGAGAGGCGGTACCTACGGTAAATATGCTGCAGAAAAAGGTTATGCGGCTGTCATGTGGACCAACACAGAGGCATGTATGCCGGCATGGGGATCGAAGGAATGTCGTCTCGGAAACAATCCCTTTGTTATGGCCTGTCCGGGACCAAAGGATGGTCCGGTGATGCTTCTCGATATGGCTATCAGCCAGTATGCCTACGGAAAACTTCAGGTACTTCGTCTTGCGGGAAAGAAGCTTCCTCTTCCCGGTGGATTTGATAAGGACGGAAACATTACCGACGACCCCGGAGCCATCGAGGAATCCATGCGCATCATGCCTATAGGTTACTGGAAGGGCTCAAGTTTTTCAGCCATGCTGGATATTTTGGGAGCGATCTTAAGTGACGGCGTAGGTGCGGCTGATCTCAATGCTTCCGAAAAGGGCTCATGCGGCGGCTGCTCTCAGGTGATGATAGTTATAGATCCGAAGAAGATTTCCGACGGCGATAAGATGAAGGAGACTATCAGAAGAGAGATTGAGTATATCAAGGGCGGAGAACCCTCTGAAGGCAGTAACGGAGTTCATGTTCCGGGAGAGGGCATGGAAAAGTTCCATAAGGATCATGATGAGAACGGAATCTTTGTTGATGATTCTGTGTGGGAAGAAATAAAGGCGCTGTGATTTAGAGCCGATTAGCTTCACATCTGTTGGTTATATATTCAGACAGTAAAACGGCCTTTGATAGATGAGAAGTCTAAAAGGTACTATACATATTCTTATTTAAATAGTGATGAACGGCGGAAATGGGGTGACCCTTTCCGCTGTTTTAATTGGAGGTTCAGATGATAGTTGATCACATTGAAAATATCGAAAGATACAAAGGAATAAATGATACTGTGCTGAAGGCACTGAACTGCATAAAAGAATTTGCAGCAGAACCGTCGAAGGAAGACGGAATATATGAAGTTCTTCCCGGGGAGATCATACTTCATGTCATAACGAAAGAAACTCACGACAGAAGTGATGCAAAGATGGAGATTCATAAAAATTTCATGGATATCCATTACATGATAAAGGGATCGGAGAGCTGTCACGTTTCGGAACTGCCTTCCATTGAAGAGATAGATTACAGTGAGGAAACCGACAATGGTTTTTGGGATTGCCATGATACCGGAAATGTTAGGATAAAAGAGGGTGAGTTCTATGCAGTATGGCCCCTGGAGCCCCATTGTCCGTTATGTAAGGCCGGAGATGAAAACAAAACAGTCCGGAAGATAATCGCAAAGGTAAAAGTGAAACGTTAGAAAAAACAGGAATATCAGAAACCCCTTAATTCAAAAGATTTTTTATAAAATGCATGGAAACTTGATATTTTATCGACTGAAGGAGCCCGTATAATACAGCATATAAAAATACGGAAAGTGATACATCATGGAAAAATGTCTTGTTTTCTGTGAAATCCTGATATGGAGCATCGGCACTTCGCAGGAGGAAATCACAATGTCCGGTGTTTATGAAAGAAAGGGGTAAGTGAATGATATATTATGTATAAAAAACACCCGCTTTATCTAAAGTGATAAAGCGGGAATTTTGTTTCGTCATATTAGGGGGATTGTTATATCAAACAATCTTAAATGTCAGTCATTATTTGGGAAGATAATTCTGTCTGTTTCAGTATAACCTGAATGTAAATTCGCTGCAGGTCAATATTTATTTATCAACAACATTGACTTCTTCAACGCCTGTAACTTCCTGGAACTTGGACTCATCAAGCTGGCTTGGATCCTGACCGATGTAAGCGAGGATACCACCGTCGATGTAAACCACCTGTCCGTTGATGAAATCTGATGCAGGTGAAGCAAGGAATACAGCAAGACCCTGAAGATCCTCTGTCTCGCCCCATCTCTGTGCAGGTGTCTTTGATCGGATGAAACGATCGAATGGAGCCATGGAACCGTCAGGCTGCTTCTCACGAAGAGCGGCTGTCTGAGGTGTAGCGATGTATCCGGGTCCGATGGCATTGCACTGGATGTTGAACTGACCGTACTCTGAGCAGATGTTCTTTGTGAGCATCTTGAGACCGCCCTTTGCAGCAGCGTAAGCGGAAACTGTCTCACGGCCAAGCTCTGACATCATGGAACATGCATTGATGATCTTTCCTGCCTTCTTCTCAATCATCTTTGGAAGAACAGCCTTTGAGCAGAGGAAAGGACCTGTGAGGTCAACATTGATAACCTGATCCCACTGCTGCTTTGTCATCTCTGTCATAGGGATTCTCTTGATGATTCCGGCATTGTTTACGAGGATATCGATTCCGCCGAACTTTTCCTCAACGTCCTTAACGAAAGCATTGACCTGCTCCTCGTTTGTTACGTCGCAGACAGCACCGTAAGCGTCGATTCCTGCCTTCTTGTACTCGGCAAGACCTCTGTCAACCAGCTCCTGATTGATATCATTGAAAACCACCTTCTTTGCGCCTGCTTCTGCAAAAGCCTTTGCATAAGCAAGTCCCAGGCCGTATGAAGCGCCGGTTACCCAGGCAACCTTGCCATCAAGTCTAAATTTATCCAAAATTCCTGCCATGATAATATCTCCTTTTTTAAATTGTGTGTATGAATGACCTTTTCGCTGAACTTTTATGTCATGAAAATGCATCCCTTTAAAAAGCATTTCCGAAGTCAGTGGGCTATCCATATCATTAAATCTGAGAATATGATAGATTATTCACAAATCCTGTTCAAGGGGTTGGAGGCAAAAATGAAAGCGATTTCAAAACTTTGTGAAAAGTGTTGTAAACCGGTTCACTATTTTTGTTTAATTTCATTACCGGGAGTATGATATAAGATAGGGAAAGGAATGCAGAATATGAGATATTATTTTAAAGCAGGGCAGAAGGACATCATTCTGGATGAGGATAAGGCGACATTTGAGGAACTGGGATACGAGATCCTCAGGGCTTTTAATATTTACCCCTCCAACATGTTCGAGTTTGAGTTTGATGACGGGGAGTTTACCACTTCGGCAGATTCTCCTGCGGCAACAGATGATGACGGGCAGGTGGCTCTTTCGTCCAGGATAAAAGATAAGGGATTAAAGCCCGGAGACATTTTCATGTTTATGTACGATTATTCAAATGAATGGACCAGAACGGTAAAGCTTCTTAAAATCGAATAACAGATTATTTTTTATATACAGGGCTAAAGTGACTTATAGATACATAAGTGTCTGCCGACGGATTTTGTAAAATGTTTATATTTATAAAATCAGGAGGAACAGTTATGCAGATTACAACCTTTAACCCTATGATTCTTTCATCTCATTCAGAGGATATCATCAAGCTTTTTGAAGAACTGGGCTTTGAGAGACGCCATACAGTGGAAAATGTAGATAATAAGGACATTACCAGTGTACGTATGAAAGATCCTAACGGATTTTATCTTGATGTTGCACAGATTCATACCGAAAAGGATATGACTACCATGCGTATGAATGTTCGTGACTTTGATGAGGCTTATGCATTCCTGAAGGACCACGGCTTTAAAAATGCCACTGGGGAAGATCATGCGGTTGTATCTGAACATGCAAAGTCCTGCCTTATGTTCTCTGCAAGCGGCTTCTCTATCCAGCTAACACAGCATATCAGAAAAGAAGATAAGTGATTTACTTATATGTAGGGTCATGGAAAAGCAATGTGGGCTATAAAAGCCAGTTGGTGGATTTTTTTTCAGATTTCATCATCCGGGCATAAGAATCATAGTGTTCTTATCAGCAAAACACATAGTTAAAGATTAAAAATAAATAAAGTATTTGACAAAGTCCGAAATCGTACATTATTATGATGTCCGATTTCGGACTTTAACTTTTTCGCAAAAAGAATGGAGAGAATATCATGGTCGTAAAATTAAGAGAATTTAACAATGTTATGGGACAGATTGAAGGCGCATATCATTCGGCAATAGTTTCTACGGGGCTTTCAGACAGCGAATTTGATATTTTTTATACCATAAATTCCGAAGGAGACGGTTGCAATCAAAGCCTTATATACAAATTAAGCGGACAGAGTAAAACAACCATCAATTCAGCCATCAAAAAAATGGAACAGAAGGGGCTTCTTATTCTTAGGAAGGGTGACGGAAGAAATACAAAAGTATTTCTAACGGAAGCGGGCAAGAAACTTTCAAAAAACACAGCTGAAAAGATCATTCAGATTGAGAATGAAGCGTTCAGTTCATGGTCTCCGGAAGAGCAGAAAGTATTTTTGAATCTTAACAGAAGATTTTTGGAACTCTTCATCGAAAAGAGTTCAGAGTTAATATAAAAGGAGAAATATGACAACTAAAAAACAGATCAGCATAGCTGACCACTTTGATTATAAGAAACTGATAAAATTTACGAGGCCATCCATCATGATGATGATTTTTACATCCATATATGGAATGGTTGACGGATATTTCGTATCAAACTATGCGGGAGCTGTTCCCTTTGCGGCACTCAATATCATGTGGCCGTTTCTTATGGTCATTTCCGCAGTGGGATTTATGTTTGGTTCCGGCGGCATGGCACTTGTAGCTATGAAACTCGGTCAGCAGAAGACAAAGCAGGCCAATGAGATATTTTCGCTTATCACATACGCACTGATCATTATCGGAATCATTTTTTCCATATTGGGATATATATTTGCACCTGAGGCTGCCGTACTTCTTGGTGCTACAGATGAACTTCTGCCCTACAGTATCCTGTATGCCCGGATCAACATGGCAGGAATGACAGCATTTATGCTTCAGCACCTGTTCCAAAGCTTCCTCATTACCGCTGAGCGTCCCAGGATGGGATTCTGGATTACAGTGGCAGCAGGCATCACCAACATGATTCTCGATTACTACCTTGTGGCTGTGCTTAGGATGGGACTCTCCGGTGCCGCATGGGCTACTGTTATCAGCCAGTTAGTAGGCGGAATAATACCGCTTATATATTTTCTGATGCCGAACAAAACGGTATTAAGACTCGGCAGGACAAAATGGGATGGGAATGCTATCTTACGTACATGCAGTAACGGATTAAGCGAGCTTCTGTCTAACGCGGCTTCGTCCATTGTAGGCATGCTGTATAACCATCAGCTTTTATACTTCATCGGAACAAACGGTGTTGCAGCGTACGGCGTTATCATGTATGTGAATTTCATCTTCATTGGCATATATTTCGGTTATGCCATGGGGGTTTCACCGGTCATAGGATATCATTTTGGTGCAAATAACAAGGATGAGTTGAAGAATCTCTTCAACAGAAGTATGCGCCTGATTATCACCACGGGAGTTGTGTTGACCATAATCGCGGAGTTGACCGCCGGAATCCTTGCGAAGGTTTTTGTAGGCTATGATCCGGAGCTTCTGGAACTGACAAAGAGAGGCATGATGATTTATGACCTTGCGTTTCTTATGATGGGTGTCAATGTCTTCGGTTCGGCGCTTTTCACGGCCCTTAACAATGGTAAAGTCTCAGCATTTCTTTCCGTAGTCCGTTCGGTAATCCTTGAGGTTTCTATGATTTTACTGTTGCCTATTATATTCGGGGGTCAGTCACTTTGGGCGATAGTGGTTTTGGTAGAACTTGGTTCGTTATTGCTCACTATAGTTATGATTGTGAAATACAGGAGGTTCTATAAGTATATTTGAACGAATTCTTAATGGTAAAGGATGATTCGGCATATATAACAAAATTACGTACAAAAGCTCCGAAGGGACTATCTGTTTGTTATAACAGATAGTCCTTTTTGATAGATTACAAGCATAACTCCATGTGATACGATGCTCATATAAAATTAAGGGAAGTTATAGCCATGTCGTGATATATCAGTATAGGGGAGAATAAGAACATGACCAACATTCTTGAGGACATCGCTGAACATACTAGAAAGCGAGTGGAAAAGGCAAAGAAAATAGTTTCTCCGCAGGAGATGAAGCAGAGAGCAGAGAAAATGAACTGCAATACAGGTTTTCCTTTCGAGAAAGCCCTGAAGGAACCGGGCATCAGCTTTATCTGTGAGTGCAAGAAGGCGTCACCCTCCAAGGGACTTATAGCGGTTGATTTTCCATATCTTAAGATAGCCTATGAGTATGAGAAAGCCGGGGCCGCTGCTATTTCCGTGCTCACAGAGCCGAAGTGGTTTAAGGGGAGCAATGAATATCTCCGTCAGATTGCGGAGACAGTTAAGCTCCCATGTCTCAGAAAGGATTTCACCATTGATCCCTATATGATTTATGAGGCCAAGGTCCTTGGTGCACAGATCATACTGCTGATTTGTGCCCTTCTTGATGAGGAGACCATGCGGGAATATATCAAAATAGCGGATAGTCTTGGCCTCTCTGCCATTTGTGAAGCTCATGATGAGGATGAGGTGAAAAAGGCAGTCCGTGCCGGTGCCAGAATAATCGGCGTAAATAACCGGAATCTGAAGGATTTCACTGTTGATATCCGGAACAGCATTAAGCTAAGACAGGATGTGCCTGAAGATATACTTTTTATTGCAGAAAGCGGAATCAAAACTCACGAGGATATTGCAGCTCTTGAGGAGGGTGATGTAAACGGAGTTCTCATCGGTGAGACCCTTATGAGGGCAGCTGACAAGAAGGCTATGCTTGATGAACTGAGGTACGGAGCAGTGATGGAAAGAAGCGTCAGCTGAGGCCTGTCAGAGGTCATTAAGGCGGTCATCAACATTCAATTTAACGTAAGGTATATGTTATAATTTTTCGAATAAGTTAAAAATAATCTGTGTTATACTAAAAAAGAAATAAAATTTTTTTCTGAAGCAATCAGAAAGCGAAATGAGGGGGCTAACATGTTTTGTAAAAAGTGTGGAACACAGATACCTGATGGTACAAAGTTCTGTCCGAATTGCGGAGAACCTGCAAATTCAGTGAATCTCAAGGATTTGGGACAGGGAGCAGTTGATGCAGCTAACAGTGCGTTCAACAGTGCTGAGAATGAACTTCGTAATGCGGCTCAGGATGTTGCCAATGGTTTTAATGGTAACAATGCAAATTTCAACGGTGGATATAATGCCGGAAATAACGGAAACTATGGTGGTCAGTTCCCGGGTGGCAGACTGAAGGAAGATAGAAGTATCTGGATGTATATCCTTCTTTCTATCGTGACCTGTGGAATCTATTCATTCTACTTCATTTATAAGCTTATACAGGATGTCAATATAGCAATGGCTGGTGACGGCGAAGAAACACCAGGTTTAGTAAAGTACATCCTTCTTTCTATCATTACCTGCGGTATCTATGGATGGTACTGGCAGTATTGTCTCGGAAACAGACTTGCCAGCAACGCTCCACGCTATGGCATGAATTTCCAGGAGAATGGTACAACTATTCTTTTATGGACTGTTTTAGGTTCATTCCTTTGCGGAGTAGGTCCTATCGTAGCATGGTATATCATCATCAAGAATACAAATGCTATCTGCGCTGCTTACAACAGAGCTAATGGATAAGTGATATAAAATAGTAAATGATATATTCAGGGGAGGCACTATGATGAAAAATCATAGTGCCTCTTCTCATTTAAAAGTTATCTCTGCCATAAAATATCAGAATTAAAAGTAAAAGAGATTTCGTTGACAATTATGGATGAAAGTTTTATCGTAGTCTACAAGTTAATAATTTAAACCGTTGAAGCGGAGATTAAACTATGTATGCTCCCACAGAGAGTCGGCGATGGTGAGAATCCGGCAGAACACAGCATGGCAAATGGACCGCTAAGGGCACAATGAAAAGCATTGATGGTTATAAAGCTTTTATGTATGTAAAGGTGATGAATAGCTGAAAGCAGGTTTCGCTTAAGAACAAGTGACAAGCTTACAGAGGTTTATATGTAACTGCCAGGCTTAGTATCCTGTGACGTGAGACATACGTTAGTTGTCGGAGATATGTTGGTATCTCGCAAAGCGCACGATTATATTATCGTGAAACAGGGTGGCACCGCGATTATTCGTCCCTGACAAAGTCTATTTATGTGACTTTGTCAGGGACTTTTTTTTATCCCTATTCCTTTAGGAATAGGGATGCCGCCGTAAATTTAGCGCAAAGTGAGATCTGTAATTTCAAAAAGGGTATATCCCGGAAGGAGATCAAATGATCAAGAATGCTATTGAAAAGATTGCAACACTTAAAGGAGATTTAACTTACGACGAGGCCTATCAGGTCATGACCGAGATCATGACAGGACAGACAACCCCAACACAGAATGCGGCGTTCCTTGCGGCACTTTCCACCAAGTCTACGAAGGCTGAGACTATAGACGAGATCTCGGGCTGCGCAGCTGCCATGAGAAATCAGGCCACACAGGTTCCCCATCCAGGAATGGAAGTCCTTGAAATCGTTGGAACAGGCGGAGACGGTGCTCATAGTTTCAATATCTCTACCACAGCAGCCATGGTCATAGCCGCAGCAGGCATCAAGGTCGCAAAACACGGTAATCGTGCAGCCTCATCACTGTCAGGAACGGCTGACTGTCAGGAAGCACTTGGTGTAAACATTCAGCAGGACGTTGAAAAGGCACAGAAGCTTTTAAAGGATGTAGGCATTTGCTTCCTATTTGCGCAGAAGTATCACGCAGCCATGAAGTATGTGGGACCTATCCGTAAGGAACTTGGATTCAGAACAGTATTTAACATTCTTGGACCTCTTACAAATCCGGCAAACCCTGAAATGTTCCTTCTTGGTGTTTACGACGAGTATCTGGTAGAGCCTGTTGCAAAGGTACTGGACAAGCTTGGAGTAAAGAGAGCTTTCGTGGTATACGGACAGGACAGAATGGATGAGATTTCAGCGTCGGCTCCCACAACTGTCTGTGAGCTTAAGAATGGCTACTACAGAACCACAGTTATAAAGCCTGAGGATTTCGGTCTTGAGAGAGGAAAGAAGGAAGATATCGTAGGGGGCACGGCAGAAGAGAATGCAGAGATCACCAGGGGAATATTAAAGGGTGAGATAAAGGGTACGAAGAGAAATGCTGTTCTTCTTAACGCTGGAGCTGCAATCTATGTAGGCGGCAAGGCGGATTCGGTTGCTTCGGGGATAAAGCTTGCTGCAGAGCTTATAGATAATGGTTCAGCTCTAAAGAAGCTTGATGACTACATAAAGTGCAGTAATGAGTGAAACCGGACTTGCTATGAAAGAAACGGTAATTGTAAAAAAGGCGAAAATGAGTATACCGCCGGGTTAAAACATACGGCTTTTTAAGAAGAGTGGTGACTGAAACATTCGGAACCTTGGAGGCTATATGACAAAAGTTAAAATCTGCGGTCTCAGGCGGCAGGAAGATATAGATGCCGTGAACCGGCTGAAACCTGAGTATGTGGGCTTTGTCTTTTATGAAAAAAGCAGGCGGAATGTGACGGAGGAACAGGCTATGGCTCTGAGAAAAGCATTGGACCCTGACATAATATCCGTAGGCGTTTTCGTGGATGCGGAGCCGGAGCTGATTCTCAGACTTATGAGAAAAGGGATCATTTCCATGGCCCAGCTCCATGGTCACGAAACAGAGGAATATATAGAGAAGCTGAAAAAGGAAATGGAGAAAGGCTTCGGGGAATTTGAGGATTGCTCTGTGGAAAGAGGAGAAAAAATTTCATCAAAGCCTGAAGCTGACAGTGTATCGGTTGATGAAGTGAAGCTGAGCAGAGGTTCTTCCAAAAGTGAGCGCAAAGCTGTTTCTGATGAGTCGGATAGTGAATCCGGAGGCTGTGAGTCAACACTTGGAAGAGGCTGCAGCATCATGAAAGCATATCTGGTGAAATCAGAACAGGACCTTGCAGCCACCCTGGCGACTACTGCAGACTATATCCTCTTTGACAATGGCCTCGGTTCCGGAGAAACCTTTGACTGGGAGATATTAAAAGATTTTCCGAAACCCTATTTCCTGGCAGGCGGGCTGAGTGCAGCCAATGTCACAGACGCAATAGAACGGCTTTCTCCCTATGCTGTTGATATCAGCTCGGGAGTTGAAACGGACGGATATAAAGATCCGGAAAAAATGAAATCATTTATTGATGCGGTAAGGAGAAAAAACTATGTCTGATACAAAAGGAAGATTTGGTGTTCATGGGGGACAGTACATACCTGAGACACTTATGAATGCTGTTATCGAACTTGAAGAGGCTTACAACAAATATAAGGATGATCCTGAGTTTAACAGAGAACTTATAGAGCTTTACAACGAGTATGCAAACCGTCCTTCGAGACTTTACTATGCAAAGAGACTTACGGAGGATCTGGGAGGAGCGAAGATTTATCTCAAGAGAGAGGATCTCAATCACACAGGTGCCCACAAGATCAACAACTGTCTCGGACAGGCGCTGCTTGCAAAGAAGATGGGCAAGACCAGACTCATCGCAGAGACAGGCGCAGGCCAGCACGGCGTTGCCACAGCCACAGTTGCGGCTCTTCTAGATATGGAGTGCGTTGTGTTCATGGGCAGGGAGGACATGGAGAGACAGGCTCTCAATGTCTACAAGATGCGTCTCCTCGGTTCAGAGGTGGTACCTGTAACCACCGGAACAGGAACCCTTAAGGATGCGGTTTCCCAGGCTATGAGAGAGTGGACTTCAAGAATAGCTGACACTCATTACTGCCTGGGTTCCGTTATGGGCCCTCATCCATTCCCGACAATCGTAAGAGACTTTCAGGCAGTCATCTCAAGAGAGATAAGGGAGCAGATGCTTAGGAAGGAAGGACGACTTCCTGATGCAGTCATTGCCTGCGTAGGAGGCGGTTCCAATGCCATCGGTTCCTTCTATCATTTTATAGAGGATAAGGATGTGCGCCTCATAGGCTGTGAGGCAGCGGGCAGAGGCATTGACACCTTCGAGACAGCTGCCACCATCAATACAGGCAGCCTCGGAATCTTCCATGGCATGAAGTCCTATTTCTGCCAGAACGAATACGGTCAGATCGCCCCGGTTTACTCTATTTCAGCCGGACTTGACTATCCGGGCATAGGACCTGAGCATGCATATCTTCACGACATCGGACGTGCAGAGTATGTTGCCATCACAGATGACGAGGCGGTGGATGCATTTGAATATCTCTCGAAAATAGAGGGCATCATTCCTGCCATTGAATCGTCCCATGCGCTTGCCTATGCGAAGAAGCTGGCGCCAACCATGGACAAGGACAAGATAATCGTTGTTACGGTTTCCGGAAGAGGAGACAAGGACTGTGCGGCAATCGCCCGCTACAGAGGGGAGGATATAGCAGAATGAGCAGGATTACAGAAGCATTTAAAGACCATAAGGCATTTATACCCTTTATTACTTGCGGCGACCCGGATCTCGAGACCACAAAAGCGTGCGTTCTTGAGATGGCAAAAAACGGCGCGGATATCATCGAGCTGGGCATTCCTTTTTCAGACCCTACAGCTGAGGGGCCTGTAATCATGGAGGCTGACAACAGAGCCTTGGCCGGCGGCGTGACTACAGATAAGATATTTGAATTCACAAAGGAGCTTAGCCGGGAGGTTTCGGTTCCTTTCCTTTATATGACCTATGCCAATGTTGTCTTCTCCTACGGTATCGAAAAATTCATGAAGGCAGCTTCTCTTGCAGGTGTGTGCGGACTGATACTCCCGGATGTTCCTTTTGAAGAGAGAGGGGAGTTCGATGAAATCTGTGACAGGTACGGAATAGAGCTTATCTCAATGATAGCCCCTACATCAGAGGACAGAATCCAGATGATAGCAAAGGAAGCAAAGGGCTATATTTATGTTGTTTCCTCTCTCGGAGTTACGGGAGAACGTTCAAGCATCTCTACGGATATAGGCTCCATGGTGAAGCTTGTAAAGGAAAATACTTCTGTACCCTGTGCTGTAGGTTTCGGTATCTCGAATCCTGAGCAGGCGAGAGCTATGGCAGGCCTCAGTGACGGCGCCATAGTGGGATCCGCTATCGTAAAGATAATCGCAAAGGAAGGAAAACAGGCCCCCGAAAAGGTTGGAGAGTTCGTGAAGAATATGGCTCAGGCTGTACATAGTGTTTAAATTATGATAAACTGTTCGGGTATGTGTATTTGAAAGCTGAGCTTTTAAGTGGATATTATATCAGGCTGATGTAGACATTGGCATGATACTAAAGAACAGGAGATAAGAAGCCGGAGATCAGGTTCGTGTCTGCATGTAAGACAGACACCTGCCGCAAGGATGAAGGATGGTTTTCGGCTGAGGAGGTAATATATGGCAGATTATACAGAGAGAGCCAATACAAAGCTTATAGAGGCTATCACAAGAATTAAGGAGTCTGAGGGTCAGGATCAGGAGGCTCATCAGCTTTTTGAGACTGAGCTTATGAACCATTCTGAGTTCATTATGCCGGTTATGATAGAGAACGAAGAGTCTATGGAGGACAGAAAGCTTCTCTATGCGGTTACAGCTTTAAAGGATGGTCATCCTTACTATATGCTTTTCACCAGCAAGGATAAGCTCAAGGCCTTTAACAGAGAAGGAAGAAAACTGAGAACAGTCACACATAAGTTTGAGATGATCACAGATATCGCTTATGGTGATGAAAATATCTTCGGCCTGGTTATAAATCCGGGAACCGACAATTTTATACTGGGACGTGCGATTATTACCGAGTTAAGAGCCAGATTCAAGGGCGATTCTGCCGGTACAGAGGGAGTAGAGTTCAAGGATGTTCGCGAGGACGAGGTATCCCTCGAACTTAAAAATGCGCTTATTGAGGCTATGGGAAGCGATTCCAAAATCACAAAGGGATATTTAAGAGATATGACGAGAAAAGGTCATCTTTCCTATGTGGTTATCATAGAGCATACAGGAACCATGGAGGAATCATTCCCTCAGATCATGGACATTTGCAAGAAGCATTCACATGACAGAAGTGTTGCGCTTCTTTCCACTCAGGCATCTGTTGCAGCCAAGGCTATCGAGGGAGTAGAACCTATTTACACTGCCTGATGAAAAAAATACCCTTTTTGTACTAAAATTGGGACATTGTATGTCAAGGTAGTCTTGACAAATGTATACATACCCTAGTAAAATTCATATACTTACTACAACTAAGTATTTTTTTCAGAAAGAGGTGTTGGAATGAAGCATATCATTACATTAAATACCAGAGACATGAAGAGATCAGAAGAGAAGGGCGGATGCGGTGAGTGCCAGACATCTTGCCAGTCAGCTTGTAAGACAAGCTGCGGTATTGCAAACCAGCAGTGCGAGAACAAGAACGCTTGATTATTCAGGTTCGCGAGGCCGGGGCATATTGCTCCGGCTTTTTGAGTGTATAAGTCCTTTAAAGGTTTATCCTATGACGGGACGATAAAAATCCATAATAAGCGTCATGACAGCTGCTGATAAATCCGGAGTGGATGTACGGGAAAACCGGCGGAGCATAGGGCATGACTTATGAGAGTATTGATTATTTAGGAGATTTAATGATTCATCAGTATAAATTAAATGGTTACAACATAGTGCTTGACGTATACAGTGCCAGTGTACACGTTACCGACGATCTTGCATATGATGCTATTCGCCTTATAGATGAGGGAAAGTCTTTTGAGGAAGCAAAGAAGGAACTTGCAAATATGCATCAGGATGCAACTGAGGAAGATCTTGATGATACTTTTTCAGATATCCGGGAGCTTACAGACAGCGGAAAACTTTTCACAAAGGACATTTATGAAAAGGCTGCCGGCTATTTGAAAAAGCAGACAACCGTGGTAAAGGCGCTTTGTCTTCTTGTGGCACATACATGTAATCTCAACTGCAGTTACTGCTTTGCTTCACAGGGAAAGTTTAAGGGTTCGGAAGGTCTCATGACTTTTGAGACAGCCAAGAGAGCCATTGATTTCCTTGTTGAGAATTCAGGAAACCGCCGCAATCTTGAGGTGGATTTCTTCGGGGGAGAGCCTCTCGTGAACTTCGATGTATGTAAGAAGACTGTTGAGTATGCGAGATCCATAGAGAAGGAGCACAACAAGAATTTCCGTTTCACTCTTACAACAAACGGTGTCAATGTCACAGACGAGGTCATAGAGTGGGCAAATAAGGAATGCTACAACGTGGTTCTTTCCCTTGACGGACGTAAGGAAGTAAACGACAGATTCCGTGTGAACCGTGCAGGTCAGGGATCTTATGATAAAATAGTTCCTAATTTCCAGAAGTTTGTTAAGGCAAGAGGGGACAAGAACTACTACATGAGAGGAACCTTCTCTCACTTCAATACGGATTTCACCAAGGACATCTTCCATATGGCCGATGATCTTGGATTCACAGAGCTTTCCATGGAGCCTGTAGTTACCGATGGAAAGAGTCCAAGTACTCTTACAGAGGAGGATCTTCCTGTTCTCTGCGAGCAGTATGAGATCCTTGCGAAGGATATGCTGAGAAGAGAGAAGGATGGTAAGCCTATAACATTCTACCACTATATGATCGATCTTGAGCATGGCCCATGCGTTTACAAGCGTGTATCAGGCTGCGGTTCGGGAACAGAGTACATGGCTGTGACAGCATGGGGAGACCTTTATCCATGCCACCAGTTCGTAAACGATCCTGAGTACAAGCTTGGTAATGTTTTCGACGGCGTGAGTCGTACAGACCTTGTAGATACATTCAAGGAGTGTAATGTTTACTCACGTCCTGAGTGTAAGGAGTGCTGGGCAAGAATGTACTGCGCAGGCGGCTGCTCTGCCAATGCTCTTCACGCTACAGGTGACATCAAGGGCGTTTATGAGTACGGCTGCAAGCTTTTCCGCAAGCGTATGGAATGTGCTCTTATGATGAAGGTCGCTGAGGCCGAGATGGCACAGGAACAGGAAAATGAAGCGTAAACAAAGCTTGTTTGAATATTTAAAATCATATAATGAAAAGGGCATATATCCTTTGCACATGCCGGGCCACAAGAGGCGGATGCCTGATCCTTTGTTTTTTAGGGAAGCCGGTGCCCAGGACGCATTCGCTCAGGATGTCCCCGGTGGTACTGCTCAGCAGTATGGTCATTTACCGGAATCACTGAGAACAGACACAGGTTCTTCGGTTTTTCCGGGGAATTTGATTGCCTATGATTTCACAGAGGTGGAGGGCACCGATGATCTTCATCATGCAGAAGGCATCTTGAAGGACTCCATGGAGCGTACGGCAAGGGTTTTCGGAGCTGATAAAAGCTATTATCTTGTAAACGGCAGTACCTCCGGAAATCTCATAGGTGTAAGTGCTATATGTCCGCTTAATGGAGAACTGATCGTGGCGAGAAATTGCCATAGATCAGTTTTTCATGCATTAGAGCTTAGAAATATCACCCCCCATTTTGTGTATCCTGATTTTGACAGGGACTTCGGCATCTTCGGAGGGGTTTCTCCCGAAGCTGTGGAGGAGCTGTTCCGGAAGTATCCGGGCTCATCGGGAGTTGTCATAACCAGTCCCACTTATGAAGGGGTTGTTTCGGATATTCAGGCTATAGCAGAGGTATGCCACAGGCACGGTGCGGTCCTTTTTGTAGATGAGGCCCACGGAGCTCATTTCGGACTGGTGGAGTCTTCGGGATTTCCCGAAAGCGCAGTAAAGTGTGGCGCGGATCTTTCGGTACAGTCTGCCCATAAGACTCTTATCGGTCTTACTCAGACCGCTTTTTTACATATGAAAAGCAGTCTTGTGGATGTGGGAAAGATAGAGAGATTCATAGATATATATGAGACTTCCTCACCTTCATACCCTATGATGATATCACTCGATGCCTGTACCGGGATGGTATTTGATGAAGGGGAAGAGGTCTTCGGTAGCTGGGCAGAGACCCTCAGGCTCTTTGATGAAAAGATCGCATCCCTCCGGCATTTCAGGGTTCTCTGCCATGGCGGCGATACTCCTGAGGATCACGGCTTCTTTGATTTTGATAAAAGCAAGCTTCTGGTGAACTGCCGGAACACACATCTCAATGGTGAAAGCTTCATGGAGATCATGAGGGAAAGGTTCGGATTTGAACTGGAGATGCAGCTTTCTCAAAATGCTCTTGCTATGACCGGACCGGGAGATGACAGACAGCAGATACTTAGATTTGCAGAGGCTCTTCTTACCCTTGACAGGGAAGAGGAAAAAAGAGGCGATGATTACTGGGATTGTTCGGAAGGTTCACACAGTAAATCACATGCTCTCAGTCATCAGTTGTCTTTTGATTTTTCTGATTGTTCGGAAGGTGCACTTTGTAAGCTGGAATTGCGAGAGAGTGAATCGGAGAATGAGTGTGTGGAAGGACAGGATTCCCGTGAGAATAGCTGTAGCTGTTTTGATAAGGTCGGTACAAAACAAAAGGATGTGGACCCGGAAATAAAAGAAAACTCAAGGGAAGTTCCCGGTTCCGGAACGGATTATATGAGTCTTATGTCTATAGAACTATGTCAGGCTGTCACGATTCAGCATGCTGTTGAGGCGGAAAGTGAGTCTGTGGATATATCGGAAGCTGCCGGCAGGATTTCAGCTGAGTACGTTTACTGCTATCCCCCGGGAGTGCCGCTTCTTGTGCCGGGAGAGACATTGGACCAAAGATGTGTGGCAGGACTTCTGGAACTTCTTGGTAAGGGATACAGGCTGCATTTTACAAAGTCCGGGCAATACAGCAAAGATATAGTATGTCTTAAAGCTTTTGACAAAAGATAAAAAATGCTCTTTTGTTAGAAGGATTTAACAAAATGGAGTTGTTTTGATGATATGCTTAAACCATATAAGAATACAAAGGCATAGTTTATCTATATAGCAGTTAGATATGCATCTGTGTGTCAGATATTACGTTTAAAAACGTCTTTAATTAGAGATGAGAGGTAAATCTAAGACGATTTCCATAGGTGCGCCGGGGAGAAATCCCCGGCTTTTTTAATTGTTATATAGTTGTCACGTGGGCGTTGTACTTGTAAAAAACAGATGAAGAGAGTGATGAAGAATAAGGATCACGGACTGCTGCTTTTTATTACTTCGGCGGCATGTATGAGCAGATCCATGAGCAGGCTGATCATGAAATACGGTCCGGGTTTACTTGAAAAGATGGATCAGGAAAGGCTTAGGAGTCTGATTAGTGCCGAGATAGAATCCGGCGCGGACAAGGACAGATTTTCAGCCCGTATGCTTGGATACTGTAAGCTCATGACGGACGGGAAGTAAAGGGGCATATGATACGGCAATTTTATGGAAAAACATGCAGGTCTTTCACATTTCACGCATTGCGAAATAAGACAGAGCGTAGTATATTATCTTTAACGCAGTGCGTGGAGGCGTAGATCATGAATATAGCAGAGAAAATAACAGAACTTCGTGAAAGTGTCGGTGAGAATAGATATGAGTTTTCAGAACATCTGGGGATACCGGTTCGCACATTGGAGGACTGGGAAGCAGGGCGGCGCACTCCGCCGCAGTATATCCCCCGGCTGATCGAGTACCAGCTGAAGTATGAGGAACTGGTAAAGAAGGGAAAGAAAGGTTAAACGCATCGATTTCGATACGTTTAAACCCCTCGAATTCGAGGGGTTTAGAGGCGAGGCGGGGTTACATGCATTTACAATGTCACCATCAAAGTGGATTGAGGGAGTAAATGCTATTGGAATAGTCTCTAAAGCGGGAAGATATGGTGGAACATATGCTCACTCGGACATAGCACTTGAATTTGCATCATGGATATCAGCTTCATTCAGGTTGCTTGTTGTTAAGGACTACCAGCGCCTAAAGAAAGATGAGAACAGCCGTCTGTCGCTTAACTGGAATCTCAATCGTGAGATAGCCAAGCTTAATTATCGCATACATACTGATGCAATAAAGGATCACTTAATTCCACCGGAGCTTACGCCGGAGCAGATCGGATACAAATACGCAAATGAAGCCGATATGTTGAATGTCGTATTATTTGGTAAAACCGCAAAACAGTGGAGAGACGCTAATCCCGGAAAAAAAGGGAACATCAGAGACGAGGCTAACCTTAACCAGCTCCTTGTGCTTGCAAATATGGAAAGCTATAATGCGATACTCATAGGTCAGGGCAAAACCATGTCCGAGCGTATTGTGCTACTGAGAGAGCTTGCAGTTAAACAGATGGAGACACTTTCCATGGTAAACATGGATAATCTCAAGCGACTGCCGGGAAGTGATTCCGAGTGAAGAAGCAAAGGAAATGCTATATCTACACCCGTGTATCTACGGCGATACAGGTGGACGGATATAGCCTGGATGCGCAGAAAGATAAACTGCGGAAATATGCCGAATATCAGGATATGACTATCGTTTCCGAGTGTTCGGACGAGGGCTTCTCCGGCAAGAATATCAAGGGCAGACCGGAATTCACGAGGATGATGGAGAAGATCGAGAGCGGTGAGGATGGCGTGGATTTCGTTCTGGTGTTTAAGCTATCTCGTTTCGGTCGCAATGCCGCCGATGTGCTGAACTCCCTTCAGACTATGCAGGATTATGGCGTGAACTTAATCTGCGTGGAAGATGGTATATATTCCTCAAAGGATGCCGGTAAGCTCATGATATCCGTCCTGTCAGCCGTTGCCGAGATGGAGCGTGAAAATATCCGCACTCAGACCATGGCAGGCCGTGAGCAGAAAGCCAAGGAAGGTAAGTGGAACGGCGGATTCGCGCCCTACGGATATACACTTATTATTGGGGGGAGTCATGTCTACTAAAGAGAAAATACTGGATGCGGCAGTAATGTAAAGTCAACTCGGCAATCAAAAAAATGAATGAATGTTATTCATTGACATCCGGACACTTCTGTGTTAATATGCAGAAAGTGAAACACAGTAAGGAAGGATGTACATGAGAACCGTAAAAGACCCGGACACCAGAAAGCAGGAGATTCTATCGGGAGCTCTTTTGGTATTTGCCCGAAAAGGATATGATAAGACCACGATTTCCGATATAGCAAGGGAACTGGGAATCTCACAGGGACTTTGTTACAGATACTATGCATCAAAAGAAGAGATATATGATGCAGCAGTTGAAGAGTATGCGGATATTATCGTGAGAGCTAACTTGAAGAGATTTGACAGCAAGGGCAAAACTTTGAAAGAGAAGATCCGGTCATTTTCTGGAAGTCTGAAAGAGTACCGTGAGCCTGAGAAGGATAACGAGCTTTTATATAGTCTCTTCCATAGTGAGGGAAGTCAGAAGATGCATGATCAGCTTATGATAAAGACAGCAGCTAAGCTGGTACCTCATATTAAGAAGGAGCTGGAGAAGGCCCGGGATGCCGGTGAAATAAACATATCGGATATCGATGCGCTATCCTATTTCTTTGTATACGGACAGCTGGGAATGTTGCTTGAGCATGGAAGTGAAAAGGATTGCGGTAAAAGAATAAAGGATACATTAATTGAAATATTGAATTTGTAAGACAAACCCCTGATACAATTGTTTCAGGGGTAAAAATAAACAATACAAATGAATGAAATTCATTCAGAGAAAGGGAAAACAATATGAAAACAGTCATTATCTACGAATCCAAACATCATGGAAACACAAAGAAGGTCTGTGACCGCGTGGCAGCAGAATGTCAAGTGGAACTAATAGAGGCCGGGAGCGTGGGAGCGGATTTCAACTGGGAGGATTATGACCTGATGGGCTTTGCATCGGGGATAGCATATTCCAAGTTTTACGATTCGGTAAGCCGTGTGGCAGAACAGATTCCAGCGGGGAAGAGGACTTTCTTTATCTATACCTGTGCAAAGAACGATAAGGATTTTGCCGCTAAGATTAAGAAGGTCGTGGAAGAGCGAGGAGCCAAGTGCCTTGGAACATACGGATGTCGTGGTTTTAACACATATGGACCATTAAAGTTGATCGGAGGAATGAATAAGTCCAATCCCAATGAGGATGAGCTTAAGGCAGCAGTAGAATTTGTAAAGAAGGTGGAAAAGACTTATGAAAAGTAAAGTAGATTTTATAAACGAAAACACAACAAGAGCTCTAATGAAGCTCTTTATACCCCTTATGCTTGCCATGACACTTACCATGGCATACAGCATGGTTGACAGCCTGTGGGTAGGAAATCTCCTGGGGGAGGCAGGTATGTCTGCACTTACGGCAAGTACAGCTATTGTCCTTATTATGAATTCCTTATCAATGGGGGTTGGTAACGGAGTATCGGTTATGATTGCCCAACGTGTCGGAGCAATGGACACAGTGGGAGTAAAAAGAGCCGCCGCCGTTGTTATGATAGTTTCTCTGTTTTTTTCCGGAGCGATATGCCTTGTGGGAGAACTTGCATCTGAGTATCTTCTGACAGCAATGGCTACGCCTGCAGAGGTACTTACTGAAGCGGTCTCTTATCTGAGACTCTATCTTATTGGAAATGTTGCTCTCTTTTTATACATGCAGTTTACATCTATATTCAGGGCCTTTGGAGACTCGGTTTTCCAGATGAAAGGAATGCTTATGACGGTGATAGTTAATGCTATCCTTGATCCCATAATGATTAACTGGTGGGGATTTAATGGGGTGGCCATAGCAACAGTGATATCGGAGTTTGTTTGCCTTGCATACGCGTTTGCTTATCATTACAAAAAGAAATGGTTCTCATTTGATTTTAAGGCAATGACATGGGAGGATGTAAAAACCATGGGCAGGCTATGTGTTCCGACTTCCATACAGTCTATTATGCCGGCATTAAGTTCCGCGGTTATGATTACATTTGTTAATCCCTTCGGACTGACAGCCCTTGCCGGATATGGAGTGGTAAGGAATCTTGAACTTATTATGTTTATGCCCACCAATGCCATGTCAATGGCTGTTACCTCTATAGTCGGTCAATGTAAGGGCGCAGGTCGTATAGACCGGGCCGGTGATTATTGTAAAAAAGCCATGCTTACCGGGGGAGTTCTGATTGGCTTGGTAAGCGCCCTTGTCATCTGCACAAGTCCCATGCTTAGCGGATGCTTCGGCCAGGGAGCAGAGGTTGGCGTTATAGTTGCAGAGTTCTTCCATATTGTCAGCATCGGATACGTATTATATATGCTTACAAGCTGTATTCAGGGATATATTACCGGAATTGGAAGACCGGAGAGGGCTATGCTGTTGCTTATTGCGTATTACATTATATTCAGGGTGCTGCCAGCTTTGATGCTAAAGCATATATTCGGACTGTCGGGAATATGGTTTGCTTTTCTTGTAAGCCACATTCTAGCAAGCGTATTGGCATTTGTAATGTTACATACTATAAAGAACTTCTCCAGGAGCAGAACAAACAGGAACGAAAGGTCAGAAGCCGGGAGCAGAAAGTGGCTGAGGAGCAGAGACTGTTTGAGCTGAAACAGATGAAGAAGCGATCTGCTTGTATTCAGTTTTCCCTTGTATGCATACGGGATGCTGGGAAAAAAAGGAATTGACAAAAATAAACGGTCGTTTACAATAACAGTAAACGACCGTTTATTTTGATGTTTAACAAGAGGAGAATTTATGAAGACAACAAAGGAAGATATATTACTTACATCATTACATTTGTTTGCGGAGAGTGGCTTTGATGCGGTTTCTACAGGCATGATAGCTGAGCAGCTGGGCATTACAAAGGGTGCACTCTACAGACACTACAAGAACAAACAAGAGATATTCGACAGCATAGTTCAACGGATGTTTGAGAAGGATGCGGAAAGAGCCGAGGAAGATTCCGTTCCCGAAGAGAAATATGAAAAGAATCCGGGTAAATATGAGGAAGTAAGCTTCAAGGATTTCTGTGATTATGTGGTCAACCAGTTTGAGTATTGGACAAAAGATGAATTCGCTTCAAGCTTTAGAAGAATGATTACTATAGAACAGTTCAAGAGTCCCGAGAAGATGAAGTTGTACCAGGATGTGATAGGACGTGGGCCAATAGACTATTCGGAGGACATTTTCAGGGAAATGATAAAGCGGGGAGTTCTTAATAAAGATGCCGAGAAGACAGGCCCTAGGAAGCTTGCGGTGGAATTCTATGCGCCCCTTAAACTCTCCATCGACCTTTCCGATGGGGGTGGAGATTATAACAAGCTAAAGAAGAACCTAAAGGAGATTACAGATGGTTTCAAAGAAAGATACTCGGCCTAAAGAGGCCGTTTTAGAAAGAGCCAGAGTTATTGCTCTGGACAGGGATATATACAAAGTAAAAACAGAAACAAAAGAATTAAAGGCAGAGGTCTCGGGGAGATTTCGATATGAGACAAGTTCGGTATCTGATTTCCCGGCGGTAGGAGACTATGTTCTTGTGGAGTCCGGCCGGGACAGACCGTGGCATTCCTAGGCTCCTCCGGAGTGGGGAAATCTACCCTGATTAACCGGCTTCTCGGGGATAACAAAATAAAAACACAGGGCCTTCGTAATGACGACAAGGGAAGGCACACCACCACAGGCAGAGAACTTATGGAACTTCCCAACAAAGCATTCGTAATTGACACTCCCGGAATGAGAGAATTGGGCATGTGGGATAGTGAGGAAGGAATAGAGGTGGCATTTCCCGAGATTGAGGAGCTTAAAGCAGGGTGCCGTTTTTCCGATTGCTCTCACACCAATGAGCCGGGCTGTGCCATAAGAAGGGCAATACGTAATGGAGAACTGTCGGAAGACAGGCTGGCCTCATACTTAAGACTCAAAAGGGAGAATGAGTACATGGCTAACGGCAGTAGCTATCTTCAGGCAAAGAAATTAAAGTTCAAAGAGATATCAAAGATTAACAAACATTCGAAAATGAAAGGATAAAGAAATGAATACAAAAGAATTCACAATACGATTAGAAAGAAAAGAAGAACAAAGAGAGGTTGAAAACCTTGTAAGGGAGTCCTTCTGGAACGTGTATCGCCCGGGATGCAGTGAGCATTATGTGATACATGTCCTTAGGGATGATCCTGCTTTTGTAAAAGAACTTGATTTTGTCATGGAGAAAGACGGCAAGCTTATCGGTCAGAACATATTTATGAAAACTACCATTGAGGCAGATGATGGAAAGACTATCGACGTTCTTACAATGGGACCGATCGGCATAACTCCTGAGCTTAAAAGAAAAGGATATGGCAAGGCAATCCTGGATTACTCTCTTGAAAAGGCTGCAGAAATAGGCTTTGGGGCAGTGCTTTTTGAAGGGAATATTGGTTTCTATGGACACAGCGGCTTTGACTATGCCAGCAAGTTCGGAATCAGATACCATGACCTTCCGGAAGATGCTGATTCTTCATTCTTCCTGTGCAAGGAGCTGATTCCTGGATATCTTGATGGGATCACCGGTGTGTACCAGACTCCAAAGGGCTACTATGTTGAAGATGCTGATGTTGAAGAGTTTGATAAGAACTTTCCGCCAAAAGAAAAGCTTAAGCTGCCCGGACAGATTTTTGAGTAAACTATAAGGAAGAATGTGATTCGCAGAATTTCATAAAAAATAGGGATTGAAGTATAAAAACACTTTGTAGAATGAAGGTATCGAGCGCTCGATGAGATCAAATTAAGGAGGTTCACAAGATGAACGAGATAAAAATTTGTCCCATCGGAAAGATTGTTAATGGAAGTGAAATTAAGATTGTCCTAGACCAAAAGTATGCAGAAGCATTAAAGGGGCTTGATGGCTTTAGCCATGTTCAAATCCTTTGGTGGATGGGTGGCTGTGATAATGAAGACGACCGCAATGTAGTGGTAGAGGAGAAGCCATATAAAAATGGACCGGATGAAATATGAGCTAAATAAATAAGTGTAAAGCAGGCTCAAATAAGCGTGTTTGGGTCTGCTTTTACATATGAATGATATGGTAGCTTCCGGAATAGTATTGGCTGTTCTGGGATTTTACACATATGGAATTCTATGAGAGGCTTGGCTTCAGGAAGAAATATCATTATTCATTTTTCTGGAAAAAGGATGGCAAGTAAGGAGATACATGATAAAAATAGAGACGGAAAGGCTGCTCCTGCATCCGATATCAGATGAGGAAATGCAGAAGATTATAGATGACGAGAAAAATCCGGAAATGCAGAAGGCATATTCAGAGATGCTTCAAGGATGCCTTGATAACCCGGAAGACAGAGTATGGTTTGCAACCTGGAATATGGAACTCAAGAACGATTCCCAAACTATCGTGGGAGACCTCAGCTTCAAAGGAATCACAGATGACGGAATGGTAGAAATAGGCTATGGCCTTAAGGAAGGCTACTGTGGGAATGGATATATGACTGAGGCAGTAAGGGCTATAACTGAATGGGCATTATCCCAGAACAAAGTATCACGAGTCGAGGCGGAAACTGATCCGGACAATCTGCCATCAAAGAGGATACTGGCTAATGTTGGATTTGTTCCAACCGGTGAAGTGGGGGAGGAAGGACCAAGATTCGTCTTAGAGAAGAAAATAACCGTGTGTGGAAAAGAATACCGGATCATTAAACTTCTTGGACATGGAAAGGGAGGCTATTCATATCTTGCAGACCAGGATGGACAGAAGGTGGTCTTAAAACAAATGCATCATGAGCCATGCGATTATTATACCTTCGGGAATAAGATACAGGCTGAGAAAAATGACTATGAACGCATTACAAATGCTGGAATAAGAGCCCCGAAGATGTTGGCTATAGATGAAGAAAATGAGCGGATTGTTAAGGAATATGTTGATGGGAAAACGATTTTTGACTTAATCCTAGAAGGGACTTCAGTAGAACAATTTTTGCTGCAGGTACGTACAATGGCGAAGAAGGCATTTGAGGTTGGGCTGAATATTGATTATTTTCCTACTAATTTTGTTATTCAGGATGGACTGCTATGGTATGTCGATTATGAATGCAATGACTACATGGCAGAATGGAACTTTGAAAACTGGGGAATCCGGTACTGGTCAAGAACACCGGAATTTGAGGAGTATTTGAGAGAATTGAAAATGGGAAGATATCGGCAGCGAAGGTGCCGGAGGTAAAGTTTCATGTGTGAAGAGCGTAAGTGGAAAAAGGATATACATATTCAACTTGCAAATATGAAATATACTGATAGCTGCATAGAAATTCTGCAAAATTCTGATTTGGGAAGAGCGTATTTCAGCGATTATGAAAAGGCAGCCAATATGCTGACATATGCAGTGGTACAAGAAAACATATATGTTGCATTGGATGAAAATGAGAAATGCCTGGGGTTTATTTACTACATGACAAATGGTGTTTTTGGAAGCTATCCTTATATCCATATTGTTGCAGTAAAGGAAGAATACAGGAATTATGGCATCGGTAAACAGCTGATGAAGTTTTTTGAGGATAATGCTACTGATTCTTCTTCGGCAAAATACTTTTTAACTGTAGATGATTTTAATCCAAGAGCGAAGAAATTATATGAAAATCTGGGATATAAGTGTGTTGGAGAACTAACTGATTTTTATAAAGAGGGAATTAACTGCTATCTGATGATGAAAAGAAGAGGGTAAAGAAATGCTCTTACAAGCACGGAAATCGGTTCCTGGAATAAGCCTTACGAAGAGAAAGACTTGACGGAGGAATAAGAAACATGGCGTTTGATTATAAGAAGGAATACAAAGAATTCTATATGCCGAAAGGCACGCCGTCTATCGTCACTGTTCCGAAGATGAACATGTAAAAAAGTTATAGATTAATGTATTAGAGTTTATAAAATCTGATAAGAAATTAACTTATATTGACTTAAAATACCTTTGATATTAAATTTATCATTGTTCGCAGGAAGTGTATCATTTTTAAGGGATGGCAGTGATATGATGATGCGGTCCTGATTTTATCCTGGGTGCAAAATAATTTTTATACTCATGCATTTTTATTAAAAGAGTAAAAATCGATAACTAATTACAATTTTTTGTCTTTTCAGGGAGGAATAATTATGGCTGTACATGTTTTAGAAGAGGCAAATCGCTGCCTTCAGTGCAAGAACCCACGTTGCCGTACCGGATGTCCTATCCACACGAACATTCCGGAGATGATCAGGCTTCTTAAGAATGAGCAGATGATGGATGCTGCTGTTATGCTTTTCAACAACAACCCGCTTTCGATTGTTTGTTCACTTGTCTGTGATCATGAAAAACAGTGTGAAGGTCATTGTGTTCGTGGAATAAAGGAGTCTCCTGTTCATATATCTGCCATAGAGAATTATATTTCGGATTCCTGCTTTGAACGTATAAAGCTTGAGAAGAAACCTTTTAACGGTAAGAGAGTTGCGGTTATCGGCGGCGGTCCTGCGGGAATAACCATTGCCGTGCTTCTTGCCCAGAAAGGTTATAAGATTACTATCTTCGAGGGAAGAGAGAAGCTTGGCGGTGTTCTGAGATACGGAATTCCGGAGTTCCGACTTCCGAGGACCATTCTTGACCGTTATGCTGACAGACTTCATGAGTTAGGCATCCTTTTCCGACCGAACTTCTTCATCGGAGGCTCAACAAGCATAAAGGATCTCTTTGCAGACGGATACAATTCTGTATTCATCGGAACCGGAGCATGGCGTCCGAGACATCTCCGCATCCCGGGAGAGACCTTTGGAAATGTAGCTTATGCTATAAATTATCTTACCAATCCCGATGCATATCACATCGGAGAAAACGTAGCTATAATCGGTGCAGGTAATGCAGCCATGGATGCAGCACGTACAGCTATCCGTAAGGGTGCAAGAAATGTTACGGTCTATGCGAGAAGAGATACTGCAGCAGCATCTGTTAAGGAAATCGAGTATGCAAAGCTTGACGGTGTTAAGTTCGAGTACTGCAAGTCACCTGTAGAGATAAAGGATGAGTCCATCGTTATGGCTCCTGTAACATTCGATGAGGATGGAAAGAGCACAGTACATGAGGAGCAGGCAGAGGAGATACCTTGCGATTTCGTTATTATCTCCGTTTCACAGGTTCCTAAGGACCGTCTTGTATCAAGAGACAAGGAGCTTAAGCTCAATGAAAAGGGTACTCTTGAGACAGATGAGTACGGTGAGACAACCATGCCGGGCGTATTTGCATCAGGAGACGTAGTTACAGGCGCTAAAACTGTAGTTGCCGCTGTCAATGTCTCAAAGCAGATCGCTGAGGAAATGGACAAGTATATGCAGGGGCTTCCTAAGTGATGCCTGCCGCATCATGATTTGTTCGAATTAAAATTATGTGAGTGTGAAATGATAATGATGTAATTGTCAAAAGTATTTACCGCTCACAGACAGCATGCCGTATATATTGGTGTGCAAGGTACTTTCGTTATAGAAATTAAACCTCCGGTGGGAGTGAGCAGAGACTCAATACCCGCCGGAGGTTTTTTAGTATTTAAATGATGCCACATACCGCCTTCTTCGAAAGTGACTGAAGTGTTTATACTTATCAATCAAAGAAGGCATTAATGTTTTTATTGAAACAAACATTTACAGAACATTCATTTTTCGAACAAATATTTACAGAACGGCTGTTTACAAAAAGTTTGTTCGGTGTTAGAATACTGATATCGAAATTGTTACGGAGGCAAACGTCATGAGAATCAATCTTAAAACATTTGAATTTGTAGTAGATTTTTTGTTAGTTCTTGGTCTTATAGCTTCATTTTGTCAGTTTAACGAGGTCAGATATCTGGGATATGCAATCAGCGGTATGAGCGTTTATCTCATTTACCAGATTGAAAAGGAAATCGAGAGACAGAGACACAGAGCCAGATTCCATAGACGTATATACAGGATTATCGAGCGTAGACTGTCTGCCTGAAAGTGTATCCTATCACTTCGTGTGTTCACTTTTGACACCTACATCATCATATCAGTTCCAGGAGATATATACATCGGCCTTTTCTTCGAGATCGTTCGCTTTTATATATTCTTCTTCCTTCGGGATCCATTCATTCCTGAATTTTTCCATGATCTCATTATCGCCGCCTGTACGGGCGCTTATATTCTCTAGCTGTGATTCCTCATCTATATCTAAGAACACTCTGAGCTGATAGGGTTCGCCGAAGTAGGGGTGCTGGCTGTAGGAACCCTCTACTATATTTATGCGTTTGGGTTTTATGGTCTGCTCTTTATCCTTGTCTATCTCCATTATTTTACAGCTGAAGGGGCGGTATGACACAGGGTCACCGTACCATAAAGGTATCAGTACCTCCTCGCGAAATCTTTCATAATCAACATTTCCGCCGACTTCGGAAAGACGTTCTTCAGTCCTTTGATGGCTTTGAAGAAAGAAGTCGTCCATGTGGAATACATTGGCATCGAACTGTTTTGCCAGAAAATCTGCAAGAGTTGTTTTTCCGCTGCCGGAACGTCCGTCTATCGCTATGATCAGGACTTCCTCGTCCATGTATTCTTCATCCTCCAAAAGATCCTTTATGGCATCGACTGCCGGCTGAAAACGTCGCTGTTTGATATCTGTTATTTCCATTTGAGTTTTCTCCTAAAATAATTGTTTTCCATGGTATAATCTGACATAAGTGTCATAAGTATCTGACACTCACGTCATTATATTATTTTAAATTTTTGAGGAAAACAAGCTGATGAATATTGTTGACATTATCACCGGGGAACTTGGCATATCGAAGGTTCATGCAGAAGCAGTAATAAAGCTTATTGATGAAGGAAATACCATCCCTTTTATAGCAAGATATCGTAAGGAAGCCACAGGCGCCATGCACGATGATGTGCTTCGTGCCTTTGATGAACGTTTAAAGTACCTTCGCAACCTGGAAGATCGTAAGAATACTATACTGGCATCAATCGAGGAACAGGGGAAGCTTACTGATGAACTCAGAAAGCAGATAGATGAGGCTGAAACTGCTGTAAAACTTGAGGATATTTATCGCCCATACAAGCCTAAGCGCAGAACCAGAGCCATGATTGCAAAGGAACGAGGTCTGGAACCTCTGGCTGTATTTATCTTTTCCGGTAAAACATCAACACCTGTGATAGAAGAGGCAGAGAAGTACATAGATGCGGAAAAGGAAGTTCCCGATGTAAAGACAGCTATCGTCGGAGCAGAGGATATCATCGCGGAGACATTATCTGACAGTGCCGGTCTCCGTGAGTGGATCCGTAAGAAGACCTATGAGTCAGGCATCATCGTATCCTCCGCAAAGACCAAGAAGCAGGCGGAAGAGAAGACGGTTTACGAAAACTACTATGAGTATTCGGAACCGCTTAAAAAGATACCGGGGCATCGTATTCTTGCCATGAACAGAGGTGAGAGCGAGAAGATCCTGACTGTGAAGATCGAAGCTCCCGAGGATGAGATACTTAAGTTCATGAACCGTCATATCGGTGCGGGAAAAAACAAGGAAACCGCGAAGTATCTTGAAGAGGCCGCAGCGGATGCATATAAGCGTCTTATCGGCCCGTCCATAGAGACTGAGATACGTAATGATCTTACCGAAAAGGCTGAGGACGGAGCCATAAAGGTATTCGGAGAGAATCTTAGTCAGCTTCTCATGCAGCCGCCTATCATAGGGAAGACTGTACTTGGATGGGATCCTGCATTCCGTACAGGATGTAAGATATCGGTAGTTGATCCTACAGGAAAGGTTCTTGATACTACTGTTATCTTCCCGACAGCACCTCAGAACAAGGTTGCAGAGTCCATGAAAGTTATAGAGGGACTTGTCCGTAAGTATCATGTTGACATCATTTCCCTTGGAAACGGCACTGCATCCCGTGAGTCTGAGCAGATCATCGCTGAATTCATAAAGAAGAGCAAGCTTCCTGTACAGTATGTTATCGTAAATGAGGCAGGTGCTTCTGTTTACTCTGCTTCTAAGCTTGCAACAGAGGAGTTTCCTAATTTTGACGTGGGTCAGAGATCTGCTACATCCATGGCGAGACGACTTCAGGATCCTCTTGCCGAGCTTGTAAAGATAGATCCGAAGTCAATCGGTGTAGGCCAGTATCAGCATGACATGAATCAGTCCAAGCTCAGTGAACAGCTAGGGAACGTGGTTGAAGACTGTGTAAACAGAGTAGGCGTTGATGTAAATACCGCATCATTCTCTCTTCTTGAGTATGTTTCCGGTATAAATAAAACCATTGCAAAAAACATAGTTGCATATCGTGAAGAGAACGGCGCTTTCGCATCCAGAAAGGAGCTTCTAAAAGTTCCGAAGCTGGGACCAAAGGCTTATGAGCAGTGTGCCGGATTCCTGAGAATAAGAGACGGTCAGGATGTTCTCGATATGACTTCCGTTCATCCGGAGAGCTATGAGGCTGCGAGAGAGCTTCTTAAGCTTCTTGGTTTTGATGCTTCCGATGTAAAGAACGGAAACACAAGGGATATAGAGAAGAAGCTGAAGGAGCTCAGGGCTTCTGTCCCTGAGCTTGCGAAGAAGATGAATGTGGGTGAGTATACATTGACCGATATAGTTAAGGAACTGGCAAAACCTGGTCGTGACCCGAGAGAAGATGTGCCGGCGCCTGTTCTTCGTTCCGATGTTTTGGATTTCGATGACCTTACTCCTGATATGGTGCTTACGGGAACGGTTCGTAATGTCATTGATTTTGGCGCCTTTGTTGATATCGGTGTACATCAGGACGGTCTCGTGCATATTTCCCAGATAGCAGACAAGTTCGTCAAGCATCCGCTTGATGTGGTCAAGGTAGGTGATATCGTAAATGTAAAGGTTCTTTCTGTGGATAAGGAGCGTAAAAAGATTTCTCTGTCAATGAAGGGTGTTCCTCAGAAGTGAGCTGGTGATGACCTGGAGATCGCAGGCTGTTTACCTCGCAGCCCGCGATTTTTTAAAGTATGCAGTGAGAAGACTGTCTAGGGCATGAGAAACGGAAACTTGCACTGCAAATAAGTTTCATATATACTATCAAAGCTATGATACTGAATATTGCGAATTTAAATAAAACTTATATAGGAAAACAGGTTCTCAAAGATGTGACCTTTCATATCGAGGAAAAGGAAAAGGCTGCCATAGTCGGAATCAACGGTTCCGGAAAGACAACCCTTATTCGTTGTATCCTTGGACAGGAGGAGCCTGATGACTCTGAGGCTGTTATCGCATTTTCTAAGGATAAAAAGATAGGATATCTTGCTCAGCAGCATGCTGACATAGAGACAGGACTTGAAGATTTCGATACTCTTTCCGGAGGACAGAAGACCAGAAAGAGACTTGAGGAGATTCTTCAGGATAAACCTGATCTTCTTATCCTGGATGAGCCTACCAACCATCTGGATATAGATTCCATCCAGTGGCTTGAAAAGGTTCTGAAAAGATATGACGGTGCTGTTCTTTTGGTTTCTCACGACAGGTATTTTCTTGATCATGTAGTTACAAAGATAATCGACCTTGATAACGGTAAGGCCAGGATGTACAAGGGTAACTACACCGAATATGCGGAAAAGAAAAAACTCATCAGAGATGCGGAGCTTAAGGCTTATCTGAATCAGCAGCAGGAGATACAGCATCAGCAGGCGGTTATTACGAAGCTTAAGCAGTTTAACAGAGAGAAGTCTATTAAACGTGCAGAGTCACGTGAAAAAGCATTGGCAAAGGTAGAGCTTCTGGATAAGCCGGAGGAGATAGATAATGAGATGCGTCTTGCCCTGACTCCGAACCTCCAGTCTGGCAATGATGTGCTTTCTGTGAAGGATCTGAGCAAAGCCTTTGAGGATAAGACATTGTTTTCCAATATCTCTTTTGAAATCAAGAGAGGTGAACATGTTGCGGTTATCGGAGCAAACGGAACCGGTAAGACCACACTCCTCAAGATACTTAATGAGCAGCTTTCTGCTGATACCGGAAGCTTCAAACTGGGCACCAATGTAGAGATAGGCTACTATGATCAGGAGCATGCGGTTCTTCATATGGAAAAGACCATCTTTGATGAAATCCAGGATGATTATCCGTATCTTAACAACACCAAGGTGCGTAATGTTCTTGCTGCCTTCCTCTTCAGAGGAGATGATGTTTATAAGCGTATAGGGGATCTATCCGGTGGAGAGCAGGGCAGGGTATCTCTTGCCAAGCTTATGCTCAGTAATGCCAACTTCCTGATCCTTGATGAGCCTACGAACCATTTGGATATTCAGGGACGAGAGGTGCTGGAGGATGCCATCAACAATTATGAGGGTACGGTTCTCTATGTTTCTCATGACCGTTATTTCATAAATAAGACATCTACACGTATTCTGGAGCTTTTTGAGAATCGTTTTGACAACTATATCGGTAATTACGATTACTACCTTGAGAAGAAAGAAGATGTCAGAAGATACGGGGATACTTCATCGGCAGGATCTAAAGGATCTGCTCAGTCCGGTACTCCCGCATTTATTCCTGAAGTAAAGTCGGAACAGAAGATTGACTGGGAGATGCAGAAGGAGCTCAAAAAGAATATCCAGAAGCTTGAAAGATCCCTTAAGGCTGCAGAGGACGAAATTCAGAAGCTGGAGGCCAGAAATTCAGAGCTGGATGAGGCATACCAGGATCCGGCCATAGCCGCTGATGTTGGAAGACTTATGGAACTTCATAAGGAGCATGAGGTAAATGATGAAAGACTGACTCAGCTTTATGAGGACTGGGAGACTTATTCGGAAGAACTAGCTGAATTAAAGGGCTCACAGGAGTGAATGGGAGAAAAGCGGCGATTGAAACATTTTTATGATTCGATTCAGTTGCTGATATGAAGCAAATATGTTTCCCCGGATTCCGGGGGATGTTTAAAAAGATGCTGCACGGCTTGCGGCATCTTTTTTTAAACCTTATGGGACAAATGATTTGTATTTATATTAGGAGATAGGATTAAAGTATGCTATATTATTTAGTACTTTAAAGTTGGGGAGTGTAAAAGTGGAATTAATTTATAGCATTTCGGATTCTGTCAATTCTTTTGTCTGGGGAGTGCCGACGCTGGTGCTTCTTATCGGAACAGGTATATTCATTACCATAAGACTGGATTTCCTTCAGTTTACCCGGTTCGGTCACATAATGAAAAATACCCTTGGAAAGCTGTTTGAAAAAAGATCCAGTCAAAGCGGAACACTGACGCCTATTCAGGCCCTGACCACAGCTCTTGCGGGAACTGTTGGAACGGGAAATATCGCAGGTGTGGCAGGCGCCATATCCCTGGGAGGGCCCGGAGCCATTTTCTGGATGTGGATAGCCGCTCTCTTTGGAATGTGCACAAAATATGCGGAGATTATACTTGCGGTACACTATCGTGAGATAAATGAAAAGGGAGACTTCGTTGGCGGACCTATGTACTATATTCAGAATGGTCTGGGTAAGAAGTGGAAGTGGCTCGGCATGGTTTTCTCCTGCTTCGGAGCAATTGCGGCTCTTGGAACAGGAAATATGACACAGATAAACACTATCGCCACATCTATAGGATCTGTATTCAGTTCTTTTGATCCGAATATTTCGGGATCTGATATGCAGAGAATATATATGGTTATAGGAATCGTAGGAGCATTGCTTACTATTCTTGTTCTTTTCGGCGGTATGCAGCGTATCGGTAATGTAACAGAAAAACTGGTTCCTATTATGGCCTGTGTTTACATTATTACATCAATCATTGTTGTAGTTACTCATATCGGCTCCCTCGGTTCTGTTTTTTCTCAGATTTTCAAGGGTGCATTCAGTCCGGCATCAATAAGCGGAGGACTTTTGGGTGTGAGCATACAGCAGGCTGCAAAGGCAGGTTTTGGAAGAGGTATCTTCTCCAATGAGGCCGGTCTCGGTACTGCGCCTATAGCCCATGCGGCTGCAGACGTTGATCATCCTGTTCATCAGGCTATGTACGGCGTTTTTGAGGTCTTTATGGATACCATAGTTATCTGTACCCTTACAGCGGTAGCTGTGCTTATTTCAGGCTGCGCAGAAGGTTTCTACGGTCAGTCCGCAGGTACAGATCTTACCATTATGGCATTTGGAACAACCTTTGGTGGAAGGATTGCCTCAATAATCATCGCTTCATGCATAACTTTGTTTGCTTTTTCAACATTGCTTTCCTGGAGTCTTTACGGAGCAAGATGTATGGAATTCATTTTCGGCACTAAGGCTATAGTTGTTTACCAGGCTATTTATGTCATGTTCGTTGTGGTAGGAGCTACAGTCCAGCTCAGTCTTGTTTGGCAGATTGCAGATACAACCAATGCCCTCATGGCGGTGCCGAACCTTATTGCGGTACTTATTCTGTCACCGAAGGTGGTGGAACTCACAAAAGAATATTTCGCAAAAAACTGAGGCTTTATGCGGTTCTAAACAGATGATTCCACTCTTGAGTCATCTGTTTTTTATTTTTAGGTAATATTTTTGTTATTTTTGACCGACATAATACACATAGATATCTCAGGGTGCAGTTTTAAAAGGGAATTCCCATAAACCCGAACTGCATCAGTCGCAGGCTTATAGTATTTAAGCCGAGTATATAGTATTTGAGGGGATGCGAATGAAAAAAATAGCAATTACAGTAAATAATGAGAACGACAACATTTATTGGCAGTTCGGACATTGCCCGCGGTTTAAGGTTTTTGAAGTTAATGATGAGAATCATATCGTGAGCTACGGATATCTTCCTGCCGGCGATGATCAGGGAGGGCAGAAGCTTGAAGCCATGGTTCAAAATGATGTAAATGTTATTATTTCTGAGGGAATGGGACAAGGAGTTGTTGATAAGATTGAGGAGGAAGGACTTTCAATAGAAGTATATGCCGGTGTTAAGGGAAAGGCGGATGATGCCATAATTAAATATCTGGCAGGGGTTTTGGAAGCGGAACATCTGACGGTTCATTGATAGTGTCCGTCGAACTTTATTAAAACAGAATATGAATATAATCTCATGTTAAGAATTTACTTGACATGAGATTATTTTTTTAGTACATAGATACAATTCTTTGATATTTAACAGATTTTTCGGAAACATGCATGGAGATTTTTATGAAGAAAAAATATATCCTTCCGCTGGTTATCACATTGTCTGCAATCTGCTTAAATGCCTGTGGGTCTAAGCAGTCTTTTGTAAATGATACAAAGAAAGCGACTGAAACCAAGGCGGCAAAGGTTATCAAGGCGGAATCTGAAAATGAATCTGAATCGGAAAGCTTACAGCTTATAGGTGAAGCTGCGCTTAAGGAAGGACTTCGTGAAAGACTCAGCTGTTTTGTGGGAATAAAAGGGACTTCAGGCGCTTCACTGAAGATACTGCATCAGGCCGTGGGATTGCTGCGCCTTGCCAATAAAGGTGAATATACATTAAACATTGTTAGCCCTGTGGTGCTTGAATATTACAGTTCTCTTGATGCAAATGATCAGGAAGATTTTCTGGAAACCTGGGCGGGGGTTGACTACTACACGGATACCATCCTGTATGATTTTTATTCCATCAGCAATAAGCTGGAAGATTCCGGTGATCTGGAAACTGCGAAAAAGATTGTAAACAGTCCGAATATCAAGGAAAAGTGGGAGATAATGCGGAAAGGAATAGAGAGCGTTCTTCCGGAAACTGTTGAAACTGTTTCGGAGGGAGAAATGACAAACGAGACGGACGAGTTTGGCAATGCTGTCATTGATGTGTCAGGTGAGTCTGAATCCGAAGAAATATTTGAGTCAGGTCTTGAACATCCTGAAACATCAGAAGAAGAGGAAACGGAAAGCATTGAAGTCATAGAGACTTTGCCGGTTTCCGAAACCACAACTGCGGCTGCAACCACACATGCTGCCACGAAGAAAGAGACTGAGCCGAAGGTAACCACAACAGAGCAGCAGACACTGGGGTTCCCTACGGGAGGCCCTTCTTCTGACAGCTTTACAAATATCGTTCTTATTTCAGTGGATCAGAAACTTGATCCGGGTGAGCTTAACTATCTGAGAGAAAAATATAATCTCCGGCTGATTTACGACTATCCTGGTTACAACATGTATGCAGTGGCTTTTTTGGGAGCAAATAATCAGACAGAGCTTGAGGCTGAAATGGCGAAGATATCCGCAGAAAATCATATTACCGGTGTGGCTCAGGACAAAACATCACAACTGAATTGAACATACAGATGAATGCTGTATGGCGGGTTGGGATTATATGGGCGTCAAAAGCTGATATCGGACCGTTTTGCACTTAGGGCAAAGGTGAACGCCAGCCCATTCGAATATTATATTTAAATTGGAGTATTTTTATGAATTTGATTATTGGCAACATATTAGGCTTGGCCGGTTCCCTTTTGATGGTAGGAATCGGCTTTATACATAATCGAAGATACATTCTCATAGGACAAAATGTTCAATTTCTTATTATGGGAATAGGGAATCTGGTTCTTGGAGGTGTTTCGGGGTTTATTGCCAATATTATCAGCGTCATCAGAAACCTGTTTTTTTTAAAACGTGAGCTTACAAAGGGGTGGAAACTGTTCTTTGTTACGCTTCAGGTGTTTGTATCGGCTGTGTTTTTATTCCTTGGCGGTTTTCGATGGATTGAATTGCTGCCTATTATATCTGCGGTGGTCTATACGGGACTTATAGATACGAAGAAAGAGAGTACCCTGAAAGTTGTTTTGAGCGGATGCCAGATGATGTGGCTTGTATATGACATTGCGCTGATGAACTTTGCGGCTGCTGTTTTTGATGTACTTACGATTTGTGCAAACTTTGTCGGTATGCTCAGAGCAAAGAAAGCAGAAAGACTAAGGAGTTCTATAGCTGAACAGACTGAAAAGTATAGGGAATCCAAAAAAGCAGAAGAGACTGCTTAGAAGGACTTGCAGGTACCTTGAAAAGTCATTCTGAAAAAAATAAAAAAAATTCAAAAAAACGTTTGACAATCAGAACAGGAATTGTTATTATAACTGAGCACTTGAGAGATGCGGAACACCAGTTCTGATAAATCAAGTGAAAAGAACCTTGAAAATCAAAGATCGATTAATACACAGACCCTGAAGATTCTAAGAATTAGATTTTCAGAAACGACAAAAGTCGTAGCGAATTTATTCGCAGTAAAGAATAACGGACAGAACAAAAGCCAAGCTTAAGTTTTGAACGGGAAGAACTTAAAGAGAGAAATCTCTTAACATTTGTAAGATGAGAGTTCGATCCTGGCTCAGGATGAACGCTGGCGGCGTGCCTAACACATGCAAGTCGAACGAGCGAGAGATGAAACCTAGTGATTCTCGAGCGAGTGGCGGACGGGTGAGTAACGCGTGGGTAACCTGCCTTACAGAGGGGGATAACAGTTTGAAAAGAC
>NZ_JNKO01000008.1 GCF_000702885.1 Oribacterium sp. P6A1 | reverse complement strand
AGCTGGGTTCAGAACGTCGTGAGACAGTTCGGTCCCTATCCGGCGCGGGCGTAGGATATTTGAGAGGAGCTGTCCTTAGTACGAGAGGACCGGGATGGACTGACCTCTGTTGGACCTGTTGGAGATCAACTCCAGTGCAGGGTAGGCATGTCGGGACTGGATAAACGCTGAAGGCATCTAAGCGTGAAGCCACCCTCAAGATGAGATATCCCATCGCAAGAGTAAGACCCCTTGAAGACTACGAGGTTGATAGGGCTAAGCTGTAAGTGCTGTAAAGCATTCAGGTGATAGTTACTAATAGGTCGAGGGTTTGACCAATGAGGTTAAATGTTTATCGGATAGAGAGTGGAGGAGTTTTCATCAGGAAACTCCGGAACGATATGGCAGTATTTCGAAGAAATGCTGTTTCGCAAAGCGAAATTTCAGGCTGCTGACAGAGCAGACTGAAACCTAATGATGGATTACTGAGAATAACTTATAAAATGTGGTGTACAGTTTTGAAGGTACGATAGATCTTTTGATATTTGTTCAAAAGAACCGCGTGGTTTTGAGCGGTTATTAAAGAGTCCTCAAGGATTCAGTTGAATATGTTTTTAAATGGGGTCTTAGCTCAGCTGGGAGAGCATCTGCCTTACAAGCAGGGGGTCACAGGTTCGAGCCCTGTAGGCCCCATTTTTTATTTGCAGGACTTTTGTCCTGCTTTTTTTCGCGATAAGCCCGTCAAGCGCTCCATGGGCGTTGTGCTTGCACAAAAGCCCAATGGAGCATTTGACGGGCAACGCGGAATATGACAGGGAATAATTTCCCTGTCATATTGGTGTAAATTGTTATAATTGACTAACCGAATATAAATAAGTGATAATACATGACCATGATTTTGTTTTGGGAGTCTATTATATGAGTATTACACTTGCATTTATCATTAACAGTATCATGCTTGGATTCGGATTGGCTATGGATGCATTTTCTGTTTCACTTGCGAATGGTTTGAATGATATCAATATGAAAAAAACTGAAATGTGCCGTATTGCAGGTTGCTTTGCATTTTTTCAGTGGTTCATGCCTATGGCAGGATGGGTATGCATACATACCATAGTTCTATACTTTGAGTCATTTCAAATGTTTATTCCATGGATTGCCTTGATCCTTCTTTCTTATATCGGTGGAAAAATGATACTTGAAGGCATAAAAAAGAAAGAAAATGATGCGGAACCGGGAACAACGGCTGAGGGAGAAACTGAAGATAATTCAAAACTTGCAAACGGGACATTGATTATTCAGGGGATAGCAACCTCCATAGATGCGCTTTCTGTTGGATTCACTATTGCAAACTATCATTTTTCCGAAGCTCTGTTATGCTCTGTTCTAATTGCGGTTACAACTTTTATAATTTGCATCATAGGGTTGAAAATAGGACGGGCTGCCGGTACAAAACTAAGTAATAAAGCAGATATACTCGGAGGAGTTATACTGATAGGAATAGGACTGGAAATATTAATTTCAAATATATTTTAAAATATAAATGGCATAAGTTTTTTTCGCTTGTGCATGTATAAAAACGGGAGATAGACATTATGACATCTGAAACATGGTTCTCCCAGAGTAAGTTAGGACGCTTCTTGTGGCAGGTTAAATCACAGTATAGTGAGATTTAACCTGCCGCTTTAATGTTTGTAAAAATACTGAAAAACTGATATGATAATACTGTCATGATTTATTACGTTTCTTGAACTATATTATGTTTGGATTATGGAGAGATGCATGGCAATATCAGACAATTCCAATATAATTGAAAAAGGGAAAATTCTTCTTAAACAGGAAAACTATGAGATTCCTGTTTGTTTTTATGAAAAGAATCTGCAGAGGATAGAACTGCCCTGGCATTGGCAGGATAGTCTTGAGATCTGCATTGTAAATAAAGGCCAGGTTGAAGTAAGCGTTGAAGCTGAGCGTTATTTATTGAATGAAGGAGAAGGGTTCTTTATAAATTCCGGGGCATTAAATGCCTGTAGACAATTACCGGAAACCTCAGGAGAATGCCTGATAAGATCGGTGGTTTTTGATCCGAGAAATGAGTCTGAAGAACAGGAAAGCCTTTTTTTTAACAGCTATATAGCTCCTTTATTCAGTGGTGAAGCTTTTAAGGGAACAGCATTGATGTCGGATGTTGCATGGCACAAAGAAATCCTGAGACTTGCGGGAAATCTATGGAATAGTTCCATCGAAGAAAGTGATGCTGATGATAAAGCTGCAATTGCCACCATGTCCCAGATGGTATTTTTGCTTTCTTCACACAGCGCAGCGGAACCCAGGGTCATATCTTCAAAGGACACAAGGGATGCTGAGCGTATACGTGTAATGCTTAGCTATATAGATGAGCATTATCGTGATGATCTCAATGTCTCTGTTCTGTCTGAAAGCGCGGAAATCAGCGAATCAGAGGCCATGAGGTGCTTTCACAACATGCTTGGCACTACCCCAATCCAGTACGTCAAGAATTATCGAATACGTAAGGCTGCGGAATTGTTACAGGTTTCCGATGAAAAGATAGTTGATATAGCTATAGACTGCGGATTTCAGGACATGAGCTATTTCGCAAAGACCTTTAGAGAGTCAAAGGGTATTACCCCTACGGATTACAGAGAAAAATATAAACAATAAAAATATGGATAGAAGTGTTGTCGGAGCGGATAAAGGCAGGACTGGATCCGGTTCGTGCATGGCCCATGGAGGAAATAATGGAAGGGAAGCCTGCGGCATATCTAAGAATATATACAAAACTGAGAAAACATATCATAAACGGATATTATAAGAATGGGGAGAAACTACCATCGAAACGAATGATGGCTGATGAAACTGACACCAGCGTCATCACTGTGGAGCATGCCTACGGACTTCTTGCAGATGAAGGTTATATCGAAGCAAGGGAACGAAGCGGATATTTTGTGAGTTACAGCTCCGAAGATTCATTTTCGATAGCTGATGATGCCGGAGTATCTGTTCATGAAAATGTAATCACTGATAAATATGAAGAAAACCTTTATTCTTTATCATTCCCCAGCTTTGCAAGGACAATGAGGAGAGTGCTTTCGGATTATGGTGAAAGAATACTTGAAAAATCCCCCAACGAAGGTTCCCTCTTTTTGAGAGAAAGTATTTCACGTTATCTTCAGCGAAGCCGGGGAATGGATGTCAGCAGTGACCAGATTATGATAGGTGCCGGTTCTGAGTATCTTTACAGTCTGATAGTTCAGATGCTTGGGCGAGACAAGCTTTATGCATTGGAAGACCCGTCTTATGAAAAGATAAGACGGGTTTATGCTGCCAACGGGGCCAAGTATGAACTTCTGAAACTGGGTTCCCGTGGTATCCATTCGGGGGAGTTGAGAGAGTCCAGGGCCCAGGTGCTTCATGTAACCCCCTTTGACAGTTATCCAAGCGGAGTGACGGCGACGGCGGGAAAACGTCAGGAGTATATCGCGTGGGCAAAAAGTCGTGATACTCTGATAATAGAGGATGACTATGCATCGGAGTTTTCTCCATCTACGAAATCTGAGGATACGCTGTTTTCTCTTGAACCGGAGCGCACGGTGATTTATTTAAATACCTTTACAAAAACACTATCGCCGGCAGTAAGAGTCGGATATATGATTTTGCCGAAAGAACGTACGGAGAGTTTAAAGAAAAAAATAGATTTCTATTCCTGTACGGTTCCTATGTTTGATCAGTATGTACTGGCGGAGTTTTTGAACAGCGGAGATTTCGAAAGACATATCAACAGAGTGAGACGCAGGCGTCGTCAAGAGGAAAGATAAGTGTTATACTCTGTATATGAGACAGATTTTCGAACTGTCTGCTTAGGGAGTTGCCATCTTATTTAAAAGAAAAAAATCAAACAGCCGGCGGAAATCAAAATCAGGACTTTTTGCAGAAGTCTGAAAAAGTGGGGAGGAAATCATGGGTGTTTTAAAAAATCTTAAGACAACACATTTCTTTTGGGATTTGAGCAGTGAGTTTATACATCTTCTTAGTTTTGCGGGTATCATCTGTGCTGTGGATCAGATGCTGAAGAGCGCCATCGATACTGAGCCGGAATCCAATTTTCCGAGAGAGATGCCTCATACAAAGGGGTATGTAAAAATCATGAGGGCTCATAATCCGGGCTTTTCCAGAGGACGTTTGGGAAAGCATCCTGAGTTTGTAAAGCTCAGTTCGGTTGCGGCAGTAGGATTTTTGGCAGGAGGGCTCCAGTATCTCACAAGCTTTTATCCTAAGAAATATAAACTGAGGAAAATAGGTATCGCCATCGTGATAGGCGGAGCATTGTCCAATGTCCTGGATCGTATCGTGAATGGAGAGGTTACAGACTACCTTAAT
Source organism: Oribacterium sp. P6A1 (assembly GCF_000702885.1). Classification (GTDB taxonomy): domain Bacteria; phylum Bacillota; class Clostridia; order Lachnospirales; family Lachnospiraceae; genus Oribacterium. The sequence continues at coordinate 144,663 of NZ_JNKO01000008.1, read as the reverse complement.
ATACAATTAACAGGACTAAAGACACTGATAGTAAATATCGGAGACATAGCTATCTATGCAGGCGGAATAATCTACGCCCTGGCCTCTCTTTTCGGAAAAGACGAATGATTGATATTGACATGGCAGGCTGATGCCTCAAATTACATAGTGTAAAACAGATAATTCAAAAAAACGGAAGAGTAAGAAAAAAGTGATCCCGGAGGGTCACTTTTTTTCGTTAAGGCGCAGAAGTGAGATCCGGTCAACGTGGAATCGTACATCCAGGATAAGAGAATCAGGAATGATTTTTTTGTTTTGAAGCATGGGAGGAATTCACTGTTCCTATTAATTTCTTGTCAGAAACAAGCAGTTTTGTTATAATATCGTTTGCTGTTGACGTAGAAAAATAACTGTTTTTTTACCTGAGCAACGGTAAATTTTTACAAAAAGGAAGATATTCCAATGAACAACAAGCTAAAGGGAGCTCTCACTCTACTCCTGATTCTGGCTATCACAGCCGGTTTCTGTTTCCTTGGAGTGAATGGAGCAGGAGACATTAAACTGGGTCTCGATCTGAACGGTGGTGTTTCCATCACATATCAGACAGTTGATCCAAACCCCACATCGGAGCAGATGTCCGATACAATTTACAAGCTTCAGCTGAAGGCACAGGGCTATTCAACAGAAGCACAGGTTTACCAGGAGGGAAGCAATCGTATAAACATTGACATCCCCGGTGCAACAGATGCCAACGAAATTCTTGCGGAGCTCGGTGAGCCCGGTACACTTCAGTTCGCGGATTCAAGCGGAAACATCCTTCTCACAGGAGATGATGTTAAGAATGCAACTGCAGGAATGACAAACAACAATGGCAAGAACGAGTACATAATCCAGCTCACATTCAACGATGCCGGAGCTACAAAGTTTGCAGATGCAACTGCAGCCAATGTTGGAAAGCCTATCTTCATTATTTATAATGACAGCGTTATTTCCGCTCCTACAGTTCAGGAGGCTATCTCAGGCGGACAGGCATCCATCACAGGACTTACAGATTATGAGGAAGCTACAAGAATCGCATCAACAATCCGTATCGGTGCCCTTCCTGTTCAGCTTACAGAATTAAGATCCAATGTTATCGGTGCCACACTTGGTCAGGAGGCGATTTCCACATCTCTTAAGGCCGGCGCTATCGGATTAGGACTTGTAATGCTCTTCATGATACTTGTATATCTCCTCCCGGGATTTACAGCTTCACTTGCACTTGTTATGTACACAGGTCTTGAGCTTGTTATCCTACAGGCATTTGAAGTTACACTTACACTTCCGGGTATTGCAGGTATCATCCTTTCAATCGGTATGGCGGTTGATGCCAATGTCATCATCTTCACTCGTATCAAGGAAGAGCTTGGTCTCGGAAACAGTGTAGAGGGCTCAATCAAGGCCGGATACAGCAAGGCACTTTCTGCAATCCTTGATGGAAACATTACAACACTTATCGCTGCGGCTGTACTTTATCTTAGAGGTTCAGGTACTGTTAAGGGATTTGCAACAACTCTTGCTATCGGTATCATCATTTCTCTTATTACAGCACTTTTTGTAACACGTGGACTTCTCTGGTGTTTTGTACAGTTTGGTGCAACAAGCCCTAAGCTTTACGGAGTACGTAAGGAAATCAAGGTTATTGATTTCATCAAGTTCCGTAAGATTGCTTATACAGCGTCAGCTATAGTTATCATTACAGGTTTTGTATTCCTGGGCATGAACAAGGCTTCTCTTGGAAATCTTTTCAATTATGATCTTGATTTCCAGGGTGGTTCATCAACTAATGTAACTTTCAATGAGGATCTTTCTCTTGAAGAGATCGATGCAAAGGTTTCTCCTATATTCAAGGAGGTAACAGGCGGAGATGCTTCAGTAATGGCATCAAAGGTTTCAGGAACCAATGAGGTTATCATCAAGACAAGAACTCTTACAACAGAAGAGCGTACAAAGCTTTATAAGGATCTTGTTGATACATTCTCGGTAGACGAGAACAAGATAACAACAGAGAACATTTCCGGTGCTGTTTCAAGAGAGATGAAGGTCGATGCAGTCTGGGCATTTGTTATCGCAATCATCTGTATGCTGATCTACATCTGGATTCGTTTCAAGGACATCAAGTTCGCTTCAGCTTCGGTTCTTGCACTTACACATGATGTACTTGTTACTGTAGCCTTTTATGCAGGACTTAAGTGGGCGGTTGGTTCAACCTTCATTGCTTGTATCCTTACCATCGTGGGTTACTCTATCAATGCTACCATCGTTGTATTTGACCGTATCAGAGAGAACCTTGCAGATCCTGATATGAAGAAGGATTTCGGAGCATGTGTGAATACTGCTATTTCACAGACACTCACACGTTCCATCAATACATCACTTACAACATTCATCATGGTTATCGTGCTTTACATACTTGGTGTTTCTTCAATCCGTGATTTCACACTGCCTCTTATGGTAGGTATCGCTGCCGGCGCATGGTCTTCAATCACTATTGCAGGTCCGCTCTGGTTCGACCTTACAAACTGGGCAACGAAGAGAAGAGCAGACAAGCTTGCAAAGGAAAAGGCTGCAAAGGCTGAGGCAAAGACCACAAAGAAGGCTGCCAACAATTAAATGAAAATTCGTACAGGTCTTTGGACTTGACGGAATTGGAATATTTTTATAAATTAGAGACCGACTCTTTTGAGTCGGTCTTTTTAGTGCATAAGTCCTGCGCCAAGCGGTGATGAATTCGTCAAGCTTGCTTGTAAGGATTCATCGCCATTTGGCACGACAACAGAAATTGAGAAGTAGCGCAAAAGCGCGAATTCGAGATTTCTGTAGCATTGCGAAAGCGTATGCGAAGCAATGCGTAGGACTTATGTTTTTATCTAAGGCTCCGGGCTGCTTTCCCGGTAAGCTTTGCAGTTGAATCAAGAAATAGAGGTTCAGAGAATGAAATATGAAATTGTAAAGACCAGCGGTCGTGCAAAATCAGCACACATGGAGACCGTACACGGTACTATCGAAACACCTGTATTTATGAATGTAGGTACTGTTGCTGCCATAAAGGGCGGTGTGTCTACAGATGATCTAAGAAACATCGGCACACAGGTGGAATTATCCAATACTTATCACCTTCATGTAAGAACAGGAGATCCTCTTATCAAGAAGTTCGGAGGACTTCATAAATTCATGAACTGGGATCGTCCGATTCTTACGGATTCAGGCGGATTTCAGGTATTTTCCCTTGCGGGTACAGGACGTAAGATAAAGGAAGAAGGAGTTTACTTCCATAGCCATATTGACGGAAGAAAGATCTTTATGGGGCCTGAGGAGTCCATGCAGATTCAGTCAAATCTCGGTTCCACCATAGCCATGGCCTTTGATGAGTGTCCTCCTGCCCTTGCTGACAGGGAATATATCATGCCATCGGTTGAAAGAACTACCAGATGGCTTGAAAGATGTAAGAAGGAGATGGCGAGACTTAACAGCCTTCCGGATACTGTAAATAAAGAACAGCTTCTCTTCGGAATAAATCAGGGAGGAGTATTTGATGATATCCGTATTCAGCATGCAAAGATCATCAGTGATATGGATCTGGACGGATATGCTGTAGGCGGTCTTGCAGTAGGTGAGACCCACGAACAGATGTACCATGTTCTTGATGAAGTGGTTCCGTATCTTCCAAAGAACAAGCCTACCTACCTTATGGGAGTAGGAACTCCTGCCAATATTATCGAGGCTGTTGACAGAGGCATTGATTTCTTTGACTGCGTTTATCCGTCAAGAAACGGAAGACATGGACATGTCTATACTCATAAGGGAAAGATCAATCTTTTTAATCAGAAGCATGAACTTGATGAAAGGCCCATTGAAGAAGGCTGTATGTGTCCTGTCTGTGCAGGGCAGAAGAGAGAGGACGGTACATTTACCGGCGGCTACAGCAGAGCATATATCCGCCACCTTCTGAAGGCAAAGGAAATGCTGGGAATGAGACTGTGTGTACTTCATAATCTGTATTTCTATAATCATCTTACAGAGGAGATCCGCGGCGCTATCCGCGGAGGAAACTGGAATGAGTGGAAGACCGGTGCCCTTTCAGACCTTGAAACCTATGACAGAGGCGAAGAATAATATGATATAAGTTTCATGAAGTCTGCTCCCGTTTGTGCTTGCACAAAAGTAGGAGATTGACTTTATGAAGCGTTCCTGTATCGATATATGATACCCGCATCATAATAAAAAGGATTCAAACCACTACTACCTGTGGATTGAATCCTTTTTTATTTGAGATGATTCGGCAGCAATCAAAAATATCCTGATAAGGAATAGCTGTTTACCTTTTGTGTTTTTCCTGATTCAGACACCAGATGTACCAGAGTCCTTTCAGGAGAAGGTCTTCGTCCAGTATGATCTTGTGCTTTGTATGTCTTGTTATGACATGGGCTATTCCTCCCGTGGCAATGATGGTAGGAGATGGATGATCAAGCTCCTTTATGAACCGATCAAGAATTCCGTCGAGAGCCCCCGCTGATCCATATATGATTCCGGCCTTCATGGCATCTATGGTCTGCGTGCAGATGATTTTTCTGGGTGCAGCCACATCTATGGAAGGAAGAAGAGAGGTGCCTGAAGTCAGGGCATCCATTGAAAGGGTAACGCCCGGCATGATTGTTCCGCCTATATAGGTCCCCTCTCTGTTGACCACTGTAATGGTGGTAGCTGTTCCCATGTTAATGATTATGGCGGGGAGGTCATAAAGATGTTTTACACCTACGGCGGCGCAAACAAGGTTTGAAGCGATGGTTCCGGGATCGTCGATTTGAATACGAATTCCTGATTTCACTCCGGCTCCAACCAGTATGGCATTCTTTCCTGTTACAAGTTTGAGGGCACCCGAAAGTACATCTGCCAGTGGCGGAACCACGCAGGATATGATGACACCGTCTACAGGAGTATCCTTAAGGTGTGTGAGACTGAGGATCCGGTCAATATCCGAAGCATACTCGTACATGGTCTTTTTTCGGTTGGTCTCAAGACGAATCACCGGATCGATAACTTTTCCGTTATCAATGCATCCAATTTTTGTGTGAGTATTACCGCAATCTACAGCTAAAATCATATAATCCCCCAAAAAACATTATAAAAAACATAATAAGAATATAACGCAACACAGGTTACAATGCAAAAGGATATGCAAATTTACAAAAAAATGATTTTTGTAAGATTTTAGCCACGTAATAAGGTTTGAAGGCGGACAAAAATTATGTTATCATGACATTAGTATAATTGTATGGGATTAATATTTAATTAAACAGGTCAGAACGTTCATTTTGCAGTGAGTGTATAAGCACTCATGTTTTTGTATTTTGTTTTGAATTGGAGAAGTGATGGCAGCAATACTCTATGAGTCGCTCAACAGCCGGGATGAAAAGCTGGATGTAGGTCTGGACTGGCACGATGTGCCTGAGATTATATATTTTAAAAACGGACATTATAAATTGATGCTCAATTTAAAAGAATATGATATTACGGATGAGTGCTTTTGCATAGTGAATTCAGGAGTTATCCGTAAGCTGGAATCTCTGGATGAAAAGGGTGTTGAGTATTCTATTAAACTGGATCTGAATGAATTGTGTTTCCAAAAAGAAACAGATCCCGTAAATGAAGCCTTGCTATATCCTTTAAAGAACGGTACTATAAAATTCTCCGAATTTATAACCGTATCGGATTTTGGATTTCTTCAGATTCTCAGATCTTTCAATGATATGGTTCGTAGATATCGTGAGTTTGGAACTAAGGGAACTACGGATACGGTAAGTGTGCGTAAGTTTGTTTTGAATTCGGTTTCCGATCAGCTTATGGTGAAGGCGGATCTTCTTCACATCATTGCCTTAATTGATTCTTTTGGAATGGTTCAGGATAAAGAGGATGTGGATGCAGAGAAGCAGGTAAGAGCTATCAAGGATTCTATAAACTACATACGTGAGCATTACAGGGAAAAGCTGTATATACGCAATTTGTCTGAGCTGACAGGACTGAATGAGCAGTATTTCATAAGATTTTTCGGAAGCGTAACAGGTGTTTCACCTTTGGATTACATTAACAGGTACAGGGTTGAACAGGCTTCAAGACTTCTCAGGGATACCGATACTCATGTATATGAAATTGCAGAAGAATGCGGCTTCCATAACATAGGAAATTTCATAAAGATTTTCCGTTCCGTAACAGGCGAGACGCCTCATAAGTTCCGAAAACAGTTCGGTAAGGAGGATTAATTAAGCTATGACATTTTATTACCCTGCAAAGATAAAGAAAAAATCAGATGGAAACTACAGAGTCGAGTATTTTGATCTTGACCAGTGCTACGGTGAAGGCCCTACGGAAGATGAGGCCCTTGCAGACGCAAGATTAAATGCAATCGACTGGATTCAGCTTGAGCTTAGTGATACCAACGATCTGCCTGCAGTGACTCATAGAGATGACGTGGTTCTCGCTCCGGATGAGCGTTTTGTAGAGATGATGATCATTATGCCAAGAGAAGGCTGGGACGAGTGAAGGAGTTTTGCATCAGCAAAACTCCCGGCGACCACTACATTTTCACACTTGCATGATTCAGTGCCATGTGCTATATTATCTCGGAACTTGAAGACGGCACTTGTAGGAGGATATATGTTCACTCTTATTGTAAATGCACCAGATATGAAAGGCAGCGGCTTAAAGGGCCGAGGTATTTTCATTTCCGCATTTCAGGTTCCGTATTTATGGTTCAGAAATATCGTAATTTCAAATTGTAAGGCTGCCGTTTATGACATGAACGGTTTGTTTAATATTCCAGACTTAACAGATGTGTTTTTTACATTTGTTTGAGGCTGGTTTTTTTATGCCCAAAAAAAGGAAAAGTCAGGAGATTTAAATGAAAGATGTTGAGTTCAAGATACTGACCAATGAACCTCTCACAGGGGACATCTTTAAGATGACATTGGACGGAGACACCAGTGATATCAAAAGACCGGGACAGTTTGTGGAGATTTCCATCCCGGGCAGATATCTGAGACGCCCTATATCCGTATGTGACTGGTCAGATAATAAACTGACACTTATTTACAAGGTTGTGGGAGAAGGAACCGAAGACCTCTCCTATATGGAACCGGGAGAGTATATCAGCGCTCTAACAGGCCTGGGAAACGGATATGATCTTAAGAGGATTCCGAAGAATCCTGTTATTGCAGGAGGCGGAGTGGGGGTTCCTCCTATGTATGCTCTTGCGAAGGAACTTAAAAAGATGGGAATCACACCTTATGTGGCACTTGGATTCAACACTAAGGATGATGTTTTCTACGAGGCGGAGTTCAAGGCCCTGGGAGTACCTGTAAATGTAGCCACCGTAGACGGAAGCTATGGGGCAAAGGGATTTGTAACAGACATTATCGGGGATCATGATTATGCCCTTTGCTGCGGTCCGGAGCCCATGCTTAAAGCAGTTTACAATGTGGTAAAGGACGGTCAGTTCAGTTTTGAAGCCAGAATGGGCTGCGGCTTCGGTGCATGCATGGGATGCAGCAAGAAGACAAAGACAGGCTTCAAGAGAGTCTGCAAGGACGGACCAATATTCATGATGGAGGAGATAGCATGGTAGACATCACAACGGAACTTTCCGGAATAAAACTCAGTAACCCGGTAATCCCTGCCTCCGGCACTTTCGGATTCGGAAAGGAATACAAAGATCTTTACGATCTTAATATACTGGGATCCATTTCCTTCAAGGGAACCACTGTGGAGGAGCGTTACGGAAATGAGCTTCCCAGAATCGCAGAGTGCTATCAGGGAATGATCAATTCCGTAGGCCTTCAGAATCCCGGAATGGAAGCTGTTATCAGGGAGGAGATACCTGAACTTGCCAAGCATTATCATAAACCTCTTATAGCCAACATTTCAGGCTTCAGTGTACCTGAATATGTGAAGCTTGCGGAAGCCATGAGCGAGGTTCCCGAAGTAGGCATACTTGAGGTCAATGTCTCCTGCCCAAACGTTCACGGCGGAGGAATGGCCTTTGGAACCAGCGCTCTAAATGTGGCTGAGGTTACCAGAGAGGTAAAGAAGGTTGCAAAGAAACCGGTATACATAAAGTTAAGCCCCAATGTCACCGATATCGTTTCCATAGCCAAGGCTGCGGAGGCTGCAGGTGCTGACGGACTTGCACTTATAAACACCCTTCTCGGTATGAGGATAGACATCAGACGCCGCCAGCCGGTGATTGCAAATAAGATGGGAGGCTTTTCGGGCCCGGCCATATTCCCTGTGGCTGTAAGAATGGTTTATCAGGTGAGTAAGGCCGTAAATATTCCTGTCATAGGAATGGGAGGAGTATCAAGCGCCAGAGATGTTGTGGAGATGATGATGGCAGGAGCCAGCGCGGTTGAAGTGGGTGCTGCAAATCTGGTGGATCCTTTTGCCTGCAAGAAGATCATCGAGGATCTTCCGGAACTTCTTAAGGAGTTAAAGATAGAGAAGATAAGCGACATCATAGGATGCGTTGAGTGATGAAGTATTTCGACAGATGATATCCTGAATGAAAAGGTACAGATAATATTTATAAATACAGTCTTAATATAGAAATCTGCTGTATGTACGGATTTCTGACATACAGAGAGACAATAAATAACAGTAAATAAAGCCGGGAGTCCGGCGGAATGGAGATAAAAAATGGGAAAAGATGTCATCATAGCACTGGATTTTCCGGGGGCAAAGGAAACCTACAGCTTCCTTGATAAATTCACGGGAAGAAAGCCTTTCGTAAAGATAGGTATGGAGCTTTTCTATGCAGAAGGACCGGGCATCGTTAAGGAAATAAAGAGCAGAGGACACAAGGTATTCCTGGATCTTAAGCTTCATGATATCCCAAATACCGTTAAAGGCGGAATGCAGTCACTCCGCGATCTCGGAGTAGACATGACAAATGTCCATGCTTCAGGCGGTATAAAAATGATGAAGGCTGCTGTAGAGGGCCTTACAAGAGAAGATGGCACAAGACCCATACTTATCGCTGTCACACAGCTCACCTCCACATCACAGGAGACCATGACAGAAGAACTTCTCATAGATCAGCCCATTGCTGATGTGGTTGTTAAGTATGCTAAGAATGCCAAAGCAGCAGGGCTTGATGGTGTTGTATGTTCACCTCTTGAGGCGGGACGCATCCATGATGAGATTGGGGATGATTTCATGACTGTGACACCGGGAATAAGATTTGCCGGAGATGCCAAGGGCGACCAGTCAAGAGTCACAACACCTGAAAAGGCAAAGGAGATAGGTTCGGATTACATCGTTGTGGGACGTTCCATTACAGCGGCCGCAGATCCTGTGGAAGCCTATGAAAGAGCAATGAGGGAGTTTGTTGGCTGACATTTCAGGCATGATTTTAAGTTTTTAATATAAAAAAGGAGAGTATATATGGCAACTAAAGAAGAAATCGCAAAGGGACTTTTATCCATCAAGGCAGTATTTTTAAAGCCGGACGACCCTTTCACCTGGGCATCGGGCATCAAATCACCTATCTACTGTGATAACCGTCTGGTTCTCAGCTACCCTGAGGTCCGCACTCTTATAGAAGATGCTATCGCTGAGAAGGTAAAGGAGCTTTATCCTGAGGCAGAAGCACTTGAGGGTACAAGTACAGCAGGAATCGCTCATGCTGCCATAGCTGCAGATAAGCTGGGACTTCCTATGGGATATGTCAGAGGATCAGCCAAGGATCACGGCCGTAAGAATCAGATCGAGGGCCGCCTTGAGAAGGGAGAGAAGGTGGTTGTTATTGAGGATCTTATCTCTACAGGCGGATCGGTTCTTGATTGTGTAAATCCTCTCCGTGAGGCAGGCGCCGATGTTCTCGGTATCATTTCCATCTTCACCTACGGTATGCAGAAGGGTATCGACAGACTGAAGGAGGCAGACATTGAAAATACTTCTCTTTGTGATCTCGATACACTTGTAAAGGTGGCGGTTCAGGAGAACTACATTAAGCCTGAGGATGAGGCAAAGCTTCTTAAGTTCCGTGATAACCCGTCTGACGAGTCATGGAGAAACTGACATCCCATGTCCCTCATGAACAGGTTCAATAGTAATAACACAGTTTAATAAAGAAATGAATGGTCACAGGTTTACAGACTGAGTTTTCAATATGTCACCGAGAGTGTTCGGGCATGCTTGAAACGGTTTTAGTAACAGACCATCAAAAGTAAGGAGAAGAATTATGGAGACAAATGCCAGAAGCATTATCAATATTCTGGATCTTTCTGTTGATGAGATTGAACATCTTATGGATCTGGCCGATGACATCGAGAAGAACCCGGAAAAGTATCAGGATCGCTGCGCACACAAACAGCTGGCTACACTCTTTTATGAACCTTCCACAAGAACCAGACTAAGCTTTGAGTCTGCAATGCTTGGTCTCGGCGGACAGGTTCTTGGATTTGCGGGGGCAGCAAGCTCCAGTGCTTCAAAGGGTGAGTCGGTGGCAGATACAATATCCGTAATGTCCAACTATGTAGATATCATGGTTATGCGTCATCCTAAGGAGGGTGCACCTGTAGTTGCGTCAATGCATACCGCTGTACCTTTCATCAATGCCGGAGACGGTGGACACTTCCATCCTACACAGACTCTTGCGGACCTCCTGACCATCAGAAGAACAAGGGGATCTCTCAGCGGAATCACACTGGGACTCTGCGGAGACCTGAAGTTCGGAAGAACCGTTCATTCACTTATAGATGCCATGCTCCGCTATCCTGACAACAAGTACATACTTATCTCTCCCAAGGAGCTCCGTATTCCGGAGTATGAGCTTGATAAGCTGAAGGAGGCAGGAGTAGAGTTCGAGGAGACAAAGTCTCTTGAAGATGCCATACCTAAGCTTGATATCCTCTATATGACCAGAGTGCAGAAGGAGCGTTTCTTCAACGAAGAGGATTACCTCCGTCTGAAGGATACTTATATCCTCACTCCGGAAAAGCTTCAGAATGCAAAGAGCGATATGGCCATACTTCATCCGCTTCCGAGAGTAAATGAGATTTCAGTGGCTGTTGACAAGGACCCGAGAGCTAAATATTTCTATCAGACACTCTGCGGAAAGCAGATGAGAATGGCTCTGATACTGTATTTACTTGGACTTGATAAATAAACCTTTGAAATAGGAGCATAAATATGAATGTAGATGGAATCGAAAACGGCATCGTACTTGATCACATAAAAGCCGGAAAGGCTATGCTGGTTTATAAATATCTTCACCTCGATAAGCTTGGCTCTCAGGTGGCGCTTATTCAGAACTGTACTTCTCATGTAATGGGAAAGAAGGACATAGTGAAGATCTCCGAGGATCTGGACATTGACCTTGATGTTCTCGGATATATAGATCCGGGCATCACTGTAAACTATATTAAGGATGGAAAACGTGTTGAAAAGAAGACCCTTTCTCTTCCTGAGACTCTGACCAATGTTTTAAAGTGTAAGAATCCCCGCTGTATCACCTCTGTGGAGCAGGAGCTTCCCCAGGTATTCAAGATCGTTGACCGCACAAAGGCACTTTACCGCTGCGTTTACTGTGACACTATAGTCAGAAGTGAAGAACTGAACTGAGACATTTGAAAAATCCGCCGTACTGGAGATGAACATTCATTTTCAGCATGGCGGATTTTCGCGATAAGGAGGTCGTGCGATGCTTTGCCCGCACGGAAAGACATTTGGTAGTTCGATTGAGACTGGATTTTCAGAAGAGCCAGAGGGGGTCTATTTAAGACTGTAAAGCAGAAGCGAGAAAAATCAGAATAGGGTCACTTAGTGGCTCTTGGTTCCCTTTACCTTAGCACCCTCGCCAAGTCAGAGTTTTCATCAAGAAAACTCTGGCATTGGCGAGGGCCTACTGCCGCTTAGGGGTATGATTTTTGATTTTTACGACGCAGGCGACTCCCATATAAATGGATGCCCCCGGCTCGGACCTGCTTACGTGCCTGCAGGAGGGTTCGGTTTGACTTTGACGCTTTTTCAAACTAAACTAAATTGATTGTAAAGAGTGCATTTCAGAAAGAGGAAATATGGGAAATATAGAGAAAAAGTACAAAGGTCTTGTGGCGTTTGATCTTGATCATACACTGCTTGACCATAACACCTGGAAGATAACGCCTTCAGCAATGGAGAGTATCGAAAAACTGAAGGAAAACGGATATCTGGTGGCCATAGCATCGGGAAGGGATATGAAGAACAGAACCTCCATAGAGTATCTCAGAGAGGTGAATCCCCATGCCCTTATTCATATGAACGGTACCATGGTGGAGCTTTGCGATGATATCCTTATGGATCACCGAATGGATAAAGAGCTTCTTGAGAGAGTGCTGGAGTTCTGCGAGAAACATGAGATGCCTATAGGTGTCCATATAGATGATGTGGATTATTTCGTATGCCCTGAAAAGGTGCTCTATTTTGACAAGGTTTATTTCAAAACGGATATGCACAGAAACTTTGACGATCCGAAGAAGCTTTTAAAGCTTCCTGTCAGATCCCTTGCCTACTATGGCGAAAGGGCAGGTGGTAAGGAACTTCAGTATGCTTTCCCGAAGCTTAATGTCATGATGTTTTCAAAGGAATACGGCGCTGATGTGGTGGAAGCCGAGTACAGCAAGGCTGAAGGCATCAAACATCTCTGTGAGCATTTCGGCATAGGACTTTCGGATACCTATGCTTTCGGTGACAGCTCCAATGATGTGGAGATGCTGGAGAAGGTTCATGTGGGTATCGCCATGGGCAATGCTGTTCCCGAGGCAAAAGAGGCGGCGGATTATATCACCGATGACATAGACAGGGATGGAATCAAAAATGCCCTTGTTCACTTTGGACTTATCTCTTGATGACATGCTCCGTCTTAATCAAGGTATATTCCATGAGAATCTGCCGTACGAAGAACCTGACGGAAGGATATAATGTAGTTTTTTTACATTCATTAAAATAATAAGACCGGACAGCCCGGCATTCATAAATGGAAGATTCGGGATGAAATTTCCTGAATTACAGAAGGAGAAACTAAATGAATTTACAGCTTGATAAACTTCGTTTGGAAATGAATAAGAGAGGCATAGATGTATATCTTGTACCAACCGACGATTTTCACCAGAGTGAATATGTTGGAGATTACTTCAGGGCTATACATTATCTTTCCGGATTTACGGGAGAAGGTAATCTTGTGGTAACCAAAGATACTGCGGCTCTTTTTACTGACGGAAGATATTTTATCCAGGCAGAGAAGGAGCTTTCGGGAAAAGATGTGGAGCTCATGAAGATGGGAGAGCCGGGAGTGCCTTCCCTTGATGATTATCTCATTGAAAAGACAGATGAAGGCGGAAGCCTGGGATTTGACGGAAGATGTGTGGATTTTCAGCATGGCAATTTCCTTCAGAACAGACTTTCAAAAAAGAAGGCTTCAGTTCATGCGGGAACTGATCTTGTGGGACTTATCTGGGAAGGGAGACCTTCGCTTTCTGAATCAAAGGTATGGATACTCGGTGAAAAGTTCACCGGAAAGAGCGCCCGGGATAAGCTCAGTGATCTGAGAAACTATATGAAAGAACAGGATGCTGACACACATATCGTCACAAGTCTTGATGACATAGCCTGGATACTTAACTTAAGAGGCGATGATATTCCATGCAACCCTGTTTTCCTTTCCTATCTTATGATTGATATGGATGGGGCCAGACTCTATGCCAACAGGAAGGATTTCGATGAAGAGACATTGGCATATCTTACAGAGCTCGAAGTGGAACTTTTGGATTATGACAGTTTCTATGAGGACGTTAAGGCATTAAGAAACAGGACGGTGCTTCTGGAAAAGGCAAGAACAAATTTTGAGACCATTTCCGATATCGATTCATCCAATAATGTAATAGACGAGATGCTGCCAAGCTCACTCTGGAAGTCCCGCAAGAATCAGGTTGAGATAGATAACATGAAGAGGGCTCACATCAAGGACGGTGTTGCCATTACAAACTATCTCTATTTTATGAAGCACGCCTTTGATAAGGATGGAATGCTTACTGAGGAGGCAAAGGAGCTTCTTGGTGAAGCGGAGATAAATGAGTGGAACACAGCCGCTGTGCTTGAAAACTTCAGAAAGGAGCAGGAGGGCTATATAGAGCCAAGCTTCACCACCATTTCTGCCTACGGTGAAAATGCTGCCCTTCCTCACTATGCTCCGACTGCTGAGAGTTTCTCAAAGATTGAACCTAAGGGACTTTATCTCGTGGATTCAGGCGGACAGTATCCGGAGGGAACAACGGACATAACGAGAACCATAGCTATGGGACCTATCACAGATGAGGAACGTAAGCATTATACTATGGTACTTATGGCTCATCTTCGCCTCGGGGATGTGAAGTTCCTTCAGGGGTCTTCCGGAATAACCCTTGACCTTGCGGCAAGAGAGGTGTTCTGGAGAGAGGGCATGAATTTTAATCACGGAACAGGCCATGGAGTAGGCTTCTGCCTCAACGTCCATGAGAGACCCAATGCTATCCGTTACCGTAAGGCACCGGGACGCATGGAGGATATGGCTCTTTCGGAAGGCAACATAACCTCAGACGAGCCGGGCCTCTATATAGAGGGGAGTCATGGTATCCGTACCGAAAACCTGACTCTCGTTAAGAAGTGGCAGACCAATGATTACGGAACCTTCTTCTGTTTCGAGTTTATCACCATGGCGCCCTACGATCTTGATGCCATAGACTTAAGCCTCATGGAAAAGAGAGATATAGAACTGCTCAATGCCTACCACAGGGAAGTTTATGAGAAGCTTTCACCGTATTTCGAAGGGGAGAAGCTAGAGTGGCTTAAGATGGCTACAAGAGAGGTATAACAGGGATGGAAAAGGATGCACTTTACTACCGTTTTCCTTACGTGAAGGAATTTGATGCGACAGTCACATCATGTGAGGAAAAGGACGGACTGTATCAGGTGGAACTTGATGCCCATGGCTTTTATCCTGAAGGCGGTGGCCAGGCGGCGGATCACGGAATGATCGGTGATGCTGTGGTGTGCGATGTTCAGGAGGAGGCTCTGAAGGATCCTGCAACAGGAGAAAAGCTGAT
Organism: Oribacterium sp. P6A1; assembly: GCF_000702885.1. Lineage (GTDB taxonomy): Bacteria > Bacillota > Clostridia > Lachnospirales > Lachnospiraceae > Oribacterium. The sequence goes on along the minus strand of NZ_JNKO01000008.1, from coordinate 129,532 downwards.
GGATGAAAGGGGCAATGTTTCCGTCCGTATCCTTCACACTGTCGACAGAGCTCTGGAAGCCGGAAAAGCTTATCACTGCAGTATAGACTGGGAAAGACGAATGAGAAATTCCCGGAATCACAGCGGTGAGCATATAGTCTCCGGTCTTGTTCATAAGCATTATGGTTATAACAATGTGGGCTTTCATATGAGCGATGTCATGACCATCGACTTTGACGGAGTTCTTACATGGGAGCAGCTCATGAAGATAGAAGAAGAGGCTAATGAGGTTGTGCTTGCAAACAGAGCTGTTAATCAGCTCTGGCCTTCGGAAGCAGAACTTATGGAGACGGATTTCCGTTCCAAGAAAGCACTTAAGGGAGATGTGAGGCTGGTGGATCTTGGAGGAGCTGATCTCTGCGCCTGCTGCGGCACCCATGTGATGACCACAGGAGAAATAGGTCTTATCAAGATTCTGTCTGTTCTCGGACATAAGGGTGGAGTCAGAGTGGAGCTTTTCTGCGGAAAGGATGCCCTTAAGGACTACAGAAACAAACATAATGATCTGCTTGAACTGTCCCACATGCTTTCCTTTGCGCCCTCCGAGGTGAAGGAGGCAGTGAGACAGCATATGGAGGAGAGCTTTAAAAAGGACAGGCGGATAGCTGAACTGAATCAGAGATACTATGCCATGAAGGCAGAGACTCTGAAGGATTTTTCAGGAGTCCTTTTTGATGTGGAAGAGGGTATGAACAATGTGGAACTCAGAAAGTGCTGTGACTATTTCATGAAGCATACAAAGGCAAAGGTGGTAGGAATTTTCGGCCTTAAGGATGTGGATAGTTCCCAGGATTCCGGGACTTCCTCATGGAACTATGTCATAGGGTCGGAAACTGAGGATGTACGAAGCCGGGCAAAGGAGTTCAATGCTCTTGTAAACGGCCGGGGAGGCGGACAGAAGGAGATGATTCAGGGAAGTGCCGAAAGCACTGAAGAAAATCTCAGGAAAGCCATGGAAGACATCTTTGGATAAATGATGGTACATTATTGTATTGCACGGCACCTTCTGTATGTTATAATATTCGGGTGTTTTGTAACGCGGTGTTATAGACTTACTCAATAGGAGAAAAAACATGATTAGAATTGGTTTACTTGGATATGGCAACCTTTCCCGTGGAATCGAGAGTGCCATTAAGCGTAACGAAGACGAAAAGCTGGTTGCAGTTTTTACACGTCGTGATCCGTCTGCAGTAAAGATCAACACAGAAGGTGTTAAGGTTGACACTGTTGACAATATTCTCGAGTATAAAGACCAGATCGATGTTTTGATGATATGCGGCGGTTCTGCTACAGATCTTCCAAAGCAGACACCGGAGTATGCAAAGTATTTTAATGTTATCGACAGTTTCGATACACATCCCAAGGTTCCTCAGCATTTTGCCGCAGTTGATGCTGCTGCAAAGGAGGGCGGTAAGCTTGCCATGATTTCCTGCGGATGGGATCCGGGTATGTTCTCTATTGCAAGAATCTATGCGGAGTCGGTTCTTCCTGCAGGAAAGCATTATACATTCTGGGGAAAGGGAGTTTCCCAGGGACACAGTGATGCCGCAAGAAGAGTTCCCGGTGTAAAGGATGCACGTTCATACACTCTTCCTGTCGGGGAGGCCATGGATGCGGTAAGAAGCGGCAAACAGCCGGAGTTCACTGCAAGAGAGATGCATAAGAGAGAGGTATTTGTGGTTCTTGAAGAGGGCGCTGATGCTGCAAAGGTTGAGAATACCATAAAGACCATGCCTGACTACTATGCGGATTATGATGTTACCATTCACTTCATTTCTGAAGAGGAAATGAAGCGTGATCATGCAGAGCTTCCACATGGAGGATTTGTTATGAGATCCGGCGTTACAGGAGATGAGGGTCAGCATCATGAGCTTATCGAATACAGCCTGAAGCTTGATTCAAATCCTGAATTCACAGGTTCAGTTCTTGCAGCTTATGGAAGAGCAGTTTACCGTATGGCAAATAAGGGCGAGACCGGCTGCATTACGGTATTTGATGTGGCTCCGAAGTATCTCAATCCGAAATCGGAGGAAGAGCAGAGACATACTCTTCTGTAAGGAAAAATCTTAAAAGTATTTATATGGCTTGAATGCCTTAGGCCTGTCCGGTGGCGGAGGGGTAAATGCCGGGGCATTTAAGCTGTATTTTTACTTTTTCAAACGGGTAATTCTATATGAATAGTTATTTTAAAAAGCATGCTGCAGCGATAGCGGCTGCTGCAGTTCTGTCTGTGTCGATGGCGTCAGGAGTGATGGCTGAGGAAAATTCTGTCACGACTTATGTGACCTCTGCTGCAGAAGCTGCTTCTTCAGTGGATTATTCAGAGGTGACAAAACAGCTTGCACTGTACTATCAGACAACGGCAGAGCTGTTCAGATCCGTGGGACAGCCTGTTCCTGCTGATATTCTTTCCGGACTTGCCGCTTACGGCAATGTTGATGTTTCAGCGTACCTGAGTGCTGCGGCGGATGCATTGGACTCTGCATCAGAAGCGGTAAGCGCTGCAGCAGCTGCCGGCAGCAGCAACACGTCAAAAGCAGATTCTGTCATGTGGATGGATCAGGAGGACGGTACGTCTCTTTTTTATAAGTGTGATCCTTCCACGGGTGAAGCAAAGCTTTATGAAGGCTGGTATACGGATGATTCCGGCGCGAAATATTATTTTGAAAAGGGTAAACCGGCTTCCGGATGGGTGATAGATGACGGAAAGTTCTATCATCTTGATATGACGACAGGCGTGCTTGCCACTTCAAAGAAGGTTGGAAACTTTTATGTGGGAGAAGACGGTGCCGCCCTTATGGACACAACTGCACCGGATGGTACAAGTCTTGCCTACAACGGTTCATGTATGATTTCAAAAAAACCGATAGAGGAACTTGATCATAAGACCTATATCTATCGTGAACTGCTGGTTAAGGATCCTGATCTTTATGCGGAGTTTTCTGCCAGATCATCAGGAAGCTATCAGATCATGCCTGAAAATGAAAACGGCTTTGCGTGGTATACTTATGCCAGCATGCGTCTTTATGAGCGCAAGGAAGACGGTTCCATCGGAAAGAAGGTATATGAAGGGGATGGCTGCTTCAGAAGAGATGCGTCCATTGAGTTTTTGAACAATGATGGTACAGTCAGCACCATGAGACCGTCAGCCATCGTTGGGTCAGGACATGAAACATGGATGGCAGAGCATATCCATATCGATCCGGCAGGATTTATTACTTATTCAGAAATAAAAAAGGATGATTAAAGGCGGCTTTTGCCGCCGGTCTCCGAGAAACAGTAAAAGGAAATAATTATGACATTACAGCAGTTAAAGCAGGTTATCGCTGTAGCTGACTGCGGCTCCATGAACGAAGCTGCAAAGCATCTGTTTATCACACAGCCTTCATTGTCCGCTGCCATTAAAGAACTGGAAAAAGAGATAGGTCTGGAAATATTCCTGAGATCCAATCGAGGTATAGTTATCACCGCGGAGGGAGAAGAATTCCTCGGATATGCAAGACAGATCGTTGAGCAGTATCAGCTCATGGAGGATAAATATGTTAATGTGGGAACCCGTAAAAAGAAGTTTGCGGTTTCCATGCAGCACTATACATTTGCTGTTGAGGCGTTTATTCACCTTGCCAGAGAATTCGGAATGGATACTTACGAGTTTGCGGTGAAGGAAACAAAGACCATCGAAGTTATAAACGACGTGAAGAATCAGACTTCGGAGGTGGGTGTAATATACATGAATGATTTTAACAGTAAGGTCATCGGCAAAATATTAAGAGAAGATTCTCTTGAATTTGTTCCGCTGTTCGACTGTAATATTTATGTATTTATGAGCAAGAGCAATCCTATGGCGAAGAAGGATCTCATCACCATGGAGGATCTGAGACATTATCCCTGCCTAAGCTTCTATCAGGGGGAACATAATTCTTTCTATTTTGCCGAAGAGGTTCTCAGTACCTATGATTACAAACAGATCATAAAGTGCGATGACAGGGCTACGGCTCTCAATCTCATGGTGGGATTGAATGGATACACTCTTTGCTCCGGTATCATCTGTCAGGAGCTTAACGGTCTTGAATACACCACAGTTAAGCTTGATACATCAGAGAAGATGACCATAGGCTATATTAAGAAAAAGAAGATTCCTCTCAGTGAACTGGGAGAGCGTTATGTTGCGGAGCTGAAAAAGTATGAGGCTCATGCAGTATAGGTAGGAGACCATTATGGATAGAGATATGATAATGATCATTGCCGCTGTTTCTGCGGTAGTGGCTGTAATAATCGGTTACAGCATTTACAGATCCATCAAGCGTAAAAATGCTGACAAGCTTTCCATGAAGATTGCCGAGGATGACAAGCTTCATATCACTCTGGATAACAAGGCTGATATGGAAGAGGTGGCCCGGATCATTTTGGCAGGTCTTGGAGGCAGCGAAAATGTACAGAGTGTTGATCACGACGGTGCCCGTCTCAAGATACAGATAAATGAGTACGGGGCTGTGGATGAGAAGAAAATCAGATCTGCCAAGGTAGGCGGAGTTCTGAGACCGAGTAAGACAGCTGTTCATATCATCATCGGCTCTGAGGTTCTGCCTGTAGAGGCTGAGCTTAAAAAGCTGATGAATCCGGTGGCCTGACAGAGAAGTATCCGCTTCAAGGGATAAACAGAATATATGTGAATTTAAAGCCTGTAGTTTTCGGAATATCATGAAAACTTCGGGCTTTTTTATTGTTTTATAAGACATAACCACAGGTTATTCAACGACCATTTAATCCCCCTGGTTGCTTGATTTTATAGGGTGAGTTTTATATAATTAGTACGCTAAAGACCGAAGTCTACCCATTTTTCGGTTTTAATAAATGTTTAAGGAGAAAAGGCGCTGATGTTTAAAAAAGTTGATACAAACATGAACTTCGTAGAGCGCGAGAATGAGGTTGAGGAGTTCTGGAGACAGAATCATATCTTTGAAGACTCCATCAAGGAGCATGAGGGAGATCCTTCTTACGTATTCTACGACGGTCCTCCAACCGCAAATGGAAAACCTCACATCGGACATGTTGAGACCCGTGCTTTCAAGGACATGATCCCAAGATTTCATGCTATGAAAGGTGCCATGGTTCCGAGAAAGGCCGGCTGGGATACCCACGGTCTTCCTGTAGAGCTTGAGGTTGAGAAATCAATCGGAATCAATGGTAAGGAACAGATTGAAAAGTATGGAGTTGCGCCTTTTATTGATTTATGTAAAGAGAACGTCTGGAAGTACAAGGGTATGTGGGAGGATTTCTCCTATAAGGTAGGCTTCTGGGCAGATATGGATGACCCGTATGTTACCTATCATGATGATTTTATCGAGTCAGAGTGGTGGGCCCTTAAGGAGATCTGGAAGAAGGGCCTTCTCTATGAGGGCTTCAAGGTAGTACCTTACTGCCCCAGATGCGGAACACCTCTTTCCAGCCACGAAGTAGCACAGGGCTATAAGGAGCTCAATGAGCGTTCTGCCATAGTACGTTTCAAGGCAAAGGATAAGGATTTCTATTTCCTTGCATGGACAACTACACCATGGACACTTCCATCCAATACCGCACTCTGCGTAAACCCTGATCTTGAGTACTCAAAGGTTAAGGCTGCGGACGGATATACTTATATCATGGCATCATCACTGCTTGATAAGGTTCTTTCTCCTCTTGCAAAAGAAGGTGAGAAGGCTTATGAGGTTCTTGAGACCTATAAGGGAACTGACCTTGAGGGAATCGATTACGAGCCGCTGTATCAGTGCGCAGCTGATGTGGCCGCAAAGCAGCACAAGAGAGCTCACTACGTAGTATCTGATGCATACGTAACCGCTGAAGATGGTACAGGTATCGTTCACCAGGCTCCTGCCTTCGGTGAGGATGACGCCCGTGTAGGCCGTGAGCATGATATGCCTCTCGTAAAGTTTGTTGATGAGAGCGGATGTATGACAGCAGAGACTCCTTTTGCAGGAATGCGCTGCAAGCCTACAGAGAAGGAAATCGCTGCAGGTGCTGTGAGCTGTGATCCTGAGGTACTGAAGGATCTTTCCGCAAGAAAGCTTCTTTTCGATGCGCCTAAGTTCACTCACTCATATCCCCACTGCTGGAGATGTGACACACCGCTCATTTATTACGCAAGAGAATCATGGTTCATCAAGATGAGCGCCGTTAAGGATGACCTCGTAAAGAATAATGCCACAGTCAAGTGGTATCCCGAGACCATCGGTTCAGGCCGTTTCGGTGCATGGATTGAGAATGTTCAGGACTGGGGCCTCTCACGTAACCGTTACTGGGGTACTCCTCTCAATATCTGGGTATGTAAGGACTGCGGTGAGAAGCATGCAATCGGTTCTATTCAGGAACTCAGAGAGATGGCATACAACTATGAGGATGTTCTCGCTGAGTTAAAGGCTTCAGGTAAGGAAGGCTACAGCTCGGATTATGTTGGATATGAGCATATAGAGCTTCATAAGCCTTATGTGGACAAGCTCACATGTAAGTGTCCTAAGTGCGGCGGCGACATGAAGAGAGTGCCTGAGGTTATCGACTGCTGGTTCGATTCAGGAGCTATGCCGTACGCTCAGCATCATTATCCGTTTGAGAACAAGGAGCTTTTCGAGGCTCAGTTCCCGGCTCAGTTCATTTGTGAGGCCGTGGATCAGACAAGAGGCTGGTTCTATTCACTGCTTGCAGAGAGCACTATCCTCTTTAACAAGGCTCCTTATGAGAACGTACTTGTCCTCGGACATGTTCAGGATGAGAACGGACAGAAGATGAGTAAGTCAAAGGGCAATGCAGTTGATCCTATGGATGCCCTTAAGAAACACGGCGCCGACGCTATCCGCTGGTTCTTCTATACAAACTCTGCACCATGGCTTCCCAACAGATTCCATGACAAGGCAGTTGTTGAGGGACAGCGTAAGTTCCTTTCTACATTGTGGAATACATACGCGTTCTTCGTACTTTATGCGAACATTGACAATTTTGACCCGACTAAGTATTCACTTGAGTATGACAAACTGGGAGTTATGGATAAGTGGCTCCTCAGCAAGCTGAATTCTGTTGTAAAGGCTGTTGATGAAAACCTTTCAAACTTCAGAATTCCTGAGGCTGCTAATGCCATGCAGGAATTTGCCGATGATATGTCTAACTGGTACGTTCGCCGTTCAAGAGAGCGTTTCTGGGCAAAGGGAATGGAGCAGGACAAGATCAATGCATATATGACCTTATATACAACTCTTGTTACCTTCTCTAAGGCTGCGGCTCCGATGGTACCTTTCATCACAGAGTCCATCTATCGTAATCTTGTTTGCTCAGTGGATCCGGCTGCAAAGAAGTCAGTTCATCTGTGTGATTTCCCGTCAGCCGATGAATCAATGATCGATCTTTCACTTGAGTCAAGCATGGATAAGGTTCTTAAGATAGTTATTCTCGGTCGTGCAGCAAGAAATACTGCAGCTGTAAAGAATCGTCAGCCTATCGGAAATATGTATGTCAAGTCTGAGACAGAACTTGACAGGTATTTCGTAAGCATCATTGAGGACGAGCTCAATGTTAAGAACGTGAACTTCCAGGATGATCTCAGAAAGTTCACTTCATATACATTCAAGCCACAGCTCAAGACTGTGGGACCTAAATACGGAAAGCATCTCAATGCTATCCGTACATATCTTACAGAGGTAGACGGATCTACAGCTATGGATGAACTTGAAACAGAGGGAGTACTCAAGTTCAATGTAGACGGTGATACAGAGGTAGAGCTTACAAAGGATGACCTTCTCATCGATGTGGCAGAGAAGGACGGATTTGTTACAGAAGAAGACAATGCGCTTACTGTAGTGCTCGACACAAACCTTACACCTGAGCTTATAGAAGAGGGATTTGTAAGAGAGATCATTTCCAAGATTCAGACCATGCGTAAAGAGGCCGGATTCGAAGTTATGGATCATATCAAGGTGTATGTAAAGGATAATAACAAGATGGCCGACCTCATGAGAAACAATGAGGAAGAGATCATTCGTATAGTTATGGCTGATACTATTGTTTACAATATGTCTCAGGGCTATGAAAAGGCATGGGACATCAACGGTGAGAATCTTACTCTTGCTGTTGAAAAAGTCTGACCTGTTACATTCGGTTCCAATATGCAGTCACCCTGCAGCTGAAAGGCTGCAGGAGCTGCCTTAGTGATAAGAAAGGAAAAGGATAGAGTAGTGGAGAAGTTTGATAAGGAATTATTCAAAAAAGAAGTTGAAAGCAGTGCCCGTAAGCTGTATCGAAGATCCCTGAAGGATCTCAGCACCAAGGAAGCTTTTTTTGCGGTTGCCTATGCTGTTCAGGACACCATCATCGATGACTGGATGGCAACACAGAAAACGACTGAGAAAAAAGACACAAAGAGAGTTTATTATCTTTCCATGGAATTCCTGATGGGAAGAGCTCTTGGAAACAACATTATCAATTTAAGCTGCCGTGAAGGTATACAGGAAGCTCTTAAAGAGTTAAAGCTTGATCTTAACGCTATCGAGAATGAGGAGCCTGACTGGGCTCTCGGTAACGGTGGTTTGGGAAGACTTGCAGCATGTTTCCTTGATTCCCTTGCTACTCTGGGATATTGGGCATGCGGCTGCGGCATTCGTTATAAGTACGGTATGTTCAAGCAGCAGATCGTTGACGGTTACCAGAAGGAAGTTCCTGATGACTGGTTAAAGGATGGAAACCCCTTTGAGCTTCGTCGTGCAGAGCTTTCCAAAGAAGTTAAATTCGGCGGATGGGTAGAATCCGTTAATGAAAACGGCAAGCTTCGTTTCGTTCAGAAGGGATATCAGTCTGTGATCGCCATTCCTTACGACACACCTGTAGTGGGCTACAACAATCATGTTGTTGATACACTTCGTGTATGGGATGCAAAGGCGAAGGATACATTCCGCCTTGACGAGTTTGACAAGGGTAATTACGAGGCTGCTGTTGAAAATGAGAACATGGCCAGAAACATAGTTGAAGTTCTTTATCCGAACGACAACCACTATGCAGGTAAGGAGCTTCGTCTCCGTCAGCAGTATTTCTTCATTTCCGCATCTGTACAGACTGCGGTTAAGGAATATGCTGATAAGCATGACGGCGATGTTAAGCATCTTTATGAGAAGGTTGCTTTCCAGCTTAATGATACACATCCTACAGTTGCAGTGGCAGAGCTTATGAGAGTCCTTATGGATGATTATGATCTTTCATGGGATGAGGCATGGGATATAACTGTTAAGACCTGTGCATATACAAACCACACAATTATGGCTGAGGCTCTTGAGAAATGGCCTATTGAGCTCTTCTCAAAGCTTCTCCCGCGTATTTATCAGATAGTTGAAGAAATCAACCGCAGATTCTGTGAGGAAATACGGCATAAATATCCGGACAATGCAGAATACAAGATTTCCAAGATGGCTATCATTTATGACGGTCAGGTAAAGATGGCTCACCTTGCCATCGTTGGCGGACATGCGGTAAACGGTGTTGCACAGCTTCACACAGAGATTCTGAAGAAGGAGACTCTCAGGGATTTCTATGAGATGTATCCGGAAAAGTTCTCAAGCAAGACCAACGGTATCACACAGAGAAGATGGCTGCTTCATGCAAACCCTGAGCTGGCTGCATGGATTTCCGACAAAATCGGCGACGGCTGGATAACAGACCTTACTAAGATCAGTAAGCTTGCGGTATATGCAGACGATGAAAAGTGTCAGGCTGAGTTTATGGCTATCAAACGTCATAACAAGGAGCGTCTTGCAAAGTATATACTTGAGCATAACGGTATAGAGGTATCAACGGATGCCATCTTTGATGTCATGGTCAAGAGACTGCACGAGTACAAGAGACAGCTCATGAACATACTTCATGTTATGTATGTTTACAATCAGCTGAAGGATCATCCGAATATGGAGTTCCATCCTCACGTATACATCTTCGGCGCCAAGGCTGCGGCAGGTTATAAGACTGCAAAGCTTACCATAAAGCTCATCAACAATGTGGCCAAGGTCATCAACAACGATGAGTCAATAAACGGAAAGATCAAGGTAGTATTCATAGAAGACTACAGAGTATCCAATGCAGAGATCATCATTCCTGCGGCAGATATTTCCGAGCAGATCTCAACTGCATCCAAGGAGGCTTCAGGAACATCCAATATGAAGCTTATGCTGAATGGTGCTCTGACTCTCGGAACTATGGATGGTGCCAATGTTGAGATAGTGAAGGAAGTAGGAGAGGAGCATGCATTTACCTTTGGTATGAGCTCTGATGAGGTTATCGCCCTTGAGCATAGCCGTCAGTACAATCCTATGGAATTCTTCAACAACAATCAGGAGATCAGAAGAGTCCTTATGCAGCTTGTTAACGGCTTCTACAGCCCTGATAACCCTGAGCTGTTCCGCCCGCTTTATAATTCACTCCTTAATACAATAGAGTCGGATGTTGCGGACCGCTATTTCATCCTGAAGGATTTTGCTTCTTATGACGAAGCTCAGAGAAGGGCATGTGAAAAGTATGAGGATGAATCCTGGTGGGCAAAGGCAGGTATCCTGAATACTGCTCATGCCGGAAAATTCTCTTCAGACCGTACCATCGAAGAGTACGTTAAGGAAATATGGGGACTTGAGAAAATCAAGGTTAAGGTGTAAAGTCAGCTGATTTTGCACATGAGACAGAAAAGATATAAATGAAAAAAGCGAGGAACACATTCCGAATGTGTTCCTCGTTTTTTGCCTTGAAGTATCGTGACCCGGTTATGATGCCTGCTAAAAAATGCGATTTGTAATTTTATGATTCAGATAAAGGGACCATGCCGGCAGGAAAATTCAGACCAGAAAATAGATTATACGTTCCCTCTCCTTATATCCGAGATGCTGATAGAGCCTGTAAGCTATATGATTACTGTCGGAAACCTGAAGAAGTATCTTCTTATAGGGGCCTTTCTTCTCATAGTTTTCTACCGATTCCATAAGTTTCCGGCCGTGTCCCCGGCCCAGATACTTGTCATATACCAGAAGACCGTAAAGATAAAGAGTATCGCTGTTGTACCCGGAGAGATATACTTCCCCGAAACGGTTGCACAAGCTGTCACCGGGATCCGCAATGGAACGGGCCAGTTCTTTTTCCATGAAAAGTTCATCGTAAAGGTGAACAGCACTAATAGCGCACAGGGTTTCATAGGTATCAGGGAAAATAAAAGGGACAGCTGACTTGATCATTTGTTCGTCAGGAGCCCTGCCATAGTCAGTTTCCCCGGCAGCTGCCTCATGGCCCAGGCAAATATCGTGATCCCCGGAGTCTGATTCAAAAGAGATGTGTTCATACTCAGGATCATCAAAGCCGTACAATGGGCTTTTGATCATGAATCTGATTCGATAATTACGGAAGTCATCCTTCAGACTGTTATAACAGGTTGAAAAAAATCCTATCCTTCTCATTGCGGGATGTGTAAAGGCCTCCACTTCCAGGACCTGCTTTCCATCTATGGTCTCTCCCAGAAGATAACCTGAGAGAACAGCAAAGAGTTCGGAGTTAAGACCGCTTTCTTCCTTGTCATCGTTTCTTATAATGTAATAAAAATCCCCATCCAGGTCGGTATCGTAGTTGGTATGATCTGCATGGTTACATTCCTCTACCAGTTCCCTTACTGCGGAACGGTCATTTTCACTTAATTCTTTATATAATTCTGCTTCCATGGCAGTGATTATATCAAACTTGCTATCAAAATACCATTATGTTAAAATACATTGAATCAATATGTGATAATGATTTTATTTTTTTGGAATTTGACAGATCAGACTGTTGATTATAGAGGAATTCAGATAATTATGACAGGAGATAATATGGAAAAGATTTATAAAACTATGCGTTATACAGGAGCAGGATCCATTGCTGTTGGAGTCATTTTACTTGTGACCGGAATTGTGGTGGGAGTAATCTCCATTGTAAACGGAACCCTTCTTTTAAAGAGAAAGAATGAACTGACATTCTGAGATGGCTAAACTAAGGACGAGGAACCAGAAGATAGGTTGGGTGCTGTTTGTACTATATCTGATGGCACTTCTTTATCTCATGTTCTTCTCCGAGATGGAGCAGAGAGGATTTGGTGCAAAATCAGACTATACCTACAATCTCAAACCTTTTTTGGAAATAAGAAGGTATTTGTTTTTTGGAAAACAGATAGGCTTAAGAGGCGTGCTGCTGAACTTATACGGCAATATCATCGGTTTTATGCCCTTTGGCTTTATACTGGGAGTTATCAGCCTAAGGTGCAGGGCTCACTGGTACAATGCTGTGATCTGTACATATCTTTTAAGCTATGGCATAGAGATGGTGCAGCTTATAACCAGAGCCGGGAGCTGTGATGTGGATGATATCATCCTGAATACTCTGGGCGGAGCACTGGGGTATCTTGTTTTCAGGTATGTCCTTCATAAAAGGACCATGAGATATGTGCGTTTTGCTGAGAAAAGACAAAGATACAGAGGTTTTTAGTGGCAAAGAAGAAACGATTTAACTATTTAAGAAGGAAGCTGGCAGAGGGTACCTGGTTCAGAATCATTATCACCATCTTATCATTTGCGCTTCTGGTTTCCTGCATTACTGCATCCACCATGATGAAGGGGCAGGGAGCATTATACATAGGGGCTCTCGGGCTGATGTCTGTTATATATGCTGCTTACGCGGTTCTTGATATGATACCTCGTGTCAGGGATCCGGAAAAAAATTACCTTCCGTCGCGTATAGCCGGTTTCACATCAGGATTTATCCTGATTATATGGATATGCCTGATAGTCATTGGTTTTTTGAAGTTATCCTGAGGTACTATGGAACGATATTATGATGCTATAGAGCGCATCAGACAAATCCCGGAAGAAAAGGCTGTGCCGGAAACTTTCCGGGATTATTTCATGGTTTGCGCTGAATTTATATTAAAACTGAATGATTTCATTGAAGAAACAAAGGATAAGGATCTGTCACTTATTGTGTTTTCTGAAAATGAAGAAGGAAAGAGACTGCAGGGAAGGCTTCGTGAGTGGAACAGGATTCTTTACAGTGATATGGCAGAGGGTTATGAGAATTCATATCTCAATCCTCAGTACAGTGAAAAGAGACTGTCTCCTTTTGGCGGTATGCTTTCGGTGCTTCTTATGGAGATTGAATGTCTGATACCTGCGGCGTATGAAAAGAATCTTTCAGATATAACTGCTGTTCTTGAAACATTCATTCAGATTTACTGCATGTTTGAATCAGGCTGCAGCGGGTATTGCGGGAAAAGGCAGGAACAGTCACTTCCTGATGTTAAGGCTGTGAAGGATGTTCTTTATTCCTATGCTTTTGACTACTCATGGGATTTTATTCATCAGCAGATGACGGGACAGTATATCCCGGATGGTTCCTATACAAGAAGCGTCCTGCTTAATCATGACTTTAAGACTGCTGAAGATATCTATCTGTTCGGATGCTATGTTTCGGATACTGCTTTAAAGACAGCTGAATTTGTTGCTTCCCTTCCGGATACAGAGATAGACCGCATGGCCTATACCTGGTATAAAGGCTTTAAGGATGGATTCATGATACAGGGAAAGCCCTACGAAAAGAAATCCCTGATCGAATTCAGATATCAGATGGGTTATGAGCGTGTGTTGAAGCGTACTGCTGAATACTTTAAGGAAGACGGTTATGATTTCACCCTTCCAAGAAGATCGGGACACTTTATCACAAGAAGTCCCAAGGGGGCAGGAAGCCTTTATGAGAGTCCCAACAGGCAGATGGACTATGATCACAGTTATGATCTTTCTCTTGTTATGGGAGATCGTATCGCATCCCGCATGATTGAGGAAACGGAACAGATATTCCGCTCTTTTGGAGATGAAATAAAGCGATATGCCGGACCTGTGGTTATGGAAGGATTCGGTGAGCCTGATTTTGAACCCAGGGAAAAGGAGGAGCGTCTCCGTTTTACAGAGCATCAGAAAGAAGTGTACGGAGGCTATAGGAATGACCTTCAGCTTTTGGTTCACAGATTCATACTTGAGGAGGAGAGGTCCTTTACCATTATCGCATGGCCCCTTCCTTCCATAGGAGAGGATTTTGAAAAGATACTTCATGAGACTGTGAAGATAAACACCATGTCCAGTGAAGCTTATATGCCTGTACAGTCAAAAATCATAGATGCTCTTGACAAAGCAAGCTTCGTCAGAGTTAAGGGAAAAGGCAATGATACAGACATGACAGTTATGCTTCACAAACTGGAGAATCCCGAAAAGCAGTCTAATTTCGAAAACTGTCTTTCTGATGTGAACATTCCTTTGGGAGAAGTTTTTACTTCGCCTGTGCTTAAGGGGACAACGGGAGTTCTTAATGTGAAGTCGGTTTTTATCGAAGGACTTCAGTTTAAGAATCTGAGATTAGAGTTCAGGGACGGACGGGTTACAGATTACAGCTGTGACAATTTTGAAAGTCCTGAAGCATCAAAGGCACTTATACGAAGAGTCATTTTCGGTGAAAAAGAGAATCTTCCCATAGGTGAGTTTGCCATAGGCACCAATACTATCGCCTATAAAATGATAGAAAAGTACAGGCTCGGTTCAAAGATGCCCATACTTATAGCTGAAAAGACAGGCCCCCATTTTGCGGTGGGGGACACTTGCTACTCATTCATGGAGGATATGAAGCTGTTCAATCCTGACGGGAAGGAACTTATAGCCAAGGAAAATGAGTGCTCATCCTTGAGAAGGACATCACCTGAAAAGGCTTATTTTGCAGTTCATACGGATATAACCATTCCGTACAACGAACTTGATTCCATAGTTGCCGTTACAGAGAGGGGACAGGAGATTTCTATCATCTCAGACGGCAGATTTGTACTTGAAGGTACGGAGGTTTTAAATGCTCCACTTGAGGATAGATGATTTTGATCTGAGAGCTGTTGCGGAGTCCGGACAATGCTTTCGTATGACAGAGCTGGGCAGCCTGAAACCTGGCTATCCCGTATATAAGGTCATAGCTTCCGGAAGATGTCTGCTTATTTCGGGAGATCCGCAGGGAGACGAACATTCATTTCTTGCAGGCTGTACTGAATCTGAATGGGATGATTTCTATAAAGACTACTTTGACCTGAACAGGGACTACAGCATTTACAGGAATTATGCGGATGAAAAGGACAGTTTCCTTCAGAGATGCATGGATTACGGAAAAGGCATAAGGATACTTAATCAGGATCCATGGGAGATGCTCATAAGCTTTATTATTTCCCAGAGGAAATCTGTCCCTGCCATACGTACAACAGTGGAAAGACTGTGCGCCCTGTCAGGAGAAGAGAAAAAACTTGACTGCACTGTGTGGCATGAACTTAATCCTGCGCTGCCGGAAAGTATAGTTTATTATCCTTTCCCCGATGCGGAGACATTGGCAAAGTACGGCCCGGAGGAAATCAATTCTACAGGCACGGGTTATCGTACCGGCTATATCATGGAGGCAGCAAGAAAGGCCTCAACAGGTGAACTTGGTCTTTGCGGACTTCAAAAGCTTTCCGATGAAGAACTTCTGGAAAAACTTCTGGAGCTGCAGGGCGTGGGAATAAAGGTTGCCAGCTGTACGGCTCTGTTTGGATTTCACAGACTTTCCTTATGCCCTGAGGATGTCTGGATGAAGAGGGTTAAAGAGCAGCATTACTCCGGTGAGTGGCCGGAGAGCTATAGGCCGGTGCTTGGTGTGCTTCAGCAGTATATGTTTTATTATGCGAGACTTGAGCATGAGAAGGACCAAATAAAAATTAAGAACTAAAAGAGAGAACTGATGACTACAGAAAATCACGGACGAGTGCGATATGTTACTGCGGTCCTCACACTGACTTTTTTAATACTGAGTATATTTAATCCCTGCACAGCTGTGACAGCTTATGCTGCCTGGAATTTTCCGGGTACCGAACTTGTTGCCGAAGCCGGAATAGTCATGGATGCGGATACCGGTGCTGTGTTATTCCAGAAGAATGCGCATAACAGGGAGTATCCTGCATCTATAACGAAGGTCCTCACTGCTCTGGTGGTACTCGATAACTGTGAGCTTACGGAGAACGTTACATTTTCACATGATGATGTATACAATGTTGACGCCGGCTCCTCCAATGCCCAGATAGATGAGGGGGATGTCCTTACAGTAGAAGACTGCCTTCATGCTTTGCTTCTTAAATCAGCAAACGAAGCGGCCAATGCACTTGCCTGTCATGTTGCGGGATCAAGGGAAGCTTTCGCGGAACTTATGAACAAGAAGGCTCAGAGTCTTGGATGTACTGATAGTCATTTTACGAATCCTTCCGGTCTTTTTAATGAAAATCATTATACAAGTGCCTATGATATGGCACTTATAGGAATGGCCGCCATGAAAAATGAAGCCTTTATGGAGATAGACTCTCATTTGTCATACAAGCTGGGGCCAACTGCCAGAAATCCTGAAGGACATACGGTGTATATGGAGCATAAGATGCTGAGAAATGACACCGGATATTCCGATAAGAGAGTGGTGGCGGGAAAGACGGGGTATACCAGAGATTCAGGCAATACACTCATTACCATGGCATCTGAAAATGACAGACACCTGGTGGCTGTTGTTCTGAAGGATAAGAATCCTTCCCACTATACTGATACAAAGGCACTTTTGGATCTGGGATTTTACAGCACGGAAAAACAGCTTCTGGATCCGGCTCTTTTTAACACAGAGGATATAAAGAACCGTCTTATAGCGGACACCATAGTTGATGAGAGCTGCAATGCATCAGATCTTTCTGTTAAACAGGATATGTTTATTTCTTTACCGGTGGGTTCCACTCAGGAAGGACTCGGCTACAGGCTGAACTATAATCTTCCGGATACGGTGGGTATGGGAACCATAGCAGAAATAGAGTATCAGGCAGACGGGATCACTGTCGGAAGATACTATCTTGAAAAGGAACAGACGGTGGCTGTCGCCACCACTCCGGAGGAAACGGCAGCGGAAGAGACAAAGGAGACAAAGGTGGTTTCCTCTATGGATGTAAAAACCCTGGGAAAGACCATAGGAATCATTCTAGGGATCGGAGTGCTCTGCACCGGAATCATCATTGGCATAAAAAATGCCAGGGATTCAAGGGAACTTGACAGACGTATGAAAGAGAGAAGGGCAGAGCGTCTCAAGGATATAAACATATCCGAGGAAGAGTTTATGTCTGTTCTTGCGAACAGAAGAGAAATCCGTCCGAAAACTCATAATACATCACATACAAAAAGACAGAACCACTATGAATATACTAACGGAAGACGGAATGTGAGCAGAGGCCGTCACGAACAGAGACAATGAAGTGTTATGACAGACATAACTTATTACGACATCGGGCTTCATTGACAATCAGATACGAAGACATTATATTTTGAATTAAGAGCAGCAAGGGAGCTGTCGCGAAAGCGGCAGCTTCCTTTTTTTGCGATATGGGTTTCAAGCGGACTCTGTGCCTGCACGAGAGGACATTTGAAACCCAACGCGAAATCGAGTAGGATTTTTTCCTGCTCGATTGTTATATATGATATAACCCGTTGTTCTTGTATTTTTTTTCTATCAAACTTTAGGTAATAATTGGGCCTTAAATATATTGAAATTATTGCTAAAAGTGATAGAATAAAGCAAAAGTGTTTGCGATACAAATACAATTGTATTACGCAGACGGACATTTTAAATGAGAATGTACGATAGGATTACATTCTATAGGAGGGAATATGAAACTGAAGAAAATCTTATCTTTTGGTCTTGCAGTAACATGTGCAGCTTCACTTGCGGCTTGCGGAAGCTCTTCCGGAGCAGCTGCCGGCGGCGGATCATCCAGTTCCGGTGGAAACGTGATCAAGATCGGTGTTTTCGAGCCGACTACCGGAGAGAACGGCGGCGGCGGATATCAGGAGGTTCTCGGTATCCGTTATGCAAATGAAACTCACAAGACAGTGAAGATCGGAGATACAGAGTACACTATCGAGCTGGTTGAGGTAGATAACAAGTCCGATAAGACAGAGGCTGTAAATGCTGCCAATAAGCTCATGGGAGAAAAGGTTTCAGTGGTTCTCGGTTCCTATGGTTCAGGTGTTTCCATAGCAGCCGGACAGATCTTTGCAGATGCAAAGGTACCTGCTATAGGATGTTCCTGCACAAACCCTCAGGTAACACAGGGAAATGAGTACTACTTCAGAGTATGTTTCCTTGATCCGTTCCAGGGTACGGTTATGGCAAACTACGCTATGCAGAACGGTTACAAGAGTGCTGCCATTCTTACACAGCTCGGTGATGACTATTCATCAGGCCTTGGTTCATACTTCAAGACAGCTTTTGAGGAGCTTGGGGGCACAGTAGTTGACGAAGAGCAGTTCCAGACAAATCAGACAGATTTCAAGGCTGTTCTTACAAATATCAAGGCTGCAAATCCTGATGTGATCTTTGCTCCTTCATCTATCACAACTGCTCCTCTTATCATCAAGCAGGCCAGAGAGCTCGGAATCGAGGCTCTTATTTCTGCAGGTGATACCTGGGAGAACTCAACCATCATTGAAAATGCAGGTAACGATGCAGAGGGTATCGTTCTTTCAACCTTCTTTGATGAGGCTGAGCCTGCCAATGCTGAAGCAGAGTCATTTATCAAGGGCTTCAAGGAGTATTTAAAGAAGAACGACCAGTCAGATATCATTCCTGCAGTTTCCGCTCTTGGCTATGATGCATACCTCGCAGCTTACAATGCTATCGAGAAGGCACAGTCAACAGACGGTGAGGCTATCAAGGAAGCACTTAAGGGAGTTTCCTATGACGGTGTAACAGGAGCAGTTTCATTTAACGGTGAAGGTGATGCCAATAAGGATATGGCATTCATCAAGACAGTTAAGGATGGTGCATTCCAGTTCCTTACAACAACAACTATCAGCGGCTGATTTTTAAAAAATTATGAAATCGAGTAGAGGGAATCTCCTCTACTCGATTCCATGTTTAGGATATTCTATTTTTAAGGGGAAAAGTCTTATGTCTCTTACAACGTTCCTGCAGCAGTGTCTGACAGGTATTTCACTCGGTGGTGCTTACGCACTTATCGCCATCGGATACACCATGGTGTATGGTATTCTCCGACTGATCAATTTCGCACATGGTGATATCTTCATGATGGCAGGATACTTCATGATCTTTGCTATGGCATCACTTCCATGGTTCATTGCATTACCTGTAGTGCTGATCGTTACTACTGCTCTCGGTGTGGGTATTGAGCGAGTTGCCTACAAGCCCTTAAGATCCGCACCAAGGATGTCTGTCATGATTTCTGCAATCGGTGTTTCATACCTGCTTCAGAATCTTGCCACATATCTTTTTACAGCACTTCCTATGGGCTATCCTGAGATACCCGGCCTTAAGAAGGTATATCAGTTGGGCGGTCTTTCTGCATCTTTTGTTACATTCCTTACACCTGTCCTTACACTGATTCTTGTGTATCTTCTTATTACACTGATACAGCACACCAAGATGGGTATGGCCATGAGAGCGGTATCCAAGGACTATGAGACGGCTTCTCTTATGGGTATAGACATTAACCGTACCATTTCCATAACATTTGCCATAGGTTCCATACTTGCTGCAGTAGGTTCCATCCTTTACTTTACAGACCGTATGACGGTTTTCCCGTTTTCAGGTTCACTTCCGGGAATGAAGTGCTTCGTTGCGGCGGTTTTCGGAGGAATCGGATCCATTCCGGGTGCAGTAGTAGGAGGTTTCCTCATCGGAATAGGTGAAACAGCACTTGTTGCAGCGGGTCACTCTACTTTTTCTGATGCTTTTACCTTTGTAATCCTGATTGTAATTCTTCTCGTTCGTCCTACCGGACTTTTTGGTGAGAAGACCACAAACAAGGTCTAAGGAGGAAAGGGATGAGTGCGAATAGAATGATTAATACAGAAAAAAGAAGGAACTGCATATGTACCCTTATACTGATAGCGCTGGTGCTTGGTGTATGCGGTTATCTTGAGGCAAATAAATACAGTTACAGCTATGCGATATCCATTATTGAAAGATCCATGGTTTATGCGGTGGTTGCGGTTTCCATGAACCTGGTAAATGGTTTCACGGGACTGTTCTCGCTGGGACAGGCGGGCTTTATGGCATTGGGGGCTTATGTTACGGCTATATTTACCATTCCGGTAAATCAGAGAGCTTCCGTATATTATATTTCGGGAATTAATCCTGTTATTGCCAATGTTCAGCTCCCTATCATACTGGCGCTGATACTCGGAGGCCTTGTGGCCGCAGGAGTTGCTGCGCTCATCGGATTCCCGGTTCTCAGACTCAAGTCGGACTATCTTGCCATCGCCACACTTGGATTTGCGGAGATCATCCGTGCGTGTATCGCTGCGCCTCAGTTTGATACCATTACAAACGGATCCTATGGTCTTAAGTCAATTCCGGGATTTACCAATATTTTCCAGCCGTTGGCACTGTCGGCAGTCTGTATCGGACTTATGGTGCTTATTATCAATTCATCATACGGCCGTATGTTCAAGGCGGTACGTGAGGATGAAATTGCTGCAGAGGCCATGGGAATCAACCTGTTCAAGACCAAGGAGCTTTCCTTTGTGATCTCTTCATTCTTTGCAGGAGTCAGCGGCGGAATGCTGGCAATGTTCATGAGATCAATTGACAGTAAAACCTTCCAGGTTGCTCTTACCTATGACATCCTACTTATCGTTGTTATCGGAGGTATAGGTTCAGTGACGGGTTCCGTTATCGGAGCATTTATCGTTACAGCAGGAAGAGAGATACTCAGATTCTTTGATGAGCCGCTTTTTATCGGAAGCTTTGAAGTACCTCTGTTCAGACCGGGATTCCGTATGGTTATTTTCTCCATACTTCTCATGATCGTGGTTCTTTTCTACAGAAAGGGACTTATGGGTACAAATGAATTCAGCTGGAACGGAATATTTGCATTTTTCAAAAATCCGGGCAAAAAGAAAAGTAAAAAGATGGAGGGCAAGGCATAATGAGTGAAAACAGACAGAATGTCCTCAGCATGCAGAATGTTGTTATGCAGTTTGGCGGAGTAAGAGCCATAGATGAGCTTTCACTTGATGTAAACAAGGGAGAGATCGTAGCACTTATCGGTCCTAACGGTGCAGGAAAGACAACAGCATTTAACTGTATCACAGGTATTTATACTCCGACCTCCGGTGAGGTTTCTTTCAACGGAAAGAACTTAAAGGGCAATTCGCCGGATGAGATAACAAAACTTGGTATCGCCAGAACTTTCCAGAACATCAGACTTTTTTCGAATCTTACTGTTTTTGATAATGTTTTGATAGCAAAGCATCTTAGGGCAAAGGATAATATCTTCACCGCAACACTGAGACTTAACCGTGCAGAAGAAAAGCGTATGAGAGAGGAAACAGCACAGCTTCTCAAGGAACAGGGATTATATGAGCTTAAGGACGAGATTGCCTCATCACTTCCCTATGGTCTTCAGAGACATCTTGAGATAGCGAGAGCCCTTGCAACACAGCCGGAGCTCCTTCTTCTTGATGAGCCTGCAGCGGGCATGAACCCACAGGAAACGCAGGAACTTACAGATTTTATCGTAAAGATCCGTGATCAGTACAAGCTCAGTATCTTCATGATAGAGCATCATATGGATCTGGTAATGCAGATTTCAGAGCGTATCTACGTTCTTAACTTTGGTAAGCTGATAGCACAGGGTACACCTCTGGAGATACAAAGCAATCCTGAAGTTATAGAAGCATATCTGGGAGGTTCTGAAGATGCTTAAAGTTGACAATCTTAAAATCCACTATGGCGGAATCGAAGCTGTTAAGGGAATCAGCTTTGAGGTTCCGGATCACTCCATAGTTACACTTATAGGTGCAAACGGTGCCGGAAAGTCTTCGACACTTCGTACCATAGCCGGACTTGTAAAGGCAAGTGACGGAACTATAAGTCTTGACGGCGAAGACATTACCAATATGCCGTCTGCAAAGAGAGTGGGAAAGGGCATCGTTCTCTGTCCTGAGGGAAGAAGAGTTTTCCCCGATATGACTGTTCTTGAGAACATCAAGATCGGTGCATATCTCAGAAACGACGATCTCACTGAAGATATAGAAAATGTTTACAATCTGTTCCCGAGACTTAAAGAGCGCAACTGGCAGCTTGCCGGTACACTTTCCGGCGGAGAGCAGCAGATGCTGGCTGTGGCAAGATCCCTTATGTCCAATCCTGAGATCATGATGCTGGATGAGCCATCCCTCGGTCTTGCTCCTATCGTTGTGCAGGAGATTTTCTCCATCATAAAGAAGATCAACAAGGAGAGAGGAACAACCATCCTTCTTATTGAACAGAATGCGAATATGGCACTGAAGGTTGCGGACAAGGCTTACGTCATGGAAACAGGACGTATAACTCTTTCCGGCACCGGTGCAGAGCTTCTTGCAAATGATGATATCAAGTCTGCATATCTTGGCAAGAAAAAGTGAAAAATATAAAATGACATGAATACGGCAGGGGTAGATGACCAGTACCCCTGCCATGCTTTTACTTCAGCGCTTTGCTTTGCTAAAATATGGATAAATCTTGTTTGAACAAAAAATCATATTATGTAAATTATTTATATTGTGCTGGAAAGCTAATTTTGATATTATATTGAAAATTTGAAATAAAAAGGAAAGCCTATGAAATTTACTAAGATGCAGGGTTGCGGAAACGACTATGTATATGTAAATTGCTTTTCGGAGAAGGTCGGGGATCCCTCATCCCTTGCGGTGAAGATTGCTGACAGGCACTTCGGTGTCGGCGGCGACGGACTTATCCTCATCGAGCCATCCGATAAGGCAGATGCATACATGCATATGTTCAATCTGGACGGATCCGAAGGCAATATGTGCGGAAACGGCATACGTTGTGTAGCTAAATACATATATGATCACGGCATTATCGGAAGTGACCGTGATGAAGCAGTCATCGATACCAAATCGGGACTTAAGAAAATTAAGCTTTATACAGACAATGGAAAAATGACCCACGCAACGGTTGATATGGGAATTGCGAAATTAACTTCAGAGCTTCCCGAAGATATCACTGTTCATGGGATGCATTTACATTTCATCGGCATTGATGTCGGTAATCCTCATGCAGTTTATTTCCTGTCTGATAATCCTGAGCTTAATGTTTCTTTAGTCTCTGATTTGGATTTTCTTTTATATGGACATGATTTTGAGACTCATGAACGTTTTCCCGAGAAGGTAAATTCAGAGTTTATCAGGATCATTTCTCCTACTGAGATTGACTTCAGGGTGTGGGAGAGAGGCTCTGGAGAAACCCTTGCCTGCGGAACCGGAGCAACAGCATCTGTTGCGGCGGGATGCATGGCAGGAAAGCTTAAAGCTGACACAGAAGTAACGGTTCACCTTATCGGTGGAGATTTGAAAATTAAATATGAATCTGCCACAGGCCGCTGCTTCATGACAGGACCTGCGGTGGAGGTCTTCAGCGGAGATTTCCCGGTATAGTTTGAGTGACAAAAGCGATATTCAGGTGCCTGGTACTAATCAAGGTGATTTATAAGATTTCCTAAAAGAGGTTTTTAAATCACCGGCAGCATTCGTACCGGAAGGAATGGCGTGGATGTCATAGTTGCAGCTTTTAATATCATTTTTTTCTGTGATATTAAGATATACGTCATGCTGCTTCTGCTATTATCGCGAGTGACCTTACGGTAGTAGCTTATGGGGCTTTGATAAAAGACAAAAAATGGAGATGCATTTATACATCTCTATTTTTTTGAGAGTACCGGAACATTTCGTTTCACGTACAGTACGTATCAATCCGGCATGGCAATAAGTTTTTACAAAATGAAGGAGAAACAATGGACGCATTTCTGATTCTGGAAGATGGAACTGTTTTCAAAGGAACATCAATCGGCGCTGAGAAAGAGGTCATTTCCGAAGTAGTATTCAATACTTCCATGACCGGTTATCTTGAGGTCTTGACCGACCCTTCTTATGCCGGACAGGCAACTGTCATGACTTACCCGTTAATCGGTAATTATGGTATATGTTACGACGATATGGAGTCGGAACGCCCATGGCTGGACGCATTTATAGTTCGTGAGCTTTCACGTATGCCGTCCAATTTCAGATCTGAGAACACAATCCAGAATTTTTTAAAGAAAAATGATATACCGGGTATCGCCGGAATCGATACAAGAGCCCTTACAAAGATCCTTCGTGACAAGGGAACCATGAACGGTATGGTTACTACCAGACGTTATAACGGTGAAGCTCTTAAGGATGTCCTTTCAAAGATAAAGGAATACTCTGTCACAGGCGTTGTGGCAAAGACAACCACAAAGGGAGTTTTTGTTGCAAAGGCTCAGAATCCTGACGGAACACGTTACACCGGAAATAAGGATCCTAAGAGAGTTGCATTCCTGGATGTTGGTGCAAAGAGAAACATTATCAGATCTCTTCAGAGACAGGGCTGTGATGTGACCGTTTACCCTGCGGATACGGAAGCCTCGACTATCCTCAGTCAGAATCCCGACGGAATCATGATCTCAAACGGTCCCGGAGATCCAAAGGAGAACGTTTCCATCATCAGGGAGATTAAGAAACTCTATGATTCAGAGGTCCCTATTTTTGCGATCTGTCTCGGACACCAGCTCATGGCTCTTGCAACAGGCGCCGATACTTTCAAGCTTAAGTACGGCCACCGCGGAGGCAACCATCCTGTAAAGGATCTCGGGAACGGAAGAGTTTACATCACATCCCAGAACCACGGTTATGCGGTTGATCCGAAGTCACTGGATCCCAAGGTATGTGAGGAGGCCTTTGTCAATGTAAATGACGGAACAAATGAAGGTCTTAAATATATAGGAAAGAATATCGTAACTGTACAGTATCATCCGGAGGCCTGCCCCGGTCCGAGAGACAGTGCATACCTGTTTGAGCGTTTTATGAAGATGATGGAGGGCTGAAAAGATGAGAGACACAAGCATTAAAAAAGTATTGATGATCGGTTCCGGACCTATAGTTATCGGTCAGGCTGCAGAGTTCGACTATGCGGGAACCCAGGCCTGCCGTTCACTTAAGGAAGAGGGAGTTGAGGTAGTTCTCCTCAACTCAAACCCGGCCACAATCATGACAGATAAGGACATCGCGGATCACGTTTATATCGAGCCCCTTACCATAGATGTTCTGGAAAGACTTATAGAGAAGGAAAAGCCGGATTCCATCCTTCCTACTCTCGGAGGTCAGGCGGGACTTAACCTTGCCATGGCCCTTGACGAGTCAGGATTCCTCAAGTCGCACAATGTAAGACTCATCGGAACCACAGCCCTCACCATCAAGAAGGCAGAGGACCGTCTCATGTTTAAGGAGACCATGGAAAAGATCCATGAGCCTGTGGCTCCTTCAGAGGTGGTAAATTCTGTTGAAGACGGTTTAAGAGTGGCAGAGGAGATCGGTTATCCTGTAGTACTGCGTCCTGCCTACACCCTCGGAGGTTCAGGCGGCGGAATCGCAGAAAACCGTGAGCAGTGTACAGAGATCCTTGAGAACGGTCTCAGACTTTCACGAGTTCATGAGGTTCTGGTAGAGAAGTGTATCGCCGGTTGGAAGGAAGTCGAGTATGAGGTAATCCGAGATTCAGCGGGTAATGTTATCACCGTATGTAATATGGAAAACATCGATCCTGTAGGTGTCCATACAGGTGACTCAATCGTAGTTGCACCTTCCCAGACTCTCGGAGACAAGGAATATCAGATGCTCCGTACCTCGGCTCTCAATATCATAACAGAGCTCGGTATCACCGGAGGATGTAACGTACAGTACGCACTTCATCCTGAAAGCATGGAGTACTGTGTAATCGAGGTAAATCCACGTGTGTCCCGTTCTTCGGCCCTGGCTTCAAAGGCAACAGGATACCCTATCGCAAAGGTGGCAGCTAAGATCGCTCTCGGATACACACTTGATGAGATCAAGAATGCGGTAACAGGAAAGACCTATGCATCCTTCGAGCCTATGCTTGACTATGTGGTAGTAAAGATGCCACGCCTTCCGTTTGATAAGTTCATAACCGCAGAGCACACTCTGGGAACACAGATGAAGGCTACCGGAGAGGTTATGGCCATAGCCAACAACTTCGAGGGAGGTCTCATGAAGGCCATCCGTTCCCTTGAGCAGCATGTGGACTCGCTCATGTCCTATGACTTCTCAGACCTTGACGATCATGATCTTCACAAGCTTCTTCACAGAGTGGATGACCGCCGTATCTGGGTAATCGCTGAGGCATTAAGAAGAGGCTACAGCTATGAGGAGATCCACAACATCACAAAGATCGATGAGTGGTTCATAGATAAGATAAAGATTCTTGTAGACATGGAGAACCGTTTAAAGGGTGAGTCCATGAACGAGACTCTGCTTCGTGAGGCAAAGAGAATAGAGTTCCCTGACAATGTCATCGCCCGTCTCACAGGCTATGAGGAGTCAGAGATTGCAGAAATGCGTGATAAGTGGGATATCAAGGCTGCTTTCAAGATGGTTGATACCTGCGCGGCTGAGTTTGAGGCGGAGACACCTTATTACTACAGTGTATTCGGCTCTGAGAATGAATCTACAGGAGCTTTCCGTGATCCGGAAAAGAAGAAAAAGGTGCTGGTACTTGGTTCCGGACCTATCCGTATCGGTCAGGGTATCGAGTTCGACTTCTGTTCCGTACACTGTACATGGCAGTTCAAAAAAGAAGGTTATGAGACTATAATTATTAATAACAACCCGGAGACTGTTTCCACAGACTTCGATATCGCAGACAAGCTTTATTTCGAGCCTCTTACACCGGAGGATGTAAAGAATGTTGTTGATGTGGAGAAGCCGGACGGAGCGGTGGTTCAGTTCGGAGGACAGACAGCCATCAAGCTTGCGGATGCACTTGAGAAGATGGGAGTTCCTATCCTCGGAACACAGCAGGATGACGTGGATGCTGCAGAAGACCGTGAGAGATTTGATGCCATTCTTCAGGAAACAGGCTGCCAGCGTGCCGCAGGTCAGACAGTATTTACCGAAGAGGAAGCAAAGAAGGCTGCAGCAGAGCTTGGTTATCCGGTGCTTGTACGTCCGTCATACGTACTTGGCGGAGCCGGCATGCGTATCGCTATCAGCGACGAGGATATAGACGAGTACATCGGAGAGATCAACCAGATCGCCCAGGAGCATCCTATACTTGTTGATAAGTACATCAGGGGAACAGAGCTGGAGGTAGATGCGATCTGTGACGGACATGACATTCTCATTCCGGGAATCATGGAGCATATTGAGCGTACAGGTATCCACTCCGGAGACTCCATATCTATCTATCCGCAGCGTTCGTTGAGTGCCGCTGCAAAGCAGAGAGTCATCGATTATACAGAGCGTCTTGCAAAGGCACTTCATGTAATAGGTATGGTAAATGTTCAGTTCATAGCTGACGGAGATGATGTGTATATCATCGAGGTAAACCCCCGTTCTTCAAGAACAGTGCCATATATCAGCAAGGTGACAGGTATACCTATCGTGCCTCTTGCAACACAGATAATCTGCGGACATACCATAAGAGAGCTTGGTTATGAGCCGGGGCTTCAGAAGGAAGCTGATTACTATGCCATCAAGATGCCTGTATTCTCCTTTGAAAAGATCAAGGGAGCAGACATCAGCCTGGGACCTGAGATGAAGTCCACAGGTGAGTGTCTCGGTATCGCCAAGTCCTTTAATGAGGCTCTTTACAAGGCATTCCAGGGAGCCGGAATACAGCTTCCCAAGTACAAGAATATGGTAATCACAGTTAAGGATGAGGACAAGGCTGAGATAGTTCCGATTGCAAAGCGTTTTGAGGATCTTGGATATCGTATCTTTGCAACTCATGGTACCTTCAAGGCTCTTTCCGATGGCGGTGTAAAGTGCTATCAGGTTCGCAAGGTAGAGCAGGAGTCTCCTAACATTCTGGATCTTGTTCTCGGACACGAGCTTGACATAGTTATAGATATTCCTAAGGAAGGTGCAGAGGCAGGCAAGGATGGCTTCGTTATCAGAAGAAATGCGGTAGAGACAGGTGTCAATGTTCTTACCGCCATTGATACTGCAAAGGCTCTTGCTACTTCACTTGAAAATAAATCATCAGAGCTTCATCTTATCGATATCGCTCAGTTGGATTAAAAGGAGGACAAACATGAGTAAGAAGCGTATGGTTATCGCCCTGGGTCACAAGGATCTGGGCTTTACACTTCCTGAGTTAAAGGCTGCAACAGAGAAAACAGCGGTTATGATCGCCGACTTTGTTGAAAACGGATATCAGGTGGCATTGGTTTTCTCAAATGCACCTCAGGTAGGTATGATACATACCGCAATGAAGAATCTCTCTGATGAGTTTCCTGAGCAGTACGTGACTACACCTCTTAGTGTCTGCTCTGCCATGAGCCAGGGTATGATAGGATATGATCTTCAGAATTCGGTAAGAGCCGAGCTCGTTAAGAGAGGAATATACAAGTCTGCTTCTACAGTGCTTACACAGGTGCTTGTTGATCCTTATGATGAGAGCTTCTACAATCCTATCAAAAAAGTCGGAAAGATCATGACTGCTGAGGAGGCAAAGAGAGAAGAGGACAATGGAAATCATGTTGTTATGATCTCCGATGGAAAGTTCCAGCGTATTGTTCCGGCTCCTGTACCTAAGTCCATAGTTGAGATAGACGCCATAAAGGCTCTGCTTGATGCGGATCAGGTTGTCATAGCCTGCGGAGGCGGTGGAATTCCCGTGCTTAGACAGGGCAACAATCTTAAAGGTGCTGCAGCAGTTATTGAGAAGGACAGAACGGCAGCTCTTCTTGCAAAGGAGATAGATGCGGATGTTCTTCTTATCACAACGGCAGTGGATCAGGTTTCTCTTAATTTCGGACAGCCTGATGAGAAGCCTCTCGGCAAGATGTCCATAGAAGAGGCAAAGCAGTATATAAAGGACGGTCATTTTGAGTTCAAGTCCATGCAGCCAAAGGTAGAGGCAGGAATCGAATTCGTAGAGGCAGGAAACGGAAGACGCGCCATCATTACTTCAATGGAGCTTGCAGAGAAGGCGGTAGCCGGACTTGCAGGTACCACCATCGCCTGACAGTCTATGCAGACTCTTTCCGGATTATCGTAAGAGGAGTTCTTCAAACTATATATCTACTTGAATAAAAAGCTATGTGGGGTTAAAATTTCCACGTAGCTTTTTATTTTTTATGGTTTGTGATTGTTGGAAAATTAAGACTTCATCACAAAAATATGTATATGAGAAAGCAGTTTTCCCTTCCCGAATATCCATGAGAATGAGATGAACTGCTTTTATTTTGAGGAAATATCATGAAATTAGTTAGTTTTGCAATCCCATGCTACAATTCTGCGGCATATATGGGGAAGTGTATTGAGTCCATACTTGTGGGAGGAGATGAAGTTGAGATCATAGTTGTGGACGATGGTTCTCAGAAGGACAACACCTTTGAAATAGCCAGGGAATATGAAGCTAAGTATCCTGGAATCGTGAAGGCTGTTCATCAGGAGAATGGCGGACATGGAGAGGCCGTAAATACGGGCCTTAAAAATGCCACAGGGCTTTATTTCAAAGTTGTAGACTCTGATGACTGGCTTGATGAGGAGGCGCTTCCTAAAGTCCTTTCACAGCTGCGTTCTCTGGTCATGGAGGGAAATTCGGTTGATATGTTCGTCTGCAACTTCATCTATGATAAGGTGGGACAGGCACATAAGAAGGTGATGAAATATACCACAGCCCTTCCTCAGGATAAGGTATTTTCATGGAAGGATGTTAAGCATTTCCATATCGGACAGTACATACTGATGCATTCTGTCATCTATCGTACACAGATGCTCAGAGACTGTAAGCTGGAGCTTCCCAAGCATACATTTTATGTGGACAATATCTTCGTATATCAGCCTCTGCCATCCGTTAAGTCCATGTACTACATGAACATCAACCTTTATCATTACTTTATCGGACGCGATGACCAGTCTGTCAATGAGACGGTCATGATAGGGCGTATAGACCAGCAGCTTAAGGTCAACCGCATCATGCTTGAATGCTGTGATATCAACAAGCTGAGCTCAAGAAAGCTTCGTAAGTACATGTTCAGCTATCTTCAGATCATTACGACCATTTCTTCTGTTCTTGCCATAAAGTCAGGTCTTCCTGAAAACATGGAAAAGAAAAAGGAACTTTGGAATCATATAAGAGAGACAAATTTCTCTGTATGGCTTCGTATGAGAGCATCTTTCCTTGGACAGGGCATGAACTTCAATACAAAGGCCGGAAACAAGCTCACTATCATGTGCTATAAGCTTGCCCAGAAGTTCTACGGATTCAACTGATTTATATTCCCCGCTTTACGGCGGGGGATTACTTTTGCTATATGGCTGTGAAATGCAAGTATCTTTTCGCAAGAATATATATTTGACAGCCCGGTTCATCGAATAGGGGTTTCTGGCCTGTTCGATGGCTTAAAACCCACGTAATATCGCGGTTTTTGGCGTCTGAATCAAAATAATCAAAAAAGTTTAAAATGTTTATTGACAAAGATGAATCCATTTAGTAATATATACGAGTCGCCAAGAGACAGAGCTAAAAAACAAAAAGCACTGAAACGAAAGCGATAGACGGGGTCTTAGCTCAGCTGGGAGAGCATCTGCCTTACAAGCAGGGGGTCACAGGTTCGAGCCCTGTAGGCCCCACGTCTTCGGTCTGGAC
The DNA here is from genome assembly GCF_000702885.1 of Oribacterium sp. P6A1. Lineage (GTDB taxonomy): Bacteria > Bacillota > Clostridia > Lachnospirales > Lachnospiraceae > Oribacterium. Next base: position 98,668 of record NZ_JNKO01000008.1, on the reverse strand, counting down.
TGCGCTTTATGCGCGGCCTGGGTCGAGAAAATCAAATATGGCGAGATAGCTCAGTTGGCTAGAGCACGCGGTTCATACCCGCGGTGTCGAGGGTTCAAGTCCCCCTCTCGCTATTAAAGGGCTCTTGAGAACGTTGAATATTCAACGTTCTCTTTTTTTGAAAACATAACCCGGGCGGCACAAAAGGATGATCTTTAACGGTTCGGCTGAGAAAAAGCATATACGGATCCGGGAGGGAGATAAGAATCCTGAGAGAGGAAGGTGAGCGAGGACCGAAAAAATAAAAATCAAAAAGCTATTGACTAAGTGCGACAAAATGAGTATATTATACAGGTCGCTGAGAGCGAATGAACTGAATATGCAGAGGTATCGAAGTGGTCATAACGAGGCGGTCTTGAAAACCGTTTGTCCGCAAGGGCACGTGGGTTCGAACCCCACCCTCTGCGCGAGTAAGGGCTTGTGTTTTAAACACAAGCTTTTTTTGTTATTTATTATGAAAATACTGCCGATAGAACATTAGAAACTATGATTAGGTAAAGAGTTCAGACTTTATCAGTGGGCTTTAGAGATAGGGAATGGAATTCCTTTACGATGCAGCATGAGATGCGAAGATTTTATGTGCATAAAAAATCTACTATGGAGTTGTTATCGGTATGCGGGCTGAAAATATAGTATCACAAAGAGAATACTCAAAATCGTATATGTTTGATGCTATCAAGGCAATTCCGGGCGGTCTCCTTATCCATAAGGCGGATTGGAGTAAAGAAGAGATACTCTTTGCCAATGATATCCTGATAGATGAATTTGATTGTGAAAGTAAGGAAGAGTTTCTGGAATATACCGGAGGCACTTTTAAGGGTGTGATACATCCTGAAGACTATGAATCGGTAAAAAAGAGTATACGTAAACATATTTCCAATACCGGAGACGAGTATTCCCAGATAGAATTTAGAATCATAACAAAAAAAGGAACTACAAAGCAGGTTGAGGCTTTCGGACGATATTATCTTAGTCCGGCTGAAGGACCTCTTTTCAATGTGTTCCTTTCTTTTCCTGTGCCCATAACAGAAAAACCGGAATCAGAACAAAGCTACATTTTATCGAATATAGACAGGGCTATATCCGAAGGGTGGATCGAGCCTTACTATCAGCCGATAATCAGAACATTTTCGGGAAAACTCTGCAGCGTTGAAGCTTTGGCCAGGTGGGATGATCCTGAGCTTGGAATGATATCTCCGGGAAAGTTTATCCCTGTACTGGAAGAGAATGGACTTTCCTACAAGCTGGATATGTATATTGCCCAAAGAGTTATCTCCATGCTTCAGCAGCGAACAAGACAGAATTTAACTTCGGTTCAGGTATCTATAAATATATCCCGTTCTGATTTTGAATATTGCGATCCCGTAGGGTTCATAGCCGCGGCCTGTGATGCTCATGGCGTGAGACGAAGTCTCATAGCTATTGAGATAACTGAAACAGCGGTTATTTCCGACAGTCAGGTGATGAAGGATGCCATAAACCGTTTTCATAAGGCCGGCTTTGAAGTTCTGATGGATGATTTCGGAAGCGGATATTCTTCTCTGAACATTCTGAAGGATTTTGATTTTGATGAAATAAAGATCGACATGGGATTCCTCAGAAACTTTGATGAAAAATCTAAGACTATCGTTACTATGGCGGTAAGGATGGCTAAAAGCCTGGGGATTCATACATTGGCAGAAGGTGTTGAGACCAGGGAGCACGTGGAGTTTCTTAAGGAGATAGGCTGTGAACGAATTCAGGGTTACTTCTACGGAAAGCCGCTTTCTCTTGCGGATTCCATAGAACATCTCAGTGCCAATGGAATTATTGGCGAATCAAGAGAAGAGTATACACTGTATCAGAAGATAGGGCTTATTGATGTGGTTACGGATAATCCCCTTGCTCTGTTCTTTTATGATGGAAACAGATTTGACATGATATTCAGGAACGTAAGTTACCTTGATGAACTTCCGAAAGAGGGCGACGATGAGTATCTGGATAAATATATAGATGACATCATGAATTCTGAGCAGAGTACCTACAGCCCCAGATTCAGAAGTCTGGCAGATAAGGCTGTACTTAGCGAAAAAGGAGAGTTTATGACTTTTCTGTTTCGCGGAAGATATCTGCATTTTTCGTTCAAGCTGGTGGCCAAGTCCAGAAACGGAGTTGTACTTTCAGCGGTGCTGGATGGAAAGATATATAACAGGATAAGAGCCACTGAAGCAACTGATAATATCATCCGGAATCTTAGTTCCGTATACGAATGCATTTATGTGCTTGACCTGAAAAACAAACTGAGATTGGTTGTGGTAAGTAATGTGGAATGTGAGTCGGAAGGTGATGTAATAAGCGGAGATGATATTTTCTGTAATGTGCCCATTCAGAGCAGACTGTATGATAAAGAGGAAGAAAAATGGAATGAATTTGCGAATAAGGATTACATCATTGACAGGATAAAAAAATCCGGACGAGGATTCTTTTCTGATTATTTCCTTATGAAGCGGAATAACGGAAACTATTTATGGATGGAGCTTATGTTTCTGTTTGACAATAAGACCGACGAGGATAAGCTTGTTTTCTGCATAAAGCCTGCGGCTATTGAAAATCTGGATTCCGAAGGTAAGAAGACTTTTGTGAAACGGGTTCTTGAGTACGGGTATCTTGAACTTGATGAAATAGAAACTATGGAATCATTCATCTGGAAATCCATTTTGGATGAAAGTAATCTGAAGATGTTCTGGAAGGATACCAACAGGAGATTTCTGGGTGCTACAAGAGCATTCTACAATTATTATGGTTACAAGAGCGGAGAAGAGATTCTGGGAAAGACTGATGAGGAAATCGGATGGCATCTGAATGATGCTCCTTTTGAATCAGATGAGATCCGGATTCTTACAAAGGGAGAATCAATTCTAAATGCCACCACAATAAATGTGGTGGATGGAGTGACACATCATATTATTGCTTCTAAGATCCCCGTATATAAGGATAATCAAATCATAGGACTTGTGGGTTATATGGTTGACGCTGATTATGACGTAATAGCCGACGGCCCTAACAGAGACAATCGGTATCTTGACCCGGTTACCGGTCTTATGAATGTACAGGGACTGATGACTGCGTTGTCTGAGCTTGATAACAATTACAGAACAAATGGTGAGAACTATATCTATATAGCTCTGAATATCGAAGGCTACAGTGATGTGCTGGTGGATTATGGCGGAGAAGTAGCCATGAAACTGCTGAAGAAGATGGCTGACGTAATAAAGAACAGTTTCAGCAGCACGGCCGTTATTTCAAGAAATGAGGGAGCTCATTTCGGAATATGTGAAAGAGGACGTCCCATAGATGTGGTATTCGGCTGTATAAGTGAGTGCATGGCGGAGGTTAATGATATAAATGAGGCGGACGGAAGAGAATGCCGCCTGGTGGCAAGATTTGGCGCAGCAAGCGGTTCGGAGGCAACAAATTTTCAGAGTATTATAGAACTTGCAAATAATCGTATACGAAAGGCCCGTCGTTTCGTTGGAACCGGAGTTGTTCTAATGGATGAGACTATTCCTGACCCATACACCGACATACCGCTTCCGGGAGTCATGGTGAGACCGCGCCTGGATAAGACTGATAATAAACCTATGGATATGGTATTTATTTTCGTCAACAATGCTTACTGTGAGATGACCGGAAAGTCCCGTAATGAGCTTTTGGGACATGGTTACCTTGAGACGTTCCCCCAGACTGATAAGAGCTGGATAGACATGACATATAAGGCTTGTAAGGGTGAATATGTAAAGGCGACTCTTTATGACGGCGCCACACACCACTGGCTCAAATTTACCGCTTCACCGACAGAGGAACCGAATGCATGCTTTGTTATCTGTGATGTGGTAGACGAAGAGATGCGGGGACAAAAGGAATAGTAAGATGATAATTATCCGTAAAAAACTATTAAAAAAGGGAAAATAAACGGAAAGAGGAGGCTGTGTTATGACAAATAGTTATCAAACCGGTTTATCATTTTTGTATACAGATTAAGGACAATGATGAGTGATCAAAGCTTCGATGATATTTAATAAAATTTAACTATTCAATATCGGTCAATATGTAAACCGAAAATATCATTGAGAAAGCGCTTTACATTGAATATTAGTGCCCGATTATGAACGATATTGATATTTAAAGGTGGAAAATATTTTTGCAATGTGGAATTTCGAAGAAGAGTTATGGCCGGAATAAGGTATTGGAAGGATTGAAAATGTAAAGGCTGTGAATGTATGGTATATCAAAAAGGCATTTAATTAATTTTATAGTTGCATTAACAAATATAAATGCTATAATCTACGATGTTTTTGGGGAAAAACAATATAATGCTTTAAGGAGAGTAGAGAATAATGACAAGATTAGTGTACAAAGGGTCAAGCTTTGCAAACGGACTCACAAACGGAAAGATGTATGAGGTAGAGGATGTAAACCAGTTCTGCGTATCTGTTATCGATGACAGCGGAATGCAGCACTTTTATTCAAAGGTTAATCCTTGTCAGTTTGGAAGCGTAGGTATGAAGGGGGCCTGGTCCGAGGTTTCTAAATAAATCGAAATGTAAAGTAATAAAAGAAGCTTTTCATTGGTTTCAATTAATTGAAGTCGATGAAAAGCTTCTTTTTCGCTATACAGAAAAGAACATTAATTTGATATTCAGCCTGACGCAGCACTGTATTTTAGATGTCTTCAAATATACAGGAGCCGAATGCCGGAAGGGTTCCGATGTCGGGTTTAGACACTTGCGTCATATAAGCTGTTTTTAAAGGGATATAATTTTACATACGGGGCCGGCAGATTTAAGTGAAAATTAATAAAGTACAACTTATGTTTTTGTTATGATGAAAATGATAAATATTTCCCGGATTACCTAAAAAGGAGGGCGTGTTATGGACGATGCGAGAGCTGTTCTTGGATGGATTTCACCGGATGGTACTTTTACTCCTTATGAGTGGGGTGAACACACAGAAGGAGCCGTTGAGATAATCAGCAAAAACGGATGGTACCATGAGTTCTGCGAGAGGTACTGCGCAAATGAGCGTGACTTTTTGTGCGATAAGGGGTATTGTTTATTGCATAATCCCGGGAAGAATAATATATCTGCTACGCATATCCGCCCATTGACATCCAGGCAGAGAGATTTTCTTTACGGTTATTTTATAGACCTGGGAGATCACAAAAAAGCAAATCAGATGCTGCTGAGCGAATTCTGATTGTAGAAATAAGGAAGTTAAACATTAACATAATATGAACTATCTAATTAATGCTGTGAAACATTTTAAAACCATAAACAGGCATAAATGGGAGGTTTTGAAGAATTGTTTCAGAGTGGGACTTTACAGACAGGGAATCATGCATGACCTTTCAAAGTATTCCTGGGTGGAGTTTAAGACGGGAATCAAGTATTACCAGGGCAATAAAAGTCCCAATACCGAGGAACGTCTGAAGACGGGAGTATCCGCCGCCTGGCTCCATCACAAAGGACGTAATAAACACCATTTTGAATACTGGTGTGACTATGATCTGGAGAAAAAGGGAATCATGGTTGGCTGCAGGATGCCCTACAGATATGTGGCCGAGATGTTTTGTGACAGGGTAGCGGCTGCAAAAGTATATAAAGGGAAAGACTATCATGACGGTGTTGCATGGGAGTACTTTGAGCCTACAAAGGATACCTTGCTTTTGGAGCCGGAAACAAAAAAAGAAATTACAAAGCTTCTTCTGATGCTGAAAACAGAAGGGGAGGAGAAGGCCTTTTCGTATCTCAGGGAAGAAGTGAAAAGAAGGAGAAAAGAACGCGATCATTTCTGACCGCGTTCTTTTTTTGAAAAAGAAAAAACCGGATTGCAGAAGCAATCCGGTTAAATAATGCGTGCGACAGGATTCGAACCCACGACCTTCTGGTCCGTAGCCAGACGCTCTATCCAGCTGAGCTACGCACGCATCTTTTTGTTTTGTGCCGCTCTCTTCAAGCGACTCAGTTATATTAGCGAATACCAAAACGAATGTCAACAATATTTTGAAATTTTTTTTATTTTTTTTGATTGGCAAGATCATATAGTGTGTATTTGTTTACCACATTATAAATAGCATCATCAATCTCCTTATATAAAGAAAAAGAAGGACAGCTTGCCGACTTGTGGCACACGGAATTGCCGCTTACACATTCAACCGGAGCAAGACTGCCCTCAGCTGCATTAAGAATATCCCCGACTTTTATTTCTTCTGTCGGACGGGTGAAAAGATAACCTCCTTTGGCGCCGCGTACGGATTTCAGAAACCCGCCCTTGACCATCAAGGAAATGATCTGCTCCAGATACTTGAGGGATATGCCCTGCCGCTCTGATATTTCCTTAATACATACGGGATTTACTCCGTCATAGTGCTGTGCAATGTCTATAAGCGTCGAAAGGGCATAACGTCCTTTTGTTGAAATCATCATAAAAAACAACCTCCTAAAAAAGCGTAGAGATATCGGTAATCCTACCATATCACTAGAGTTTATACAATATTAATACGACTACAGTTTTGCTGACAATACATAATTAATAAATACTATTGTTTTTAAAGAGAAACATATATTATTAAGCCTTTATGTGTATTGACAGATTATTGTCAAGATAATATACTTCCAATGCTTCCATAAATTGTATACACGCTTCGCATCTTTGTTGCGCGTGCAACAGAATTAATGGAGGCAATGGTTTATTATCAGAGCATCAGAAGTAAGACAAAACAGTGAAGATACTGCATGTGCCGGGATTCTGATGTTATACAGATAAGACAATGGTTTTATTGGAGGAAAAGAAATGAGAGAGGAATGGAGAGGCTTTAATGCCGGACATTGGACAAGCGACGTAAATGTACGTTCATTCATTCAGAATAACTACACACCATACGATGGTGACGCCAGCTTCCTGCAGGGACCTACAGATGCTACAAAGGAGCTCTGGGATGAGGTTCAGGGATTACAGAAGGAAGAAAGAGCTAAGGGCGGAGTTCTTGATATGGAGACCAAGATCGTTTCCGGTATCACAGCTTACGACGCAGCTTATATAACAGCCGATTCTAAGGATAAGGAAAAGGTTGTTGGTCTTCAGACTGATAAGCCTCTTAAGAGAGCATTCATGCCTTATGGCGGAATCAAGATGGCAGAGCAGGCTTGTACAACTTACGGCTACACACCTGATCCACTTCTTCACAAGATCTTCACAGAGTATCACAAGACACACAACCAGGGTGTATTTGATGCTTACACACCGGAGATGAAGAAGGTTCGTCACGCTCATATTCTTACAGGTCTTCCTGATACATATGGCCGTGGACGTATCGTAGGCGATTACAGAAGAATCGCTCTTTACGGTATCGATTTCCTCATTGAAGAGAAGAAGAAGGATTTCGACAACTGCGGCGACGGAACAATGACAGATGACATCGTACGTAAGAGAGAAGAGATCGCAGATCAGATGAGAGCTCTCCGTCAGATGAAGGAGATGGCTGCATCTTACGGCTTCGATATTTCAGCTCCTGCAAAGAATGCAAGAGAGGCTGTTCAGTGGCTCTACTTCGGATACCTTTCCGCTATCAAGACACAGAACGGTGCTGCTATGTCAGTAGGCCGTGTTTCTACATTCCTTGATATCTATATCAACAGAGATATCGCTGAGGGTACTCTTACTGAGGCTGAGGCTCAGGAGCTTATCGATCACTTCGTAATGAAGCTTCGTATGGTTAAGTTCGCAAGAATCCCTTCATACAACCAGCTCTTCTCAGGAGACCCTGTATGGGCTACACTTGAGGTTGCAGGTATGGGTCAGGACGGACGTTCAATGGTTACAAAGAACGACTACCGTTTCCTCCACACTCTTGAGAACATGGGACCTGCACCGGAGCCAAACCTTACAGTTCTTTACACAAAGAGACTTCCTGAGAACTTCAAGAAGTACGCTGCAAAGATCTCTGTAACAACATCATCAATCCAGTATGAGAACGATGATGTTATGAGACCTGTATGGGGCGATGATTACTCAATCTGCTGCTGCGTATCCGCAACACAGACAGGTAAGGAGATGCAGTTCTTCGGTGCCCGTGCAAACCTTGCAAAGTGCCTTCTTTACGCTATCAACGGCGGTGTTGATGAGAAGTTAAAGGAGCAGATCGGACCTGAGTACAAGCCTATCACATCAGAGTATCTTGATTATGATGAGGTTTGCCATAAGTACGATCAGATGATGGACTGGCTTGCAGGCGTTTATGTAAACGTACTTAACCTTATCCAGTACATGCACGACAAGTATTTCTATGAGGCTGCCGAGATGGCTCTTATCGATACAGATGTACGCCGTACATTCGCTACAGGTATCGCAGGTTTCTCACACGTAGTTGATTCACTTTCCGCTATCAAGTATGCGAAGGTTAAGACTGTTCGTGATGAGGACGGTCTCGTAGTTGATTATCAGGTTGAGGGTGATTTCCCTAAGTATGGTAATGATGATGACCGTGCTGATGAGATCGCTGTTGAGCTTCTCAAGACATTCCTTAACAAGATCAAGAAGCATCATACATACAGAGATTCAGAGCCTACAACATCTATCCTTACAATTACTTCAAACGTAGTATACGGTAAGGCTACAGGTGCTATGCCTGACGGACGTCCTGCAGGCGCTCCTCTTTCACCGGGAGCAAACCCAAGCTACGGTGCCGAGACTTCAGGTCTTCTTGCATCTCTTAACTCAGTGGCTAAGCTTCCATACGAGTATGCACTTGACGGTATTTCAAATACTCAGACAATCAATCCTGCAGCTCTTGGACACACAGAGGATGAGCAGTCAACAACTCTTGTAAGAGTTATGGATGGTTATTTCTCAAAGGGTGCACACCACGTAAACGTTAACGTTTTCGGTGTTGAGAAGCTTAAGGATGCTATGGAGCACCCTGAGAAGCCTGAGTATGCTAACTTCACTATCCGTGTATCAGGATATGCAGTTAAGTTCATTGATCTTACAAGAGAGCAGCAGCTTGATGTAATTTCAAGAACTGAGCATAAGGCACTCTGATTTAAAACCGGATTAAATGATACATATTCTTTCCAGTGCGTGACCAAAATCTTTGTATCATTTTCTGAGCCTTGATAATAAGCCGCCGCTTTCGTAAGAGAGTGACGGCTTATTTTGACTATATGCAGGAAGCTGACTAAATAGCTTTCCGGCAGGCCGTTTCTATTAAACGGATAATACAAAGGAGGAAAAAATTATGGCTGAAGCAATCAAAGGTGCAATCCACAGCATTGAAACATTCGGATCCGTTGACGGACCGGGAGTAAGATATATCGTATTCCTTAAAGGCTGCAATATGCGCTGCCGTTACTGCCATAATCCTGATACATGGGATTTTCACAGTGAGGATATGCGTACTGCGGATGAAATTTTGCAGAATGCAGTAAGATATCGTGAATACTGGGGAGAAGAGGGCGGAATCACAGTGAGCGGAGGAGATCCTCTCATTCAGATAGATTTTGTTATCGACCTTTTTGAAAAGGCAAAAGCAATGGGGATCAGCACATGTCTTGATACTTCTGCCCAGCCTTTTACAAGAGAGGAACCCTTCTTCAGTAAGTTCAACCGTCTGATAAAGGTCACTGACACTGTGTTGTTTGACATTAAGGAAATTGATGACGAAAAGCATAAAAAATTAACCGGTCAGACAAATAAAAATATTCTTGACTGCTGTTCCTATTTAAGCGAGCAGGGAGTTGATATGTGGATACGTCATGTTCTTGTACCGGGACTTACGGATTCTGATGAGGAACTCATAGAAACCAAAAAGTTCATTGATACCCTTAAAACTGTTAAGAAGGTGGAGATACTTCCCTATCACAGTCTCGGTATTTATAAATACGAGAAGATGGGCATTAAATACACTTTAAGCGATGTACCTGCACCAAGCCGTGAACTGGTAGAACACGCGGAAAAGCTTCTCGGAATAAGATGATCCACAGAGACTGACAGATTATGGAAGGCCTCCAGCCTGTTTTATAATCCATATAGTTTTTCACCAAACCTGATTTTTATCATAGCAAGGGCCTTTTTATACCGGGCGGTTTCATTATAGAGTACGGAACCGTAAGTGAATGGATACGAACCAGAAGAGACCTTATCTATGAAAAAGAGGGATTTTATGGTAATGTATGAGTTGCTTCCCGAATTAGTTGAGAAGGCATGGTCTGCCATAGAAGCGGACTATTCAAATCATAAATAAAGGAGAAAAGTTATGGATTATGCAAAGGTATCATTGGAGAAGCATTATGAGTGGAAAGGTAAGATAGAGGTTGTTTCAAGAGCAGCGGTTGACTCTTCCGAAGCCCTTTCTATCGCATATACCCCCGGAGTTGCGCAGCCTTGTCTTGAAATCCAGAAGGATGTGAACAAGTCTTACGAGCTTACCAGAAGATGGAACACTGTTGCAGTTGTGACAGACGGCACTGCAGTTCTTGGCTTAGGAGATATCGGACCTGAGGCAGGTATGCCTGTTATGGAAGGAAAATGCGTTCTTTTCAAGGCCTTCGGTGATGTTGATGCTATTCCTCTCTGTGTACGTTCCAAGGATCCTGATGAAATCGTTCATACCATACAGATGCTCCTGGGCTCTTTCGGAGGAATCAATCTTGAGGATATCTCAGCTCCCAGATGTTTTGAAATCGAGAAGAAGCTTAAGGAGGTTTCGGACATTCCTATCTTCCATGATGACCAGCACGGTACAGCGGTTATAACTCTGGCAGGTCTTATGAATGCCCTTAAGGTAGTGGGAAAGAAGATTGAAGATATAAAGATCGTAACCTCAGGGGCAGGCGCTGCGGGAATCGCCATAATTAAGCTTCTCATGGCCATGGGACTCAAAAACGTAATCATGACAGACCGTAAGGGTGCTATCTACGAAGGAAGAGAGGACTTAAATCCCATCAAGCAGGAGATGGCAAAGATCACAAACTTTAATCATGAGAAGGGAACACTTGCAGAGGTTATCAGGGGAGCTGACTGCTTCATAGGTGTATCAGCACCGGGAACACTCACAAAGGAAATGGTTCGCACCATGGCCAAGGATCCTATCATTTTTGCCTGTGCAAATCCTACACCGGAGATATTCCCTGATGAGGCAAAGGAGGCAGGAGCAGCGGTAGTATCAACCGGACGTTCAGACTTCCCTAACCAGATAAACAATGTTCTCTGCTTCCCGGGAATCTTCCGTGGAGCTCTTGATGTCCGCGCATCTGATATCAACGATGAGATGAAGATTGCGGCAGCAAAGGCTATCGCAGGTCTGGTTTCCGATGAGGAACTCAATGCCGATTACATTCTTCCAAAGGCATTTGATCCGCGTGTAAAGGATGCGGTTGCAAAGGCTACGGCAGAAGCTGCAAGAAAGTCAGGGGTTGCAAGGATTTAAAGATATACCCTAAGGCACCGGCCCATTCCACAATCCCTGTTTATGATCAAGTGAAAGCTGTAAACACAAACCGGAGTATGTTAAAATAGCATTTATAGAGACGTGCAAAAGACACATTAAATGAGGGTCATGTTTGTACGGATGGTTTGTGAAACATTAGGGATGGAGGAACATATGTTATATAACAATGCTATTTGGGCCGGACTTGATATGGATACGGATGAAAAGGTCTGCATACTGCCTCATATGGCAAACAGGCACGGACTTATTGCCGGGGCTACCGGAACAGGTAAGACCATAACATTAAAGGTGCTTGCAGAGTCATTCAGCGATATGGGAGTTCCGGTATTTCTTTCGGATGTCAAGGGAGACCTGGCGGGGATGATAAGTCCCGGAGCTGACAGCGATGATATGAGGAAACGAATTGAGCGCTTTGGGCTCGCAACCGCCGGCTTTACTTACAGACCTTTTCCCACCCAGTTCTGGGATATTGATGGTAAAAAGGGAATGCCTCTCAGAACAACAGTAAGTGAGTTTGGACCTACTCTTCTTTCCAGGGTTCTTGGTCTTACGGATCTGCAGGCAAACATCCTTACCATCATTTTCAGAATAGCGGATGAAGAGAATCTTTTGCTTCTTGATACCAAGGATCTTCGTTCCATGGTGCAGTACGTAGCCCAGAACAATAAGAAGTACAGCGCAGAATACGGCAACATGACTACAGCTTCTCTCAATGCCATCCTTCGTTCTGTTGTGGCTCTTGAGACAGCGGGAGGCGACCGATTCTTCGGAGAACCGGCCATAGATATCCGGGATTTCTTCAGAACCGACAATGCGGGAAAGGGCATGATCAATATTCTGGATGCAGAGACTACCATTCAGAGCCCGTTGATCTATTCCACCTTTATGCTCTATATGCTTTCGGAGCTTTTTGAACAGATGCCTGAGGTGGGTGATCTTGATAAGCCAAAGATGGTATTTTTCTTTGACGAAGCCCATTTGCTGTTTAACGGAGCTCCAAAGGCCCTTCTTGATAAGATAGAGCAGGTAGTGAAGCTTATTCGTTCAAAGGGCATAGGTGTTTATTTCATTACCCAGAACCCGGGTGATGTTCCCGACGGTGTTCTGGCCCAGCTTGGAAACAAGGTGCAGCATGCGCTTCATGCATACACTCCGGCAGAGGAAAAGAAGATTAAGTCGGCAGCCGCATCCTTCAGAGTGAATAAGAGCTTTGATACAGCGGAGGTGCTTCAGAATCTCGGAACAGGTGAGGCTCTCATCTCTTTCCTTGATGAAACGGGTAAACCTGAAATGGTGAGACGATGCCGTGTTCTTCCGCCTCAGTCAAAAATGGGCCCGGTGGATGATACATCAAGACTTGCTGCCATGATAGCTTCGGATCTTTCGGGAAAATACAGCGAAACCATAGACAGAGATTCGGCTTACGAGTTTTTCAAGAGACTTACGGATGAGGCTACAGCTGAAGCTGCAAAGCTGGAGGCACAGAAGCAGGCAGAGAAGGAAGCCCTTGAGAAGGCAAAGGCTGAAGAGAAGGCATCCAGAGGCACCAGAAATGCAGTCAAGTCAGTGGGACGCTCCACGGCCGGAACACTGGGCCGGGAGGCGGGAGGAGCCATCGGAAAGACTTTCCTGGGAAGCTTCGGAAAACGTGTGGGCGGAAACATTGGCGCGGCCCTCGGAAGAGGAATTCTTGACACTCTGTTTAATAAATGACATAAACCTAAGGTCATGGCGTGATCATGTATAAATCAAAAGACCATTGTGCAGAACGTGCACAATGGTCTTTTTTCAGATAGGAGCTTAAAGCGGAGGCTGTGCCGGCACAGGCTGAAATTTAATCGACCATCTTTGATGTGGGATTTTGCGTTGGGCTTCAAGCAAACAGGCTCAGTATGGTCAGGAGAACATAGAACAGGGTAACCAGGATCACGGGAATCGTTGTGAACCAAAGCATATACATCCTCGGTAGGGAGCTCTCCTTTTTTATGGCTGCAGACAGTTTTTTATAATTCGTAACTATAGTTACAATAATTGCAATTACTCCTCCGTAGAATAAAAAGTTAAGGAGCACCTCCTTCCAGAGAGGAAGGAATGTAAAGTCGTTCATCAGAAGGGCCAGCAGGTTGTTGCTCGCATGAATGAGAATGGAAAAACGAAGCCCGTAAGCGGCACGCACATAAGCAAAAAGGATTCCCATAACAAATCCCACAATGAGCTGAAAGATATTGCCGTGCATGAGACCGAAAAGAAAGGCTGTGATGGTAATGGCAAATATGGTGCCGTATTTTCTTAATCTGTTGAAAAGAATGCCGCGGAAAAAACATTCTTCTATGACAGGAGCACAGATCAATGCATAAATTATGTCCCATGTTCCGGTTATGTCTGCGCCGGTTGCATCTGCACGTGCCGAATCGAGAGAAAATCCCAGATTATAGAGCCAGTTTATGACAGGATAATCAAGTATGGATGTGACAAATTGCAGACCCCGTAAAAGAAGTATGAGCCAAAGGAACTTCAGTATGCTGAATTTTTTATAATGCTTTCTTTCATTTGCATCATAGTATCCCAGAATTAGAAATCCGGCCAGCAGAGCGAGAAATCCTGCAACAATCATGGAAAATGATTCATTTTTATACAGATCAGATCCATACAGTATAAACAGATTTGCGCCAAGCTGAAAAATGATCTCAAAGCTTAGGGTTACCATTGCTATAAGTGCAAATGAGTGTTTTATGGAATTATTCATTAAATTACTTTCTCCCAAAACCCGGTAATGTGATATACTTTTGCATATTTGCGCAACAGTTTTGCGCTGAAGTTACATTATACATCATTTGATAAAGGTTGTTCTATGAAAAAGTGGTTTCTATACAATAAAAAAGCTGACTTTAAGGCTATAGCGGACAAGTATCATATAGATCAGGTAACTGCCAGAATACTCAGGAACAGAGACATTAACTCCGAAAAACAGATTGAGCAGTTTCTTCACGGATCACTGGAGGATGATCTTCATTCGCCTTTATATCTGCCTGATGCCATCAAGTGCATGAATCAGCTTAATCGTGCCATAAATGAGAAAAAACATATACGTGTAGTGGGAGACTATGATGTGGACGGAGTCTGTGCCACATACATACTCGTAAAGGGCCTGAGACGTCTTGGAGCCGTGGTGGATTATGTGCTTCCGGACAGGATCAAAGACGGATACGGAATAAATGTGGGCATCATAGACAAGGCCAAAGAAGACGGGGTTCAGGTCATACTCACCTGTGACAATGGTATCGCAGCTATCGAAGAACTCAAACATGCAAGGGATCTGGGAATCACAGTTCTTGTTACTGATCACCATGATGTCCGTCAGAATCAGGATGAGGATTACGGATGTGAGTCAAGGGATATCCTTCCGCCTGCAAATGCTGTTGTGGACCCGAAGAGAGAGGATAACAGATATCCATTCCCTGAGATCTGCGGGGCTGTAGTGGCATGGAAGATCATCATAATGATGTATCAGAATCATACTATTCCGGAGGAGGAGTTCTACGATTTTCTCGAGTTTGCCGCTATTGCTACCATATGTGATGTTATGGAGCTCAGGGATGAGAACAGAACCATAGTAAAGTTCGGTCTTCAGCAGATAAAGCAGACAAAAAATCAGGGACTCAGGGCACTTTTAGAGCTCCAGGACCTTCTTACTCAGGACCATATAAGCGCCTACCACATAGGCTATGTCATAGGGCCCTGCATCAATGCCGGGGGAAGGCTTAGAAGTGCCGAAATCGCTTTGGACCTTTTCCTGACTGATGAAAGAGAGGAGGCCCTCATGAAGGCCGCCAGACTTAAAGAGCTTAATGATTCAAGAAAGACCATGACCATCTCAGCCACCAATCAGGCTATCGAAACTGTAGAAAGGCACTTCATGAATGACAGGGTACTGGTGGTTTATCTTCCGGAACTTCATGAGAGTCTTGCGGGAATCGTTGCAGGAAGGCTGAGAGAGAGGTTCTATAAGCCATCCTTTGTCATCACCCGGGCTGAGGGAGATGAAGAGGGCGAGAAACTGGCTAAGGGTTCAGGAAGAAGCATTGACGGATATTCCATGTCTGAACGTCTTCAGGAAGTGGATAAGCTTCTCACAAAGTGGGGCGGTCATCCCATGGCGGCAGGGTTCACTCTGCAGGAGAAAAATATTGACATGTTCAGAGCGGAGCTTAACAGAAGATGTGAGCTTACCGGGGACCAGCTGGTGGACAAGCTCTGGATCGATGTGCCTATGCCGATTGATTATATTTCGCATAACCTGATTCATGATTTTGAAAAACTGGAGCCCTTCGGAAAAGGAAATGAAAAACCAAGCTTTGCGACGAAAAATCTCGGAATTACTGAGTGCAGAGTGCTTGGAAAGAACAGGAACGTGGTAAAAATGAAGCTTCTTTCAGACGGAGGATGTCTCATGGATGGATTAATTTTTACCAATGGAGATGAGTTTTTAAGACAAAAAGGGGCGTCTTCCAAAATAGATGTAGTTTACTATCCTCAAATTAATGAATATAATGGGACTCAAAGCCTTCAGATAGTGATCGATGATTACCAGCTGAAGCCTTAAAATTTGTTTTAAAAATGGAGGTAACTATGATCAAGGAAGTGATGGACTATATATCTCAGGCTGATCCTGAGGTAGGACAGTTAGTCATCAAAGAGTATGAACGTCAGCAGAACAACATCGAGCTTATCGCATCAGAGAATATTTTATCCGATGTGTCGATGCTTACCATGGGAACCGTACTTACCAACAAGTATGCTGAAGGCTATCCGGGCAAGCGTTACTATGGCGGATGTGTTCATGTGGACGATATCGAGACTATCGCTATTGAGAGAGCCAAGAAGCTCTTTAATTGTGAATATGCCAATGTTCAGCCACATTCCGGCGCTCAGGCAAACATGGCCGTGACTATGGCTATCTGCAAGCCGGGAGATACCATCCTCGGAATGTCTCTTGATGCCGGCGGACATCTTACTCATGGTTCACCTGCCAATTTCTCCGGAAGCTTCTTTAACATCGTTCCCTACGGTGTCAATGCTGACGGATATATAGATTATGACGAGGTTGAGGCTCTGGCAGTGGAGCACAGGCCCAAGATGATCATCGCAGGTGCTTCTGCATATCCGAGAATCATTGATTTCAAGAGATTCCGTGAGATAGCAGACAAGGTTGATGCGGTTCTCTGGGTTGATATGGCTCATATTGCAGGTCTTGTTGCAGCAGGACTTCATCCGTCACCTATTCCTTATGCTCATGTTGTTACCACTACTACTCATAAGACTTTGCGCGGTCCAAGGGGAGGTCTTATCCTTTCAAGTGAGGAGATCGCAAAGAAGTATAATTTCAATAAGGCTGTTTTCCCGGGATGTCAGGGCGGTCCTCTTGAGCATGTTATCGCTGCCAAGGCTGTCTGCTTCGGTGAGGCACTGAAGCCGGAGTTCAGGGAGTATCAGACTCAGCTTGTCAAGAACTGTAAGGCTCTTGCGGATGCTATGACAGCGCAGGGATTCAAGCTTGTTTCAGGTGGTACAGACAATCACCTGATGCTTGTGGATCTCACCAATATTCCTGAGCTTACAGGTAAGGCTCTTCAGAACAACTGTGATGAGGTTCATATCACTTTGAACCGTAATGCCATCCCTAATGATCCTCGTTCTCCGTTTGTTACTTCCGGTGTGCGTATCGGTACAGCAGCTGTAACCGCTCGTGGCTTCAAGGAGGAGGATATGGCTCCTATTGCCGAGTGTATCTGGAAGGCGGCTACTGATTTCGAGAATTCTAAGGATGAGATCAATGCCAAGGTCGCTGAGCTTGTGAAGAAGTACCCGATTTACGAGGGCTGATAGATACATATATTCAAAACGGACGTGAAAACGGTATCCAGTGTGCCAGCTCACGGCGTTGAAAGTACATTACGTTCAAAAGTCCATCAGTGATTGAACACCAGAGTGTTCATCGCTGATGGACTTTTTCACTTCATGTTCTTTCAAGCAGCAAGCTTAGGCACACCTGAATGACCGTTTTCACTGGGGTTTGGCTTTGAATTTATTAGTACAAATATATCGGAATGTAAGCAGAGAACAGCAGCTATTAAAATCGAGTAATAGGTATACTTTAACAATGTGAAGAATTTGGTGCCCGGATGCGGCAAGGCTTGCTGTTTGAAAGAACATCGAATAGAAAAATCCTCCCGGAGCGAACGCGTATGCGTACGAGCCGGGAGGATTTTTTCGTATGAGATGTACTTTCAACACCGTGAGCCGCCGCACCGGGTGCCAAATTCTGCAGGCTAAAGTAAACTTAAGCCTGCTCCTTCAGCTTATTCTGGGCTACAGTCAGCATCAGCTTGATACGGTTAAGCTGGTTTACTTCGGAAGCACCTGCATCGTAGTCCACGGCAATAATGTTCGCCTCTGGATTGTGACGCTTCAGCTCCTTTATGACACCCTTGCCCACGATGTGGTTGGGAAGACAGCCAAAAGGCTGTGTGCAAACTATGTTGTAAACACCCTCATCCATGAGCTCAAGCATCTCGCCGGTGAGGAACCATCCTTCACCGGTCTGGTTTCCGATGGAAACATACTCCTTGGCCATCTTTGCAAGCTCTTTGATATCTCCCGGAGGAGTAAAACGCCTGGACTTCGCGAATTCCTTACGTGCAGTCTTCCGGAAGTATTCCAAAAGATTGATTACGCAGTTGCACAGAGCTTTGCCCTTCCAGCGGGCACCCAGATTTTCGTACTTGAAGTTCTGGTTATAGAAACAGTAGAGCAGGAAGTCCATAAGATCCGGAACAACGGCCTCTGCGCCTTCTTTTTCAAGAAGCTCAACAATATGGTTGTTTGCAAGAGGAGAGAACTTGACAAGTATCTCACCTACTATACCGACTTTTGGCTTGACAAGACCCTCTCTGACAGGAAGCTCATCAAAGTCCCTGATGATGCCCCGGACATTCCTTGAGAACTGATTCATGGAAGGTGTCTTCTTGGAAAGGGCTTTGATACATACTTTAAGCCATTTCTGATGAAGCTCTTCAGCGGAACCGGGAACCAGCTCATAAGGACGTGTTGCATACAGGGCACGCATGAACACATCGCCGTATACTATGGCCTGCATGGCTCTGGTAAGAAGCGGAAGTGTAAGCTTGAAACCGGGTGTTGACTCCATGCCGTTTGCATTGAGCGAAATAACAGGAATCTGTGACATGCCTGCATGCTCAAGGGCACGGCGTATGAAGCCGATGTAATTGGAAGCACGGCATCCTCCTCCGGTCTGTGACATGATGACCGCTGTCCGGTTGAGATCGTACTTTCCTGAATTAAGGGCATCCATGATCTGTCCCACAACGATGATGGACGGATAGCAGGCATCATTGTTTACATATTTAAGTCCGGTATCGATGGCAGTACGATTTGCGTTATCAAGAACCACCAGGTTGTAACCGGATGCTCTGATGGCAGTCTCCACCATTTCGAAATGGATAGGTGACATCTGAGGGCAGAGGATGGTATAGTTCTCAGCCTTCATGCTCTTGGTGAACAGACGTCTTTCATAGCTTGCTGAACGCATGGTGCGTACATAATGCTTCTCATCACGTACCCGGATAGCAGCGATCAGTGAACGGACACGGATTCTCGCAGCTCCCAGGTTATTCACCTCATCAATCTTAAGAACAGTGTAGATCTTGTCAGAGCCTGTGAGAATGTCTCTGACCTGATCGATGGTAACTGCATCGAGACCGCATCCGAAGGAGTTAAGCTGTATGAGATCCAGATCTTCTCTGGTCTTTACATATTCTGCCGCACGATAGAGTCTCGTGTGATACATCCACTGGTCCGTTACGATGATGGGACGCTCCACCTTAGCAAGGTGTGAGATGGAATCCTCTGTGAGGATGGCGAAATCGTAGCTCGTAATAAGCTCCGGTATACCATGGTTGATCTCCGGATCAACATGATAAGGACGGCCCGCAAGAACTATTCCTCTATGGCCTGTCTCCTTCATCCATCTTAGGGTTTCCTCGCCCTTCTTCTGCATATCCAGGTGAGCCTGAGTGAGCTCAGTCCATGCCTCGTGGGCAGCGGAACGTATCTCCTCCTCGGTAAAATTCCACTTTTTAAATTGCTCGGCAATCTTATCTTCGGTCAAATCTCCCACAGGACGGATGGAATGCTCGCCATCTTCGGGATGTGCAAATATCTTTACCAGCTGGTCAGTGCAGATCTTCTCATTGGTAAAAGCCAAAAACGGCTTCATGAACATGATAGAGTTGTCTTCAAGACCCTCTACATTATTCTTGATGTTCTCTGCATAAGAGGTGACCATAGGACAGTTGTAATGATTTCCTGCATCAGGTGTCTCATTACGCTCATAAGGTATGCAGGGGTAGAAAATGAACTTCTGTCCGTTTCTTATGAGCCATTCAACATGTCCGTGAGCAATCTTTGCCGGATAACACTCCGACTCGGAGGGGATGGTTTCTATTCCCAGCTCGTAGATCTTTCTGGTACTTGCGGGAGAAAGAACAGTACGGAACTTAAGCTCACGGAAGAAGGTGGCCCAGAAAGGATAATTCTCATACATATTGAGAACTCTTGGGATACCGACTTCACCACGCTCCGCTATATCCTGAGGGAGCGGCTCATAGTCGAACATTCTCTGAAGCTTGTAAGCATAAAGATTAGGAATGTCTCTCTTTATTTTTGTTTTGCCGAGGCCGCGTTCGCATCGGTTTCCGGAAATGAAGTTTCTTCCGGCACCGAACAGGTTGATAGTCAGTACACAGTGGTTGTTGCAGCCCTGACAACGGGTCATCTTTGTTGTGTATTTAAGATTTATGATGTCGTCGATGGGAAGCATGGTGGTCTGAATACGTCCGTATGCGGTACGGGGCACCTTGACTTCCTCTGTGGGCTTCATATTCTTCAGTTTTTCGTTTGCGAGATGATATCGTTCTCTTGCGATGAGAGCGGCACCGAAAGCACCCATTATACCGGCGATGTCCGGACGCACAACATGAGCTCCGAGAAGATTCTCAAAGGCACGAAGAACGGCATCGTTGTAAAAGGTTCCGCCCTGTACAACGATATGTTTTCCGAGTTCTTTTGCATCTGTTACCTTTATTACCTTGAAAAGAGCGTTCTTGATAACAGAATATGCAAGTCCGGCAGAAATATCTGATACGGTAGCACCCTCTTTTTGTGCCTGTTTAACATTGGAATTCATGAAAACAGTACAGCGTGAACCGAGATCTGTAGGATTTTCTGCGTAAAGTGCTTCCTTTGCAAAATCTATAACCGAATAGTCCAGTGATTTTGCAAATGTTTCCAGGAATGAACCGCATCCGCTGGAACATGCTTCATTGAGCTGAACGGAATCAACAGTGCCGTCCTTTATACGGATACACTTCATGTCCTGACCGCCGATGTCGAGAATACAATCAACCTCAGGATCAAAGAAAGATGCCGCATAGTAGTGGGAGATGGTTTCAACCTCTCCTTCATCAAGCTGAAATGCGGATTTCAGGAGAGCTTCTCCGTAACCTGTTGAGCATGCATAAGCTATACGGGCGTCAGAGGGCAGAAGAGACCTGATCTCTTTCATGGACTCAATGGAGGTGGCTATAGGAGAACCGTTGTTGTTCTTATAGAATTTGTAAAGCAGTTCCCCCTCCTCGGACACAAGGGCAAGCTTTGTTGTGGTTGAACCTGCATCGATACCGAGGTAGACATTACCATGATAGTCGGAAAGACTGCCGGTCTTTACCTTTGCCCTGTTGTGACGGTCTGTAAACTCCCTGTACTGGGCCTCATTCTCAAAGAGAGGTTCCATACGCTTAAGCTCCGCATCCATCTTGATTCCGTTTCTCAGGAGGTCGATGAGTGCACTGATGGAAGAAAGCTTTGCATCCTCCGGGCAGTTTAAGCAGGAACCTATGGCTGCGAAAAGGTGGCTGTTTTCAGGCTCGATGATTTCGTCCCCCTGAAGATTCAGGGTGCGGATGAATGCCTTACGCAACTCAGGCATGAAGTGCAGAGGACCTCCGAGAAAAGCCACGTGTCCTCTGATAGGCTTACCCTGTGCAAGTCCCGATATAGTCTGATTTACAACAGCCTGGAAAATGGATGCCGCAAGATCCTCCCTTGCCGCACCTTCGTTGATCAAAGGCTGTATATCTGTTTTTGCAAATACTCCGCAGCGGGCTGCTATCGGATAGATCATCTGATAGTCCTTTGCAAGTATATTGAGTCCGGCTGCGTCGGTATGAAGAAGAGAAGCCATCTGATCGATGAAGGATCCTGTACCTCCGGCACAGATACCGTTCATTCGCTGATCGATACCACCTTTAAAATATATGATCTTTGCATCTTCTCCGCCAAGCTCGATAGCAACATCGGTGTCAGGACGATAGTTCTTAAGTGCTGTTGCCACCGCAACGACCTCCTGACAGAAGAAAGCGTCCATATGCTTACTGAGAGTAAGTCCGCCTGAGCCTGTGATGACCACAGAAAGGCTGATTTCCCCAAGACCATCCTTTGCTTCTTCAAGAATATCCGCGAGAGTTCCCTGGATATCAGCATGGTGTCTCCGGTAATCAGAGAACATAAGATGCTTTTCAGGATCCAGAATCGCGATCTTGACAGTAGTCGAACCTATATCAATTCCAAGTCTGTATTGCTGCATAATAATCCCCATTTATGTGAATTTACTTTTCGAAGGATGATTATTGTTGAAAATATTCCTGTCGAAAATGAGATAGTAAGCATGATTAATGCTGATAAAATAATGCGGTTATTTCCTATTAAGAAATATAACCGAAATGTAATATTATCATTTTGGCAGAAGTGGTTCAACCGTTATAATGTTAAACTTTTGTTAATAAAACCGGGGTTTAAGGGCGATAATCATTGTTTGTTAAAACGGACTTTTCTGTTTTAAATGGCAAAATTCCACAAATTTTTATGAGATTCTATCCGGTTTGAGAGATAACGGATGGACAGAAAGATGATAAAAACTGTATACATTTTAAAATTATGAAAATTGAATGAAATGTATTTTTTTCAGCACATTTTGCCTTGAAAAAGAAGTTTTCTGAATATATACTCTATAAAAATTTTTATAAAGGGGAATTTTGGTCCTTTTATATTAGTACAACAAAAACTAATTTAAGGAGATTTGATTTGACTTTATTTCAAAAGCTTGAACGGAAATTCGGACGATATGCCATCCCGGATCTTATGAAATACATTTGTGTTATCTATGTTGTGGGTTTTCTTATCCAGATGTTCAACCCCATGCTTTACTTTTTTTATCTGGATCTTGATCCTGAGGCTATACTGCATGGGCATATATGGCGTATCGTTACTTTTCTTTTTTATCCGCCGTCCACAAGTGTTATATGGATGGTGATCGCCGTATTTGTTTACTACAGTCTGGGCATGACATTGGAGCAGCTTTGGGGTACCTTTAAATATAATTTCTTTTTCTTTTCAGGTGCCATCATGCTGGTTCTGTCAGCACTTCTTATATATATAGTAACAGGAGTGTCACTGCAGCTGTACCCGACGTACATGACCTTCAGTATTTTCCTTGCTTACGCCCTTACTTTTCCGGATGCGACCTTTATGCTTTACTTTATCATACCGATAAAGGCAAAGTGGCTTGCAATCGCAGAAGTGGTTCTGTATGTCTTCATATTCCTGGGGACACCTGATATCGGCACCAAAGTCGCTATCGCCCTTTCACTTTTAAATGTGGCATTGTTCTTCTATCTTTCAAATCAGAAGCCTAAGAGGGGCAATGTTTTCCATATTAATGATTTCAGATGATGTGAAACACATCAGTATATGAACTGGCTTTCCGATACAGAGTACAGGGAGGCCGGTCATATGACATGAAACTGACTAAACACAATTATTACAGGAGGCTTTATTAATGAGAAAAACTAAAATCGTATGTACACTTGGACCTAATGAAAATGATTATACAATTATGAGAAAGCTCGCTGACAATATGGACGTTGCCCGTTTCAACTTCTCTCACGGAAGTCACCAGGAGCACCTTGACAGACTTGCGCTTCTGAAGGAAGCTCGTAAGGACAGCGGACGTGAGATTGCAGCACTCCTTGATACAAAGGGACCTGAGATCCGTACAGGTGAGCTTGAAGATCACAAGAAGGTAACTCTTGAGGCAGGAGCAGAGATCATTCTTACAACAGAAGAGTGCATAGGTAATAAGGATAAGGTATATATCAACTATGACGGACTTAATCAGGATGTTTCTGAGGGAAGCGTTATCCTTATCGATGACGGTCTCATCGGTCTTAAAGTAAAGAAGGTTGACGGAACCGATATTCTCTGTGAAGTTACCAACGGCGGTGAGCTGGGGGAGAAGAAGGGTGTTAATGTTCCTAATGTAAGCATTCGCCTTCCGGGCCTTACAGAGAAGGATATCGAGGATATCAAGTTCGGTATAGAGGTAGGTTTCGATTTCGTTGCAGCTTCATTTGTTCGTAATGCAGAGACTATCCGTCAGATCCGTGAGATCATTGATAATGCAGGTTCTACAATGAAGATCATCGCAAAGATCGAGTCTCAGGAAGGTCTTGATAATCTTGATGCTATTATTGATGCAGCTGACGGTATCATGGTTGCCCGTGGTGATCTCGGTGTAGAGATCGAGGCAAAGCGTCTTCCTCAGCTTCAGAAGGAAATGATCAAGAAGGCAAATTATGCCGGTAAGCTTGTAATCACAGCAACACAGATGCTTGATTCCATGATCCGTAATCCACGTCCTACAAGAGCCGAGGTTACTGATGTTGCCAATGCAGTATACAACGGAACAGATGCGGTTATGCTTTCAGGTGAGACAGCAGCAGGTAAGTATCCTGTAGAAGCACTTGAGATGATGGCTTCCATTGTTGAGTATACAGAGCAGTTCCTTGATTACAACATGTACAAGAAGCGTAAGGTTGATGAGAATACTTATGCCAATATCTCAAACGCAGTTTGTGCCGCATCCGTTACAACTGCATCAGAGCTTCAGGCAAAGGCACTTATCGTTCCTTCACTTACAGGTTCAACAGCAAGACTTATTTCAAAGTATCGTCCTGCAACACCTATCTATGCTATGTCACCAAGCCAGGCAACAGTTCGTCAGATGATGCTCCTCTGGGGAGTAACACCTATCTGGGCAAGAAGATCAGATACAACCGATGAGCTTTTTGAGAATTCCATGGACGAGCTTCGTAACCGCGGAATCGTAGAAAAGGGTGACCTTTGCGTTATCACAGCAGGTATTCTTTCAAGAATGACCCGCAACCAGCCTGTTACCGCAACAAACATCATGCGAGTAATGGGAGCATAAACTAAAAATTATTTCTCAATTTCATCGTAATGTTATATTATGTAAAGATGAAATTCATTGCACACAATGAGAGTGCGGTGTATTATCAGTGAGAGGCAGTTGGCTGCATCTACATCTTTACGGATGATATTTCATCATGATGAGGATAAGAACCTCACAAATAGTCTTATTTGTGGGGTCTTGTTTTTAAAAAAGTTGAGGAGGAAACCAATGAAAACACCATATGCAACACTTGAGCAGGTTCAGAAAATAAATGAGACCTACGACACCCCTTTCTATCTCTATGATGAGAAGGGAATCAGGGAGAATGCCAGAAAAGTATATAAGGCCTTCAGCTGGAACAAGGGCTTTAAAGAATATTTCGCAGTAAAGGCATGTCCCAATCCTTCCATACTCAAGATACTCAGGGAAGAGGGCTGCGGAACAGACTGCAGTTCCCTTACAGAGCTTCAGATGTCCGATGCATGTGGTTTTTCCGGACATGAGATCATGTTTTCCTCCAACGAAACACCTCTCAGTGAGTATAAGTTCTGTGAAAAGCTTGGTGGAATCATAAATCTTGATGATTTCACAAACATAGAGGAACTGGAGGAAACTCTCGGATACTTACCTGAGACTCTTTCACTTCGTTACAATCCGGGCGGATATTTCAAGATTTCCAATACCATCATGGACAATCCTCAGGATGCCAAGTACGGTCTCACCACAGATCAGATCATAGAGGGTTACCGCATACTTAAGGAAAAGGGTGTAAAGCATTTCGGTATGCATTCCTTCCTTGCATCAAATACAGTTACCAATGATTATTATCCTACACTTGCAAAGCAGCTTTTTGAGCTTGCAGTAAGGATCAAGGAAGAAACAGGCGTAGAGCTTGACTTTATCAATCTTTCCGGTGGTGTGGGCATCCCTTACAAGCCTGACCAGGAGGGAAATGATATTCTGGAGATCGGTGAAGGCGTACATAAGGTGTTTGATGAGGTTCTGGTTCCCAACGGACTCGGAGACATAAGCATTTTTACAGAGATGGGCAGATTTATGACCGGTCCTTTCGGTGCCCTCATCACAAAGGTCATTCACTTCAAGCACACCTACAAGGAGTATGCGGGTGTTGATGCCTGTGCAGTAAACCTCATGAGACCTGCAATGTACGGAGCATATCATCACATCACAGTCCTCGGAAAGGAAAATGCTCCTTGTGACAAGACTTACGATGTAGTTGGCTCGCTTTGTGAGAACAATGATAAGTTTGCCATTGACCGTGAGCTTCCAGAGCTCAAGAAGGGGGATTATCTCTTCATCCATGATGCAGGTGCTCATGGATTTGCCATGGGTTATAACTACAACGGAAAGCTCTGGTCCAGTGAGCTTCTTCTTAAGGAGGACGGTTCTGTAAAGCTTATCCGTCGTGCCCAGACTCCGGCAGACTACTTTGCAACCCTTGATATAGACGACACAATGAAGAAGTATCTTTAAAGAACCTTATGGATCCCCTTTGGCTCGTCCCGGTTCCTGTCAGGGCTGAATTATTACATCTGTTATTAGAAAAGACCTCCGCTCAAATATGGGCGGAGGTCTTGCGGTAGTTATGGAATATTGTTATAATTATTGACCGTGAAATTTATTGATATTGAGGTATGGAAATGGCATTAAAGAAAAAGCCTGTTACAGGCATGAAGGATATCCTTCCCCGTGAGATGGAGCTTCGCCAGTATGTTCTTTCGGAAATCAGAAGAACATATAAGGAATTTGGTTTTACAGAGATAGAGACTCCGGTTGTTGAGCATATCGAGAACCTCCTCAGCAAGCAGGGCGGTGATAATGAGAAGCTTATATTCAAGGTTATGAAGCGCGGTGATAAGCTGGAATCTGCATATCAGAACGGCAGCCTTGATGACCTCAGTGATTCAGGACTGAGATATGACCTCACATTACCTTTAAGCCGTTTTTATTCCCAGAATCAGGCACAGCTCCCAAGCCCTTTCAAGGCACTTCAGATCGGACCTGTATTCAGAGCAGACCGTCCACAGAAGGGCCGTTTCAGAGAGTTCGTGCAGTGTGATATAGATATCTTCGGTGATGGTTCCAATGTTTCCGAGATTGAGCTTATTCTTGCCATCTCAACACTGCTGAACCGCATAGGTTTCGGTGAGAAGTATAACTTCAAGATCGTTATCAACGATAGAGAAATCCTTCGCGGCATGCAGGCCTACGCAGGCTTCCCTGAGGAGGATTTCGAGAAGGTATGTATAAGCCTTGATAAGGCAGACAAGATCGGAAACGAGGGTGTAAAGGAAGAGCTCCTTTCACTTGGCTATGAAGAGGCTGTTATCGACAGATACCAGGAGCTTCTTGCAAGCATCGGAACAGAGTCTCAGGATATTCGCAGTCTGGGAGATAAGCTGAAGGAAGTTCTTCCCGAAAGAGTTACAGCTAACCTTGCAGAGATCGTAGAAGCTGTTGCAAAGGTTGACAGTGTAAAGGTGAAGGTAGAGTTCGATCCTACTCTCGTACGTGGTATGGGCTACTACACAGGTCCTATTTTCGAGATACGTGCCGAGGGCTTCAGCGGTTCTGTAGGCGGCGGCGGAAGATACGATAAGATGGTAGGAAAGTTCACAGGACAGGATACACCTGCAGTTGGTTTCTCCATCGGTTTTGAGCGTATCATTACCATCATGCTTGATGCGGACGAAAAGGTTCCGGGTGAAGGAAAGAAGATAGCATTCCTTCTTGATAAGAATCTGGATGCTGAAAAGACATCGGAGGCTCTTAACGAGGCTATGGCACTTCGTCTCAAAGGTGAGACTGTTCTCGTATCCCGCATGAACAAGAACAAGAAGTTCCAGAAGGAGCAGCTCACAGCAGAAGGCTACACAGAGTTTAAGGAATTCTATCAGGATTCACTGAACTAAGGAAATCAGTCGTCTAAACATGACGGCTTTTACATAGATGAGATATCTAAACATTGGATAACTCATCGTAGAAATATAAAACAGAGGTATTCTTATGGCAGAGTCAATGAAAGGTCTGCACAGAACGTGCAGATGTACAGAACTTGATGAATCATTTATCGGAAAAGAAGTCACCATGATGGGCTGGGTTCAGAAGTCCAGAAACAAGGGTGGTCTTATTTTTACAGATCTCCGTGACCGTTCCGGTATTTTACAGATAATCTTCGAAGAGGCTGATTGCGGATCTGAGGTTTTTGAGAAGGCTGCAAAGCTTCGTTCAGAGTTCGTTATCGCAGTTACAGGTATACTTCGTTCCCGTGGTAAGGATGCCAACAAGGACATGAAGACCGGTTCCATCGAGCTTTCAGCAAGATCACTTCGTATCCTTTCCGAGTCAGAGACTCCGCCATTCCCGATTGAGGATGGAATCGCAACCAATGAGAATGTTCGTCTCAAGTACAGATATCTGGACCTTCGTCGTCCTGAACTTGCACAGCGCATCATGACCAGGGCAAAGCTCGCTTTCCTTATCCGTAAGTTCATGATGGATAACGGTTTCCTTGAGATCGAAACTCCTACACTTATCAAGTCAACACCTGAGGGCGCAAGAGACTTCCTTGTACCTTCACGTATGCACCATGGTTCATTCTATGCCCTTCCACAGTCACCGCAGCTTCTTAAGCAGCTTCTTATGGTATCCGGTTTCGACCGTTACTTCCAGCTTGCAAGATGCTACCGTGATGAGGATCTTCGTGCTGACCGTCAGCCTGAGTTCACACAGGTGGATATGGAACTTTCTTTCGTTGATGTTGATGATGTTATCGAAGTTAATGAGAGACTTCTTAAGTATGTATTTAAGGAGATCTGTAATGTAGACATTGAGCTTCCTATCCGTCGCATGAAGTGGATAGATGCCATGAACAACTACGGTTCAGATAAGCCTGATATGCGTTTTGACATGCTCCTTCAGGATGTGACCGAGGTTGTAAAGGATTGCGGATTCTCAGTATTTGCAAACTGCGCTCATGATGGCGGTGTCATCAAGGGTCTCAATGTCAAGGGACAGGCCAAGATGCCTCGTAAGCAGATCGACAAGTACACCGAGTTCGTTAAGGGCTACGGTTCAAAGGGTCTTGCTTACCTCGCAATCAATGAGGACGGCACATACAAGTCATCATTCGCAAAGTTCATGACAGAAGAGGAGCTTAAGGCTCTTGTTGATGCAATGGGCGGACAGGCAGGCGACCTTCTTATGTTCGTATCAGATACAAAGAAGACAACCGTATGGAATTCTCTCGGTGCACTTCGTCTCGAGCTTGGTTCAGATCTCGACCTTATCGATCGTACAGCATGGAAGTTCCTCTGGGTTACAGAGTTCCCTATGTTCGAGTGGTCAGAGGAGCTTGACAGATTCCAGGCTATGCACCATCCGTTCACTATGCCTATGGACGAGGATCTTCCACTTGTTGATACAGACCAGGGTGCAGTACGCGCAAAGGCTTACGATATCGTTCTTAACGGTACAGAGCTTGGTGGTGGTTCAGTTCGTATCCACCAGGCAGACGTTCAGGAGAAGATGCTGGAGAAGCTTGGTTTTACTCCAGAGAAGGCCAGTGAGCAGTTCGGATTCCTTATGCAGGCATTTAAGTACGGTGTTCCGCCTCACGCAGGTCTTGCTTACGGTCTTGACCGTCTTGCCATGTGGATGGTTGGATCAGATACTATCCGTGATGTTATCGCCTTCCCTAAGGTTAAGGATGGTTCAGATCCTATGATGGAGGCACCTGCTCCTGTATTTGACGAGCAGCAGCTTGTTGACCTTGGTATCGCAGTAGTTCCTGATGAGGAGCCTGCAGCCGGGGAGAACTAAGGCAGTTCCATCCGTATTATGCCAATGTTTCCGGATCCGCATCTTTGAGTTTCCGTAATTCATTGTGAATTTTATCTGAATTTTGCCGCCGAGACTTGCATAGTATGCAGGTCTCGGTTTATTCTATCTAGTGATTAATACTCGAGAGAGAGGTGCTTACGTGACAAAGGAACAATTCCTCCACGATTTAACCGTACAACTGAAGCTCATGGTTTCGGATCAGGTGATATTTGATCAGCTTGCTTATTATGACAACTATATAAGCAATGAGGTTCAGAAGGGCAGAAGCGAAGCCGAAGTTGTGGCAGAGCTCGGTTCACCGAGACTTCTTGCTAAGACTATTATCGATACAGCTGAAGCTGCCGGAGATCCTGTAGCCAGTCAGGACGAAGAAATCAGAGGAACTATAGACACAGAACCCTATTCCGATGCATTTGACTATGAACGTTCTCGCGGTGCATACGGAAATGCTCAGGACAGAGCATACGAAACACAGACAGATTCGGAAACACCGGGTCAGAATTATGAAAATGAAAGTCGTCATGAACAGGAAAGCTTTTCGGAAGAGGGAGTCAGAAATGACAACGGACGTTCCGCATTTAACAGCTTTTTTGGCGATAATAGTTCTCGCACACAGGATGGCAAAAAGAATTATGGGCATGTCTTCACCACAAGCGGTTGGGGCTGTCTCATAGCTATGATCATCTTCTTCCTGATTCTTGAATTACTTGTAAATATTATAGGTGGAATACTTTATCTCCTCGCACCATACCTTGGTCCGATGATGATAGCAGCGGTTGTTGCCTGGGTACTATACCGTTTTATGAGTTAGTGAAGGATACGGATCTGAAGTGCTGAGGATTTAATCCGCGCCTTCAGATCCGTTTTTTATTTATTTGATTCAACATAGAATGGAGATTAATATGAAAACATTTGAACTTGTTGCGCCATGTCATTTTGGACTTGAGGCAGTGACCAAAAAGGAAGTTATAGATTTAGGATATGACATTACAACAGTTACAGACGGACGTGTAGGTTTTATCGGTGACGCAGACGCCATTGCCCGTGCCAATATCTTCATGCGTACACCTGAGCGTATCCTTCTTAAGGTCGGCTCCTTCAAGGCTGAGACCTGGGAGGAACTGTTCCAGGCAACAAAGAAGCTTCCCTGGGAAGAGTATATTCCAAAGGACGGAAGCTTCTGGGTAACCAAGGCAAGCTCGGTTAAATCAAAGCTTTTCTCAACCAGAGACATTCAGTCCATCATGAAGAAGGCTATGGTTGCAAGACTCGGCGATTTCTTCGGCATTCAGCAGTTCGAGGAACACGGTGCAAAGTATCCGGTAAGAGTATTTGCCTATAAGGATGAGTTCACGGTATGTCTTGATACTTCGGGAGAGTCTCTCCATAAGAGA
This sequence comes from Oribacterium sp. P6A1, assembly GCF_000702885.1. GTDB lineage: Bacteria > Bacillota > Clostridia > Lachnospirales > Lachnospiraceae > Oribacterium. Next base: position 67,500 of record NZ_JNKO01000008.1, on the reverse strand, counting down.
GGCTATCGTCTGAAGCAGGGTCTCGCACCTATTACAGAGACCCTGGCGGCAGCCCTCATCATGCAGTCAGGCTGGACAAAGGAGCATGCTCTTGTTGATCCTATGTGCGGATCAGGAACATTTATCATCGAGGCAGCCATGATGGCAGCCAATATCGCACCAGGTATGGACAGAGCTTTCGTTTCAGAGACCTGGACTAACTTCATTGACAAGAAGGTATGGTACAATGCCCTCGACGAAGCAAATGAGATGGTTGACACCGAGCTTCTTGAGACAGGTGTAACAAAGTCCGGAAAAAAGATAGACATTCAGGGCTATGACATTAACCCTGACGTTATTCCGGTGGCAAGAGAGAATGCCGAGCGTGCAGGCGTAGACAAGATCATCCACCTTCAGGTCAGGGATGTTGCCAACTTCTCCCACAGCGGTAAGTTCGGTTACATCATCAGTAACCCGCCTTACGGCGAGCGTATCGAGGACAAGAGAAATCTTCCTATGCTCTATACAGAGCTTAAGGAGGCATATCAGGGTCTCGACAGCTGGGCTATGCATGTCATCACGGCCTGGGAGGATTCACAGAAGTATCTCGGCAAGGCCGATAAGAACCGTAAGATCTATAATGGTATGATGAAGACCTATTTCTATTCATACACAGGCAGGATGCAGAACCAGAATAAGCCTCATGATTTCGAGAAAAAAGCTTGAAATTACGTGGGTTTTGAGACCATAAAGTGAACTAAAAGTACTTCAAAAGTATCTATAAGATACCGGAGAAGTACTTTTATTTTGGCCGGAAAATTGCCCGAAGCCTCATTTTTTATCGCAATATAAAAAGAAATAATCACATTTTTATAAAACAGAACAATTAACTACAATTGAGCGAGGGCAATGTAACTATAGTTTACTATTGAAAATGATATTCTAATATGAAATAATTTAATCGCCGAAAGAGTATTCTCTTTCACGTCGTATGATGGACATCCATACTAAGGAGCGGTATGGCGGTGCTCTGGCATCGAGAACAACTATCACTAACGGAAGCACCCGACGGACATCGAACTATCGGTGGTCGTATATGCCAGGTAAGTGAAAGGCTTACCATGTTGGGATAGCAACATATTAACCAGATACTTTTAGTTGATCATGACCGTGGAGATATTCACGGTCATTTTTTTTGGAGTATTATGATTTCACCTGAAAACTATCGAGTCCATCTTATTTGAGAGACAGCCGGAATTATGCTACTATTAGGCATATATGGACGTAGTGGAAAGAGGTGTGTTCACATGCTAAAGACGGTTGGACTGGGTTTACAAGATTACGAAAAGGTTATAACAGAAAATGCTTTTTACGTAGATAAAACTTATTTTATAAATGAATGGTGGCAAAGTAAGGATGATATTACATTGATCACCCGTCCGCGTCGTTTCGGAAAAACTCTGATGCTGAGCACTGTTGAGAAATTCTTTTCTGAAAGACAGGGAAACAATGAGGAGCTCTTTGATGGATTAAGTATTTCACAGGATACTGAAATGATGAAAGAGTGTGGAAAGTGGCCGGTACTCTTTGTTTCCTTTGCCAGTGTAAAAGCAGAGACATATAAAGGTGCTTTACAACAGTTTAATTGGCTTTTCACTGAGTGGATCGCACAGAATACCTGGCTCACAGATAAAATGGGTGATAAAGATCTGGAATTCTACAAAAAAGTAAGTTACGACATGGATGAGAAAACCGCGTGCCAATGCCTAAATACTTTTTGCAGATGGCTCTCGGATTTCTATAATAAGAAAGTCATTATTCTGATAGATGAATATGACACTCCAATGCAGGAGGCTTATGTAAATGGCTATTGGGATGAAATCTCAGGTTACATGCGGAATATGTTTAATTCCACTTTAAAAACCAATCCAAACCTTCAGAAAGCCCTTTTGACCGGTATTACACGCGTAAGCAGGGAGTCATTGTTTTCAGATCTTAACAATTTGAAAATTGTAACTATTTCATCTGATAAGTATGCTGACTGTTTTGGATTTACTGAGAAGGAAGTATTCGAGGCATTGGAAGCTTACGGATACAGTTCTGAAAAGAAAAAGGTAAAAGAATGGTACGATGGGTTTAAGTTTGGAAATACTGAAGATATCTATAATCCATGGTCCATCATTTCTTTCCTTCAAGAAGGTAAATATGAACCGTATTGGGCTAATACAAGCTCTAATTCACTTGTGTCAAAGCTCGTAAGAGAAGGGAGCGTTGAGATAAAGAAGGCTTTTGAGGATCTGCTTAATGATGGCGTGATACAAACAAAGATTGATGAACAGCTTGTCTACGGAGAGATAACCGGTAATAAGAACGCTATATGGAGTCTTTTGTTCTCAGCCGGATATCTAAAGCCGGTTTCTATAGAAGGCGAAGGAAACATGGCGGTGTATAGCCTTAAACTCACAAATCACGAAGTCAAAGACAGCTTTAGTCTGCTTGTAGAGAGATGGTTTGAGAATGCAGGAGAAAATTACAGTTATTTTGTTAAAGCACTCCTGGAAGGCAACATAGATGACATGACAGATACCTTATCAGAAATCTGCGAAAGTATGATCAGTACTTTTGACGGAAGTGGTAAAGCAGCTCCGGAAAACTTCTATCACGGTCTTGTGATCGGGCTTCTTGTGGAACTTCGTGGCAGATACGAGATAAAGTCAAACCGCGAAAGCGGACTGGGCCGTTATGATGTCATGCTCCGTCCGAAGGATAAAAAGGATAATGCTGTTATCATCGAGTTTAAGTCCAAGCGTCGGAGCGATAATGGCAGGACCCTTGATGAGCTTTGCGATATAGCGCTGAAACAGATCGAAGATAAGAAGTATGAAACCGAGCTTCTTGAAGCGGGATATAGCAAAGACAGGATAATAAAGCTTGCGTTTGCTTTTGAAGGAAAGGAACTTCTGATAAAGAAAAGTAATGTTGAGTAATGTCTGAGTAATGTTGCGTAATGTCTGATATATTCAGTTTCAGAGAAATACAAAAAAAAGACAATTTGTTGTGAATTCCAAAATTGGCCGGATAGTCAGAAATAATTGGCCGGAAAAAAATTGAAGTGCTGAAAGGCACGTAATTTCAAGGGTTTATTCACTTTAAATACGGTCTGATGAAAACCTACTTCTATTCATACACAGGCAGGATGCAGAACCAGAATAAGCCGCATGATTTCGAGAAGAAAGCTTGAAATTGCGTGGGTTTTGAGACCATAAAGTGAACTAAAAGTACTTCAAAGGTATCTGTCAGGTATCTTTGAAGTACTTTTTTTGAGCTATATCTGAATTAAACCAGGATTATGAGATTTTCAAACTTTGTGAGAGAATAATCTTATGAAGATTTATCCCTGAGCTCCTTCAGCATATAGAGGAACTGTGCTTTGGTGGTGTCATTTTTGATGTCCGGATTCTTTATCATTCTCTCATATATCTCACTGTATGATGAGTCTCCTTTGTATTCCGAATCCTTCAGGAGCATGGCTGTCTGGGCAACGCCGGCAGCCCATGACATGTCGTTACTCATTTTTTCATTGTAAGAGTCTCCTGTCACCGGTACTTCCATCAGAATGCTTTCTCTGCTTCCCGGCTGCTTGTACCGTATGCTCACGGTAAGGAGTTCATCGGTGTCGGTAACGTTCCCACGGTCATTCCCGTATTTGGTTTTTACATCGGGTATCTCCATTGATGAATCCACAGGCACTATTTCATAAAGAACAGTTACGCATTGTCCTGAGCCGATCTCGCTGCCATCCCTAGTATCGTCCGCAAAATCTTCAACATCGAGCTGCCTCAGTTCGTAGCCTATCTGCCTGTAGCCTTTGATCTTATCGGGGTTAAATTCCACCTGCATCTTCGCATCCTCTGCCACAGTGTACATAAGGGAGTAGAAATCTTTTCTGAGTGCTTTGTCCGCAGCTGATGTGGAATCGATGTATGCGAAATTGCCGTTCCCGTTGTCCGCAAGTGCCTTCATCTTGGAATCTTTATAGTTTCCCGTTCCTACTCCGAGTACGGACAGGAACACATTACACTCCTTTTCTTTCTTTATAATTTCCACAAGTTCACTCTCACTTGATGCGCCAATGTTAAGGTCCCCGTCTGTGGCGAGTATGACTCTGTTGTTGCCGCCTTCAATGTAGTTATCTCTTGCCAGCTCGTATGCTGTCTTTATCCCTGCCGCGCCGTTTGTGCCGCCCCATGCTTCAAGGGAGAGTATGTCCTCGGTTATCTCTTCCTTCCTGTTGCATGTCACACCTTCACATATTACAGTGTCACCTCCGGCATATGTCACGATTGATATTTTGTCGTCCTCATCAAGCCCGTCGAGAAGCATGAGGAAGGATTTTTGGACAAGAGGCAGCTTGTCAGGGTCGAACATGGAACCTGATGTGTCTATGAGGAATACCACATTTGAACTAATGTTACCGGTAACGGCTTCTTCTGCCTTAACACCTATCCTTAGGAGCTTAGTATCTTCATTCCATGGGGTATCCGCCATCTCGACGGTTACTCCGAATTTATCATCACCTTCCGGTTTCACATAGTCATAATCAAAGTAGTTGAGCATCTCCTCGGTACGGACTGAATCGATGGGGATATCCCTTCCGTTGAAAACCTTCTTTCTGAGGTTCCCGTAGGATGCAGTGTCTATATCCATACCGAAGGTAGAGAACGGGCTTGCCTTGGCTGACATGAATCTGTTCTCGGAAAAACTCCTGTATTCTTCCGTATTCCAGTCAAAGGATTCTTTTTCTGCCAATGTCGGCATAGGTAACGGAGCCTCTTCTGCGGCAGATGCAGCTTCAGCAGTAAAACCGTCAGCCTCCATTATATAGTTGTTCATTGCTCCTAGAGAGCCTGTCATATTCATGCTGCCCTTAAGCCATGTCCCTGCACTCATGTCATCATCATATGTCATGCCGTATCCCGGGAGACTATACATGAGTTCCAGCATTTTTTTATAGAGTTTCAGTATTTCTTCAGTATCGGATATCTTGTATTCGTATAGCTTCTTGTTGGCTATCCCTATCGTGATGCCATCTTTTGGTTCGTAATATTTGACCCTTCTGAAATATCCTCTGAGGGATTCTGAAATTTTCTGATACTCCCTGGCAGCCTCCCTTTCTTCTTCCGTGTCGCATGCTTCCAGAAGACTGTCACTGCTTTCTTCGAGAAAACTTCCGTGGTTAAGCAGCATGTAATCAACGGTAGGCTTGTCCCAGGATGCTTCATACCCGTCATATGCTTTCCCTGCCATTTCTATGGCTTTTTCAGTGGATAGCTCTGTTTCTTTGGTATCATCCTTATCATTTACATCCTTTCGGTCATCTCCGGATGTATCCTTCCGGTTTTTTTCTGCATCAGCTTCTGTATTTCCGGTATCTCCAGCTATATCTTTTTCGCTTTTCATGATAATGCCGGAGTTATCCTGTGGGGACGGGATATCCAATCCACTCTGGCATGCTGTAAGTGCGATGACTGATACCGCCATCAGACCTTTTGCTATGAGTTTTTTCTTCATAAATGCCTCCTGATATCTTGATTAAACTTGACCTCTGGAATATACAGTCGTGTTGTCCCTTCATATCTATAGACAGATTTTTATGCCTTAAGGTCACAAATACTGTGAATTATTCGATTATTTTTTTGGAATGAAAGTACTATTACACATATGCTTTTAAACCAAAGGAATCAGAGAAGGAAGATTTCAAAGTTTATATAACACCTGAACATCGCCGATATACTTCTTTAGACACAAGTAGTTCGTGGCTTTTTGCATATCAGATTTTAGGAGGTAAACATGCTAAGTAAACATTTAAAGGCACTTAGATTTTCGATTGTTCTGGCTATTATCAGTTCACTTTTCTCTATCACAGCTTTTGCCGGACACTGGACCTTCGACTTCGGCGACTGGTACTATATAGACGATTATGGGTATGCTGTGACTAACAGATGGGTTGGTAATTATTATCTCGGAAGTGACGGTGCTATGCTTGTAAACTCATGGACACCGGATGGATATTATGTTGGTTCAGATGGAGCATGGGATGGACAGCCGTCACGTTACTCGAGCGGTTACAGTAGTTCAAGCAGCAGCTCCTCATATGTAACCACATCCGGAACTTACTATGGTAACTTATATGACAGTGGCTATGGTATTTCACATCTGTCCTCTGTTTCAATCAGTGGTGATGTTCTGACAGTTAAAGGTTCCCTGGATTATTATCAGGGTAATAACTGGGAAGACACGACACGGATGAGTAATGGTACCTATCAGTTTAAACTTACCAGTCAAACCAAGTACGAGGAGGGTGGTGATGATGGGCTTTACTATATGAGTAAATCAGAATTTATATCCAGCACCGGACCGGTTCTCTATATAACAGTTGCAAATGGAGTTGTAACGGATCTTTGCTACGGAGCTTGATAAATATCCGAGTCGTATATTACACATATGTACGTGAGATATTTACGGTTATGCTTGTACCTCTGATTAGTTATACACTTCAAAGATAGATAATAAAAAGTGCCCTTACTTTTCAAAGGGCATTTTTTTAATTGCTCAAAATGTTAATATTATTTGGTGTCATATCATGGCTTGGTACTTGGTTTGATCGCTTTGATGGATAATCAGTATAAAATCAAGTCCAACAGAGAAGCCGGAGATGGCATGTATGATATCAGCCTAAGTCCGAGAGAAGACAGATATCCCGGAATCATTATGGAGCTTAAGTGGAAAAAGGACCTGAGTGGAGAGGCGCTTTCAGAACTGGCGGATGAAGCATTAGCCCAGATTGATGAGAAGAGATATGATGCTGAAATGAAGAATGAAGGCATCCGGGATATTTTGAAATTTGGAATTTCATTCTCCGGAAAGAAAGTAAGTGTTAAAGCAACTTAAGAACTGAGGACTTTTTCTTTTATTTACATCAAATTGGAAGGCGGAAAAGACTATTCCGGAGGACAGAGACAGAGGATGGAGATAGCCCGGGTTCTGGCACAGGATCCCACTATAGTCATACTTGATGAGGCAACTTCTGCTCTTGATGCAAGAACAGAGTATGATGTGGTAAATGCCATCAAAGAAAGAGGAATAACCTGTATAGTCATTGCCCACAGACTTTCAACCATCAGAGACTGTGATGAGATCATAGTTCTGAAACACGGAGAAGTAGTGGACAGGGGAACTCATGAGGAGCTCTATCAAAAGGGCGGTTACTACAAGGAATTGGTTCAAAGCGAGTAAACTATGGGTTGGTTTGATAATCAGATTAAACTTCGAAAACAGAATGATGAACAGGCTCTTAGTAACACCTTCAGAAAGATCGCCGGTGCAGTAACAGGAGAAACCTTTCTTGACTCCGGCATGGATGCGGGTGAAAAGGCTAAGAATGCCATCGAAGAGATACTCAGGTACTATCATGTCAGAAAGACCGATATTCCGAAGAAGATAGTGACTATAGAAGAAAAGCTTGATTATGTCCTTCACCCTTCAGGTATCATGTACAGAAGAGTCAAGCTCACACCGGGCTTTAGAAATGATGCCTTTGGAGCCATGATAGGCTTCCGGAAACCTGACGGGGCTCCCGTTGCCCTTCTTCCCTACGGACTTACGGGTTACAGATTCTTTGATGATATTTCGGGTAAATATACGAGAGTTACCGGAAAAAATGAAACTGACTTTACGGGAGAAGCATTTTCTTTCTATAGGCCTTTTCCTGTTAAGAAATTGGGGATAGCTGATCTTTTTTCATACATCCTGCATATTATTGAGCCTTCTGATTACGTACTGATCACTCTTGCGACGCTGGTGGTGATACTGGTTTCCATGCTGACACCCAGGATAAATCTTTTTCTCTTCAGGGATGTGATAGCTGAGGGTGAGGTATCCCTTCTTATAGTGACTGCCATGTTTCTCTTATGTACATCCTGGGGCGCTCTTATGCTGAGTGCGGCAAAAAACCTTATTTCCCAAAGGATAGATACGAAAATGAGCATATCGGTAGAGGCTGCCACCATGATGAGGATAATGTCTCTTCCTGCCGGCTTTTTCAAGGACTACAGTTCGGGAGAGCTTTCCTCCCGTTCATCCTATGTGAATTCCCTGTGCTCCACTCTTGTTAATGTTGCACTTAACACAGGACTTACATCCGTTTTTTCCCTGGTGTACATTACACAGATTTTTGCTTATGCTCCGGGGCTTGTTATTCCGGCTCTCATCATCATAGCAATAACGGTGGGGTTTACGGTAATATCCTCATTTCTTCAGATGAAGCTCACCAAAAAGCAGATGCTTCTCGGATCAAAAGAAAGCGGTATGAGCTATGCGGTGATTTCGGGAATTCAAAAGATAAAGCTTACGGGAGCCGAAAAAAGAGCTTTCGCAAGGTGGGGTGATCTATATGCAAAGGTAGTAAAGCTGAGATACGATCCCCCCATGCTTATAAAGATGAATTCGGTCATAAGCTCCGCCATATCCATTATCGGTACCATAGTGATGTACAATCAGGCCATCGTGACTCATGTTTCAACTGCGGAGTACATAGCTTTTAATACAGCCTACGGCATGGTCTCAGGGGCCTTTATGTCACTCTTTGGCATGGCTCTGACTGCTGCCAATGTCAAACCCACCTTTGAGATGGCAGAGCCCATACTGAAAGCAGAACCTGAAATATCGGAAAATAAAGAAACATTGACCGGAATCTCAGGCAACATAGAACTCATCAATCTGACATTCAGGTACAAAAAGAATTCACAGATCATCATAGATAATCTGTCCCTCAGGATAACTCCGGGACAGTATGTAGCCATAGTCGGAAAAACCGGCTGCGGAAAGTCAACTCTTGTAAGACTGCTCCTTGGCTTTGAGAAGCCCACAAAAGGAGGAATCTTTTATGACGGAAAAGACATTAACGCTTTGGATCTTCGGTCTCTCCGGAAAAATATAGGTGTTGTTACACAAAACGGAAAGCTTTTTCAGGGAGATATCTTTTCCAACATAGTTATCGCCGCGCCACATCTTACCCTTAAAGATGCCTGGGAGGCGGCAAGGATAGCCGGAATCGATGAAGATATAAAACAGATGCCTATGGGGATGAATACACTTATTTCGGAAGGAAGCGGCGGAATATCAGGAGGACAGAAACAGAGGCTTATGATAGCAAGAGCCGTGGCACCGAAGCCAAAACTTCTGATATTTGATGAGGCCACCTCGGCCCTTGACAACATAACACAAAAAAAGGTTTCAGATGCTCTTAGTGAGATGGACTGCACAAGAATAGTGATTGCACACAGACTGTCCACCATAAAACAGTGCGACAGGATACTGGTACTGGACGGCGGTCATATCGTAGAGGATGGAACTTACGATGAACTCATGAAACATAATGGCTTTTTTGCAAGTCTTGTGGAACGACAAAGAGTGGATGCATAAAGGAGGATCATATATGGAAATAACCTGGGAAGTCAAAGGAGAGGATCTGTTCCTTGGAATAGATGGAAAGCTTGATACCATGAGCGCCATGGATCTGGACGACAGATTAAACGATATACCTGATGAGGTAAAGAATATTTACTTTGATCTTCATGGTCTTGTGTACATAGCATCAGCGGGACTGAGAGTCCTTTACTGGGCGCAGGACTATACCGAACAGAAGGGGGGCATCGCTGTTCTCAGAAATGTTTCCCCTGAAGTCATGGAAATCCTGAAGATTACCGGCTTTAAAGATTTTATAAAAATAGAATGACATAAGAAAGAACGCTCTATACGGAAGGATTCGATGTCAGTTTTTGACACTCACATCATAGATTAATGAACCATGGAGAAAATAAAGGAACTGAAAATCGAGGCTAAACTCGAAAATATAGAGTCTGCCATCAGATTTATTAATTCTTTGTTGGAAGAACATGGATGCAGGGTTGATGTTATGCAAAGAATTGATCTGGCACTTGAAGAAATGCTTGTTAATATCTCCCAATATGCCTATGAGGGAATAACCGGAGATGCTTATGTTTCTGTAAGCTTTCCGGAAGAAACTCTGGTACAGCTGGATATAAGAGATAAGGGTGTCCCCTATGATCCCACAAAAAAGGAGGATCCCGATGTAAGCATTCCTCTTAGACAGAGAAAAAAAGGCGGGCTTGGAATCTATATGACCAAGATGGTTATGGATGAAATGTGTTATGAGCGTAAGGATGGGTACAATCACACCATCCTGAGAAAGAATCTCCCAAAAGATAGCAGTACATACTCCGAAACATGATTACGGCCGGTTTAGTATGGCCACAACAAAAGGTGATAATATGTCCGACTTGGTTGATATCAAACTTGTGATAGACAAGGCATGTCAAAAACTTAATGTATTGATTACGAATAATGCTCACACCGAGGAGGTGGAGGGTGTCATTTCTGCGATCCAATCCTATGCCAGCAAGAAGATACCCATGATACCGGCGTTTTTTAAAGAAAGCCAGGTCATGCTTCCACAAAGCCAGATGATAAGGATATTCATTAACAACAGAAAAGTCATGGTGTCCACCGGAAAAAGGGTCTATGAAATTAAAAAGACATTGACAGAACTTGAGGAGATGCTTGATCATGGCAGGTTCGTACGTATCTCACAGTCTGAGATACTTAACCTTCAGATGGTAAAGAGTTTTGATTTTTCTGCCGCTGGAACAATTATGGTTGAACTTGTTAACGGTGAAAGCACCTGGGTCGCGAGAAGAAGAGTTAAGGATGTAAAACTGGCTCTTCAGAGAAAGGAGTAACCATGGATTTAAAACATAAGATCATGTGGAAAATTTTACTCGGTTTCACCCTGGAACTCCTGGTAGGCATATTTATGTATGTGGTCTGCACACCTGACGGAAGTACTGTAAATAAATCATTTCTTGTAATGCATCTATTGGGTTCGGGAATTCTGGGAATCGTAGGATATGGAGGTTCCGTTGTCTATGATTTCGAAGAGTGGTCTCTTGATAAAGCAACCTTTACACATTATTTCGTGACTTTTATAACCATGCTTATCATAAGCTCCATACTGGGATGGTTCCCCGACAATACACTTTTTGCAGTTCTAATCATTTTCACCCTGGTCTATGGGATGATATGGCTTGTCCAGTACATGCTCTGGAAGAAGCAGATCAGAAAAATGAATGAAGAGCTGAAAGAATTATTTATGAATAAAGATAATGTCAGCTAACGGAAAAGAATAATCCTAAACTGCCGGAATGACCGATCAGACATGAAAAAAGACCGAATAGACATGAAACATTGTAGAAGGTGGATAGCCTTGTTATAGTCGAGACATAAAGAAAAGGAAATGTTGACAGAGATAAAGTTAAGGTTTCCGGGGAATGAAAAACATAGCGGTGCCGATAAAGGCAAAAGCTTTTAAGAGAAGAAGGAGTAGTGGTATGGCAGATAATAAGAATTTTAAGCTTTCGGATGAAATGCTGCTGAACGCTACCGGCGGTCTTTCTGCATCAGAGCATAAATTACCGGAATTTGATGCCTTGGGATCGGTAGTCACTCATCTTGGAGGAAGACAGTATCAGGTTCTTTTTGATGACGGAGCTATGCTCTTTGCCACAAACCGGACTGATACTGTAGTTCCGGAGGGCACGAAGGTAGGCCTGTATGCCATAGCCGGGGGCTGGACAATGCATGTTTTGGGAAACGATTAAAAACAAATAAAAACAAATAAAACCAAATGAAACCAGTAAATTTAAGAGAGGAGAAAAAATGAACGAGAACAAGTACACTCAGTTTATCAGAAATTCCAAGGAGCAGGTTGAAAAGCTTGGCAAAAAGATGAACACTGCATTATCCGATGAGGATATGGCAAATGTTACTGGCGGACTTGGAGGTCCTAATGAGGCAACCTGTCCTGAATGCGGAAAACCAATGAAGGCGGTTGACAATCCATATGGTGACAATTTCTGGACCTGTGATGCATGTAAGATTGACCAGTTCTGTTCTGACGCAGACTACATCGCCATGATTAAGATCCTTGAACAGGCAGGGCAGACACAGGGAATTGTTTATCCTGTGTGGTGGAAGGACATTCCCAAGAAATAGGGATAAGAATCATCTCTAAGTCAGAGATAAACCAAAACATGCGGGTATAAAGTCAATTGGATTTTATATCCGTATGTCAAAGATGAAGGACCTGAAAAGACGGTTACAGATGAGGAGATCAGTATGAAAAAATACGGCATGGTACTTATAAGTTTTGGTCTGGCAGTGGCCCTGATGGGATGCGGAGGAGGAAACAAGGAAGAAACCACTAAGGCAGAAACCATAAAGGAAACAACCGCTGCTGAAACAAAAGCACCTGAAACAACACCTGAAACAACAGCAGAACAAACCGAACATGAGACAGCAGAGGCTGCAGCTTCCGGAATGGCAAATCCATGGAAATATGATGTATCTCCTGAAGAGGTAAAGAATCTCACCGGTGAAGAGTTCATAGTTCCGGAAGGAGCAGAAGAGGTGTCCTATGGAATCATGGAATCAGATAAGCTTTCTGAAATGAACTTCACTCTTGATGGTAAGAAGTACTGTGCCAGAATGAAACCCGGAACGGAATTCGAGGATATTTCAGGTCTTTTCTATGACTGGAATGTGGAGAACGAGGAAGTTTCAAATACAGTAGAGACAAAGTCACGTCAGAACATCAATGATCATATAAGTAATGTTCTTTGGTTTAACGGAAGCATGATCTACTCCTTGTACACAGATGATAAGGAAATGGATATAGACGAGGTCATGAAAGTGGCAAAGCCTATGTTTGAAAAAACCGAGAGCAGTATGATGGCGGAGATCGAAAATCTTGATGAGAATAACACTGAGGATCTGGAGAATTTCTTTAACAACATAGATTTAGAAGCCTACACAAAAATGATTATGGAGCAGGCAAAGGAAGGCGAAAAGAAATATCCTGTTACTCTTGAAGTAAAAGATTCATCCGAAGATGTGAAGGAACTAAAGGGCGGACTGTTTATAACTTCTGACGGAGTTGAATGCCGAAAGCTCAAACTAAGCTGTAATGAAAGTGCTCCGAATTTCGGAGTTGAACTCTACAACAACACGGGATCTGATAAGACCTTTGATCAGACTAAATTTGTAATAGAAAAAGAAAAGGATGTTTACATAAATCCTTTTGTATTCGAGCAGACGAGAGAGCCTGAGATTGTCGGCGGAGACACAAAACGTTTGTATATGTCCTATACAGTTTATGATACAAAGGGTGTTCAGGCAGGTGATGAAGTATCCGTATACTATGACGGTGTATTTATCACAAAACTCACAGCTGAAAAGTAAAATAAATCCATAAATGAAAAACAGCTGATTATCAAAAGATCTAAGAAAGGATATGACCATGAATATACATACTGCGAAAAAACTTATACCCGTCATAGCTATGATCTCCGTATTTATCATGTTTATCTGGAGTTATATTGAAGGCAACTGGAGTCATAGCTGGCTTGCTGTTATGGCCGGAGGAATAGTGATAACAGCCATCAGCATTCTTGGTAAAGAAGATAATAATAAAGGAAACAGAGCGTAAATGAAAAGAATATAGAAAATACTATGTCTCATACTTGCGCTTGGCATCATAATTAAAAACACCATTCCGGACAGCAGCAAAGCGGTATTTGAAGCTCCTGTTCAGACGGAAGAAGAGAACGGAACTAAATTAGCTGCATGGTAAAAAGAATAATCATAAAAGGGATCGGTGCAAAAACCGGTCCCTTGTTGATTAATCTCATATAACTACCTGAGTGTCATAGGTTGACAGCGAATCGTTCCGCGAGTCGCGTTCTCGTTTATGGCACTAAAAAATGCCCTTAGAGGAAGGGCACTGTTTTGGGGATATATTTAAAGAGAGGAGAGTTCTCTTTAAAGCAAATTAATTATGATGCTGAAGATACAACCGAATTGCATGCAGCGTAGTTTTTACAAGCTTCACGAACCCAGTTAAAACGCTCTTCATCTATATCATTTGGAACAGTACAGTCGGCGCCAAGAATCACACCGGTCTGTCCGCATTCTGAAAGAAGGGAATAAGTGGCTTTTTCCAGTTCTTCTCTGGAGCCTTTATATATGATGCCATCCTGTGAGAAGCCGCCAATGATACATTTGCCTTTAAACAGCTTTTTGGCTTCCTTAAGATTTGTTCCTTCTGCAACAACCGCAACACTTATGGCCGCAGCTGAATCATAGCTCTTATACAGTCTCAGATCATTTCCATGACCATGATATCCGCAGATATGAAGTATATTTGTATTTTTTATCTTTTTTGCTTCATCAAGTATCTTTTTCTCTGTGGGAGCAACATACTTTTTATGGAAAACTTCATTGAAGAAGCCGCCCTGATTGCTGCAGCTTAAATATATACCGTCAGCACCGCATTCTGTCAGAAGTACTCTGTTCAGATCGATTATACCTTCTGTCAGAATATCCAAAGCATATTTAACGGCAACAGGATCTTCTCTCATGAACTGCTGCATGATATCCTCTTTTGCTCCAAAAACAGGAAGACCCTGAGTGAAAGCATTTCTAAGAACCCATGCTGCGGAGAAGCAGGTTACATATACAGGTGCATCAACACCCTTGTATATTTCCATAACACGCTTTGTAAGATCAATCTGAGCCTTTGCATAAGGTGAATCAATCATAGGCTTCTTTATCTTGTAGAGATCAGAAGCTTTTTCGATTCCGCTGACATCCAAAGGCATCATCATGAGAGTATCATTCATTATCTTGATGATATCGGGAACAAACTTTTTAAGAGACGGCTTGTGGAGGTTTATATTGGCTTCAAGGGCCTCAGGATCATTTAAACCCATATTCCAGACATTTGGTGAAGTAAAATGATGAAAAAAGGCTATAGGAACTCTATCCACCGGCTGGTTGGAAAATGTCCTTTTGATTCTTTCCCTGTTTGTCATGACTTTCTATTCCTCCTTGATAAGAACAGCTCTCATGAAATAATAATGTGACAGGAGTATCCCGATAGGGGACTTGTCATAAGCTGTTTATTCCTTCAAATTATCTCAACTATACCTGCTGAATTAATATACTATCCTCAGAAATCTTTGTATAATATATAAAAATCTTTAATATATGAAAAAAAGCTATAACATTCTGCTCTCAAGTTAGAAATAATAATCAATAAGTTGGTCGATATATCTTTGTAGTTGATACACAGGTTGTGTAAGATTTTCTATGAAATCCTATATGTACCGTCGGACTCCGATTCTGTGCTGATCAGCGGAGTGATGTTTTAAAGCCGGGGAATGCCATGAAGATAAGCTCTCTTAAATATTTTATTGCAATTGCCGAAACAGGTTCCATAAACAAAGCCGCAAAAAAACTGTATGTAGCGCAGCCAAGTTTAACAAAATCCATTAAATTAATGGAAGCTGAACTTGGTGTTACTCTTTTCGAAAGAAACAAAGCAGGAATACAGCTGACCAGTGAAGGTGAAAAAATATATAAGGAAGCCCAGATCGTGCTGGATTACTACAACGGCTGGAAACAGCTTTCCAGCGAAGGTGAATCCATGACCATAAATGCTTTTACTCATATTTCCCTTGTGGGTTTCCTTATTCCAAAACTGCATATCCCCTTTCAAAGAAATCATGCCAATGTTCTTTTAAAGTATCAGGTAGATGCCACTCCGGAAAAACTGGTTGCTTTGAGTAATAAAAATCCCGCGCTGGCGGTGTGTCTTAACAGTCTTAACGATAAAGATGATTCATTATATACGGACGGGATAAAAAGAATAACTTTGATGGAAGGCTATTTCGGATGTCTCGTCAACAGGCAAAGTCCCCTTTCCAAATTCAAAGCTCTTCATTTTTCGGATCTTAAGGGGTACTGTCTGGCATTTCCCAGCCATTCATCAACTATTGATGAAAAAGACTCTGAGGTACGTGCATATTCCATGTTATCAGGTTTTGTTCCGGATCTTGTGAAGGAGATCACTATCGGTAATGTTATTACCGTAGATTCTGTTCAAACGGTTATCAAGATGGCCAGTGAACAGCCTGATGTTTTTGCTGTGAGTTTTTATCCCGCCAATGTTCGTTATTCTGAATATGAGAACGGAAATATGGTATGTATACCATTCTATGAAACAGCTACTAAAGGGGAAATCAGTCTGGTTTATTCGGAAAAACATTATAAGAGTATTTCTGCGTACAGGGATTTAGTGGAAATGATAAAATCCGAGGCAGATTCTTTCCTGAAAAAGGCAACTGCAGAATAGGTGCTGTTACAAAGCAGTCATAATCAGTTCCGGTTCCCTAACGATATCAGTGATTGTACATTTCTCTTCCAAGCCCGGTGATGGAAGTCCACAGATTCCACAGTCTCTCTGTGGTAAGGGGGCCATCGTTGAAGTTCGCATGGTTCACTGCCGCCAGCACATCGTTATAGTCTTTAAGGAGAAAGACACGTACGTCCATTCCGGAGAAATGGGTTACAGTAGGTATGAAATTCCAGGAACTTATTCTGGTTCCGGAATCATCTTTTTCAATGGTCACATCTGCAAGGCCTCCGAGGATTCGCGGAATCTTGGACTGGGCCGAGATCAGGTTTCCGCAGGACCAGAATACGAGACCGCTGTTTCCGGACATTGTAGTGATGTAAGATACAGGTTCCACCACATGGGGATGAGAGCATATAATCAGGTCTGCTCCTGCATCGATAAGGGAGTACACATAAGACTGCTGGAAGGCCGTGGGCTGGTACCGGTATTCTTCCCCGATGTGCAGAAAGCATACTGTAATGTCGGCTTCATTCTCTGCAGTTCTTACGTCATTCAGGAACTTGCCGGACTGCCCCAGAAGGTTCACCATGTAGTATAGGGACCCGGGCACTCTGAAGCCGTTAAGTCCATAAGTGTAATTAAACATGGCAAGACGTATGCCGTTCTTCTCCACGTAGTCGATGGTGTTAAAGGATTCCGGCGAGTCGTGGATTCCCAGAAGTGTTATCTCCGGATGGAACGTTTTCCAGTAATTAAGCGTGTCGTTTACGCCACGGACGCCCTTGTCCCAGGTATGGTTCGTGGCGGAAAGCACAATATCAAATCCGCTGTCCACCAGTGCCTCTCCCATGATCTGTGGGGTTCCGAAGGTGGGATAATCGCTGATCAGGGAGTTGTCGGAAATAAAAATGGTCTCCTGGTTTATGACAGCCAGGTCCCGGGACTGTATGGTGTCCAGAATCGGTGTGTAAAGGAAATGAAAATCATGGGTTCCCGAATATGGACGCCATGCCTTGTCTACTATGGTTTTATGAATAAGGTTATCGCCGGCCGCGATCATAGTGAGGGTACAAGGTTCACTTTCATTCTGTATGTTGACTGACGGTCCGTTGGTTTCCGGCTCACATGAAGGTATAGCAGCCATGGAATCTGTGGGTGATGCAGTCAGGATTAGAACAGTGCAGAGAAGTATCGTAATCCCCCAAAACCATCCGTTTCTCATCTTAAAATCTGCCGCAGAACCGTTTTTTTTATTTCTCATTTTTACCTCCTGACAAACATATCAGAACAAAGAACCCGTGAGCCTACCTGAAACATCGGACAGCAGGAAGTATAATATAAATAGATTTTTCTTTATATAATATTTGAAAAAGAGATTTTCCCCGAACTTATAAAGAATGATTATTTTCCGAAATGTAAAGATGAGTGGGTTTATAATTACTATTAACTGAAAGAAGTATGGGAGATTTGAAATGAACAGATTATTCACTAAATACCTTATAGCGGTTGCGGGAGCTTCGGTGATGCTGCTTTCAGGATGCGAATCAAGAGATCAGGTAATGGACGGAGACGGTATGTTACAGACTGATCCGCATACTGAGGTTACTCAGGATGACACAAAACCCGAGACTAAGCAGGATGATGGTCATAAGGCCGTGGATGTCGAGAAGCAGGATGAGTCTGAATCTTCTCCTAGGACAAAGAGTCTGGCAGCTTCAGATTCCGGAAAGAAGTCTCTGGCCAGGCGTTTATCCGGTAAATACAGCTATCATAACAGTGATGAAAATGGCAATGAAGAATTTTATATCATGGATGTGGTTCCCTTTGGTGACAATCTGTATGCTTATTGCGGCCATGCCATGCCGGATGATTATAAAAGTCTTGAGGCGTACAGCTTCTGGGCCTGTGAGTTTGTTCCCTATGATCCGGATGAGATGACAAGTGAAGACGGCAATACAGTGACTGTAAATGAACTCAGATTCTCAATGATGTCAAATGCGGGAATGTACTGGGATCCGGGACATAAAGGCACTATCACCCTTACTGATGACGGAATTCTTTTTGAGGGTTTTAAAAATGAGGATTTCCTTGTGCCGGAATATGATGACAGCAGGCTTTTTCTGAAGGATGACAGGGTAGAAGATGCTTTTGTATACCTGAATCGGGATGATAAATCAGGAGATAAAGATTTACAGGGACTCTGGATTCTTGATGATAGTAAAGGTTCAGACCTTTATCTTGAATTTACAGGATCGGATCTTTATATGTACAGGAAGGATTCATCCAAAGAAGTATTTTACATTGCGGGGGGATGTGATTTCCGGAACGGAACATTTACATACACAGCAAACCGCCTGGGATATGGAGGAATGCCTTTTGAACTGTCATGTGATTATAAACTGAGTGGAGATGAACTTAGTTTGAATATTGCAAATGCTGATGATTCTTTGGAGATCCCGGCGACCGGAAAATACAAAAGAGTAAATGACGGCAGTGCTCATGTAATCACCATGGATGAAGTTGAGTTTGATTCCTCATCCTTTGGTATGTATGGGGGGTATCAGAATTACGATGAGCTGAAATCACAGGACTATTACGGCGTATTTGTATCAGCATCAAAGAACCGGAATGAGTGCGTGGATGCTGTAGAGAAACTTGAAGGTGCAGGCTTTAACGGAAGCTTTCTGGTATATACACCTGATTTTTCCGGCCTTAATCCGGAACCTTACTATGCTGCCACAACCGGACTCTACACAACGGAAAGTGATGCCAAAGAGACCCTTTCAGAAGTGAAGGCTTCCGGCTTTGCAGACGCTTACGTGAAACATGCCGGAACATACATGGGAGATAAATACTGGTATACCATGTACAGCGGTGAAAATATTTCAGTACTGAAGGATGGTGTAATGCTTCAGGATGTGTCCCTTTCGATACCCTATCCGGCTATGGGTGAACCTGTTAAATACAATCTTCTTGTTTCCGGGGATGCGGTATTTGATGCATCTGCCGAAACCGGAAGCTTCGGAAACTATGAAAAGGGTGACACTCCTTATAAATGGATCATAAGAAACTATAAGCTTATGAGTGAAGATACGGATCGGTATCTTGAGAACGGACCTGCTTTAGCGGGAGTATTTGAGGTAAGTCTTGAAAACACCAAAATCACATCTTATTACGGAAGTTACTGGTGGGATTGATAATTGAACAGTAAAAAACCGTCAAGCGCATATCAAGTGTACATGATATGCATTTGACGGACAACGCAGCATAGAGTAGGGAGTTTTTTCCCTACTCTGTTTTTCTGCTCTATTGGGATAAGAGTTTTTATCAGCCTATGCTGTAGGTTACAGTTACATTTGCTTCAATGTCTGATTCTCCCGGCATGATGACAGCATCAGAAGCAGCTTCCGGAGAATTCTTCATGACTGATTGAGACCTATACTGAAGGGAGTAATCCTGATATCCCTCTGTAATATTCTTTATTTCGATAATTTTCTTTCCTGAAGCTTCAGCCAGAGCCCTGGCTTTTATGTCAGCATTGGCAACGGCTTCCTTCAAAGCTTCATTATAAGCATCATCATAGCTCGAGCAGGAATAGGTGATGTTATTCATGCTGTTGATTCCGGCTTCCACACACCGGGATATGACATTACCGGCATCTTCAATTTTCAGATCACTTACAGTAAGAGTGGTATCCACGGTATAGCCTACAATACGGTTTCCCACCTCTTCATCATAATCATACTGAGGGTAGATATCATAGTTTGATGTCTTAATGCTTTTTTCGTCCACCCCAAGTTCTTTCAGTTTATCAATTACCTGCCGGGCTTCCCGGCTGTTCTTGTCCTGGGCTGACTTTACATCCTTCTCCTCTGTGGTTATGGAAAATGTTATCTCCGCCATATCAGGGATGGCGGTCACTTTACCTGATGCCGATACGGTTATGGTGTTTGATGCCGAAGAATCTGATGGGATGCTCTGTGTCTGTGGCGAAATCGCAGGAATCTCATTGGTCTGGCAGCCGGTTAAAAGGGCGGAAGATAAGATTAATGCTGTGATTCCTATGCAAAGAGTTGATTTTTTGATATTTTTCATGATTTTCTCCTTTTCTGTGTTTTTTATCGTTCTAACCATATACACAGATTCCCGGGTGAAGAGGTCACAGAAAAACTAAAAAAAATTACAAAAAAAATTCAATACAAATACGAAGTTGTATTGTTTGTTTGTACTAAGACAATAAAAATTAATTTCAAATGAAAAAACATCATTTTATGTCCATTAAAAGTGGCCATAAACGGCCGATGTTTGTGCACTATTTATATCGTTTTGAAAAACCAAAGAAAAAAAGCATAAAATACACTATAAAAACAATACAACTATTTAAGGATAAAACCTTGTATTGTATTGATAATAGACAAGACCACTGTTACACTACGGTTAAAGCGTTGTGAAAAACAACTAAGATCGTGATTAATTGAATAAAGGAGGCTTTCTTATGAGAAAAATTCTCAAAAAGGTTGCGGCCGTTGCAGCGTCCGTAGCTATGGTAACAGGACTTGTGGCTTGTGGTAGTTCTTCAACTTCTGCATCTTCAGCAGGAGGACAGTCTATTGATAATAAGGACATTAAGATCGGTGTATCCATCTGGTCTTCAACAGATGTTCTTGGATCACAGTGTAAGCAGATTCTGGATGAGGCTGCAAAGTCATTGGGAGTTCAGGTTCAGTACGTTGACCAGGGACATGTATCAGAGAAGGTAACTGCTTCTGTGGAGCAGCTTGCCGCAGCAGGATGTCAGGGAATTGTTATTTGCAACTCTTCGGATACTGAGATGACTTCAGCCATTAAGACCTGTAATGACAACAAGGTTTATCTTGCACAGTTCTTCCGTGTTATTTCAAAGGACAATAGCGCAGATATCTATAAAGCCGCTACAGATTCTCCTTATTTCGTAGGTGCGGTTCATGAGAATGAGCCTGAGAATGGTGAGAAGCTTGTAAACATTCTCCTTGAAAAGGGAGACAGAAACATCGGTCTCATCGGATGGGAGCAGGGCGATGCTACATGGCTCGGAAGATGGGAAGGCTATAAGGCAGGAGTAGAGAAGTGGAACAGTGAGCATCCTGATGATCAGGCAAAGCTTTCTGAGCCGCAGTATGCAGGAACTACTTCAGAAGGCGGCTCCAAAGCTGCCGAAGCTTTGATGTCAGCTGACCCGACTCTTGATGCGCTTATTCCTGCAGGCGGCGGCGGAGATCCTCTTCAGGGAGCTATCGCAGCGGTTGAGCGTGCAGGAAAGACAAATGATATCGATATAGTATCAACTGATTTCCTTCCTGATCTTGGAGAGAGACTTGCAAACGGTTCCATGGCCGGTGAATCCGGAGGACATTACTGTGATCCGCTTATTGCATTTATGATGGTTTACAATGCAATCAAGGGCAACTACACAGGATTCGAAGGAAAATTCAATGACGTTCCGTTCCCGTATCTTTTTGTTTCATCCGCAGATGATTACAAGGCATATGAGAAGTACTTCGTAGATCAGCTTCCATACACTGATGATGAGCTTGTTGAGATGTCAAAGCTTGATTTTGAAGGATTAAAGGAGGCAGCTGCAAAGATCTCTATTGAGGATGCAGCCTCTCGTGCAGGAAAATAAACTATTGATCTGTCAAGAAACAGAAAAAGAGCCGGTATCGAGCGTAGGCACAGATACCGGCTTGGTTTTTAAAAAATAAAGAAGAGGTAATGAAATGAATTCTGCCACTGTGACAATGGATCAAAAAAAGATCGAAGGAAGCCTTCGGGGGTATATGATTTTACTTTTCCTGGTTGTGCTTTCATGGAGTATCTTCAAGATACTTACACCACATAATTTCGGAACACTAAATAATATGCTCAGTTATTTTCAGGCCAGTCTTATCGCCAGCGTAGGTGCTGTGGGATTCTATTTTGTCATGGTCATGGGCATGTTTGATTTTTCAATAGGCGCAAACATAATGCTTTCAGCAATCGTTGGCTGTGTTTTCGCAACAAAGTTGGGACTTGGATATATCGGGCTTGTTCTGGGAGCTTTATGCTGCGGATGTCTCGTAGGATTATTTAACGGAAGCTTTTACGTAAAACTCAGGATTCCATCCATGATAGTTACCACGGGTCTTGCTCTTATCTATGAAGCGGTTGCAAACTACATCGCGGGAGGAGTGGAGCAGACATTACCGGCCGGTCTTCGAATGTTCGGACAGATGCCGGGAGATATAGTTCTTGCGATTGCTGCCTTTTTAGTGGCTTATGTATTCCTGAATTATACGAAGATAGGTACATATACCTATGCCATCGGAAGCAATGAATTTGTAGCCAGGAATATGGGAATAAATGTCAATAAATATAAAGTTCTCGCATTCATTTTAAGCGGTGGCTTTTTGGGCATCATGGCGGTTCTGACTATCAGCTATGGATCTTCCATGGTTGCTGTTACAGGTATGGCCTCCATGAGCCGTAACTTTATCCCCACCATGGGCTGCTTCTTTGGAGTTGCTTTCAAAAAATACGGTATACCTTTACAGGCTATCATCATCGGTGAGTTCATCATCAACATTATATTTTTCGGATTTATTGCTTTGGGTGCCCCGACTGCCATTCAGGATGTAATCACAGGTTTTGCTCTCCTGATCATTATTACGGTAACCACAAAGATCAATAAGGGCGAAATTGTAAAGTGACGAAGGAGAAAGCAATGAGTGAAATTCGTTTACAGGTAAAAAATCTCTGTAAGTCCTTCGGTATTACGAAGGCAGTCAAAGATGTTTCATTTTCCGTCAATAAAGGAGAAGTTCACGCGCTTATCGGGGAAAACGGATCCGGAAAATCCACACTGACCAATATGCTGACCGGTATTTACAGTATCGACAGCGGTACCTTTGTACTGGATGGGGAGGAGATACATCCAAAGAATCAGGTTGATGCCAATGATCACGGAGTTTCCATCATAGTGCAGGAGCTTGGAACATTATCCGGTCTTACTGTAGCCGAAAACATATTTCTGGGACATGAAGACCGCTTTGTGAAGTATGGAATCAAAAATACAAAGCAGATGATCAGAGAGGCCAATGAGCTTCTTCATAACTATGGCTTTGACCGTATCAAAGCACAGCGAATGATAGATGATTACAATTTCGAAGACCGTAAGCTTGTTGAGATTGTAAAGGCAACCTATTTTGACCCTAAGATCGTGGTGGTGGATGAAACAACGACGGCTCTTTCCCAGGAAGGAAGAAATGAGCTTTACAAGGTGATGGACAGGATAAGGGCAAAAGGAAATACTATCATTTTCATATCCCACGATCTTCAGGAAGTACTGGAGCACTCTGATACCATAACCATATTACGTGACGGAGTTTACATTGACACTGTAAAAAGTGAAGATGTCACGGAAGAGGACCTGAAGCGTCTCATGGTAGGACGTGAAGTGACAGGAGACTACTATCGATCTGATTACGGCAGCGTCGTATCTCCGGAAGTCGTTCTTTCGGTTAAGGATGTTTCGGTTCCCGGACTTATCAGTAACCTTGATTTTGAACTTCATAAAGGTGAGATTCTGGGATTCGGCGGATTATCCGAATCAGGCATGCATGAAGTCGGAAAGGCCATTTTCGGTGCGTCCTATGACAGGAAGGGTTCAGTTACACTGCAGGATGGAACAGAAATCAATGATATCCCCACAGCTATACAGAACAGTATCGCATATACATCAAAGGACAGGGACAATGAATCTGTCGTACTGAATCAAAGTATCATGGATAATATCTGCCTCCCTTCACTGGATGAGCTTTCAGATAAGAGACATATGCTGAGTGATAAAAAACTCCGGGACTTTGCGGATAAATTCGCGAAGGAAATGTCTGTAAAGATGGTAAATGTTGATCAGTTTGTATCAGATCTCTCCGGCGGAAACAAACAAAAGGTTGTTCTTGCCAGATGGATCGGAAAGGACTCAGATATAGTTGTTCTGGACAGTCCCACAAGAGGTATCGACATAAAGGTAAAGCAGGATATATATCAGCTTATGGACAGAATGAGAAAGGCAGGGAAGTCTATCATCATGATATCTGAAGAGCTGATGGAACTCATCGGAATGTGTGATCGTATCATCATTATGAAGGATGGAATGATCAGCGGAGAGATTGAAAGACATGAAACTCTTGATGAAAACAATCTGATCACAATGATGGTTTAAGGAGGGATTATGGTTGCAGTAGGTAAAACTGAGATGACAACAGCTAAAGAAGGAAAGTTAAAGAAAGACATTTCCATAATGTCCATGGTCAAGACATTTCTTCCCATCGTTGGTCTCATCATAGTGTTTTTGATTTTTAATATACTTACAAATTTCAGGATGATCAAAAACATGTCTCTGGTTCTTTCACAGATCTATGTGACAATGATCGCCACCACAGGTGTGTTTTTCATCATGACTATGGGAGGCCTTGATTTTTCACAGGGATCCATACTTGGAATTGCATCCATAGTGGTGTGTATGGTATCTAAAATCAACATTCCCTTAAGCATAGTATGCGGAATTCTGACAGGTGCCCTGATAGGTGCATTTAACGGCTACTTCTATGTATACCGTAAGATCAAATCATTTATCGTTACCATATGTACCATGTTTCTGTTCCGTGGATTTATAAAGTATTTGACAACCAATGCTCCGGTTGCCGGATCTGCGGCTCTCATAAACTATGACAGCACAGGATTGAAAGTGGCTCTCACATTACTTATACTTGTTGTTGGTTTCGTGCTTTTCAGATTCACAAAATTCGGAACCTATCTTAAGGCAATAGGTGCAGGAGAAAAAGCCGCTATGTTTTCCGGTATCCGTACGGATAAGATGAAGTTCTTTGTTTATGTACTTTCCGGAGCCATTACGGGTTTTGCTGCATTCATCAATGTAATCAAAGTTGGATCGGTTACGTCATCCGGGGGAAGTCAGCTTGAGACACAGATACTGATTGCGCTGGTGCTGGGAGGTATGCCGATTTCCGGCGGTGCCAAAGTACGTTTTGAAAATATCATCGTAGGTTCACTTTTGTATATAGTACTGAACAGTGGATTGACCATGATGGGATTTTCCACACAGATGATGCAGCTTATTCAGGGAATAGTATTCCTGGTATTTGTAGCTGTATTTGCTGACCGGAAGTCATTACAGGTTATCAAGTAAGCTGTTATGATGGAAATCGCATGTAAATGCCTCTTGCCCGACAAAAAAGAGTGAGTGATATGGCAAAGGAAATCCACAAACATATAAATGAAAGTTTAAAATACCAGAAACTGTATAAATGGGGCCGTACACTGATCATGAGTGGTGTGCTGAAGGACGGCGACAAGTTTATGTCTGAACATGTACTGGAAAAAAAGTTTGGATATTCCAGACAAACGGTACGTGCGGCCCTTGAAAAAATGGAGCAGGAAGGACTGATTAAAAGAGTCCGGGGCAGCGGAACCTACGTCTCATACGAGACATTGACGGGAGATGATGGTGATAATAAGCCGCATATAGGTTTGATACTCAGCTATTTTGCCGATTATTTATTCCCGGAAGTTTATGCAGGCATAGAATCGGTTATGAAGGAACAGGGTTTTCAAATCGATGTTGCAATTACGAGAAATCGTTTGAATGAGGAAACCATGTACCTTGAGAATTTTTTGAAGGCAGGTGTATCGGGGCTTATCATTGAAGGTACACGTACAAGTTTTCCCAATCCCAATCTTCGTTTGTATAAGGAAATCAGAAGAAAGAATATTCCCACCATTTTTATTCATAATCATTATTCAAACATCTCTTTTGACAGCGTCGAGATGTCTGACTCAAAAAGCAGTTATGAGCTGACTAAGTATCTGGCAGCAAACGGACACAGAAAGATCGGTGCTATGATGAAGTCCGATGATATGCAGGGTATGGAGCGGTATCGCGGATTTACGGAGTGCCTTTCGGATTTCGGCCTTCGTTTTGACGATGACTGGGTACGGTGGTATACCACAAAGGATATGGAGGAAAAATTCAGCAAAAAAAGCCTGATGGAGTTTTATCGAAGGACAAAAGAGTGTACAGCTCTTATTATGTACAATGATGAAATCGCCTATCGGTATATGGATTTTCTGACAGAACGTGGTGTGAAGGTTCCTGAGGATATTTCGCTGGTTTCCTTTGATGATGCGAAAATGCAGGAAACAGGAGAGATAAATATCTTATCCGTAGTCCATCCGAAATTTGAACTGGGAAAAATGGCTGCCAATAATCTTCTGCGCATGATGAATGATCGTGATTGGACTCATCATAATTATGCATACCGTTTTCCCGTAGCTTTTAATTCAGGCAATTCTGTGAAAGATATAAGGTGACGATTCATTCAGGATAGGTTTAGTTTTAGTCAGAGCCGGAGGGCATCTTTTTATATGGATGCCCTCCGGCTCTTCGCAAATTTTATACCTGACTGAAATATTTACAATCATACATTTTTCGTTGGGTACAGGCGGGCTTTTGCCTGTCTTTTTTTTGTCATTTATGCTAAAATTAGCTCATCTTTGCGAAATTATGTACATTTTGCACAAAGGTGGTTAAAGTCTTGGATAATTTGTCGCTTCGTAAGAGACTGGCTCTTTTGGCTTCGGTCTCCATGATTCCATTGGTTCTTGTGGCCGAATACCTGATATTTGCATTGCGAAGCTATAGCAATGACTATGATGCAATCGTAAGCAACATGGCAGTAGCCAATCAGTATAACCTTAAGTTTAAAGAAGCAGTTGATGAGAATCTTTATAAGATTGTAGTCAGTGGAGCTTCATTTGAAGTAATAGGTGATGATCCTGAGCTCAGTGATCCCTATGAATCCCTTAGGGAAATTAAGGAAAGCTTTTCTGCGCTGGAGGAAAAAACCCAGGACATTGAAAGCCGTAACTGGTTAAACAATCTCTTAAGAAATGTCAGCACATTGGAACTTCGTATCGGAGACATTGAAAGAAACCTGTCAGATGGAAGTCATTACGATGCGAATATTCATATGTTAAATGACAATGTCTACATCCTGACCGAATTGATTCAGGATGACATTCAGTACTATCTGTATTATCAGACCCGCATCATGGAACAGATGAAAACAGAATTACGTGTGCGGGTTCGTTATTTTGTGGTCTTTGTAGCCCTGCTTTTATTCTTTATAGTAGGCGTTTCTTTGTTAATAGTAATTCATATATCACGAAGCATCACTGTGCCCATAGCAGATCTCGGACAGGTGGCCCAGGAGATTTCTCATGGAAACCTTCAGGCAAGAGCCGACTGTGCCGCAGGAGATGAAATCGCGGTGCTGGGTGAACGTATCAATGATATGGCATTAAGTCTTGAAAAAATGATGCAAAAGATCCGTGATGATGAAAAGAAGATGCGTCATGCAGAGCTTCGTCTGTTGCAGGAACAGATAAATCCCCATTTTCTCTATAACACCATGGATACTATTATATGGCTTATCGAAGGCCGTAAGCTTGATGAAGCCGAGGATATGCTGGTGTCCCTCAGCAACTTTTTCCGTCTGGTTTTAAGCCATGGTCATGAATACATAAGTATCCATGAAGAGGAACAGCACATCAGAAGCTATCTTGAGATTCAGAAGTTCAGATACCATGATATCCTTGAGTACGAGATAAATATGGATACGGCGCTTTATGAGTATCGTATTCTTAAGATGACTCTTCAGCCGCTGGTGGAAAATGCACTTTACCACGGTATCAAAAACAAGCGTGACCGGGGAATCATACGTATCACCGGACGTCTGCGGGATAATGATATCCTCTTTACTGTTTCAGATGATGGTATCGGTATGGACAGGGAGACCCTTGAAAAACTGAGAATTGCCATTACAAAGCCCTGCAAGGATACGGATTCCGGCTTTGGCATGGCCAATGTAAATGAACGTATACGTATGAACTTCGGCCCGGAATACGGTCTTACCCTGGATTCGAATCCCGGCAGCGGAACCATGGTCACAGTAAGGATTCCGAAAGAGTCTGCTAAAAAATAATAAAGATGTTTGATATGACTAAATATAGAATTACGAAAAAAATAATGCTTACATTACTGGTGGCACTATTCTCTGCATCAGTTTCTTCCTGTTCACCTTTTAACGTGGATGAAACAACAAAAAATGAAAAGCCCTATGAAACAGAAACCGGAGAGAATCTTATCCGTGTAGGATTTTCGCAGCTGGGGTCAGAATCCAAATGGCGGCGGGCCAACAGCGTCAGCATAAAGGATTCCCTGAAAGTAGAGAACGGTTTTTTCCTTCAGTTCAATAATGCACGTCAGAAACAGGAAAATCAGATAAAAGCCATACGCGGTTTTATATCCCAGCAGGTGAATTACATTGCCTTTTGTCCCGTGACAGAAGATGGTTGGGATACGGTGCTGAAAGAGGCAAAAGATGCAGGGATTCCCGTCATCATTGTGGACAGACAGGTATCTTCAGATTCATCACTATATACCACATGGATAGGAGAAAACATGCGGCAGGAGGGGGAAAATGCCGGGGAAGGACTTGCAAAGGTACTGGAAGATCGCGGCAGAAGCCATGACAAGATAAACATAGTGGAGCTTCTGGGTACCCGGGGATCCTCTAGTCAGATAGGCAGAAGCATTGGCTTTGACACCATCTGTGATAAACATCAGAACTGGGTACTGCTTGACAGAGAGGACGGGGATTTCACTACAGCAAAGGGCCAGGAGATCATGGCGGGCTTTCTGGAAAAATACGATAACATCGATGTTGTGGTATGTCAGAACGATGATATGGCCATAGGTGCTCTCCAGGCCATGAAAAATGCAGGAATAGATCTCTACAGTCCGAAAAAACCCATCATCATTTCCTTTGATGCAAGCCGTCAGGGACTGGAACTGGTGACTAAGGGTATCATAGATGTGGATGTGGAGTGCAATCCCGCAAGCGGTCCTAAACTTTCAGAGGTGATCCATGAGCTGGAAATGGGAAATCAGGTGGAGAAAGCCTACTACATGGAGGAAAAGGTATTTACACTTTTGAATGCTTCCGATTATGTTGACGACCGAAGCTATTGATTACGACAGGAGATAAAGTATGTTAAAAGTTTTCTTGGTAGAGGATGAAGTTACAGTGCGTGAGGCACTTCGGGACAATATCCCCTGGGAGGAATACGGATTTCAGTTTACCGGTGAAGCTTCCGACGGAGAGATGGCTCTGCCCATGATCCGTAAGACTGAACCGGATGTGCTTATTACAGATATACGTATGCCCTTTATGGATGGTCTGACTCTTTGTCATATAGTGGGACAGGAATTTCCCAAAATGAAAATGATCATCATGAGCGGCTTCGATGATTTTGAGTATGCGAGACGTGCCATACAGGAAGGTGTGGACCAGTACCTCAGTAAGCCTATTACCAGAAGAACCATTAAAAAAGCTCTCGATGAGGTTAAACAGAAAATCGATAATGAAAGAGAGCAGAAGAACTATCAGGAAAAATACCGTCTTGAATCCCGGGAGTATGAGCAGTACCAGAGACGTAGTTTTCTGGAGGCTCTTTTCGGCAGAAGACTTAGTGTTGAAAAGATTTATGAGGAAGCCCAAAGACTAAGCTTCAATGTGAACTCAGCCTGTTACAACATCCTTTTGTTCAGTGTGAACGACAAGAAAAAGAACGAAAGTGATGAGTTCCGTATAAGGCAGAACGATATCCTGGCTTTTTTTCTTAGATTTCCCGAATACATTCTTTCTAAATGGAGCCTGAGTTCCTATTGTGTAATAGTACGGGGAGAAAAGGATGTTGTCAGAGATTTTACGGCAAGAGGCATTGAGGAAATAGAAAGAATCGCTTCGGACACCCGATGTCCTATGCAGTGGTATGTAGCGGCAGGGGAACCTGTGGACCGTTTCAGTCAGCTGACGGAATGTTTTGAAAAGACAAATCACCGCTTTGCGGAACGTTTCTGGCGGCCGGAAAGGAATATCCTCCGCCCGGAGGACGCAAGTCTTACTGTTTCAGACGAGAAGAGAAGTATAGATGGCGTCAATGCTGAAAGTGTTGATCCCTCCATCATTACCGGATTTCTGAAAAACGGGGATGTAAGTGATGTAACTGAATTTGTGAATGGATATCTTGAAAGCCTGAAGGATGTGCTTAAGTCCAAGATATTCAGAAGCTATCTGATCCTGAACATAAGATTTACCGTCATACGCTTTGTGGAAGACTATGGTATGGATCAAAAGGAATTTTTGGAGAAGCTGCCCTTTGATATCCATGAGCTGGAGGGAAACAGCGAAAAAATACCGGATTATGTCATAAGTATGCTGAGACTGGCCTTTTCCCTCAGGGATCAGGAATCTGAAAGTAAAGGTCATACTGTGGTTAAGGAGGCATTGCCATATATCGAGCAGCACTATACCGAGGAAGATATCTCGCTGAATTCCGTAGCCACGGTGGCAGGGGTATCCGGTACATATTTCAGCTCCATGTTCTCTCAGGAAATGGGAAAGACCTTTACAGAGTATCTTACAGAGCTCCGCATGAATAAGGCAAAGGAACTTTTAAGTACCAGAAAGCTTCACACTGCTGAGGTGGCCCAGGCTATAGGATACAAGGATGCACACTATTTCAGCTTTGTGTTTCGCAAGACCCAGGGCATGTCTCCTAAGGAGTACAGAACGAAGATTTCCTGAGATATCATTAATTGACATCGAATCTTTCCGTGCAGATCGCTCTCTGGGAACACCAGCCCATTGAAAGTCGCTTCGCTGGGAACCCCAGCCATGGAAATTCGCTACGCGAAGGCTGGGGCTATATGCCAGGTCCTGTGGACCTGCCACGAAACTTATGTCTCGCTGTTTCCTTCACTAAGTACCCATGGCACGCTGACTGTGGTTTCTGCAGTATCCGAGAGAAGCCGGGTGATGGACGTGGTTACAGCATCGGTAAAGCTGTGTTTTTTGTGAGCAAGAGATGTTATGTGTATACGTTCGATGAGACTCAGGAAACTGTCATCGAAGCTTACGATGCTCAGATCCCCGGGAACATTGATATGATATTTAGTCAGTATGGGAAGAAGCCGATATGCTATCTCATCGTTATAGCAGACCAGAGCCGTAGCTTCATAAAGAACATCTTTAGTAAAGTTCTGAAGTCTTATCTTAAGAGCGGGATCCAAAAGATCTTTAAGATCGGATTTATTCAGCATCAGAATATGTGATCTGGAAAAATCCATATTGAGATCCCTGAGGGCATCGGTATATCCGGAGAGACGCTCCTGTCCCTGTACGGTATCAGAGATAAAGATTCCCGCGAAGGAACTGTGTCCACGTCCCTTAAGTCTCTTTACCAGTTCATATGCCCCATGATAGTTATCGTCCTTTACCACTGACCATGCGGGAAAGTCAGGATAGATACCATATAAGAAGAGGAGAGAAGTTCCGCGCTGATTAAGCTTTGTATAAAGATCAAGGTTTGGATTTTTTAAAGCCGAGAAGCACTCGGATATGATGGCCCGGGGCGGATTTTTCAGAAAGCCTTCAAGGATTTTTCGTTCCGCATAAAAATCCCCCTTAATATCCGTAAGGGAAACCCTGAAACCAAGGACACCAAGTTTTTGACGAAGAGAAGCCAGTAATTCCGGGAAAATGTAATCATCCGGTGTTGCCAGAAGTATCTCAACAACATTCCCCCTGTCATCGGGAGATTTACCTGTAAGGTAGGTTCCGCTTCCCTGACGGGACAGGAGATAACCTTCATCTGTAAGTTCCTTAAGAACCTTACGTACGGTCTGACGGCTGACACCAAAACGTTCCATAAGTTTATGTTCCGGTTCAAGAGTACTTTTTTTATCTTTAAGCATCTGCTCTATCTCCATGAGCAGATGCTTTTTTAATTGCCCGGATTTACGGATTCCCGGAACAGGTTTTATCACATTTGTATGAATATTTTCCGGAATCATAAAAGACCTCCCTAAAATAGATGTAAAAAGTAAAAAATTTTAGCTGCAGTATCCGGTGATTTAAAGAAATCAACTTAAATAATCTGATTTTTACCGGATTTTTATGCATCTTGCGCATATAAATACTCTTAAATTCATATTTGAATCTAAATATTTCTACCATTTCGGTGAAACTATCCAAAATATTTACCCATTCTTCAAATACTTCGGAATATTTGTACTTTTTCTGCATATTATAGCACATAATTTGTACGGTCAAAACGATGATTATTGTGCAGTATGCAGTGTAAACATTGTTAAAATACCGCCTGAATAGGATAATAGTTACATGAAGAGGAACAAAGAGTTCCAAAAGAACGAATACCATTTTAGGAGGAAGTTATGAGAAAAACATTATCAGTTCTGTTAACAGCCGCTATGGCAACTTCAATGCTTGCAGCATGTGGATCATCAAACACACAGGCTACTCAGGCACCTGCAGAGACAAAAGCAGCAGAGACACAGGCTGCAGCAACAACAGCAGCTCCCGCAGAGACAAAGGCAGCAGAGACTGTTGCAGCAGTTACAGAGGCCGCAAAAGAAGCAGAAGCTAACGGAGAGACCATCACAGTTGGTTTTGCACAGGTTGGTCACGAGTCTGACTGGCGTACAGCATCAACAAATTCAGTACAGAGTGCACTCAGCAAGGAAAACGGAATCGACCTTCAGTTTGTAGACTGTGATAACGATTCAGCAGCACAGCTTGAAGCAGTTCGTAACTTCATCCAGCAGGGTGTTGATTACATCGTTATCGATCCTATCGTATCAACAGGTTGGGATACAGTTCTTACAGAGGCAGACGATGCAGGCATTCCTGTTATCGTAATCGACCGTACCATCGATGATTCAGACAAGTATGTTTCTTGGGTAGGTTCAGAGTTCACAAATGAGGGACTTGCAGCAGGTGCATGGCTTAAGGCTTATGTGGCTGATAAGGGTATCTCAGAGGTTAATGCACTTGTTATTTCAGGTACCACAGGTTCTTCCGCACAGATCGGACGTTCAAACGGTTTTGATAAGTATGTTGAGGCTGAGAACTGGAACAAGATCGATGAGCAGACAGGTGACTTCACACAGGAAGGCGGCCAGAAGGTTATGGAGTCTTACCTTAAGTCATATGACGGAAAGTTCAACGTAGTTGTATGCCAGAACGATAACGAGGCATTTGGTGCTATCGATGCTATGAAGGCAGCAGGTGTTTCCTATGGTGTAGACGGCGATGTAATCGTTATCTCATTTGATGCTTGTACAGCAGGACTTCAGAAGGTACTTGCAGGCGAGATCAATGCAGACTTCCAGTGCAACCCGCTTCAGGGACCTGACTGTCTCAACATCATCAAGAAGCTTGAAGCAGGCGAGACTGTAGATCAGAAGACATTCATGGCAGAGCCTTGGTACGTTGCAGAAGATAAGCTTAAGGAAATCACATACACAAACAACTCAGGAAACGAAGTAACTGAGCCGCTTGTAGTAGTTGATCAGGCAGTAGTTGACGCAGCTTACTAATTATAAACAGACAGCCTCAGTGCGGCTCACAGGCTGCGTACATAGTACGGAGAAGCCAATCGGGGGTGGTTCTTTGGGAGCCATCCCCCTTTTAAAAATAATACCGAGGAAACACGGATCATAGGATCGTTTCCGAATATTTCGAAATTTTTCACTACAGAGGATGAGGAAAATGATTAATAACGTATTGATAGAGATGCGGGATATCACCAAAACCTTCCCGGGAGTTGTGGCACTGGATCATGCACAGCTTACCATCAGAAAGGGTGAAATCCACGCACTTATGGGAGAAAACGGTGCCGGTAAATCCACCATCATCAAATGTCTTACCGGTGTTTATGAACGTGATTCCGGTGAGGTGTACATGGAGGGTGTCGAAGGTAATATCTACAACCACTCAACTATGGATGCCCAGAAAATCGGTATCGCAACGGTTTATCAGGAAGTCAACCTTTGCCCGAATCTCAGTGTTGCAGAAAATCTTTTTATAGGTCGTGAACCTAAAACAAAGTTCGGGACAGTAGACTGGAAGACCATGAACCGGAAAGCAAAGAAGATCATGGAGGATCTGGAAATTCCGATTGATGTAACAAAAACTCTTGATAATTATTCACTGGCGATACAGCAGATGATCGCCATTGCCCGTGCAGTGGATATGGACTGTCGTGTTCTTATCCTGGATGAGCCCACAAGTTCACTTGATGACAATGAAGTTGAAAAGCTTTTCAAGCTCATGACGGATCTAAAGAATAAGGGCGTAGGTATTCTCTTCGTAACGCATTTCCTTGAGCAGGTATACGCAGTATGTGACCGCATCACTGTAATGCGTAACGGTACTTTCGTAGGTGACTATTCCGTACAGGAACTTCCCCGTGTAAAGCTGGTTGCAGCCATGCTGGGAAAGGATTTTGATGATCTTGCAGCCATCAAGGCAGAGGGACACAGCAGTTTCTCGGAGGAAGTGGTCGTAGAAGCAGAGGAGCTTAGTCATAAGGGAACCATAAAGCCGTTTAACTTCAAGATCCATAAGGGAGAAGTAGTAGGTGTTACAGGACTTCTGGGATCCGGACGTTCGGAAATGGTCCGCTGTATTTACGGTGCAGACAAACCTACAGGCGGAAAGCTCAGCATGCATGGTAAAGAGCTTAAAGCAAAGGCTCCTATTGATTCTATCCGGGCCGGTATGGGTTACCTTCCCGATGACAGAAAGGCTGACGGATGTATAGGTGAGCTTAGTGTACGTGAGAATATAATTCTGGCTCTTCAGGCAAGAAACGGTATGTTCAAGAGAATTCCAATCAAGGAACAGAACCGTATAGCGGATGAATTCATTAAGATGCTGCAGATAAAGACAGCCTCCCGTGAGACACCAATAAATCAGCTCTCCGGAGGAAACCAGCAGAAGGTCATCCTTGCCAGATGGCTGTGCACACATCCTGATTTCCTTATCCTGGATGAGCCGACACGAGGAATCGATATCGGTACAAAAACAGAATTCCAGAAACTGGTGCTTGAGTTTGCTAAGCAGGGAATGAGTGTTATCTTCATTTCCTCGGAAATCGAAGAGATGATTCGTACATGCACAAGGATGTGCGTAATGCGTGACGGCCAGAAGGTAGGCGAAATATCTTCCGAAGAGGGAGCTATGACCCAGCAGGCTGTTATGGGAGCAATTGCAGGAGGTGAGAAATAATAATGGGAAAATTGAAGACATTAACTAAGAATCAGCTTTTTCTTCCATTTGCAATGATGATTCTGGTACTTCTTATAAACCTTATCAAGAGTCCGGATTTCTTTTCAATCAATATTCAGAATGGTGTTCTTTACGGTCGTATCATAGATATCCTTAACCGCGGATCTGAAATCGCCATACTTGCGGTCGGACAGACACTGGTTGTTGCGGTATCAGCCGGTACCGATATTTCAGTAGGATCCGTAATGAGCCTTACGGCCTGCGGAACCTGTATGCTTCTTGCAGGATACGGCGTTAACAGTACAACGACTCTTGCGGTACCTCTTATAGTGGGACTTCTGTTCGGTCTTGTCCTTGCCATGTGCTGCGGCGCATTCAACGGTTTCCTTGTATCAAAGCTGAACATTCAGCCCATGGTAGCGACTCTCATTCTGTTTACCGCAGCGAGAGCCATAGGACTTCTGCTCTGCAACAATCAGATAACCTATATCCGCTATGAGCCTTACAAGTATTTCGGAAACTTCATTCCGGGATGTCCCGTTCCAACAGCAATCTTCATTACTGTGGTTGTGGTTGCCATAGTCATGCTTTTCCTTAAGAAAACAGCTATGGGACTTTATATCCAGTCGGTAGGTATCAATAAAAAAGCCGCCAGGATTTCAGGCCTCAATTCAAGCAACATCTGCTTTATGTGTTACCTCATCTGCGGACTCTGTGCAGGTATCGCAGGACTTGTGGCATCTTCACGAATCTATTCCGCAGACTCCAACAATATCGGACGAAACTATGAGCTTGATTCGATTCTTGCAGTTGCTCTCGGAGGCAATTCCCTCGGAGGCGGACGCTTCAACATGGCGGGTTCCATAATCGGCGCCTATACGATTCAGGCTATAACCGTAACACTTCTTGCCATGGGCATTTCCACAGACCAGGCCCCTGTAGTAAAGGCCATCATCGTTATCCTGATCGT
This sequence comes from Oribacterium sp. P6A1, assembly GCF_000702885.1. Classification (GTDB taxonomy): domain Bacteria; phylum Bacillota; class Clostridia; order Lachnospirales; family Lachnospiraceae; genus Oribacterium. Next base: position 30,965 of record NZ_JNKO01000008.1, on the reverse strand, counting down.
AACGGCACAGGCTCCTGCATTTAAGGCTTTCCTTCAGGAACGTAAGGCAAAGAAGCTTGTACAGGAAAATGAAACTCAGAAGAAGGAGGCCGCATAATGAACAAAAAGGTCTTTGAAAAATTAAACGGCAACACACTGCTTTTGGTGATCACCATCTGCCTGTTCTTCTTTATGTATCTCATCGGGTGCATGATCTACAGCGGTAAAGGTTTTACTCATCTACAGACTTTTCTGAATCTTCTGATCACAAATGCCGGACTTATCTGTGTGGCCAGCGGAATGACCTGTGTCATGCTGTGCGGCGGTATAGATATTTCCGTTGGTTCCCTTGTGGCCATGGACTGTATGATACTTGCCTATGGCATGGGTAAGCAAAACCTGCCATGTATCCCCCTTATACTGATGATACTTGTTATCGGCCTTATCTTCGGAGCAGTGCAGGGATTCCTCATCGGTTACATGAAGATTCAGCCATTTATCATCACCATGGCAGGTATGTTCTTTGCCAGAGGTATGACAGCAGTCATCTGTACAGATCAGATTTCCATTACAGATACTACAAACAAGCTCTTTTATGCCTGGGCCAATTTCAAAATCCAGCTTCCGGCATTCCTTGGCTATGTAAATAAAAAAGGAAAGCTTCAGGTGCCCTTCATCCGTATATCGGTTGTCATCGCACTTCTGGTTGTTGCAGCAACCTTCTTCCTTTTGAAGTATACAAAGTTCGGTCGTTCTCTATATGCAGTAGGAGGTAATCAGACATCTGCAGCCATGATGGGACTGGATACCAGAATGATAAAGATGAAGGCATATATCCTTTCTTCTTTCCTTTGCTCCATCGGCGGTATCTGCTACTGCCTGAACACCATGTCAGGTTCAGTACAGCAGGCTTCAGGATTTGAAATGGATGCCATCGCCTCCTCAGTTATCGGAGGCACCCTTCTTACAGGCGGAGTCGGTAATGTCATCGGTTCCTTCTTCGGTGTAATGATTACCGGAACCATCACAACCCTTGTAAATACAAACGGTAAGCTGCTTTCCAGCTGGGCAAATATCGCAACGGCTGCGCTGCTTTGCTTCTTCATCATACTGCAGAGTGTATTTGCATATGTTAAGAACCGCACAAGATAATCAGTTGTATTTTTCTCCTTACACATACGCTATACGGCTTTGTCCATGTAAGGGCAGAGCCGGTATATGCGTAAAAATGGAACCAATAAGAAAGGAATAGTTATGAAGAAATTGTATTTTGTAGTCGGCAGTCAGGATCTTTACGGTGAGGAGTGCCTCCGTCAGGTTGCGGCTGATGCTGCGGACATGACAGCATTTTTAAATGAGCAGCTCAAAGAGCTTGTTTCGGTGGAACTCCTTCCCACAGTAATAGATTCAGAGACCTGTATAAAGGACCTGAGAAAAGCTTCAACAGATGATGACTGTATCGGTGTCATCACATGGATGCACACATTTTCTCCTGCAAAGATGTGGATAAAGGGCCTTCAGGAGCTTCGTAAGCCCCTTTTACATCTCCACACTCAGTACAACGAAAAGCTTCCATACGACAGCATCGACATGGACTTCATGAACCTGAACCAGTCAGCACACGGCGACCGTGAATATGGTTTTATCGTTGCCCGTCTCGGCATACCTCATGAGGTGGTTGCAGGCTACTATAAGAATGAAAGTGTACTTAAGAAGATAAGACAATTTGCGGAAGTAGCAAAGGCTATCGACTACTCACATCATCTTCGTGTTGCGTCCTTCGGCAACAACATGCGTGAAGTTGCGGTTACAGACGGTGATCGTGTAGAGTCCCAGATCCGTTACGGATGGGAGTGCAACTACTTCGGTATCGGAGATCTTGTTGATATCATGGCCAATGTCTCAGAGGCTGAAGTAGATGAAAAGATGGCAGAGTATGAAAAACTCTACACCATGAAGACAGACAATGTTGAGTCTGTACGCGAGCAGGCAAAGATGGAAGTGGCTCTCGATAAGTTCCTTTCGAAGAACGGAATCGGTGCCTTCGCCGATACCTTCCAGGATCTTCATAACCTTAAGCAGCTTCCGGGCATCGCTGCACAGAACCTCATGGCCAAGGGCGTAGGTTTCGGCCCGGAGGGTGATTACAAGGTTTCAGCATTGTCTGCAGTTCTTATGAAGATGTCAGAGTGCAGAAAGGGCGCAACCGGATTCATAGAGGATTACACCTATGACCTTACAGAGGGGCAGGAAGTTGAGCTTGCTTCCCATATGCTTGAGGTACCGCCTGCATTTGCGGCATCAAAACCTGAAATCCAGGTTCATCCTCTCGGTATAGGCGGAAAGGAAGACCCTGCACGTCTTGTATTTGACGGTATCACAGGTGATGCCATCCAGGTAACCATGGTGGATATGGGAGACCGTTTCCGTATCATCTGTGCAGATATCGAGCTTGTAAAGCAGGCTGAGCCTATGCCTAAGCTTCCTGTTGCCCGGATTATGTTCCGTCATAAGCCAAACTTCCAGATCGGTACAGAAGGCTGGTGCTATGCAGGCGGAGCACATCACAGTGTTATCTCCACATCACTTACAAGAGAAGACATTGCACTTTTTGCAAAGCTTACAAATACAGAGCTTGTAACCATAGGGGATGATACAACTGAAGCTGATCTTCTTCACTTTTGAGATGGATTTGATCAGCATTTCCAGAGATTGACCTAAAAAAAATGTATAAGCCCGATTATATATATCAGTAAATCATCAAATAATCGGGCTATAAGAGGGGACGTAATGTTAGAGGATTTAAAAGAAATAGTATATCAGGCCAACATGAGGCTTCCCGAACTTGGCCTTGTGATATTCACCTGGGGCAATGTTTCCGGAATTGACAGAGAGAAGGGGCTCTTTGTCATAAAACCCTCCGGAGTATCCTATGAAAAGCTTCGCCCGGAGGACATGGTGGTCATGGACATGGAGGGCAATAAGGTAGAAGGAAATCTTAGTCCTTCTTCAGATAACAAAACTCATCTTGAACTGTACAAAGCTTTTCCTGAAATCGGTGGTGTTGTGCATACACATTCACCCTATGCTGTGGCATTTGCCCAGGCAGGACAGGATGTGCCTTTCTACGGAACGACCCATGCGGATTATTTCTACGGGGATGTGCCGTGTACAAGAGCACTCACCACAGAGGAGATACAGGAAGACTATGAAGGCAACACCGGAAAGGTTATCGTTGAGACTTTCCGTGAACGTAAGCTGAATCCTGTATATGTGCCTGGGGTTGTGTGCAGAAATCACGGTCCCTTTGCCTTTGGAAAGGATGTAAACGAAGCCGTTTATCATGCAAAGGTTCTTGAGGAAGTGGCCAAGATGGATCTGTACACAAAAATCGTTGATCCTGATGTACAGCGGGGGCCGCAGAATATCCTGGATAAGCATTTCCTGAGAAAGCACGGTCCCAATGCCTACTACGGACAGAAGAGCTAGGAGAGTGAATATGGGTGCAAAAGAAAATATAACCGAAGGTAAAACCGCCCTTGGAATCGAGTTCGGTTCCACCAGAATAAAGGCAGTTCTTACAGACGATAAAGGACATGTACTTGCCACAGGTTTCCATGACTGGGAAAACCGCCTGGTCAATGATATCTGGACCTATACCATGGAGGATATTCATGGAGGCCTCAGGGGATGCTACAGCTCTTTGGTGAAAAGCATAAAGGAGCAGTATGGCATAGTTCCCGAAACCTATGGAGCTCTCGGTATCAGTGCCATGATGCACGGAATCCTGGCTTTTGATAAAGATGGTAAACTTCTGAGTCCTTTTGAGACATGGCGAAACAGTAATACTGAAAAGGCTGCGGATGTGCTTACCAAAGAATTTCAGTTCAACATCCCCCTTCGCTGGACCATAGCACATATTTATCAGATGGTTCTGGAGGACAGAGATTTCGTTAAAGATTTCTCCTTTGTGACTACCCTGGATTCCTTTATTCACTGGGAGCTTACGGGAGAGAAGGTCACAGGTATAGGTGATGCTGCGGGAATCTTCCCCATAGACTCTGAAAAGCTTGACTATGATGAAGAGATGGTTAAGAAGTTTGACGCTCTCATCAGAGAAAAAGGCTATCCATGGAAGCTTAGGGATATAGTACCAAAGGTTCTGGTGGCAGGCGAAAAAGCGGGAACATTAACAGAAGAGGGTGCAAAGCTTCTTGACGAAACCGGAACTCTAAAGGCCGGAGTACCTCTGTGTCCTCCTGAAGGTGATGCGGGAACCGGAATGGTTGCTACAAATTCAGTTGCTCCTGGTACGGGTAATGTCTCCGCCGGAACCAGTACCTTTGCAATGCTGGTGCTTCAGCAGGACAAGAAGCTGTCTAAGCTCTACAGAGAAATCGATATGGTGACAACACCGGACGGTTACCCTGTTGCCATGTCCCATGCCAACAACGGAACTTCAGACCTCAATGCCTGGGTAAATCTTTTTAAAGAGTTTTCAGAGCTTATGGGTTACAGTGTTGACATGGGAGATCTGTACGGAAAGCTTTATACCAATTCTCTTAAGGGAGACAAAGACTGCGGAGGACTTCTTTCTTACGGATACTTCTCGGGAGAGGGCATTACTCATCTTAATGAAGGAAGACCTCTGTTTGCGCGTACACCTGACAGTAAGTTTACACTTTCAAACTTTATGAAATCCCATCTCTATACTTCACTCGGTGCTGTTAAACTCGGTCTCGATATCCTGCTTAAGGATGAAAAAGTTGAGGTTAAGAGCATCACAGGACATGGAGGACTTTTCAAGACAAAGGGTGTTGCCCAGAATTATCTGGCAGCTGCGGTAAATGCACCTGTTACCGTCATGGACACCGCAAGTGAAGGCGGTCCATGGGGTGAAGCGCTTCTTGCCCTTTATATGCTTCGGGGTAAGGATGCAGGAAGTCTCGGAGATTTCCTTGCAAAGGAGATTTTTGCTGATCAGTCCGGTACAACTGTTGAGCCGGATCCCGCTGATGTGGAGGGCTTTGAAACCTTCACAGAGCGTTATAAAGAGGGTATAGCAGTTGAGAAAGCAGCTGTTGATGCCATGAAATGGTGATCTCTTTTAATAAAAGTACAGTGGAACAGGTTTTTAAAGGATACCTTACCTGTATATGATGTTTAACCTATACGTTATGAAAAAGTCTTTTGGGAAGGCTGCTATGTGCGATAGTCTCCCGGAGGACTTTTTTGTTTTACTCATTACACTAATATCAAATTATTCTTTTTATAAAACTGCCGACGATAAAGATACAGTAGTAAATTCGCATCTGAGCATTATAAGCTTTTAATAAAACGGAAGGAGAGGGTATGATCACTATAGACGATGAACAAAGAGCTGTTAAAGATATAAAAAGTACTGCCGAGCAGTACGCAAAGGAACAAAATCTTTGCAGCCGTGATATGATGCATATGAATCTCGCTATGGAAGAGATGATGGAAATAAGCAGAATTTCCGGAAATACAAGCGACAGATGTATCACTATCGATGGAAACGGACCTCTGTGTATCCTTACCCTGGAACTGTCTCCCGGTACTTCACATGATATTTCATTTAAAAATCTGTCCGGTGTATCACAAAAAATAAAAGTGTTGTTGGGTACAAACTACGAAACCATAGAATTAAATGAAAAGGAAGCATCAGATATAGGCATTCGCCGGGCCGATAAAAAGTCACTTTCGGAAATGGATTGTGATAGTGTTTCGGATGCTTACCTTTGGACTATTGAAAGCTATAATCTGGCATCCTACAAACGATATCTGGATGGAGATGAAAAAGACTGGATAGAATTGCCTACGTCCATTTTGTCGGCTCTGGCAAAAGATATACGAATATTCATATTGAAAGGCTGTATTCTTTTTTCCATTATTCTGGTTTTTGATAGTAAAAAAGGTGAAATAAAGAAGGAAATCAGAATAAATGAAGATTCTTATAAACAAAAAGAAAACTAAAAAAATGAAATTACAAGGAGGCCTTTTATGACTGGTAAGAAATGTAAACTATTTGTTATAGCGGCAATCAATTTGATCATTGCTCTTTTAGTGAGCAATTTTGCATTTGCAGCCGGTTTAAAGCAGGGAGACATATGGAATACTTTCAAGAAGAAAGATGCAGAACCTTCGCACTGCTGGGTGCTGACGGATACGACACATGAAGTGATGGATGGTGAAAGTGATGTATATAAAACATGGAAATATGAGTATAAGGACATAGATGAAGGCGGCCGATACATAATCGACTATACCTGGCATAAGACTGATGAATATGCGCACTATACCGCCATCGGTGAATGTACAAACATTCCGACGTATCTGTACCCCGAAGAATTCACCACCGTGGATATGAAGGTTTATGCAGAGAATGTTGTAGCAGATCCGGGAGTCTGGGGACTCCTTGAGATGGGATACATAGACTATCACCTTAATGATGGTCACTGGCCAAGCAATTACACCAAATCCTGGGATAATGTAATAGACGATGAGCCTAAATACTATAACTGCCGTGATGGCTCCTATGAGTGGAAGCTGAAGGCACAATTTCCGGAAGGACAAACGGGAGAGAAACTTGAAGTAACATGCAAATTCCATAGAGGTGACAGATATCCTGTTACTACCACATGGTATTACACATGGAAGGATTGAGGAAATATTACGGTTTTAAAAATAAAACGAGCTGTTCACGGCATATACCAAAATCAGTAAATGACAAAAATCTCTTTGCACAAAAGAGTCCGGTATATTATTTCCCGGATATGCCATAAATCATCATACAAATAGCATGAAAGTCTGCCTTAACCGGCGGACTTTTTTGATATCTATTATAACTTTGGGATATTTCAGTTGCTGTATGTATGATTGTCAAAGCTCTGAGGCTGGTTTAAAATTATATATCGTGGGACTTTATTTAAGTTATCTATTTTAGAGTATGGAGGGGCAGTATGTCACAGCGCACAGATATTCACAAAATACTTATTATCGGCTCGGGACCTATAGTCATAGGTCAGGCCTGTGAGTTCGACTATTCGGGAACTCAGGCCTGCAAGGCTCTGAGAAGCCTCGGATATGAGATCGTTCTGGTTAATTCCAATCCCGCTACCATCATGACGGATCCTGAGATGGCGGATATCACATATATTGAACCGCTTAATGTTAAACGGGTTGAGGAGATCATCGCGAAGGAGCGTCCGGATGCTCTGCTTCCGAATCTGGGTGGCCAGTCGGGACTTAATCTCTGTTCAGAGCTTTATAAGGAAGGAATTCTCAGCAAATACGGGGTCAAGGTTATAGGTGTTCAGGTGGATGCCATCGAGAGAGGTGAAGACCGTATAGAGTTCAAGGAGACCATGAACAAGCTTGGTGTTGAGATGGCCCGAAGCGAAGTTGCCTACAGCGTTGAAGAAGCTCTTAAAATCGCAGATGAACTTGGATATCCCGTAGTACTTCGTCCTGCCTATACCATGGGGGGTGCCGGCGGCGGACTTGTATATAACAAGGAGGAGCTCAGAACTGTCTGTGCAAGAGGTCTTCAGGCAAGCCTCATACATCAGGTACTTGTTGAAGAGTCCATTCTCGGCTGGGAAGAGCTGGAACTGGAGGTTGTCCGTGACAAGGATAATAACATGATCACCATCTGCTTCATAGAGAACGTGGACCCTGTGGGAATCCATACAGGTGACTCCTTCTGTACAGCGCCCTTCCTTACCATTTCAAAAGAACTGCAGGATGAGCTTCAGAGACAGGCCTACAGGATTGTAGAGCATATCGGAGTCATAGGCGGCACCAATGTTCAGTTCGCCCATGATCCGGTTTCAGACCGTATAGTTGTCATCGAAATAAATCCACGTACTTCAAGATCCTCAGCTCTTGCATCAAAGGCAACAGGTTTCCCTATAGCCCTTGTTTCCGCAAAGCTCGCTACAGGTCTTACCTTAAAGGAACTTCCCTGCGGAAAATACGGGACTCTCGATAAATATGTTCCAGACGGAGACTATGTGGTTGTAAAGTTCGCCCGCTGGGCCTTTGAAAAGTTCAAGGGTGTGGAAGATAAGCTGGGAACCCAGATGCGCGCCGTTGGCGAAGTCATGAGCATAGGAAAGACCTACAAGGAGGCCTTCCAGAAGGCAATACGTTCCCTGGAAAAGGATCGGTTTGGTCTTGGCTATGTAAAGAACTTTAACAGTCTCTCAAAAGAAGAGCTGCTTAAAGCCCTCATTACACCCTCCAGTGAAAGACATTTCATCATGTATGAAGCCCTTAGAAAGGGAGCCACTGTGGATGAAATCTTCGAGCTCACAAAGGTAAAGAAATATTTCATAGAAGAAATGAAGGAGCTTGTGGAGGAAGAAGAGGAGCTTCTGAAAAACAGGGGACATGTTCCGTCTGACGAAGCTCTTCTGCAGGCAAAACAGGATGGTTTCTCTGATAAGTATCTCGCAAAGATACTGGATATCCCGGAGGATGATATCAGAAACAGACGTGAGGCTTTGGGTATCACAGAAAGCTGGGACAGCGTGCATGTCAGCGGAACAGAGGACAGTTCCTACTACTACAGTACCTACGATAACGCTGTGATCTCCCTGGATGGATCCCATAGTGCGGAAGCCGTAAAAGATTCCGCAGCTGAACCTGAGAATCCGGCTGCCGGCGGATATGAGACAGACGACGCTTCATCCGGAAGCCCAAGTGAAGAAAAGACCGGTGAAGACCGTCCGAAGGTTATGATACTCGGCGGCGGACCAAACCGTATAGGACAGGGAATAGAATTTGACTATTGCTGTGTTCATGCTGCACAGTCCCTTAAAAAGCTCGGATTCGAGACCATAATCGTAAACTGTAATCCGGAGACTGTTTCCACCGACTATGACACCTCGGACAAGCTTTACTTTGAGCCCCTGACTCTTGAGGATGTCCTAAGCATTTACAGGCAGGAGAAGCCGGTTGGCGTTATTGCCCAGTTTGGAGGACAGACCCCTCTTAACCTTGCTGACAGTCTCGAAAAGAACGGCGTAAAGATCCTGGGAACCACACCTCATGTTATAGATCTCGCTGAAGACAGAGATCTCTTCAGAGCCATGATGAACAAGCTGAACATACCTATGCCAGAAGCAGGTATGGCAACAAATGTTTCCGAGGCTCTGGAGGTTGCTCACGAAATAGGCTATCCTGTTATGGTTCGTCCATCCTTCGTTCTCGGAGGCCGGGGTATGGAAGTTGTTTATGACGACGAAAGCCTTACTGATTATATGAAAGCCGCAATAGGTGTCACTCCTGACAGACCTATACTTATTGACCGTTTTCTCAATGAGGCAACGGAGTGCGAGGCAGATGCCATCAGTGACGGTGCCAATGCTTATGTACCGGCTGTTATGGAGCACATCGAGCTTGCAGGAATCCACTCAGGTGATTCGGCTTGTATCATACCATCGAAGCACATTTCCGAAGAGAATCTCGCTACCATAAAGGAATACACCAGAAAGATAGCAGAGGAGATGCATGTTGTAGGTCTTATGAACATGCAGTACGCAATAGAGAATGGCAAGGTTTATGTCATCGAAGCAAATCCGAGAGCTTCACGTACAGTACCTCTGGTTTCAAAGGTCTGCGGTATCAGAATGGTACCTCTGGCGGTAGACATTATCACAGGAGAGCTTACGGGAAGACCTTCACCGGTTCCTGAACTCAAAGAAAAGAACATACCTTACTACGGCGTAAAGGAAGCGGTATTCCCATTCAATATGTTCCCTGAGGTTGATCCTGTCCTTGGTCCTGAGATGCGTTCTACAGGTGAGGTTCTGGGGCTTTCAGGCTCTACGGGAGAAGCCTTCTTCAAGGCTCAGGAAGCTGCAAGATCCGAGCTTCCGCTTGATGGAACAGTGCTTATTTCTCTCAATATGAGAGACCACAAGTATGCGGCAGAGATCGCTAAGCTTTACCATGAGGCGGGCTTCAGGATTCTTGCAACAGGACAGACCCATGAGCTCATCACCGAAGCAGGTATACCGGCTGAAAAGGTTAAGAAGCTTTACGAGGGAAGACCGAATATCCTTGATCTGATGACTAACGGAAACATCGATCTGGTCATCAATTCACCGATAGGAAAAGACAGTGTTCATGATGACAGCTATTTAAGAAAAGCAGCCATCAAGGGAAAGATTCCTTATATCACCACTGTAGCCGCTGCAAAAGCTGCGGCAGAAGGTATAAGCTATGTGAAGTCCCACGGAGACGCAAGCATAAAGTCACTGCAGGAGTGGCATGGATCCATAAAATAAGTCACAAAGCACGAAACTCGTCTGTTTGACTTATTTGTCGGGAGTCTCATAAAAGCAAAAAAAGACCTGAATCGGATAATTCCGTGATGATGTTTCATCACATGAGAATTCTCTGATTCAGGTCTTTTCTGATTGTATTTCCTTGTAATGACACCATCAGCTTGAATGCCAATATCCGAAGCCGTTGGTACATATACATCAAATGTCTTAGCCATTAATTAAGCGGCCTTATCAAGATCTGCATCTTTTCCACGGGACATAACAGATATCACGCCGGAAAGTGCGATAAGAGCAATAAGGTTAGGTATAACCATGATGCCGTTCAGGAGATCCTGAAGATTCCAAACCAGCTCAACCTTAAGAAGTGATCCGGTGAAGATAAATACCACATCCAGAAGAGCGAAGGGGATGACTGCCTTCTTACCGAAAAGATATGTGATATTCTGTCTTGCAAAAAGAAACCATCCGATGATAGTTGAAAATGCAAAGAACAGAAGACAGATGGCTACAAACATAGGACCGAAGCTGCCGAAGCCTGTTGAGAATGCAAGCTGCGCAACAGGAGTACCTGTGATGCTTCCGGCATAAGGAACTTCAGAACCCAAAACACCGGAAGAGAGGATTACAAGGGCTGTCAGTGTAAGAACCACAAAAGTATCGATAAATACACCTATCATGGCAACCTCGCCCTGCTCCTGAGGATTCTTTACCTTTGCAAGAGCGTGTGCATGAGGTGTTGAACCCATACCTGCCTCATTTGAGAAAAGACCGCGGGCAACACCGAGACGAAGGGCCTGGCGAACTGTGATACCTGCACCTGCGCCTGCAACAGCCTCAGGAGTAAATGCGCCTGTAAAGATGGATACCACAGCAGGTACAAGATTTGCATGGTTAATGAAAATGATGATCACTGCAGCAACGATATAGAGGGCAGCCATGAAAGGAACCACTTTCTCGGTGAAAGATGCAATACGGCTGATTCCTCCGACAAATATAAAAGCAGAAATAAGAGCTACAAAGACACCGACAAGCCACTTTGGTGTTCCAAAGGCTGTATAGAAGGCATCACTTATGGAGTTTGACTGAACCATGTTACCCATGATACCAAGTGAAAGGATGATCATGACAGCAAAGAATGCTGCAAGGAACTTTCCTGCCTGTCCTTTAAATGCCTTGGTGATGTAATAAACAGGACCTCCGATAACCTCACCGTGCTCATCCTTTGTTTTGGTCTTCTGGGCAAGAACAGCCTCACCGTAGATGGTTGCCATACCGAAGAAAGCAGCAACCCACATCCAGAAAATAGCTCCAGGACCTCCGCCTACGAGAGCGGTAGCGCAGCCTGCGATATTTCCTGTTCCCACCTGTGCCGCTATAGCAGTGGCAAGGGCCTGGAAGGAACTCATTCCATCACTGCCTGAAGCCTCACCCTTTAAAGAAAAGCTTCCGAATACTCTGTTCCATGCATGGGGGAATCTTCTGACCTGTACAAAACCTGTACGGATAGAAAAATACACTCCGCTTCCTACAAGGAGAAAAAGAAGGATAAACCATACTTTGTCATCCAAAAGTGAAACCATGCTGTTAATTGCGTCCATAACTCATACTCCCTCTTAAAAGAATTACCCGTGGAGGTTAATAGCAAAGAAGGAATATAAATAAACTTTCGGGAAAACTATAGAAACATAACGGAATAAATACATCAGACCTTTAAATCGATAAAGTGGTCTGACAAAATAAAGAGGTACCTGAAAGTACCCATAGATATGTAATCATGATATCTAATGCAATATTTTCTCTGTCCTTTTGCCTGAGAGATTGGGGAAGGATAATTTCTTATCCCGGACCTTTGCACCTTCGGCACTCATTAAAGAGCTTCTCCAGAGTTCACTCCGTTATTAGTCTCCGTCTGTTACAGACTCCTGAGAGTTTTACTCCTTCGGCAGGCAGGTACTCCTATGAAAACAAAGCGTTTATCGGGAGATACATGATATCTCATAAATCCAAAAGGATAACACTGAAATATCGCTAACCACTTTTCTAATAACTTCTACGTATATATTATGCCCGCTAAGCGTAACATCGGTAAAACCCAGCGTCAAGGCGGAAGAAACTACTATAAATAATAGATATGCATGCCTGGCAAAACCGCAGTCAGACATAAAATGTGGTTATATTAAAACATTCTTCTATTTTTCCGTCAGAAGGTTACACCGGAACTATACGGAACTCAAATCCTGAACATACGCCTTAGCCCCCCGGCAGGCATTTTAAATCTAAAAAAATAAGTGCAGTTTAAGAGTTAATTACACTCTGACAACTGCACTTTGATGGTACTAAAGAAGACCGCTTTGAATGCAATTACCGGCATTCAAAGGGCCTTCTCTTTCCTTTTCATTTCCTTTTTCTTGTCGTACATGCGAACATCGGCGATATCGAAAAGCTGCGCAAAATGCATGTTTTCAGGGGATGTCTCAGGATCAAAGTCTGCTATACCATAGGCAACTGAAACTCTGTTCTCCACAGGGATGTCCGAAGCATTCTGTGCAAACATCTCCTGTTCGATACTTTCAAGTATACTGTAGCGCTTGCTATAATCGTCGTTATCATAAAGGAATACAACAAACTCGTCACCTCCTATACGGAAGAAGGGACTGTGAACAAAATTCTTGCGGAAGCAGTAGCAGCAGTTAATTATGTACTTGTCGCCATAAGTATGTCCGTAGAGATCATTGATCTTCTTCAGATTGTTTACGTCAAATACTATGATGGAGAAGGGTTTGCTCCTGTGCTGCATGATATACTCTGCATTGATAAGATATTCCTGGTATGCAAGCTTGCTCTTTGTACCGGTAAGAGCATCCCTGTATGCCAAAACCTTAATCTGCTCAACATATTCCTTCAGAGCCTGGGCGTTTTTGGTGAAGCTCACCGTCAGATCACCGATTTCATCATTGGACTCGGGCTCAAGTGTCAGATCAAGCTTTCCTGCGGCAATCTCCGAAGCGTAGTCCTTGAGTTTATGAATAGGTCTGATTATATGCTGTACCATAATCATAGTCAGAGAAAAGAAAACTATGGTTATGATTACGGAGGCTGACATGATACGTTTCATAAGCTCGATGCGCTCTGCATCAATAGCTTCCGTAGGAGCGCTTACCACAAGCTTCATATTGTTCTTAAGCGTATACCATGTCAGTTTGTAGTCGGTTTCCTTTACCGGACAGTTGAAATCCACAAGACTGTCGCTGTGATTCTCTGTACGTATACGCTGGGTTATCCTGTTTATTTCGGGACTCAGGGAAGCGAAATTTGTTCCTGCTTCATAAAGGCGGTGATATACCACATGTCCCTTTGTATCAAGCAGAAAAGAAATGCTTCCATCATACGGACTGATGCTGTCCAGATACTCTGTTATATATGTAAAATCGATGTTCATGCCTATGACACCTATGAACATGTCATCCTTATACATAGGTTTTACATAGGAAATAACATAGCTTTGATAGACATCATCATAATGGGGTTTCAGCCATAAATCTGTCCCTGCATTTCTGGCCTGAAAGTACCAGTTGACTTTGCTGTCCATCTCATCATACTGCTGGATATCGAGATGATCTGCCCGTATAAAGCCTTCGTCACTGGAGGGTCTGTAGTAATAAATATTTGAATCGACGGATGAAATCACAGGATTGAGGAGGATTCCATAAGAATAGATTATATCCTCTGTTCCTGAAATGATGTTAAAAACCTGATCAAGATCATCGAGGTACTCTTGTCTGAAAGCCGGATCCTTAAGATCATGCCAGTCATTCAGCATGGATAATGCATAAGACGAACTCTTATCGGCATTCTGAATGATAGTCTGCATCTTGTTGTTCAGGTTTGTAGCAGAATCAAGAGCAGTGAAATTCATAATTTTTGTTGAATTGGTATCCAGTATGGAAACTGACGTACTGATACCAACCCCGCCTATGACCAATGTTGTAAAGAAAATACATGCGAGGATCAAAGTGGCGAACTTTGTCTGTATTGAAATGTAAGGTTCGCGTAGAAACTTCATAGACCCTCCCAAAAAAATTTTTTATACATGAAAAACTAAAAAATACTGATTTTCCTACACTCAGAGCGTAACAATTTACCTGCTCTATTATACTATTTATATTTTATATAGCAACATTTAAAATAACACGTTATTGTTGTGAATTTAATATCAATATTGTTCTGCTGATACTTTTATTTTAATACTTTTCCACGAAAACTTATAAAATAATTATAATAACTTCATAAATATAATTATCCTTACAAAGCATGAAAGATTTTATAATTTTGTTTACGGCCTATGACTTTTGATTAAAAAACAGCTAAAATATACTCAGAAATAATAAACAGCTTAGGATAATGTGAAAAAGAACAGTTAATTTTTCATTATCAAAAACACATGATGTGATGGAGGGGTAATATGTTTGTTGTTTTATTCTTTTTTATCATTTTGATTGCCGCTGCGGTATCAACATTGGTCATCGTTCCCCAGGGCTTTGCCTATGTAACCGAGGTACTGGGCAAATATCATTCAACCTGGTATGCAGGTCCCCATTTCAGGATTCCTTTTTTTGAGAGGGTGGCAAGACGTGTAAATGTAAAGGAGCAGGTAGGCGACTTTGCAGCTATTGAAGCCATCACCAAGGACAATGTCATGCTCCAGGTAGACAGCGTTGTCTTCTATAAGGTACGTGAAAATGATGATAACCCCAAGAAATATGCTTACGGTGTTACAAATCCGGAGAAGGCAATCGAACTTCTTGCGGCAACTACTTTGAGAAATGTTGTTGGTGAGATGACCCTTGATGAAGCACTTACTTCAAGAGAAAGAATCAACGGTACCATGAGAACCGTGCTTGATGAAGCAACCGATGATTGGGGAGTTCTTGTGAGAAGAGTGGAGATCAAGTCACTTACTCCTAACGCCGATGTTCGTCAGGCTATGGAGAAGCAGGTAACTGCCGAAAGAAACAAGAGAGCTGAAATACTTGAAGCCGAAGGTCACAAGCAGTCGGATATTCTTAAGGCAGAAGGTCATAAGGAAGCCCTTATCCTTGATGCAGAGGCAGATAAGCGTAAAAGAATTCTCGAAGCCGAAGCGGAAAAGCAGGCCCTCATCGATAAGGCGGCCGGAAGAGCAGAGGCTATCAGACAGATACAGCAGGCAACTGCCGACGGTATCCGTATGATAAGAGAATCAGGAGCCGATGATGCGGTCATAAAGCTTAAGAGTCTTGAGACACTTGAAAAGGTGGCAGACGGAAATTCCACAAAGATATTCATCCCGTCTGATCTTACAAAGGTGGCATCCCTTGCATCTGTTGCGGCAGAGACATTTGAAACTTCAAAGGAAAAGGCCGGTGTAAAGACTCCTTCAAAGGAAGATGGCTTCGATATTCACAAAGAGCCGGACTTCCTTGAGAGACCCGGAAAATGACGAAACCGGGATGGTAATGTCTTTGTTCAGTTCCCGGGAAGATTAGCCGAAAACATAGGGCTGTTTATAAGAAAAGGAAATAATAAAGAAAATCCGGTAAAGCAGATCGAATGCTTTACCGGATTTTTATTTTCTTTATTTAAGATGGCTCAGTACCTAATAATCAGACACAGGTGTATCCGCCATCAACAGGAATCATAACACCGTTTACATAGCCTGATGCTTTTGATGCAAGGAAGAGGGCAGTTGTATCAAGCTCGCCTTCTTTTCCGTAACGCTCCATAGGTATGGAAGCCTTTGCGTACTCCTTGAACCAATCGGAATCAAGAGTTTCTTTTGTAAGAGGAGTCCAGAAATATCCGGGACAGATAGCATTGACTGTGATTCCCAGTTTGCCCCATTCAGCAGCAAGTGCTCTTGTAAGGTTTACAACTCCACCCTTGGCAGCATGATATGGACTTGCAGGAGCGATCTTGTTGCCAACAAGACCGTACATGGATGCAATGTTTATGATACGTCCGTATCCGGCAGGTATCATAGCCTTCTTTGCTGCGGCACGTGCAACCTTGAAGGTTCCGAACAGGTCTATATTGATCTCGGCAGAGAACTGATCATCTGTAATGTCCTCAGCAGGAGCAACTGCGCCTGTGCCTGCGTTGTTGATAACGATATCGATTCTTCCGAACTTCTCAAGAACCTTATCAACTAATGCTTCAACTGCCTCTGTATCTGTAATATCACAGCGGATAGGTAATGTTTCTACGCCGAACTCTTCAGTGAGCTCCTTTGCAACGGCTTCGATCTTTTCCTGACGACGAGCAACGGGAACGATAGTTGCACCCTGATTTGCAAGAGCCTTGGCCATCTGAACTCCAAGACCTGTTGAACAGCCGGTGACTATAGCCACTTGACCCTTTAAGTCAAAATACTCTTTCATTTTCCAACCTCTTTCCTGTCAGCAACTGACTTTAATTTTCACTGCTTCTGATTATACTCTGTCAATCAAAATTGGTCAAATTTTATAAAATTTTTAATCAAATTAAAAAATAATCGGTAAATTCGTTCCTGCTTAATATATCTTCGAGAGTATGGTTAATGTTTCTGAAGTGATTAATCAGCTCGTCTTCAAGTGCGGCACGGTCTCTGTTTTCGATGGCATCAACCATGCGGTCATGCTGGAGTACTACATTTAAACTGTCATCATAACGCTGCTTATCACTGCGTTCTACACCAAGGGCAAGGCGACGTGCCCGTATATAGTGGATATCGTATCTTCCTGTATGGGCCTGTACGAATTCCTTGTTTTCAAGATGGTAGAAAAAATCATGGAACTGAGAGTCGGCTTCTGTCATTTTCTCAAGTTCATTGAAGGAAAGCATATTTTTCTGATCACGAACCATACCACGGAGAAGCGGAACAAGGGGGCCAAGAAGATCTGCATCATAAGCATCCAGAACTATTCTTGTTTCCAGAACTTCTCTCAAATATCTTACGCGCTTCACTTCGTTAAGATCTATGCGGCTTACAAAGCTGCCCCTCTGAGGCTGTGAGTCCAAAGCGCCTTCAACATTAAGCCTTCTTACAGCTTCCCTTACCGGAATACGGCTGCAGTTAAACTGCTCCGCAAGACCAAGCTCACTAAGCTTGACTCCCGGTTTCAGTTCAAGGGTTGCTATCTTATTCCATAGATAATAATGTATCTCGTCCGGAAGCTTCGGTGCCTCGATAGCGGAGTCTTTGTTTTCAAAATTGGGTGTTTCCATATCAACCTCTCAATCTGGTATACAAATATAAGATAAACATAAAATAAAACCGGCGATAAATCAAGCCGACTCTGTATTTTCAAAAAGTGGTATACAGATATTATACTACATGAATCCGACTTTTCATCATTGCCGGATAAATTCCTTATAATCGTATCAATACTTTTGATTATTCACATAGATAAAAAAATCACAATATATTGTACCAATTACCCTAAATACCGTCCTGATCCGATGATGAATTAATGCAAAAAAGTCAAAAAACAGGATTGACATTATGGTGAAACAGGCTTAACATTAGCATCGTAAAAACTGGTATACATTTTCTGAGATGTTACACATATCTTTTGAAATGATGTGTAGTAAGTGAAGAAATTTAAAGCGTATTTAAAGGAGAATGCATTATGGAAATGACATTTCGTTGGTATGGATCAAAGTTTGATTCTGTAACTTTACAGCAGATTCGCCAGATTCCGGGCGTAACAGGCGTTATCACAACTCTTTATGACACAACACCTGGTGAGGTCTGGTCACAGGAAAGAATTCACGCATTAAAGGAAGAGGTTGAGGCTGCAGGTCTTCACATCAGCGGTATCGAATCTGTTAATGTCTGCGATTCCATAAAGGTCGGCGACAAGGATCGCGATATGTACATCGAGAACTACATTCAGACTCTTGAGAATCTTGGTAAGGAAGACATTCACCTTGTATGCTATAACTTCATGCCTGTATTCGACTGGACAAGAACCGAGCTTGCAAGAAAGAATGCTGACGGTTCAACAGGTCTTGCATACAATCAGAAGGCTATCGATGCAATCGATCCTTCCGATCTTGCAGCTTCCATGGAGAAGATGTCTCAGGGAACAGTACTTCCGGGATGGGAGCCTGAGCGTATGGCAAAGATCAACGAGCTCTTTGCTATGTACAAGGATATAGACGGAGAGAAGCTTTTCGAAAATCTCGTATATTTCCTTAAGGCCATCATGCCTGTATGCAACAAGTATGACATCAAGATGGCTATCCACCCTGATGATCCTGCATGGTCAGTTTTCGGCCTTACAAGAATCATAAACTCTGAAGAGAACATCCTTCGTCTTATGAAGGCGGTTGATGATGTACACAACGGTGTAACCTTCTGTTCAGGATCTTATGGAACAAATCTTGAGAATGATCTCCCTCATATGATCCGTGTACTTAAGGGCCGTGTACATTTTGCACATGTAAGAAACTTAAGATTCAACGATACATCCCGTGAGAACTACGATTTCCAGGAGGCATGCCACATTTCAAGCGATGGAAACTTCGATATGTATGAGATCGTTCGTGCACTTTACGAGACAGGCTTTGACGGTCCGATAAGACCTGACCATGGCCGAAACATCTGGGACGAGGTTGGTAAGCCTGGTGTAATGCCTGGATACGGACTTTACGACAGAGCCCTTGGCGCTACATATATCCAGGGACTTTGGGAAGCTATAGAGAAGAGTGAGAAGAGACTGGGAGGAAACTAAAATGCGTTTAACACTTGAAGGATTAAAGGATAAAGAGGCATGGAAGCAGGCCGGTGTACAGCTTCCTCAGTATGATATAGAAGCTGTTGCGGAGAATACAAAGAAGTCTCCTGTATGGGTACACTTCGGAATCGGAAACATTTTCCGTATCTTCATCGGCGGTATTGCAGACACTCTCATCGAGAAGGGTGCTCTTGATAAAGGAATCACCTGTGTGGAGACATTTGACTTCGATGTTGTGGACAAGATTTATGCGCCTTACGACAATTTGGTACTGGGCGTAACCTTAAAGGCTGACGGTACAACAGAGAAGAGAGTCATCGGTTCTCTGACAGAAGCTGTTAAGGCTCAGGCTCAGGTTCCTGAGGACTGGAACCGTCTCAAGGAGATTTTCACAAATCCTGAATTCCAGATGGCAAGCTTTACCATCACAGAAAAGGGCTATGCTCTTAAAAATGCTTCCGGCGAGTATTTCCCCTTCGTACAGGCAGACATCGACAACGGTCCCGAGAAGCCGGGTGCAGCCATGGCTATCGTTACAGCTCTTCTTTTTGAACGTTTCAAGGCAGGAAAGTATCCTGTAGCCATCGTCAGCTGCGACAACTGCTCACACAACGGTGAGAAGCTTATGTCTTCAATAGTAACAATGGCAGAAGAGTGGTCAAAGAAAGGCTTCGTTCCGGCAGACTTCATTGATTACTTAAAAGATGAGTCAAAGGTAGCCTTCCCATGGTCAATGATCGACAAGATCACACCGAGACCTGCAGAGTCTGTTGAGGCTGAGCTTGAGAAGCTTGGCATCGAGGACATGGCTCCTGTAGTAACTTCAAAGCGCACATTCATCGCACCTTTTGTTAATGCTGAGGGTCCTCAGTATCTTGTTATCGAAGACAAGTTCCCTAACGGACGTCCCGCACTTGAGAAAGCCGGTGTTTACATGACAGACCGTGATACCGTAAACAAGGTTGAGAGAATGAAGGTTACAACCTGCTTAAATCCGCTTCATACAGCACTTGCTGTTTACGGCTGCGTTCTCGGATATAACCTTATTGCCGATGAAATGAAGGACAAGGAGCTCAAGGAGCTTGTTCATCGCATCGGACCTGTAGAGGGCATGCCTGTAGTTACAGATCCCGGAATCCTTTCACCTGAAACCTTTGTTAATGAGGTTATCAACGAAAGAATACCTAATCCTTTCATGCCTGACACACCTCAGCGTATCGCCACAGATACATCCCAGAAGGTAGGCATCCGTTACGGTGAGACCATCAAGAGCTATGTTGCGAAGTATGGTGATGCAAAGAAGCTTGAGGCTATTCCTCTTGCCATTGCAGGCTGGCTCAGATACCTTCTCGGCGTTGATGATCAGGGTGAAGCATTTGAACGCTCATCAGACCCTATGCTTGAGTCTCTTACAGAGGCCGTTAAGGGAATCGAGCTTGGCAAGCCTGAAACTGTAGGCGATAAGTTAAAGCCTATCCTTTCCAATGCCAACATTTTCGGCTCAGACCTCTACTCAGTAGGTCTCGGAGAGAGAATAGAGGAGCTTTTCAAAGAGGAAATCGCCGGCAAGGGTGCAGTAAGAGCAACTCTTGTGAAGTACCTTGGTTAAAGCTTCAAATTACAAATATGCTTAAATTTGATTAATTATCAATTTTAACTTTTATGTATGGCTATACTTACTGTATTATTTAATACTGTAGGTATAGCCTTATCCATAGAGAGCATGTTCCTTTTCTTAGGATAGCTTAATATGACATAAATGTAAGAGCGTTCTTTGCAGAACGATTCGATGTCGGCTTTTGACACTCATGTCTTACTGTTAGAAAGGCGCCTGCAAATCACCCTGAGAAAAGAGATAGGATATGCGTATTATTTTTGCTACACATAACAAAAACAAAATCATCGAGGTAAGGCAGATACTGGGCGAAGTGGCAAGCGACATAGTTGCAAAAAGCGAACTCGGTATCGACTTTGAGCCTGTTGAAACGGGAAAGACATTTGCGGACAATGCAGAACTTAAAGCCGCAGGCATAAGAAGCTACATGCTGGCCCACGGAATGCTGAAGGACGATGACATTATCATGTCAGACGATTCCGGACTATGCGTGAACTACATGTTCGGACTGCCGGGAATATACAGTGCAAGATATCTGGGCGAGGATACTTCATATGAAGAGAAGAATGCCCGTATCATACATGAACTTCGGTTTGCACAGGGCGAGGAGCGTGCAGCACACTTCACATGCAATATCTGCGCGGTATTCGCTGACGGAAGAGTATTTCATACCGAGGGACTTTTTGAAGGTCTGATCGCAGAGGAACCGAAGGGCACGAACGGTTTCGGCTATGATCCCATACTGTATCTTCCGGAATACGGAAAAACTTCAGCCGAGCTTACTCCTGAGGAAAAAAACAGCATGTCTCACAGAGGCAAGGCTCTCAGAGCCATGAGAGATCTTCTTAAGAAGGTTTTCGAAGAAGATAAGAAAAAGGGAATCAATCAGGCAGCATTCCCCGAGAATAAGGAGGACAGCGGACTTGTCCGCCCCTTTCAGACAATCCTTGTAGTAAGTGACTCGCATCATAAAGACGAGAATCTGAAGGATGTACTGAGCCGTCTCGGTATGATAGATTTCCTCGTTCATCTTGGCGATGCAGAGGGAACAGAGGGCATGATACAGCAATATGCCGGAGATGGTGTAAAGTGTTACTTTGTGCAGGGAAACAACGATTTCTTCAATGATCTTCCCAGGGATATAGTTGCGGAATTCGGTAACCACAAGTGCTTTATGACTCACGGTCACTATTACGGGGTGAATTTCGACATGACACAGCTCGCAGAGGAGGCAAAGCTCCGGGGATGTGATATCGCCATGTTCGGCCATACCCATAAACCTTTTCTGAAGGTTGTAAACGGTGTTACATGCATAAATCCGGGTTCTATAAGCTTCCCCAGACAGATTGACAGACGTCCTTCCTATATGGTCATAGATATAAACGAAGAAGGGGAATTCAAATATCACCAGGTCTATCTTGACAGGAAATGATACTGAACTGAATTCTTTTATATGAGTCAGGGTTGAGAGTGCGGAGCACGAAACCCGACTGTTTGACTCAATTATATGAAGAAGAGCTTTGTTTGAAATTCTGTAAACCGGTTTTGTTCTTTGTAAATCGCAGGTACTTTTACTTGTAAGAGCTGTTTTTTTAATATATAATATAGTCTTGTAAGCGGTTACAAAACCGCTTATGTTTATGAACCTGTATTTATATTGTTATACAAAGGAGATATGTTATGACACAAGAAGAATTTATGGCAAGACTTGCTGAAATTAAGGTTTGTCCTGTAGTTGTTATTGATGACGTTGAGGATGCTGTTCCTCTTGCAAAGGCTCTTGAAGCAGGAAAGCTTCCTATGGCTGAGGTTACTTTCAGAACACCTGCAGCTGCCGATGCTATCGCCCGTATCGCCAAGGAGTGCCCGAATGTAGTAGTTGGTGCCGGTACAGTCATCGATCGTGAGCAGTGCACACGTGCCATCAAGGCAGGTGCTCAGTTCATCGTTGCACCATCTTTCTCAGATGAAGTAGCACAGTGCGCTATCGGACACGGAGTAGCATATTGCCCCGGAACATGTACTCCTACTGATATAACAAATGCTCTCAGATACAATCTTCCTATGGTAAAGTTCTTCCCTGCAGGAAACTACGGCGGACTTAAGACAATCAAGTCTCTTGCAAGCGTATTCCCACAGATCAAGTTCATGCCTACAGGCGGTGTTAATGTTGATAATGTCAACGAGTATCTTGGTTTCGACAAGATCATCAGCGTTGGCGGTACATGGGTATGCAAGAAGGATCTCGTTGCAGCCAAGGACTGGGCAGGCATCACAAAGCTTTGTCAGGAAGCTTACGATCTCACACACTGATTATTTATGCTGTTCTGTATCCGGAAGGAGATACAGAACAGCATTTTATTTAAAGTAAATCGTGGCATTTCCCCCTGTAAAATCAAGGCTTAAAGCCCATTCAAAAAAATATTTGAAAAAAGTTTGAATTTGTTGTTGACATTCTCGCGGGTATTCGCTAATATAACTGAGTCGCCTGAAGCGAGCGACACAAAAACAAATGAGTCAGTAGCTCAGCTGGATAGAGCAACGGCCTTCTAAGCCGTGGGTCGGGGGTTCGAATCCCTTCTGGCTCATTTCTCTTTTGAGAAAAAGAGAATGACAATAAAGGTTCGCTAACGCGGCCGTAATATGGTGGGTATAGCGTAGTTGGTTATCGCGCCAGATTGTGGTTCTGGAGATCCCGGATTCGAGTTCCGGTACCCACCCTTAGCCAGCAGGCTAAAGTGGGGCTATCGCCAAGCGGTAAGGCACAGGCCTTTGACGCCTGCATTCGTTGGTTCGAATCCAACTGGCCCTGTTTATGAGGCTGTAGCTCAGTCGGTAGAGCACTTGACTTTTAATCAAGTTGTCGCGAGTTCGAATCCCGTCAGCCTCATCTTTTATATTTTTGATCAGTTCAGATGTAACTTCGGTTACATCTTTTTTTTGCTTATTTTTCCGTTTTTACCGCTTTTTATGCAAACCAGGTTATATCAGGTGTGTAAAATTAATTTTTTTAAGATTTTTCATAGATTTAATTTTTTGGAATTATGTAGTATATTATTTTTTACAAAAAAATATTGATACATGATATGAAATTTAATTCATTCATGTCTTTTTTTATGTAGATAGATACAAGTGGGTATGATATATTAAAAACCGCGCTAAATTACAGGAAACAGGAAGAAATTTATGTTCAACGATGATGCTTATTTTCGCTTTGGAAATCTAATAGGATATAGAGATTCATTTACGGATACTGCATTAACAAATGAAAAGCTTGTGGCATTATTACAGCAGGCAATCAAGTCAAGCAATCTGATACTCGTATGCTTCGATGACAAAAACAGGCTTACATACGCTAACGCAAGAGCATTTGAGATGTTTAACGTTACCAGCAGTGAGAGTCTGGAAAAGGTATTCTTTAATTGGATAGAGACCTATTCCAGTAATCTTGAATATTCCAACTGGTGTCAGGTTTATGAGTCCATAGACGGAGAAAAGGTCTTCGATATCACATGTCAGCATATAAAGAGTGCTGAAGGCAAGCTTCGCAGTTCCATATACATCATAGATGAGTGCGTTTCCAATGTTTCCGGAAGAGCAGGTGCACTATACAGACAGATGCATGATCCCCTTACCGGTCTTTTAAATCGCGAGGGATTCTGTCACGTAGTGGAAGAGTACCGTAATCAGCATAAGCTGGACCGCGGCGCACATTACCTCATCATAACAAATATCCGGGATTTCAAGCTGATAAATCAGATACACGGAGACAAGTTCGGCGATTCCATACTTAAGACTACAGGACGCATAATCAAGTCCCTTCTGTATGCAGATGATATTTACGGACGTCTGTACGCAGATAAGTTCGCAATCCTTGTTCCCGAAAAGAATTTTGACAAGGCAATGTATCACAGCATGATAAATCTGATCAGAAGTCAGATCACATCCGAAAAACATGTACTTCGACTCCAGGCAGGTGTCTATAAGATGGATACCATGATGGACGATGTAAGCGCAATGTGCGACAGAGCCATGATAGCTTTAAATTCCATCAAATCAGAGGACCCTGTAACCTTTGCCTTTTATGATCCTGAAATGATGAAAAAGGCCATTACCGAGAAAATAGTGGTTACTCATTTTGAATCGGCACTTAAGAACGGGGAATTCAGAATATATCTGCAGCCGCAGATGAATCAGCATGAAGAGCTGATAGGTTGTGAAGCCCTTGTAAGATGGAAGAAGGATGACATTACCGTTATTCCGCCCAATGCCTTCATACCTGTTCTTGAAAAGTCCAATCTGATCAGCCATTTGGACGCTTACGTCTGGGAACTTGCAGCAGTCAAGCTCCGTGAGTGGAAGCATACCGAGTTCAGAGACTTGTATATATCTGTTAATATCTCTCCGAGAGATATGGAGTTTATGGATGTATACGAAGTCATCACAGGTATTGTGAAAAAGTATGATATAGACCCGGGAAAGCTGCATCTCGAAATAACAGAGACCGCTATTATGCGTAACCCGGCCACTGTAAGCGAGATGATACTCCGTCTGAAGGATGATGGCTTCATAATTGAGATAGATGACTTCGGAAGCGGATATTCTTCCCTTAACATGCTGAAGGATATAAGAGCCGACGTTGTAAAGATCGATATGGGCTTTCTGCGCAAATCCGAGAATGAGGATCGAAGCAGGATAATACTTGATTCTGTTATATATATGGCTAAACGTCTCGGAATGTATACCGTCACAGAGGGTGTTGAAACACCTCAGCAGTTCCGTGAGTTAAATTCCATGGGATGTGACGTTTATCAGGGATATCTTTACTCAAAGCCTGTATCTATCATGGACTTTGAGAAGAAATACAGCCGTATCTATAAGAGCGAGAAAATCATCTGATATAATTAATGGTGGATTATCTTATCGTCATTTGCTATTATATAAAAGCGCTGATGATTAAGAGAATCCACCTTTTTCATTAAACGGGGTTGTGGCGGAATTGGCAGACGCGCAGGATTTAGGTTCCTGTGTCCATGACGTGAGGGTTCAAGTCCCTTCGACCCCATAAAAATAATCAAAAAGACGGCTCCCTATGTGATTTTTAAGATCACATAGGGAGCCGTCTTTTTATTAAAAAAAAATAAAGCAGTTTAATTATCTTAATTTTTAAGCGGATTTCTAAGTAATTTTGTACTATTCTTTTTCCTTGTGCGCATGTAGAGGTTTCTATTGCGCTATAAATATTTTAAATACTCCATATAAAGAATTCTCTTTCATGGAGCAAACATCGAAATTCAAACAGTTTAAGCGAAGAGTGAGCGCTGAATAGTATGAAAAAGTTTATTACATTGATGTTTCTTTTTTTGATGTCCGTTTTTCCGGCATCAACAGCAATTGCATCAGAAAGCAATTCAATCACCATTTCACATATTAAAAATTCCAAAAATCAGGCAATAAGCGGTTGGAACATAGCTCTATATGAGATAGCGGCTTATGATTCAGAAACACTTTCCTACTCTGTTGAGGAAAGCTATAAAGGCTTAATAGATACAGCCTTTATAACAGAAGAAAAAACCGCCAACGAAATATCCAACAAGGCTCTGGAGCTTCAGGACCATATAAGAGAAACCGGAATTACAGCAACAGCTTCAGCTTCATCGGACACTGAAGGCAAAGTATTTTTTGAAGACCTTAAAGACGGAATATACATCATCATTTTTTCCGAAAGAGACGACTATGATGCATCTCCCAGTCTGGTTTCTGTTCCCGGGTACGAGTCTTCTTCAGTCTCCATAGAGGCAAAGATCGAGGATTCAAAAGGAAACGGTGGTGGCGGAGGAAATACTCCCGATAATGATTCACCTTCATCACCCGACCATTTTGAATACGAAAAGGGAAACGTTCTCGGTGCAGGTCGTGACCTTCCCATACCTGAAAAAAAGATGGTCCTTGGGGCAGGCAGAACACCACAGACAGGAGACGAAAGCAGGATGCAGCTGTATCTTTATCTTACAGCCGCTTCAGTGCTGATACTGATATCCTGGATGATCATATGGCTGAAAAAAGCGCGAAGATAAATGTTTTATTCCATGGGATGTCGGTCATGGACACTCTCATCATAATGTAATTTTAAAATAGTAGTAGAAGAGTAGAAAAGAAGTTATTTGGTATGAAAAAACATTTCACAGAGCTTACTCCCTGCTTTAACAGCAGATTTAAAAAACAGTTCATGAGCCTGTTAATGGCATCTGCCATACTGGCATTAAGCATAATGAGGGATGCGCAGCCGGTTATAGCAGCATACAGGGACAACTACATAAACAGTATCATCGAAGGATATGAATCCGGTGAACTCACAAGAGAAGAAGCCAGAAGAGCACTTACCAGAAACGGAGTGACAGATTCTCCTATATTTGATTTTGATGAAGATTCCGACGGAAACAAAATCTCCACCAAAAGCGATTTATCGGTAAAACTCGGAGAAGCAGAACGCAGGCTTGATGATAAGATAATGGCCGGCATTGACAAAATAAGCAGTAACAGATCCTGTTTTGTATATGCGAGACATGAGGATGATATCAAGAACAATAAATTTGCTTTTGATATTTCTACTAAAAGCGAAATACAGAAGAAAAAGACTGCAACGGCCAGCGAGATAAAGGAAAACGGGAAGAAAGCAACAGCCAGCGAGATAAAAGACTCTGAGGATTTCGATGAATCAATCATGGGAAAAGAAGATGATTCCCGGATCAAATCCGGAGATAACAATTCCGCTGAAAAAGAAAATGACGAAAAGGACCTTGAGTCAGAAGATGCTATAGAGATAAATGATTACCTGACCATATCTTCAGTAAAACATCTTTCACACGGAAAGCTCACAGAAGCTACAGAGTTTGATTCAAACGAAAAAATCAACGTCACACTGTTCTTCAACATTCCCGGAGAAACCCTTTCCCCTGAGGAATCTAGCGTGGTCTATGTTATGCCTGAAGGTCTTGTGGCTGTAAAAGACGAGACCGGAGATGTACGCTCCAATGACAGAACCATCGGAAGATATGTCCTTAAGGAGGATTCCCTCATCATCCGTTTTGACGAGAGCTTTGTAAAAAAAGGAAAGGACATAGACGGAGCCTTTTACTTTAAAGCAAAGGCAATGCCGGAAAATGAGGATGACATCACAGAGATAGAACTGGGAGGTCAGGCCGGCAGCATTTCTATTTATAAAGCGCTGTCTCAGACTGCGGTTTCTGATGATGAAAAAGTATCTGTTACAGCATCTTACGGCATTTCTACATTTGAGGGTGATGTTTCCCTCAGGGTAAGTGCGGTTAAGTCAGAGGATAAGAAAAATGCCGAGGAAGCCTTTAACAAGCTTCTGAAGGACGAAAAACTGTATGTCAGAAATCTTTATACTTACGACATTTCCTTCATAGATGAAGACGGAAATGAAGTGGAGCCGGATGGCAATGTCTCCATCAGCATGGAGTTCACAGAGCCTGTGGTAACAGAAGAAAATTCCGAAGTGAAAATCTATCATATAGAGAACAACGATCTTAATCGTGTTAAAGACCTGACTGAATCTTCCGAAACAGTCGTTTCCGAGGATTCGGATGGGGCTGTTCAAAAGATAGAATTTTCTTCCGAATCATTCTCAAAGTATGCCATGGTTGAGACAGGAATAAACATTGCCGATCTTGCTGAAAATGTTTTCATCGAAGGTGCTTATTCCGATGACGGAAAGACCTGGACAGTAAGAGAAGGAAAAAACTACAAGCTGAAGCTTAAATTTAAGGAAACCAACGATAATCAGTTTCCTGATAATGACACCTGGATGACATACCGCATCCCCTTGGGACTTTATCTGGAGGATACAGAGACTACCTTTCCTGCAACTATCGAGGATGGTAGTACTTCTTACATAGTCGAAGGAAACCGTATGGTGGTAGACAGCACTGAGGGTATAGTGGGATTTCAGTGGAATAAAAATAGCTCCAACTACAACATGCTTCTTAACTCCACAAACGTAGAGTTTTACGCAGAACTGGAGGGACATTTCGACAAAACATCAAAGAGGGTGATGTTTTCGGATACAGTTGTAAGAGAAATAGTGGTAGATGATTCCCACAGAGTCAATATCAAGAAAGAGGGCTATTACGATAATAAAGATAATAAGATCCATTATACAGTTACCGCAAGTGCAGAAGGTGTTTCCGAAAATATAACCATTGAGGACAAGATTGACGGAAAGGCTCTCAGTCTGGATACGGACTCCATCAGAATAAAAGGTAGTGACAAAGCGGTTATCAGCTCAAAAGACAGCCGCGGCTTCACCATCAAAGTTCCGAAGATGAACGACGACGAAATCATTACTATCGACTACACCGCATCAGTAAATCTTCAGAGCATCGATAATTACAGCCAGATCAGCTTTGATGAAACCGGAAATACAGTAACCGTAAAGGTTCCGGGTATAGAAAATGTTATAGACACGCATTATGAGTCCGATATTTCTTACTCAAGTATAGTCAAATACGGCACACTTGTTGATGATCCAGCAAAGGTTTCAACAGCCTCAAACGGTTGTACAGTCCGTGATGTGACCTGGACAATTCATGCTAACGATGAGAAATTAACATCTATTGCATATATAAAGGACACAATAGATGAAGCTTCAAGATCCTGTATGAAGTATTCCGGAAAGGGAATTCATGTTGAGGTGACAAACTATTAGTAGTCAATAGGTTTTAGAGAAAATTTGGGATTAATTGACTTGAGGGTAACTTTAATAAACCATCTGAATATACCGTATTTCAGATGGTGGACGGATCAGATATTATTTGAAATTAGCGTGATTTCTGAGAATTGAAGTCTATGTTTTGTTTTTCTAAAGCAAAGATTACTCGTATGAGTTTCTTTGCAACATGGGTTATAGCTACCCGATGAGGTTTACCTTCATGACGCTTCTTGGCATAGTAAGTTGCAAAAGTCATATCGAAGCGAATTAAAGGAAGACAACAGTTTAGCAAGACATATCGCAATGGAGATGATCCGTGCTTTACCATCTTTCCACCATGGGATTCTGTACCTGAATCATTTACGCTTGGCTCAATGCCAGCAAATGCTAGCATCTGTGCTGGTGATGAAAAATTGGAAATGTCTCCGTATTCTGCGTAGATTACTGCCGCAGAAATAGGACCAATTCCTGGAATGGTCATGAAGTGAGGACGAACTTCGTTGATGAGCCTTATAATCTCGCCTTCAAGCGAATTTATTTCTTTGACTAAGGATTTGAAAAGGGATAGTAAACTTTCAAGTTCGACATCAAATATGGAATTATTGATGCCAACAGTATTAGTAGCTAAACGCTTCAACTCAAGGAACTGTTGAGGAGAAAACTTACCATGGGATATGCGACGGATTTCATTATAGTCAGTTTCATTCATGGCAGACATGTTTTCAGCAGAGCCGTAGTTTTCTAATAGATATAGAGCTGTTTTAGAAAAACGTTCATTAAAGAATGGCTTAAACTCCGGAAATGTATGGTCAAGAACATTAGTGAGTTTAACAAGATATAAAGATCTTTGACGGACTAACCTATCGCGAAGACGGGTTAATGACTTTAAAGAATAAGAGTGATAAAATCCTTTTGAATGGGGTTTGTACTCAACAGTCATTAACCATCGAGCAATAGATTCACAGTCAACAGAATCGGTTTTTGTACGCCTTAGAGTGGTTGATTTTTTATATTCCGATATCAAGACTGGATTTACTTCCATGAACGTTAGCGAGGCGTTTTCAAGGAAAAGCTCAAGATTTAGGGCGTAATGAGATGTTGATTCAAACCCTATTCTTATGTCCTCGGGAGAGGATAAAGAGTTAATAGTTGTGAATAGTTGATCAAATCCTTCTTTATTGTTTTTAAAAGTGAATTTAGCAACTACAGATTGATCGGCTGCAGCTATAATGCAGCAATCATGTTTGTACTTGGAAATATCAATTCCAGCAAAATACATAGACATTAGATATAACCTCCTGATTATTATAGTTGGCACTGTTGTCTACCACAGAGAGATCGACTGTGTAATCACGTAAATCTAAACGTCAAGCGTTAACAAACTAATTACCAGTATTAGACGAAAAGCTGTGGTCTGAGTCACCTCACACCAGTCAAAGCTGTATTGATTTAGAAACAGATCCACAGTGCCTAAATAAATATATCAGAAAAGGATTAGAAATAGCCCAGAGAACCTGGGAGAAAGGAATAATCCAATCACTTTTCTAATATGATTGGATTATACGTGA
>NZ_JNKO01000007.1 GCF_000702885.1 Oribacterium sp. P6A1 | reverse complement strand
ACTTCCAAAGGCCGCTGGTGCAGAGGATAGCTTTATAATGGATCCTAAACAAATCGGAGAAAAGATACACAAGGAATGGGGAAAATACGTAGACCGTGCAAATCATGAGGTAAGTGTTTTAGGACAGAAATATGCATGGTTTAAAGCTCAAATTACGCATATTTGACACTGCCTTGATTATGGGATTATAGTAAATGACGAATCTACTTAACTTTTTCAAAATCTTGGCGATTCTCGCTTTTTCAATTCCTACGGTAAACTTACGCTGTCCATCTAGGATGACCTACTTTGCACTTAAAGCCTTTTTGATGTAAAATGGGTGTCATATTTTGCAAAACGAAAAAAACAAGAACAAAAAATCACGCAAGTATGGCAAAGCCATCCTTACGAAGAGGGTATAAATTGAAAGAACATACGGACAGAAAAAAATCCATATCTAATTACCGGGGACCACGTTCGGAGCGAATAAAAAGCGAAGATGATAGTAATCTTGAGAGCAGATATGGTCAGGATAAATCAGAAAAACCCGAAACAGAGCTGCAAGTGCCGGATATAAGAAGTATTCAAAGGGAATTGCTTCCCGAACCGGATGAAGAGGATGCGGAGCACGGACGTCGGATAAAAGTGGAAAGCATCGGAAAGACTCTCGGCAGAAATCGTGTAAGAACTTCGGAAGAGGGGGAAAATAAAAGAACTCATAAAGCCGGGAGAAATGACAGGGCAGATTTTGGAAAGAGCAGAAAGAAATCGGAAAGCAGATTTAAAAGCAAAAAAAGAAAGCGAGAAAGGACTGTAATTTCAGGTTACGAAAGAAAGAAGACCGAGGCTAAGTTCAGCGGAAAAACTGATGAAAAGCAGTATGAATTGTCTGAAGAATTGAAGAGGCTGTATGAGAGCTCAGAGTTTGAAAATGAACCGGTTAAAGAGGATGATGACAGAAAGAAAGTATTTTTTAATTCCAGACGGAGTAATTATTCGGGAACAAGAGCAGAGAGACTGGTTGAAAAAAGTAAGCGCATAGAAATTGAAGACAGGTTTCAGGATGTTGTTCCTTTCATTCCCGAGAAAGAGACAGAAGTGGTTTATAGAAAGCGCAGATGGGGAAGAATCGGTATTTTTTTCTGCGCCTTCATGCTTATTTTTGAAATCATAATCATAAGTACGGTTACACTGAACCCGGATCTTGTGGGAAATATGGGCAGCAGGTTTTCTGAGATAAAAGAAGAACTTTCTGAGAAATTCAAGCCAAAGGAAAGTCCGGCAGAAACAGAAGCTGAAGAGACTTATGAATCTGAAGTTACGGAAACTGAATTGACCGATAATACGGGAGGTCTGACTGCCTATGTCAATGAGTCCGGAGCCATAGCAGTTAAGGACCCGGCTATTCCCGTAGAAGCTGAAGCTATAGGTAAAGGTGATTCCGAACCGGTGGAGCTTTTGTTTGCGGGAGATGTGTACCTGAGTGATCATGTTATGGAGGCATATCGCTCCGCAGGAGACATCAGTGGTGTTTTATCCGAGGGTTACCGTCAGGAGATAGATTCGGTGGATTATTTTGTTGCCAATGAGGAATTTCCTTTCAGCACCAGAGGAAAACAGGCAGAAAACAAGCAGTTCACCTTCAGGGTTTCCCCTGATAATGTAAGTTTGTTAAAGGAAATGGGCATAGATCTGGTCACACTTGCCAATAACCATACACTGGATTACGGTACAGAAGCTCTTTTGGACACTATAAGCACCCTGGATGATGCCGGAATCAGACATGTGGGGGCCGGATCAGATTTGAGCAGTGCCGCTGAATCCGTCACAGTAAGCATTAAGGGCAAAAAAATCGCCTTCATTGGCGCAACAAGAGTGATTCCAGAGCCCTATTGGGCTGCTGCGGAATCAGGCACAGGTGTTTTTGCGGCTTATGACGATACTGCACTTATTGAAAAGATCAAATCTGCCCGTGAACAGGCTGATTTTGTTGTAGTCTATGTCCATTGGGGTGAGGAACGAAAGGAAAATCCTAATGAGGTTCAGAAGACTCTGGCACATGACATAGTTGATGCCGGAGCAGACCTTGTTATAGGAGCTCATCCTCATGTTCTTCAGGGAATAGAGTACTATAACGGGGTTCCCATCGTATACAGTCTGGGTAATTTTGTATTCGGAAGTTCCATTCCGTCAACCGCCCTTCTCAGAGTGACTATAGATGATGCGGAAGAAGCAGAAGGGGACACAACCGGAAGTGCCGTACCGGAAGAAGCCGGGGATTCAAATCCTTCGGATGAAAAAACTTCCGTAGAAAAGGCATTTGATGTTCAGCTTAAGCTGATTCCCGGCAAGTCTTCGGCGGGATATACAGAGAAGCTTGACAGTGCAGCTGATATTGCAGGCGTTTACTCCTATATAACGGGAATAAGCGAAGGTGTAAGCATTGACGGAAACGGTGTGGTGCATCAAAACTCTTAGGTTGACAAGCTCTGTTAAAATCTGTAAACTTATGGTCGTATCTGAAAAGCTGGGGTGCTTTTCGGATACGGGATAAGTTTATATCATCAGCTACTGTAGCACAGTCGGTAGTGCATCTGATTCGTAATCAGAAGGTCACCGGTTCAAGTCCGGTCAGTAGCTCATATGCCTTGGTTCCGGATGCGAGGAATCAGGGCATTTTTATTGTCATTTATTCATAATGTATACTTTTATTTTTTTCTTGCAAAAAAACATGGGTAGAAGTTACAATAGAAAAGTCGTTTGGCTTATATTTATTCGAAAAATGAATATATTTAATGCTTTTTAAGGGGTAATATGAGATTAAAAAGGAAAATATTGATGGGAATGATGACCGCAATGCTTGTGGTGGCAGCATCGGTGCCGGCATTTGCGGATGAAAATAAGGAATGGGCCTGGATGGACCTCAACAGTGACGGGGTTCAGGAGGCGTATCAGTACAACGAAGACGGTTCAATGGCACCTGTTAAAGCCGGAGCAGACGGTATCAGTATAGTAACGCTTCAGGCAGACGGTTCGGTACAGTGCGAGGGTGAAACTATTGCAGTAGCTTCACTCGATGGAAGTGCAGCAAATACTACGGCAGAGGCTTCTGCAGCAGATGCGGCTTCAGAGAGTACTTCAAACGGAAACATTTATTCTGCAGCAGATGCCTATGCTTATGCCATGTCCGCATCAGGCCGTCCGGATATCGTTAATTTTGCAAGACAGTATATAGGGGTTCTGCCTTATGGAGCGGGAAATTCTCTTAACGGAAGAGTGGACTGTTCAGGCTTTGTTCAGGCCGTATTCAGACAGTTTGGTATTTCGCTTCCCAGAACTTCAAAGCAGCAGGCTGCCAGTGCTCCAAGATATGTAAGTGAGGCGGAGATGCTTCCCGGAGATCTGATTTTCTACGGCGGAAGTATAGGTTCCGTAAGCCATGTTGCTATATATACCGGTGATAATTCCATAGTTCATGCCACCAACAGCAGACGTAATTCGGTTTTTGAAGATCGTGGAACCAGGGCGATGCATTATGATCATATCGCAGCTATCGGAAGGTTTTGGTAAAATAGAGCATGATTTTCTTTTTCGGTATAACAAATGGTCGAAAGGATCTTGATTTTCATCAGCAGATGACCTGCGATCTCTGCGGGAGGATGGGACAGTACAGAGTATTCATGACATATATGGTACTGTCCATATTCTTTATTCCGGTATTTAAATGGGGCAGGACATACTATGTTGAGACTTCCTGCTGCGGATCCGTATATGAACTCAGGCCGGAGACGGGAAGATCCATTGAGTATGGGGAAAATGTCACCATACATAAGGAAGACCTGTATTTAAGACAGAAAGGCAGCAGGGTCAGAGAGGCTAAGGCCTCAAAGATATGCTATAACTGCGGATATGAGACAAGTGAAGATTTTGAGTTCTGTCCGAAATGCGGGAAATCCTTTGATAACTGATGGTTTCAAGAGACGTTTTATGAAATCATAAAGGGGATGGAGTATGAATTTTGATTGGGGAGCGATTTTAGGACCCGTTTTGAGTCTTGCCGCTTTTTTTATTATAGTAGGGTATATAGGATACCGTATCAGAAGATTCCGTCATTCAATCATGGGCCAGGCAGTGGAAACAATAGCGAAAGCGGTGGTAAACGGTGACGGCATGATCGAAGAGGCGGAATACACCGCGAAGCCAAAGTCCCTGTCCTCTATGGATTCGATTTATATTCCTAAGCTTGAGAAGGATTTTCCTGAGTTCAACTGGAATGAGTGGAAGGTACGGATACAGGATGCGGTTTTGAGAAGGATGGAAGCTATAGACGAAAGAGATCCGGAAATCATAAAGGATCACCCCCTCATTATGGAGGAGGTTGAGAGAGTTATCACCAATGAAGGCACCGGAGTGAAGAATCTGACCTATTCGGAGGATGAGCTTGAGTTCAAAAACAGACATGCATACAATACGGTGATTTTCGGATATGACAGAAACTCCGGACTCTGTACCATTCGCACACAGACATCAGCCAGCTATGAACGTCATGTAAAGGCAGGAATGAAAGCAAATTCCGCTTCCGGAAATACCGGGGCACGGATCAGAAAGATCCAGACGGTTTTCAAAACAGAACTTGTGTATGTCCAGGATGCGGACAAGGTGGACAGTAAACTGAAGGGCAGGATGATAGGATATAACTGCCCAAACTGCGGCGCACCTCTTAAGATGATAGGAGCCAAGGTGTGTGACTACTGTGGCACAGCCATTGAGGGTGTAAATACGAGAGTATGGACCATAAACAAGATAACTGAAGACAGAAGATGATGAATTAAGATAGAAATCCCGTGATGAAATGAGGCTATGTCTCGGATCTGCGGGATTTTTTTGTTATACAAACTCTTAAATAATGTACAAAATGTCTGGAATTTTACGGATATTCCAAATTGAAATTGAACCCCGTACTTTCTCGTGGTAAAGTGGTTTACATAGGGGTTTTACTTATATAGGGGTATTGGAAAAGATGAAATCAGAAGCAGTTAAGATCAAACGCGGCGTAAGGGCCCGCGTTATGGTTATCTTTTTTGGAGTGTGCTTAAATGCAACACTCTATTTTCTTACCATGCATTACGGCTTACCGATTTATCTTGACACCATCGGCACTATGTGTGCTGCGTGGCTGGGAGGGATATTTCCGGGAGTTATGGCAGCTTTTTTCACTAATCTCATCTGTGAGTCTTACAGAGGGGGGATGGTGTACTATTCTTTTATAAATGTTCTGATCGCGTTGTATATCGTCCATTTTCATAACAGGCATGCACATGCTGAAGTGTCTGAAATGGCAGGCTTTGCTGTCAGTATGGGTTTTTTAAGCGGAACCCTGGGTTTCCTGACGGAGTGGGTGTTATATGGCTATTCTCCGGATATTTCTATTTCCGTTATAGCGGATTATATTGAAAGGACTCTGAAAATTTCGCCTGTTATCTCTCTTTTCGTAGTGCATATACTTCTGGATATTTTTGATAAGGGTATTTCTGTTTCTGTTGCCTTTTTTATAATCAGTCATATTTCCGAAGATATAAAACTCAATATCAAAGAGGGTGTATGGAGGCAAAGACCGCTTTCAACGGAAGAACTGAGGGATCTTCGTGACTGGTCAGGGGATGTAAAGGTTTCTTCCCGCAGAAGGATGTCTGTGATGCTGATGGGGCTTTGCTGCTTACTGCTTTTCATAACAGGATTTGTTGGCATTGGTCTTTACTATAATAATGAAAAGGGAGCCAGAACAGAGAATGCCAGAAAAGCGGTGCAATTTGCTGCGGAAATCATCGACGCGGACAGAGTAGAGGATTATCTGAAAAAAGGGCGGGCTGCCCAGGGATATAACGAAACAGAAAAGCTGTTAAAGAAAATATGTGACAGTGCTTACGGAGTGAAAAAGCTGCGTGTGATGAAAATCTCAAAGGACGGCGCATATTTTATCTTTGATCTCGATAAGAACGATGATTACATACAGTATGAGCCGGGAGTGCATGCGCCCATAAGGGACGAGTTTGAAGCATATAGTGATGACTTCATTATGGGAAATGAGATAGCCCCCATCGAATCCAAAGATAATTCGGGTAGATTTCTTAATGTATATTATCCACTGAAAAAAGATGATCAAAACACCGGTGTGTATATAGGAGCGGAAGTCTCTCTTACGACTGTCTGGCTTTTTTTAAGGGAGTTTCTTTACAGACTTGGCCTGATTCTTGCTGGTTTTTTCCTTTTACTCATAGTTGTCGTATCCTGGATGGTGGATATATATGTAGAGTATCCCATAAGCAGCCTTGCTAGATGTGTGGACAGATTTTCATCCGCAGGATATGACCAGGTGACCCTGGATGAAAATGTAAGAACCGTTAGGAAGCTTGGGATACGTACAGGGGACGAGGTTGAAAAGCTGTATCATGCCATATGTCAGTTGACACTGAATCAGGCAGAGCAGATGAGAAATGTTCGAAAACTTTCAGAATCTACTGCCAGGATGCAGGACGGAATCATCATAACCATGGCGGATATGGTGGAAAATCGTGATTCGGATACAGGCGCCCATATTCAAAAAACGGCAGCCTATGTAAAGATAATAGTAGATGGCCTGAAAAAGAAGGGCTATTATGCAGAAAAAATAAGTCCCAAGTTTATGGCAGATACAGTACGAAGCGCCCCGCTTCATGATGTTGGTAAGATCAATATCTCAGACAGTGTTCTGAATAAACCCGGAAAGCTCACAGACGAAGAATATGAAATAATGAAAACTCACACTACAGCCGGTAAAAGGATCATGGAAACAGCCATCAGTTCCGTTCATGGAGAAAGTTATCTGAAGGAAGCCAGAAACATGGCTGCCTATCATCATGAACGATGGGATGGAAAGGGGTATCCGGAGGGCCTTCACGGGGATGTGATTCCATTGTCTGCAAGGATCATGGCGGTAGCGGATGTTTTTGACGCTCTGACCTCTCCGCGTGTCTATAAGCCTGCATTTCCCATGGAAAAGGCTGTGGAGATGCTGAAGGAAGGAGCGGGGAGTCAGTTTGATCCGAAATGTGTCGAAGTTTTTTTGGATTCACTTCCCGAAGTACGGGAGGTTTTAGATAAATATAACAGAGATATGTGAGGTATATCTCTTAAGATATGGAGTTGGATATGAAAAGATGTAGCGTTTTTTTCATCTGTGTACTGTGGCTCTACATAAGCCTCGGCTGGTGTGTCGCTGCACATGCTGAAGATAACGATGAAGTTCTGACGGGGGGAGGATATGCGGCTACCGGACAGGCGATAAATGTTTCCTATGCAACGGTGCTATATGGAGCATCCAACGGTCTGCCTACATCTGATGCAACATGTGTATTATGTTCCTCGGACGGGAGAATATGGATAGGCGGGTATGCAGGAGTCATAGTCTATGACGGTAAGACTTTTGAGAGACTGGATTCTACAGATGGTCTGACCAGTGCAAGAGCGCTTTTCGAGGATAAAAAAGGCAGGATATGGGTCGGAACCAATGACAACGGCATAGTGGTTCTGGATGGAGATACCACAAGCCGATATACCTATGAGCAGGGGCTTCCTTCTTCATCTGTACGATGCTTTGCCGAGGACAATGATGGCAATGTTTTTGCCGGAACAACAGCAGGTCTGGTTTACATAGGTCCATCCGGAAAGCTGAACAGACTCTCTCATAAAAAACTTGATACAGAACGTATCAAAATGCTGGATTCGGATGGAAAAGGAAGGATTTACGGACAGACAGCATCCGGCAGTGTGTTTACTATTGAAGAATGTGCTGTAAAAAGTATTCATAATAGTTCAGACCTTGGCTTTCCGGGCAGAATATCCGCTGTTATGACAGATTCCATGAATGATGGCAATATTTATATAGGAACAGAGAACGGCGAGCTGTATTATGGTTCTTTCGGACAGAGAGCTGCTCAGATGAAAAAGATCCCGGTGGATGGAATATCATCAGTTCAGTGTATATGTTATGCCTGTAACAGGGTGTTTGTCACTTCGACATCAAAGGCAGGGTATCTGGATGAAGCACTGAGATTTCATATATTAAACGATATGGGAATTGACAGCGGTATAGAGATGATGATTCCCGATTATCAGGGAAATCTATGGTTTGCCTCATCGACTCAGGGAGTTCTTAAGCTGGTGAAGAACAATTTTCAGGATCTTTCCATGCTTACCGATCTGGAACCGGAGACCACAAATACTGTGTGTAAGGTGTCCGGAAAACTTTATGTTGGAACTGAGAGCGGACTCAGGATTATAGACAGACACGGGCGCAGAGTTACAAATGAGCTTACGGAATGCATAGGAAATAACAGGGTCCGCTGTATCATGAGTGATACAGCGGGTAATCTTTGGGTATCTGTTTATACCGGGGATGTAGGGCTGGTATGTCTTTCCCGAGGCGGTTACATAGATAAATATACAATAGAAAACGGAATGCCCTCCAATGAGGTCAGGTGTACCAGTGAACAAAAAGACGGAAGCATACTTGTAGGAACAAATTCCGGCCTTGTTATCATAAAGGACAGGAAGATAATTCGTTCTGTTGGCGCCGGACAGGGTATGAAGAATACGGTTATTCTGACCGTCGCTGAGGGAATTGACGGAAAGATATATGCAGGATCGGATGGTGACGGACTATATGTTGTAGATGGCACAAAGGTCGAAAGGATAGGAAGAGAAGAAGGACTTACGAGTGATGTGGTGCTGAGGGTAAGGAAAGATGAAGAAAAGGATGTGTGCTGGATAGTCACATCTAATTCCGTAGGATATCTGAAGGATGGAAAAGTCAGGACCATAAAAAGCTTTCCCTACAATAACAATTACGATATTTACAATGATAAAAAGGGAAAAATCTGGGTACTGTCATCAAATGGTATATACTGTGTTCCCGAGGAAGATATGCTGTCTGATCAGGTAAAAGCCCCGAGGCTTTTTTCATTGGCAGACGGGCTTCCGTTTGCGGTGACTTCCGTTTCTTACAACTACATGAATCAGGAAGGAGATATGTATGTGGCGGGAAGAAAGGGCGTCATCAAATTCAATACCGGAGCATACTTCGACAATGATTCGGAAATAAAGATGGATTTAAGTTCTTTCTATTCCTCGGAGGCCGGAGAAATAAAGGAAGAGGATGGTGTGTACCGTATTCCTTCCGCAGCAGGGAGAATAAGTATAATAGCATCTGTAATGGATTACTCCATGTCTGATCCTATAGTCAGGATCTTTCTTGAAGGGCTGAAGGACGTGGGTGTTACCGAAGTGAAAAGCAGGCTTATGCCGCTTGAATATACAGAGCTTCCCTATGGTAATTATGTTCTCCATATACAGATTCTTAATGAGTCCGGAGAAAAAGTCATTCATGAGAAAACCTATAAAATCGAAAAGATACCCGGTATCCATGAGCTTCTTATAGTACGTTTTTCTGTGGTATTCCTGTTTTTATCACTGGTCGGCATGCTATTTTGGTATTTCATAAAAAATGCACTGGTCAGAAAACAGTATGACAGAGTCAGAATCGCAAAGGAAAAGGTGGAAAGAACAGCTTATCGTAACATGAAGCTGTTTGAGGAAGTATTACATGTACTGAAAACACAGGTGAATACTATTCTTGGTATCGATGAGATGATACTGAGAGAGGATGCATCTCTGGTGCCGAAGGAGTATGTTTCAGCCATATCGGAGTATGCAAATGATATCAGGTTTGCTTCTGCAAGTATTATGGGTGGGTTCGATGAACTGTACGAAATGATAAGGATAGATAACGGGTACGCAGAGATAAAGGAAAAGGATTACGAACTATACGATTTACTGATATCAGTACTTACCATGGGAAGAGGTATATGTGAGGTCGGGGATCTTGGCTGGGATATCACAGTGGATGAGGTCATTCCCAAACGCCTGCATGGTGACATGCAAAAGATAAGGGCAATTGTACTGAACATGATTATTCTGGCTGTGAAGTGCATCGATGATGGTGGAATAAAGCTGGATATAGCTATGAGGAAGAGGATCAATGACATATGTGAATTGGTTTTTTCCGTCAGACTCAAAGGCAATGAAATCAATGCGGAGTATTTCGAGGATATCTTGAATGATGAAAACAGGTCATCTTCGGATACAGCTGCCGATCGTTCCAAAAAGTGTCTGGAAAGAAACATTATCGAAAGCTATATCGAGCTTACAGGCGGCAGTATAAAGTATAACTATATCGAAAAGGATGAGCTGGAGCTGGTTTTTTCCATAAGGCAAAGGATAGTGGAAGACAGCGCTTTGGGAAATATCGTAAAAAAATTCCCTAAAGACAGAATAGGACAATATGTTCCGCAGTTTATAGCTCCGGACGTTGAACTGCTTTTGGTTGACGGAGATCATATGGAGCTTAAGGTGGTAAAGGGACTTTTGAAGTCCACGAGGATTTTTGTTTCGTCGGTGAAAAGCGGAGAAGAATGTCTCTATCTTTTGAAGGAAACCAGATTTGACATGGTGATCCTGGATCATATGCTTTCGGGGATGGACGCATTTGAAACAGTGCAGAGAATTAAAACGGTTTATCCTGATATGCCGGTACACATTCTTACATCAGACAGTTCCCTGGGAGACGACTATTTCAGGTCGAAGGGCTTTGATGAAGTTATACATAAGCCTATAGATGGCATAACTTTGGAAAGAGCGGTTATGAATCATCTGCCTGAAGAAAAAATGAAAGTATCCGCGCTTTAAAGGATACGTAATAGAAAAGTATTATCTGAATATGGGAGAGGAAAACAGTTTCCTCTTCAACAATCGGAGTTGTTTATGAAAGAGTTTATCGCGGCAAATCAACTGAATTGGATGCTTATTATGGGAAGTATCTGTGGTATGACAGCACTGTTTTCCTACATATCCGAGTCCGTCACATGGAAAAGAAAGAGGGCGATGATAGGTATGGACCTGTCAGCCATGATCCTGCTTTTTTCAGACAGGTATGCATATATTTTTCGCGGACAAACCTCAGGATTTGCCACAATTATGACCAGAGTCTCCAATTATCTTGTCTACAGTATGACAGTGGCAGCGATATTTTTTGTGAATCGGTATATAGAAGATCTCTGTTTAAATGAGGGAGGTGAAAAGAAAGTTCCCAGATGTCTTCATATCAATGATATGTGTGCTATTCTGGCGCTGATACTTATAATTATCTCTCAGTTTACAGGACTGTACTATACCTTTGATGAGTATAACAGATATGTC
This sequence comes from Oribacterium sp. P6A1, assembly GCF_000702885.1. Lineage (GTDB taxonomy): Bacteria > Bacillota > Clostridia > Lachnospirales > Lachnospiraceae > Oribacterium. The sequence continues at coordinate 194,490 of NZ_JNKO01000007.1, read as the reverse complement.
CGTTCTCCGGGATTTATAATCTGTTACATTTTTCCGGTGATCATGTCGTTTTTTGAGCTGCGGGTTTTGATAAGAATTAGAAAACATCTTAATAAGAGCGTTCTGGTTCCTCTCATGCTTTTTTCAGTTACACCTCTGGTAGCCGGAGTAATACAGGTGTTTTGTTACGGGCTTTCTCTTACAAATCTTTCCATGGTGGGGGAGATCATAATCATTTATGTATTTACTCTTATGGATACCAATAAACAGCTGGTCAAGGCTCATGAGCTGGAGATGGACACACTCAGAAAAGAAAAGATGAGCATGAACAGGCTTTTTGATGAGACTTCCAAGGCATTTGTTTCCGCGATTGAAAGAAAAGATATTTTTTTGCAGGGACACTCAGTAAGGATAGCGGAGGTGGCAAAGAGACTTGCAGAAATGAAGGGAAAAAGCCCTGAAGAGTGCTATAGGGTGTACTATGCGGCGCTGCTTCATAATATAGGTCTGATACTGCTTCCGGACAGTATTATCGGAAAAAAGAGTGAGCTGAGTGATGGTGAGTATAAGCTTATGAAAAAAATACCGGTATTCAGCAGTGATATTCTTTCCAGCATAACTGAGTATCCTTATCTCAGTAAAAGCGCCAGACACAGCTATGAAAGATATGACGGAAAGGGGTATCCTGACGGGCTTCAGGGAGAGAGTATACCGGAGATTTCCAGGATCATCGCCGTAGCCAGAGCCTATGACGCCATGGTCTCAAAAAGAAGATTCAGAGAAGCTCTTCCGATTCAGGTTGTGAGAGAAGAACTGCTGAAAGGTTCCGGTACCCAGTTTGACGCTGATTATACGGAGCTTATGGTTCAGCTTATAGATATGGAGAATATGGAGAGTAAGGCGTGGGGTGACCGGGAAATCAATAAGGATATTTTTTGCGGTGAATACAGGGATAATATAGGAGCCGGTATTCCGGTAACAGACTCATACACCATACTCAGATTCAAGTGCCGGAGTACACCGGAGAAGGGTGTGCCTGCCTTGATTCTGTTCGATTCATACGACAGGAGGGTACATGTAAACCGAAAGACTATAGATTCAAATCATTATATAGAGTATGGTGAAATATGGCTTGACGGACATATCGTATCCACCGAGGCAAGAAATATGGAAATATATGACCCGGAGGAAGAAAGCACACCCCCCGCTGAAGCCTGTGAGACAATAGAGATGAGTAATGAGGAAAACATAATCGCCGGAGAGTATGAGCTTATTTTCGGAAGATATGATGATCATCTGAAAATAGATATAAAGAGTGAAGTAAAGTCTTTCCAGGTGGTTACTGCATTACCGAATAAATCCATGATGGCATATATAGGTCTGACGGGTGAAAACTGTCATATATATGATATAGAGCTGGAGCATACAAGCCGGAAAACCGAAATGGGAGATATACCCCGTATAGCTGAGGAAATAAGCTACATCGACAGAATAGAGGCAGACCTTCCGAATCTTCAGGTAGACAGAACGAGGTCTTGTGCAACTGAAGGGATAGAGGTGAGAGATGGGCTGGAAATAAGATTTCATTCCATGAGCCTTCCTACAGCGGGACTTGTGTGGGAATGTCCGTATATAGTTTTGTTCTATTCTGAGGATAAGAAGGTCTATGGTGAGGGCTATCAGGAATATGCTTTGATAAAGCTGAACGGAGAAATAGAGAGCTCGGATGAAAAGGCAGATAACCGTTTTGTGATGCAAAGAACTGATGAGTTTGTAGGATGGGATCAGTGGAAGCAGAGGAATAAGGAGGGACTGATATACGATGTTGACTTCCTTAAAAAGGGCAACAGGATTACTCTGCGGTCTGAAAATCTTGGGGTGAATATACAGAATACTACTTATATAAAAGATTACAGAAAAAAGGTATATGCAGCTATAACCGGTGATCAGGTTGCGCTTACAGATATCAGAGTCATATAAAAAAGACCGTGGAATTGATGGTGAAATCAATTCCACGGTTTTTTGGTTTAAATTTATGTGACCTGTTAAGGCTCTTTGGAAAAAACGGCCCCTCTCGCAGTGGGCTGATTATCTTAGGAAGCATCAGTTTGTTTCATGAAGGAATTTTATGAAGGTATCGACCTCGTGCTGTGAGCGGAGACGGAGAGTATATACATATCTTCCGATGTGCTGCCATGCCGCTTCCGGAAGCTCCTTCCGCATGACGATGACATCATGGAACTTGTCTGCTATGCGGCTTTCGGGATGAACATAATCAGGACCTTCCTTCCGGCTTGCATGAACGGAGAAGCAGTCCTCTTCGGTCTTTACAGTATGATGTGAAAGCTCGGAAGCAGTCAGGAGTCTTCCGTCAAGGTAGCGGCGGTCAGTAGTTATCATATCTGCCCAGATTTTATAAACGTCTACAGAGTGGGCAAAATTCATCATGTCGGGAATGTATCCTCCCGCAGGACAGAGATCTGTATCTATGGCGATATAGTCACCCTCTGAACCGAAGCCCTCCTGGTCTTTTGTGAGGCACTTAAATACGAAATGAACGAAACGGGATTTTGCATCAAGCGATTTCAGGGTTTTTCTTCCCAGAGAACGAAGCTTTGCAGGCATTCCGGGACAGGTATAGTATACGATGCCGGTATCAACTGTCTTTGTGAGAGCGGCCTCGGGCCAGACTGTCATGGACTCAAACAAAGGGTCTCCGTTACTGTCTGAAACTGCATCATAGGAGCAGATAGTGCCTTCGGCGTTCTGGTTTTTGGCCAGAGTTTCAGCATCTATGTGAGAAGCAGGATAATGTCTCGGTCCGGCAGCTATATTGAAATCCGTTCTGAGAAGTACCTCCTGGGAAAGCCAGTATGGATTCATGGATTCAATCCGGTCGATCTTTCCGTATTTGAAAGAGAAAAATGCAACTGCCCGATAAAGCTGGTCATAATCCGAAAGACTGTCGATGCGGTAATACTCAGTCAGGCTGTCTCTGAGATCCTGAGGCAGGTTTTCGTAGGGTGCATCCCCCACGCCTAAGACATTGACACCGTTTTTCTTCAGACGGTCGCAAAAGTTCCAATAATTATCAGGGTAGTTTGGGGAAAGAAAAATGAAATTCATATCGGAGCCTCCTGTAGGGACGCCAGTCCATGAAAATATGACATGAGAGGAACTGACGCTTATATCATATTATACATTTATTTCAGGCGGAAATATAGTGCACGGGAAATGTAATTCATGGTATAATCTTCGTATTACTTTGACATAGAAATAACGAACGTGAAATATAGAGGATAGGAGGAACAGCTAGTGAATCGAGATAAGTATATGTGGCACAGTGTGCATCTGGATAAGGATATGTCGGTTGTGGTTTATGGGACAAAGGGTATCCCTGTACTTGCTTTCCCGACTCAGAGTACCAGATTTGATGACTGGGAAAAGAACGGTATGGTTGACAGCATAGAGGAATTTCTTGAGGCCGGAAAGATCCAGCTTTTTACCGTCGGATCAGTGGATGATGAAAGCTGGCTTTGTGAGAACGGCATAGATGTATGGAGGACCGCAAGACAGGAAAGCTACTACAGGTATATAGTCGAGGAGGTGCTTCCGTTTATACGAAAGATAAACAAGACAAAAAAGCTGCCTATTGCTGCAGGTACCGAGATTGGGGCAAATCAGGCGGCGGTTGTCTTTTTGAGAAGACCGGATCTTTTCCAGGCTCTTATCGCCATGTCTGGAATCTATGATGCCAGATATTTCTTTGGAAACTATATAGATCATGATCTTTATGAAAATTCTCCGGAGCGTTTCCTGGAGAATATGGCACCGGATCATGAGTATATCCGGATCTACAATAACAGAAAGATGATTTTCTGCGTTGGGCAGGGAGCACAGGAATTTGATGGAGTGCGTGCCCTCAAGAATCTTGAGAGAATCTTTATCACCAAGAGCATCAATGCATGGTGCGATTATTGGGGATATGATGTTTCCCACAGCTGGGAGTGGTGGTGCAAGCAGATAAAGTATTTCCTTCAGAAGGTCCTGGAAACAGACAAGGAGTCTGTAGCAGTCAGTGATAAAAAGAAAATCGAAGCATCTGATGAAAAAAAGAAGACTGTAGCAGCTGACGATAAAAAGAAGATCGAAGCATCTGATGATAAAATGAAAACGGAAGTCGCTGAAGATAAAAAGAAGGCCGAAGCTGTAAAGGCAGAGAAAAAGCCCGATGGGGTAACTCAGGCAAAAAAGCCTTTGAAATCCGGTGAAGAGGCAAAGGCACAGGTGACCGGCGGTAAGGGTATATAAAGCCGTTGACGGTCAGGTTTCATTTGGAAGTACAGTGATTAACAAGAGGAACGGTTATATTTTCTTAAATTTACGTGGAGGTAATTATGCAGAGAGTAGAACAGTTTTTAAAGCAGGCAGATACATATTATCTTGCGACGGTGGATGGTGATCAGCCACGTGTGAGACCCTTCGGGACAGTAAACATCTTTGAAGGCAGACTTTACATCCAGACCGGCAAGGTCAAGGATGTTTCAAAGCAGATCCACAAGAATCCGAAGGTTGAGATATGTGCTTTTAAAGACGGCACATGGCTCAGGGTTTCCGGAGAACTTGTAGAGGATGAGAGAATCGAAGCAAAGAAGTCAATGCTTGATGCCTATCCTTCACTTCAGAAGATGTACTCTGCAGAGGATCCAAACACGGAGGTATTTTATCTTAAAAATGCAAAGGCTACCTTCAGCTCCTTCGTCAGCGCTCCTGAAACAGTAGAGTTCTGAGTGATATTTGGATATCATAAATTCTTTATTCCGCTTTTGTGCAGGCACAAGGGGAAGATAGAATTAAACCAATTATGGCGTTGATATAAAAACCGGTTCGTGACACAGAGTCACGGGCCGGCTTTTTATTTTCACATAAAGTACACATTTTCCAAAGGTCTTTTTCAGCTTTTTTTCAGTTTGGAACTGTATGCTACATCCATCCTAAAGAACTTTAAGTTTTTCATAAGAACTTAACAGTCCGATAAGTCAGGGGAATATCTAACAGAAAAGGATAAACCGACTTTGATTCATGAGAGGAGAAACAGATATGGCATTACAGATTTTTGAAAGAATTGAAAAGAAGTTCATGTTGACGAGAGATCAGTTCGATAAGCTTCAGCCGATTCTCGATAAATATATGTCTCCAGATAAATTCACAGACTATACCATCTGCAATATATATTTTGATACGGACAATTTTCAGTTGATCCGCACCTCCATAGAGAAGCCTAAGTACAAAGAGAAGTTAAGACTAAGGTCCTACGGAGTACCCACTGAGGACCAGGAGGTTTTTCTGGAGCTTAAGAAGAAATATGCGGGAATCGTTTATAAAAGACGAATCTCCATGAAGATGTCAGAGGCAAGAAAGTACTTATATGAAGGAAAAACGCCAGAGATCAAAGATGATTTCGCAACCAGACAGATCTTTAAGGAGATAGATTACGCAAAAAACTTCTACGGACTTAAACCAAAGGCCTTTATAGCTTATGACAGAGTGGCGCTTCACGGAAATGAGGATCCGGATCTGAGAGTTACTTTTGACAATGCCATAAGAGCAAGGGAAAAGAATCTGGAGCTTACGGAAGGAGATCAGGGAGAGTACATAATTCCTGATGACAAGGTTCTTATGGAAGTGAAGATTCCCGGAGCCATGCCGGTATGGATGGCTGAAGCATTTGCAGAGCTTGATATAAATATGGTGTCCTTCTCAAAATACGGAAGCTACTATAAAAAACAATTCGCAGAAGAGATAGGACATGAAGCAAAGATTATAGCATTAAAACAGCTCAATGCCCTGGAGCTTCGAAGAAAGAGCGGAGCAGCTGTGGGGGAGCTTGCAATTCCAAGAAGGGCAATGGCTTAAGCAAAGTTTTTCGGACTTTTTTCAAAAAAAGTTTCAAATATAAAAATGCGTGCAGTGTTATATAAGAGCAGATTTGATCTGCACAACGCTAATAGATGAGGAGAAATATCATGTTAGATACAATTATTAAAGATACAGGAGCAACACCGGAAGTTTTTGTTTTATGCCTTGGAGTTTCAATGCTTCTTGGGGCGGCAATCGCGGCAATCCACAGCTACAAAAACAGGAGCAGCAAGAATTTCCTTATGACACTTATACTGCTTCCGGCCATCGTTCAGTCGGTGATCATGCTTGTGAATGGTAATGTGGGAACCGGAGTGGCAGTCATGGGAGCCTTTTCCCTTGTTAGATTCAGATCTCTTCCGGGAAACAGCCGTGAGATTTCATCCATTTTCCTTGCCATGGCAGTGGGACTTGCAACAGGTATGGGCTATATAATGATGGCAGCAGTGATGACAGTGCTGGTTGGAGCGGTTTCCCTTGCTATAGTTGCGGCTCCCTTCGGAAAGGCCAAAGAGCTGGAAAGAGAGCTTAAGATAACTATTCCCGAAAACCTTGACTATTCGGATATCTTTGATGATATATTCGGAACATATTCAGAGGATGCACAGCTTATGAGAGTTAAGACTGTAAATATGGGTTCACTTTATGAGCTGGTATATCATCTGACACTTAAGGATAAGAAAAATGAGAAGCAGATGATTGACGACATCAGAACCAGAAACGGCAATTTGGAGATAAGCTGCGGAAGAATTTCTGAAAAGGTGGAGTCACTCTGATTCCGGAGGTAAAGAAATGAACAACTATTCAAAAGAGATATATAACAGAACACTTAAGGGTATGGCAGAAGTGCTGACTGCTGCGGTCGTTGCTTCTGTTATGGCAACAGGCTGCGGTAACACAAAGACCGATCAGGCTTCGGGAACAGGGGATGCAGCAGCTCAGGCTTCTTCCGACAGCTCATCGGAGAGCGTTTCTTCGGTTTCGGCTTCCAAAGATGTAAAGTCTGCAAAGGGCGAAATAGCCATAACAGTTACCGATGGAAATATTGACATAAGCGGGCAGAATTCAGACAGTGTAAAGCTGTCAGGCTCTACCATAACCATAACAAAGGCCGGTACCTACAGACTGAGCGGTACCCTTACGGAGGGACAGATTCTGGTGGAAGCCGGAGACAAGGATGATGTTCAGCTTGTCCTTGACGGCTTCAGCATCAGTAACAGCGAAACAGCACCGATTTATGTAAAGACTTCCGGTAATTTCTTCTTAGAGATTGAGGCAGGTACTGATAATACGGTGGAGGACAAACGTGAGGCTGTATCTTCGACAGACAGCACCGTTGCAGAGGAAATTCCCGACGCGGCTATATACAGCAAGTCCGACCTCTATATCATTGGAACAGGTACCCTTAATGTCAACGGCGGTTACGCAGACGGTATCCATGGAAAGGATCTTCTGATGGTATCAGAAGCGGTGACCCTCAATATAAATGCAGCGGAGCACGGCATTAACGGCAAGGACAGTCTGGAGATTCAGGCAGGAACCTTCAATATCACTTCCGGTGAGGATGCCCTTCATTCCAAGGGGGATGTGATCATCAGCGACGGAACTGTCAACATTTCCGCGGAAGACGATGGAATTCATGCGGAGACGGCACTTATCATAAACGGCGGAAAAGTAAATGTGGCTGAATCCTATGAGGGTCTTGAGGGACTTTCCGTAACCATAAACGGTGGAGAGGTCAGTGTCACGGCTTCTGACGACGGTATCAATTCCGCAGGGGGATCCGATACTTCAGATGATATTTTTGCAGTCACTGATGGAGCGGCCATAACCATAAACGGAGGAACCGTGTACATAACAGCCGCCGGAGACGGTATTGATTCAAACGGAAATGTAGTCATTACCGGTGGAGATATTTATGTTGACGGTCCTGAGATGGATGGCAATGCATCTCTCGATTACAACGGAACAGCCACCATAACAGGCGGAAGCTTTGCGCTTACGGGTTCCAGCGGTATGTTCCAGAGCTTCAGTGAGGATTCAACCCAGGCACAGATTATAGTTTACTATTCGGAGAAACAGGCAGCAGGCACAGAAATCACTGTTACAGACAGCGAAGGAAACGTGATCTATGAAAATGCTGACTCCACAAAGGCATTTACAGCATTCCTGCTTTCTGACGCTAAACTTAAGGATGGAGAGACCTATACCGTAAAGACAGGTGATCAGGAAGAAACGGTGACCATTGACGGGCTCACAGGTACCATTGGGGAGCGTTCTGCCAATATGATGGGCGGAAGAATGGGCGGTCCGGGTCAGGGCGGCCCAAGAGGTCAGGGTGGTCCGGGAGGCCAAGGCGGAAATGCTCCTTCTGACATGGGAGGAACACTACCTGAGATGAATGGTGCTGCGGGGCAGATGGGAAATCCACCTGAAGGTGCTCCTGAGATGCCGGCAGAGACACGATGATGGAATATGAGAAAGATTTTCAAAACCTATTGAAAGTATCTGAATTATAATTTACTATTTCATTAAGGAAGGCGCTTGCCGTAGACGGTTAGCCCTTAACTTAATTGGTTACAAAAATAACCGCTCAACTTTCCAGGCTGGGGCGGTTATTTTTTTTGCAATCTTGTAAAAGTCATTCGAAACGCAAATTGTTTTGGATGGCTTATTTTTTTCCTACTTTTCTTCAGCATCATTCAAGCTTCGTTTCGTAAGATACAGCCATACAGGTAGTGACCTGAGCATTAGCCAATTAATACGACGATAGATTAAAACTTAGTCGACGGAATGTATTTTTATAGGAAATTGATGAGATCAATCGATATTTCGGTCTGTGAAGTACTATAGTCAAGTGCTTCCAAATCTTTGAGACCGGAGCAGATCAGAGTTCTGAAAGGAGCAGGAATTATGTATATAGAATCAGCACTTATAAAGATTGCAGTGATTCCGGCGTATGAGCCGGATGACAAGCTTATAGAAGTAGCAGCCGAAGCCGCAGCTTCGGGTTTTGAGGTAGTTGTGGTAGATGACGGATCTGCAGGAGGAAACGCAGTGAAATCCGGGAAGGTGCCGGCAGAAAAGTTCCGTCTTATATTTGAAGATGCAAAACTTTTTGCCCATGTCATAAGCTACCCGGAAAACAGAGGTAAGGGATATGCCATGAAAGAGGCATTCAGATACATCAGGGATAAATACAGGTACGAGCCGGGATACGCGGTGGTTGTTATTGACTCCGACGGCCAGCACAGGGTCAGTGATGCCGTAAGGCTTGTGGAATATGCAGCAGTTCATTCGGGTACACTTGTCCTCGGAAGCCGTAAGCAGAGCCCCTCATCCCCCCTCAGAAGCCGCATTGGAAACGGCATTACAAGAAGCGTTTTCAGAATGCTTTCAGGGGTGGGCATTTATGATACCCAGACCGGAATGAGAGCCTTTTCAAAGGAACTTACGGAGAGAATGCTTGAAATCTCCGGAGACCGCTATGAATATGAGATGAACATGCTTATGGAGTTTGCTCGTCAGGGCCTTCCCATGGAGGAACTTCCCATAGAAACAATATATATCGACAACAACGCGGGAAGTCACTTTGATCCTTTTAAGGATTCGGCCCGGATATATGGAGAGATCTTTAAATTCAGCGCTTCCAGTTTCCTAAGTTTTATCATTGATTACCTCGTGTTCCTTTGCATAGTTGCCCTTTTCGGAACATCCGTTTCAGTGGTGCTTTTTGCCAATGTCTTTGCCCGGATTACAAGCGCTGTGTTCAACTATAGCATTAACCGAAATTTTGTGTTTGCGGGCTATGACTCGGATAAGACAAGCAAGAAGGCGGAGGAAAACGGAAAGTCATCGGCTATAAAATATGCAGCCCTTGCGGTGAGCATACTTACAGTGAATTCGGTTCTTCTTTATCTGTTCACGACCTATACCGGAGCAGATCCCGTTATACTCAAAGTTTTGGTTGAAGTACTTATGTTCTTCGTCAGTTTCGCTGTACAAAGAAAAATCGTTTTTGCAAAGGGAACAAAAGGAAAGAAAAACCGTAAAACTCACGTGCCGGAAGATGTAGAGATCATGCCGGAAGAAAGGTTCAAGTCGGCTAAGAATCTTAGCGTGGCGGTAAAGTGAAGTATATACAAAGGAAAAAGAGGTGAAAATGAAGACCAGTACTATGCCGAGGAATATTTCCTCAGGAAAATTCAATTTAATATATTACAGTCTGCTCATCATGTTTACGAGCTATGCGCTGCTTGACACTTTTGTTATTCCCAAGAGATACAGCGCTGATACAGAGAGGCTTCAGGTGACTGTAAAGGAAGTAAGTAAATCAGTGACCGCGGAGGATGCGGCAGTAAGTGAAAAGAAGAAACACGAAAGACCATCAGGCGGTCCCGGAATGGCAAAGCCTGGAAGCCATACATCCAAAACCACATCAGCTACGGCGGATGTGACCACCACCATAGATACTGTTAGCTCTGACACAGCCCTGGGAACCTATTCAGACAGCGTAAAGACCATAACAGTATCGGAATACAGGGCAAATGACACATCAATATACGTTGCAGATGTGAGACTTGTGGGAGATGCAACAACGGAAGACAGCGATGCCTATACTTCACAGGATCTCATAAAGACGGCATTTGCCGAAGACACATACGGAAAGAACGTCAAGGCAGAGACTTCGGAAATCGCGGAGGAAAATAATGCGATCCTTGCTATCAACGGCGATTTTTACGGAGCTCAGAACGAGGGATACGTAGTAAGGAACGGCACTCTTTACAGATCAACCTCCAGGGGAAATGAGGATCTGGCAATTCTCACCGACGGAACCTTACGGATCTTTTCTGAGGATGAGGTAAGTGCAGAAGAGATTCTGTCAGAAGGCGCTTCTGATGTATTAAGTTTCGGCCCCGGACTTGTTATAGACGGAGAGATCGCGGTAACGAAGGATGAGGAAGTTGGAAAGGCCATGGCCTCCAACCCAAGAACGGCAATCGGCATGCTGGAGGACGGACACTATGTTTTCGTTGTTACGGACGGAAGAACAAGTGAATCAACCGGACTCACACTGTATCAGCTTGCGGAATTTATGCAGAGCCTTGGATGTACAACTGCCTACAACCTTGACGGCGGCGGTTCCAGCACCATGTATTTCAACGGTCAGATAGTGAATAAGCCCACCACCGGAGGAAATAAAATTTCAGAGAGATCCGTGAGCGACATCATATATATCGCAAAGCAGGATTAGAATTGCGAAAAAGCTATAAGAGTAAATCGCAGGACTTATACATGTATGGTGCCGATAACGGAGTAACCGGATAATGAATAAGTCCTGCATCAGGAGGTAATAATGACGAATTATATCAGTTTAAAAGAAACTTTAACAGTAACAGATCAGGACAGAGAAAAAAACATCGAAATAATAAATGAGGACAGCGCAGCGCAACGGCTCATAAACAGGAAGCTGGCTATGAGAAAGGTCCTGAGATATGTCATTTCCACCATAGCAGCAGCTGTGTTTGGCGCAGTTTATGAGTATTTCAGTTTCGGAGTTTATTCCTATTATATGCTGTATGCCTTTGCATTTCCTTTGGTCCTTGGAGTTCTTCCGTGGATGCTCGCTGCAATGGATGTAAAAGGACCGGGAGCGGGATTTCCCGGACAACAGACAATTGATTTATGGGGATACGGGATTACGACACTTACAGTGGGCTCCATATTACATGGAGTATTGGACATCTATGGAACTACAAGCGCTTTTACAAAATACTATTTCATAGTTGGCGCCATTCTTCTTTTGACAGCTGCCATGATATTCATAGGAAGAAAAGAGAAACAGGAGTCAGAGGGAAATATTTCATGAGATTGTATTTTGAAATGGTTTATGTTGACGGATTAAATGAAAGTGGGGGAGCTGGTCTGGGAATTGCAGACAGGCTCCCGCTTTTTATTAGAAGATTTGATCTCTGTTTTAAACAGGGCGAAGACCAGGTTTATTCACAAAATTTTTGTACGATAAATGCAAAAATATTCAAATTATCTTATGGCTTTCTCTAAATATGTACTATTTTAATAAAAGATTGTGCGATATACTTAAAATTGTATGGGCAAAAATAAAGAGAAAGTGGTCTTTTGAACAAAGGATTCACGAAAATAGGGAGAAACTAAATGATTACAATTTTTGTAAGTCTGTTAGGTGGGCTGGGCCTCTTCATTGCAGGTATGTACATGATGAGTCACGGTATCGAAAAGGTTGCCGGTAACAAGCTCAGAAAGATTCTGGAGACATTCACCAGAACGAGACTCACGGGAGTGCTTGTTGGTCTGTTCTTCACGGCTGTGATTCAGTCCTCCAGTACTGCCACGGTAATGGTAGTAACATTCGTAAATTCAGGACTGATGGCATTGTCCAATGCCTGCGGTATCATACTTGGTGCAAACATCGGTACCACGGTGACGGCATTGCTGGTTGCCTTCCGATTGTCAGCGATAGCGCCTATCTTTATTTTTGCCGGTGCTATCATGATGAATTTCATTCCTTATCCGACTGTTAAAAAATCAGGTGAGATCGTCATGGGTTTCGGACTTTTGTTCGTGGGTATCTCCACCATGTCGGGCTCAATGGCGGATCTAAGAGAGATTCCGGCGGTTATAAGTTTCCTTTCCGGCTTTACAAATCCGGTGCTGGGACTTCTCATGGGATTTGTCATCACCTCCATTGTTCAGTCATCATCCGTGACAGTATCCATACTCGTTGTCATGGGTTCCATGGGTCTTGTGGATCTTCGCATCTGTATGTTCATTATCCTTGGTTGTAACATCGGCGCATGTTCAAGCGCAGTTCTTACAGCTCTTCAGGGTAATGTCAATGCAAAGCGCGCAGCCCTCATCCACCTTTTGTTCAACATATTCGGAACAGTTCTCATGTTTATCCTGCTAATGCTTTTCGCCGGACATATCGAGAACATCATAAGATTCATCTCCGGAACCGGAAACGACCCGGGATCTCTTGGACGAAATATAGCATTTGCCCACTTTATATTTAAGGTGTTCCAGGTTATCATTTTCTATCCGTTTATGGACCAGATCATCAAGCTTACTTATGTTCTGGTCAAAGAGGATCAGACTCCGGAATCCAAAGAGGATGGAGAGTTCCGTCTCAAGTACATCAATATCAACAAGCTTCCTAACCCGGCAGTTGCCATTTACATGGCAAAACAGGAAATGGAGCGCATGGCCAATGCAGCCTTCAAGAACCTGAACACTGCCATGGAGTGTCTCATCAATGAGGACGGCTCAGGTATCGAAAAGGTCTATGAGACAGAGAAGTATATCGACTGGCTCTGCGAACAGATAACCACATATATGACAAAGATAAACCAGAATGCCATTCCTCTACGGGACGCGGATCTCATTGCAGGATATTTCCATGTATGTTCGGATATAGAAAGAATCGGCGATCATGCAGAGGATATCGCAGATGTGGTGAAGTATTTTACCGAAAAGGATGTCCATATGTCGGATCTTGCGAAGGAAGACCTGAAGGGCATGATGGATGTGGTCAACAAGCTTATGAGAGATTCCCTCGACATGTTCGTTACGGGGGATATGACAAATATGGAAGAGGTTCGTACTCTTGAGGACGAGACCGACAGTCTGGAGCTAAGCCTTCAGGATAAGCATATCCAGAGACTCAGCGAAGGTAAGTGCTCCGTAAGAGCAGGCATTTTCTTCTCGGATATCGTTTCCGGTATCGAACGCGTAGGAGATCATGCCATCAATATCGCGTTCTCGCTTTATGAGGCAAAGAACCGTAATGCTGCAGTAAAAGCAGTGGCATTCTAAAAAATCCTTCGATTGATTTACGGAACTATACATTAAAAAAGAAGTGTTGCATAAGTTGCAGCACTTCTTTTTTTATAAGCTAAGGATATGTGATGGGCAGCACAACTGCTTTCGATTTTTAATATAAGGAGTCACACGGCTTCGAGCTGCTTATCAGTACGTCTTCACCTTTGGAGAAGAGGTGGTCATGAGATGGTCCCCCTTTACGATATCCGGTTTAGTTAAAGAGGTTTGATTCGCATCATCCGGAAGTGTGGGAAAGGAGTCTTCAGACACATCAGATGAAGCAGATTCAGAAACACTTGAGTTTGTGACGCCGGTCTCGCTGGTTTCATTACCATTATCAGTATTATTAGTAGTATCATTAGCATGGTTAGTCTCACCGGACTTTTCCGATGGCTGATCCTGAGTATGCGTCACGACTTCATCACTTTCAGGTTCGGAATAGGCAGACTCCCGGGAATTCTCCGTTGCCTTCTCAGAAGTGATTTCTTCACTGTGTGCTTCTGCGGGACGACTGTTTACCAGAGTTTCATTTACAGCATTCTCTGATTCTTTTTTAGCAGCAGATGCTTTCGAAGAAGCCGGTTTAGATGCAGAAGTACCGGTTACCGGGGCAGAGGTTTCTGTATCCGTCTCGGTGATTTTCTTTCCCTCCCGGTCCAGAGGGATCAATGTGCCTGTTCCATCCACGGGACCGATGATTTCCGGTGACGTGAATGCGTCCAGGGTTTCCGACATAGGGACATCTTTTGTGAAAAGCACTCCCCGGAAAGTGTCAGCCTGAGACTTTGTAAGGAAGCTGAGCATCAGATAATCCGAGATCTTCACGTGATCGTTGATGGGTTCGATGGCGCGTTCCTCTTTCGTATCCGTAAGTGAAAATGCATTCCGTCCGAGGCCCCGGCCTCCATCACTTACCAGAAGGTCATTGGCACCCGGAATATAAGAAAAGTCCACACCAAGTGTTCCGATAAAATGCTCGGTATCTATGCCGGCTTCTTTTAAAGCAGCAGGACCTATGGTCAGAGTATACTGATCGATACGGGTAAAATTATCTGAAGGGATATATACCGGATCCATCAGCGCCGGAGCTTCCGGAGAAACCGGTGTTACCGCATCTTTTTTGTAATCCGGGTATTTCGAAACAGTAGATACGATGGAATGAAAAATGGTATCTGCGAGAAGTTTCTGCCCGGAATCGTTCAGGAAGAGACCATCGTTTGTATACTGGCTTCCTTTGTCTTCGGAATTATCACGGTCCTTCGGTGACATGGCCGACGGCATATCTATCAGGGCACCGTCATAAGTTTTCGTGAGATTTTTCAGAGCATTGGCATTTTCATCCAGATAACCTGATTCCGGCTGCATGACACCCTGATGACCGAGAATCGACATCACACTGCAATGAGGGTATTTCTCCTGCAGATTTCTGAGAATTCCCTCATACCAGAGAGAAAAGTCCTTCGGCTTATCATTTGTACCGAAGCTTAAGATGCAAAGATCATAATCCTTTCCGCCTTCGGACTGATTATCCATGGACGACAGAAGACCAAAACCGGAATAAGCAGTGGTTGATCCGGATAAAGACATATTGTCGATAGTGACATTAACCTTATATTTCTTACGGAGAGAATTTTCAAGGATAGAAAACCAGGTGGATTTTTTCTTTTCGGCACCAAGCCCATGTCCGTAAGCATCTCCCAACACGAGGATACGTACCGGAAGGTGATCATGAAGGCGCTGGTAGAAGCTGTCATTTTTCTTCTGAGACTCTTTCAGACTAAGGCGTTCTTCGGTTCGCCTTGTCAGTGACTGGTTATACAGTTCCTGATTTTTTGTTCGTGCCCAGGCCTGATATGATTTCTGTTCCTGATAGTCCCGTACTACAAAAAAAGAGGTGCCGCATAGAACGATCCCCAGTACGGTTCCGCCGAACAGTTTCTTCACAAAAGGAGAAACGTTCCCGATTCGATTATTTCGATACATGATTTTCCTCTCATTGAAAAAGATTTTATCCTATTTTAACTAAGCCCCTCAAGCATTTAAACGACGTATATGTCAGAAAAATTTTCGAATTCGCCCATAATTTAATATAATGTGGTCATATGTCAAACTTCGTCTATACAAAATATAGGAGAATTCATGGCAAGAGAACAACATTTAGAAAAAGAAAGAGCAAAGAGAAAAAGGCAGAGACCCCTAAAGATATTCATCGCAGGGGTGATGATCATCGCTATAGCAGGAGGCGTCTGGGTATATCAACAGTATCAGGCCCGGATAAGTGTAAACCAGGCGGCTGAGATAGGGCAGGATCCGGAGAAGGTTGAAGCTTTCAACAAGCAGCTTCTGGATTCCGGAGCTTTTGGAGACGGTAGTACGGGGATTCTTGGTGGAGAGAATATCGGTAAAGAGGAACTCCGGGATCTTATAGATATGGCCAGCAATCCGGACAAGCAGATTCTCAAAGTTACCTGTAAGCCGGGGGAAGATATCAGTAAACCGGAATATGCCCTCAATGGTATCACAGTGGAAGAACGACCAAAGGTATTTGATCTTCCGGAGCTTTATTACAATGGAAAGCATTATAAGCGTAATACTGCGGTGAAGGCATATCTGATACTTGGTATAGATACAGACAGACCTCTGAAAGAGGATTTTGATTCCCATGATACGGGAAGAAGTGACGGTATTTTCCTGTTGGCTCATGATACTGCAAAGAATCAGGTGACCATAATACAGGTGCCCAGAGACACCATGTGCGATATGTATGTTACAGATTATAACTACAACATCCTTCGCATCGGCCATGATCATCTGACTCTGGCTTGGTGGATGGGAGACAATCATGAGCTGTCCGGAAAGCTTGCAACCACGGCTGTTTCATGGCTCTTCGGGGGATTACCAATCGATGGATACATGGCTGGCCCTGCCGGAATCATCAATCGTCTAAATGATTTTGTGGGAGGAGTAACGGTAGAAGTTCCGGATGACAGCATAGAAAAAGCGGATCCTGTATTCAAAAAGGGCGCCAGGGTAGATCTTCAGGGAGAACTGGCAGAGATGTTTGTCCGCTGGAGAGATACCGATGTGGCCGGATCTCCCATAAGCCGTATGGACCGGCAGCGCATATATGCCATCGCCTTTGAAAAGAAACTGATTTCAGAGCAGAAAAAGGATAAGGACACGGTTCCGCAAATGTTTCAGCTTTTAGATGACAACATCATCACAAATATGGAAAAGGGAACATATCTTGACCTGGCTCTGGAAATCCTTATGAAAGATGATCCACTTTCTGAATCAAGCTTTATCACACCAAAAGGTGATATACGGATAACTGAATATGATGAATTCTGGCCGGATTACATGGATATTGACAAATCGGTCCTAAACATTTTTTACAGAGAAGTATAAATTTATAGTATGGGCTAAAGCTATGTGCACAGAAAGCTTGATGCCTAAATACAAAAGTAAGGAGGCGATGACCAAATGAAAAAGAAAATTCTTACACTTGCGCTGGTGTTTGCACTTTCTGCATCAAGCGCTGTGTCTGCATTTGCTGCCAATTCCACAAGTGGAAGTACTAATTCTTCAACAGATCGTGGTTCATCTGATAGCGATTCTGGCTCATCAAGTACCACAGGTACAACAGGAACAACAGGAACAGTTGCGCAGACTACAACAGGTTTTGCAGCATCAACTAACAATGGTACAACCACTGTCACTGCAGATGGTGCAAGTAAGACCAGTGAAACACAAGAAGTAACCATCGAGGGTGTCAAGGCTGTTTTTGAGGATGGCACGGTCAAGGGAGCCGGTCTCGATTTGGAGCTTCAGTCAGCGGTAGCTACACTTAACGGTGCTACTTATACAACTGTTACCAACAAGGGAACCATCGACGGAAGTACTGTAGATCTCAAGTTTATGCTTTGTACTATAGGTGGAAGTACTGCCGGTTTGATGATAGATCCTGCTACAGGATCTTACTCGAAATTTACCGGAGATCTCACCATAGTTCTTGCCGACGGAACAAGGAAACTTGTTCATGTTGTAAACGGACAGTTTTATGTTTGATTAACTGATATTTATCCCGGGAAATAGCTATAAGGCTTGTGCGGTGCACAGCACAGCCTGGATGCCGGGGAGGCGGGAAACTGCCTCCCTGTCTTTATGAGGGGAAATGTAGTGTTTGATATTCATTCGCATATTATTTATCAAATAGATGACGGGGCCAAAAGTCAGGAAGAATCCCTGCACCTTATACGTTCAGCCGTATCACAGGGAGCGGAAGGAATTTTTGCGACTCCTCATTACTATCCGGAGGCGCCTTCTGATCCCGAAGAAATCCGAAAAAAACTGGATATCCTGCGTGAAAGATGCAGTAGAGAAGAGCTCCGGGTAGCGCTCTATGAGGGGAACGAAGTACTGTATTTCGAAAGCATGATAGAAAGGCTCAGAAGCGGTGAGATCCTGACACTTGCAGGCTCCCACTATACCTTGATAGAGTTTTATCCTATGGAAAGTTATCAGGTGATACTCAGGGCAGTGCGAAAACTTCGCCTTGCAGGTTATCGCCCGGTTATCGCCCATGCCGAACGATTTAAGGGGCTCAGAGAGCATGGACTTTCAGAAGTGATCCGTATGGGGGGATACATTCAGGTGAGCACAGAACCCCTTAGCAAAAGCGGGTTTTCAGCTATGATGGATGAAGAAACCGGATTTGTGCGGGATGCCATCAGGAAGGGGCAGGTACATTTTCTGGGAACTGACATGCACCGTGAGGACAGGCGTCCGCCGGTACTTGCGAAGGCCATCCGCTGGATAGAAACTCATGCACCGGAACAGTCAGTCGATCTGTTTCGTGGGAATGTAGAGAAATTAATACAGGATAAAGAAATAGTATAAACGAGGATAGTTATGCCTTTTAATAATAAAAACACAGTGGAAAATACAAACCTTTTGACGGGGGTATCGATGAATCAAATCATGACTGAAGAGGATGATACAATCGATTTGTTTGAAATTTATATCGAGATTAAACGTCGACTTTGGCTTTTGATCCTAAGTGCAGTACTTTGCGGTGCTCTGGGATACATGGTATCACGCTTCGTTCTGACACCCACCTATACAAGCACCTCAATGATCTATGTCATGACGAAAGAAACGACCCTGACAAGTCTTGCGGATCTCCAGATCGGAAGCCAGCTGACTAACGATTATAAGGTGCTGGTGACCTCCAGAACAGTACTTGAAGATGTTATCAAAAGGCTGGCTCTCGATATGAACTACCTGGAGCTTCGAAAAAAGATCACCATGGATAATCCTGCGAATACCCGTATATTAAAGATTTCTCTTCTGGATACAGATCCCGGAAGAGCCAAGCAGCTTACAGACACGGTGGCAGATTGTGCCAGTGATTATATAGCGGACATCATGGAACAGGATCCGCCGAAGATCATCGAATACGGTGAGATCCCACTTAAGAAGACAGGTCCCAAGACTGCACGAAATGCTTTGCTTGCTGCACTTATGGGTATGGCAATCGTATGCTGCGGAATCGTTATCGCTACCATAACAAATGATGCTATTAAAACAGAGGATGATATCGAAGAGTACTTAGGTGTACCGGTACTGGCATCTATCCCGGAAATAGATGAAAAGGCAGCGGAAAAGGCACGCCACTATGGATATGATCGCAGAAAGAGTAAGAAGGGAGACAAGTGATGAATTACAGAAGCTTAACTATGACAACTCCTGTGGATAAGGATTTCCGCTACTCTGAGTCTATCCGTACTCTTCGTACCAATATCCTTTTTTCCGGTTCTAATGTTCACACTGTACTCATAACCTCCACGTCGCCAAACGAGGGAAAATCTACAGTATCCTTTGATCTCGCAAGAGCTTTTTCAGAGTCAGGAAAGCGCACACTTTATGTGGACTGTGATATCCGTAATTCCGAGTTTGTTTCAGTACATGCAGCAAGGGACACTTCACAAAATGAGATTCTGGGGCTTAGTCAGATACTGACAGGACAGGTTCCTATCGAAGAAGGCTTTTATAAGACTGATATGATACCGAACCTTGATATAGTTATGTCAGGACCTTACTCGCCCAATGCTGCAGAGCTCTTTGAGGATGAAATGTGTGAATGTTTTTTCAGGAGAGTTAAGGAAGAAGGTTACGATATGGTCATCCTGGATACAGCACCGGTCGGTACAGTTATAGATGCGGCTATTTTAAGCCGTTATGCGGATGGCACTGTGCTGATCTGCGAATCTGAGATCACCAGCAGGAAGCTTCTCAAGAAGTCAAAAGCTCAGCTGGATCGTACAGGAACCCGTTTCCTCGGAGTGATCATCAATAAGGTCAATATGTCGAAAAACGGCTACTACGGTAATTACTATAAGAAGTACAGTAAGAACTATGGTGACTATCGTAGTTATGGATATTATGGCGGATATGGAAGAGGTGGATCTGATCTGTCGTAGGAGATGAGGAATATAGCATTGTTGTAGTAATGGGATGTAATGCGTATATAGCTTTGATTCTTTTTAGGGGAATTAATTATTAGTGTAATTGTAACTGCTGATAAGATGACCGGAGTAGTGGACTTGATAAGAAAGTAGCTGTTCTGATAGTTTGTTGGATTAATTCGAAGGGGAGAAGGTCATGAAAAAAAAGAAAATACTTTTCGTGGTTGAAGCTATGGGTGGAGGCGTTTTTACTTATATTGTGGATTTAGCAAATAAACTGGTCAAAGATTATGATATGTTCATTGCTTATGCGGTAAGATCACAAACGCCTGAGGATTATAAAGCTTATTTTGATGATCGGATTCACTTGGTGGAAGTTAAGAACTTTACACGCTCTATAAATCCGGTCAAGGATTTAAAGGCTGTACTGGAAGTTAAGAAGATAGCTGATGAAATTCAACCTGATATAATCCATCTTCATAGTTCTAAAGCCGGTGTAATCGGTCGGATTGCTTTTAATGGAAAAAATATACCACTGTACTATACACCACATGGATACAGCTTCCTAATGAAAAACTATACACCTTTAAAGAGGATGATGTTTAAGGCAATAGAGACTATATTTGCCAAAAGGAACTGTACGACAATTGGCTGTTCATTTGGTGAATATATAGAGACCTTGAATCTTACAAAGAAAGCCACTTATATAGATAATGGAATCAACACTGCTGAGTTAGAAGGTATGATCAAAGCGGTTGATAAAGAGGAACATCCTTTTACTGTATTTACTTTGGGAAGGATATGTCATCAGAAAAATCCTCAACTATTTAATTCAATTGCGGAAACTATGCCGGATGTACGTTTTGTGTGGATCGGTGATGGTGAGTTGAGGGATGAACTGAAAGCGCCGAACATAGAAATCACAGGATGGGTTGATCGGGAAAATGCTCTTAAAAGATGCTATAATGCTGATGTTTTTTTGCTTACGAGCTTATGGGAAGGGCTTCCGATCAGCCTGCTTGAAGCTATGTATATGAAAAAGCTTTGCGTTGTGAATGATACCATAGGTAATCATGATGTGATTAAGAATGGCGTAAACGGTTTTGTTTGTAAGACAGTAAATGATTTTATAAAAGCAATTAGGACAACTGATACGGAAAAGCTGATTAAGTTGGCATATGAGGATATACAAAAACGGTACAACATTGCTGTGATGGCGGATGAATACGACAAAATCTATCAGGGTAAGACGCAGCATGAGTTGGTTTTAGCTACAGTTCCGGCATAGTACGAATGATTTGATTGCTCCACTGTCAAAGAAGAGAAGCTGTGGCGGCATGAAAAGGATAATGCATGTTGCGGAGGTCCTAGCGGTGCGATACCTTGTTGCTTTTCTGACAAAACTGAAGAGGTATACCGCACGGAGGTGATGATGAAAAAAGTAGGAATAGTATCTTGTTATTTCCAACCGAATTATGGAAGCATGCTTCAGGCGCTTGCAACACAGATGGCATTGGACAAACTAGGTTATGAAAATGAGACGATTAATATTACTGAGTTCAACAGCGAGATAAAAAAAGCAAAACTTCTTTATTTCACAAAAGCCGCATTAACATCAGATATATTGCTATCGAAGATGGGAATGGCAAAAAATGTCATAAAGAAAAGATACTCTCGTAATGAGTACGGAAAGAACTGTGCTATCAGAAAAAAGAAGTTTACAGAGTTCAGTAAGAAACATTTCCGCCTGTCCGGAACTTTTGCGTCAAAGTCGGAGCTGGGGATGTATTCCTATGACAATTTGTCCACAGTACTTGTCGGATCTGACCAGCTTTGGCTTCCCGCTAATATAGCTGCAGATTACTATACATTAAACTGGGTTCCAGAGTCTGTAAACACAGTTGCTTATGCCACCAGCTTTGGACAGTCGGTGCTTCCCAAGGATTCCTCTGCAAAAGCGGCAGTATTCTTAAAGAAGATCAAACACATCGGAATCCGCGAAGAGAGCGGTCAAAAACTTGTAAAGCAGATAGCAGGACGTGATGTACCGGTTGTATGTGACCCGACACTACTATTTACAGGTGAAGAATGGTTGACAATTAAGAAAGAGGAACCGATTATAAAGGAGCCTTATATCTTTGTTTACTTCCTTGGAAATAATCCGTCACATCGGGAATTTGTGAAAAGGCTAAAGGAAGAGACAGGATGTATGATTGTCGCTTTAGTGCATCTGGATGAGTTTGTAAAGAGTGATGAAGGTTATGCGGATTATACGCCTTACGATATAGATCCGGCAGATTTCATTAACTTAATTAGAAACGCTAGTTATGTTTGTACGGATTCTTTCCATTGCTCAGTTTTCTCCATGCAGTATGAGAAAACTTTTTTTTCTTTTAGACGTTACGCACGAAAGACTGCATCCTCCACGAACAGCCGTTTGGATACTTTATTTAAGCTGGCCGGCGTCAAAGACAGAATATTGACTGGCGAAGAGGATGCCAGGGAGTGTATCAATCGAAAAATTGATTATGAAGCTGTTCGAGAGAATCTGGAACATATCCGTACTAAATCATATGAGTATCTGAAAGCAGCGTTGGCAGATGAAAGGAACACTGATCTGTGATTGAAATAAAAAACAAGAAGGATTGCTGTGGCTGCTGTATGTGCGCCGGGGCATGTCCCAAAGAATGTATAAAAATGCTTACGGATGATGAAGGATTCGTCTATCCTCATATTGATGATAGCGCCTGCGTGAATTGTCATCTGTGTGAGAAAGTATGCCCAGTGATTAATGTAAGAGATGACAGGAACAGCTTTCAGCAGCAGGGATACATTGTTCAGCATAGGAATCCGGAAGTTCTTAGAGAATCTACTGCCGGAGGTGCGTTTACGGCGATCGCAGAATATGTTATAGACCATGGTGGTGTGATTTTCGGTGTTGAGTTACAGACAGATTTGTATGCAAAACCTTCTGCGGCCCATCATATCTGGGTTGATAATAAAGCTGATCTGAAGAAATTCAGAAATAGCAAATATATTCAAAGTTTTGTTGGGGAGGGTACACCGAAACAGGTCAAATCCTTTTTAGAACAAGGCAAGTATGTATGCTTTAGCGGAACACCTTGTCAGGTAGAAGGAATAAAACAGTATCTTGATGCAAAGAAGGTTGACCAGACAAATCTAATCCTGGTAGATGTCGTTTGCAGAGCGGTCCCTTCACCGTTAATATTCAGAAAATATTTGGAACATCAAGAGAAAAAGAATTCTGAACATATCACAAGTGTACGTTTCCGTGACAAACATTATGGATACAAGTATTCAACAATGAATGTCATAAGTGACAGGAATAATGGGGATTACCATCGGGGGGTTGAATCTGATCCGTGGCTTCGGGCTTTCTTTTCAAACATATGTGACCGTCCATCGTGCCATGATTGTAAGTTCCGAAAACTCCATAGGGTTAGCGATTTTACCATATGGGATTGCTTTCACGTTGGCAGATTTTCTAAAGAACTTGATAATGACAGAGGAGCTACGAGGATGCTGGTGCACAGTTTGAAAGGCCAACAGATATTAGATGCTGTATCGGAGGAACTGGTGGAGTTCAAAGTGCCGGTTCAGATAATAGTTGACGGAGCGAAAGAACTGAACGAGTCTGTCGCACCAAATGAACAAAGAGAAACGTTCTTTATTGATGCGAATACTCTGAATGGATATGATCTGCTTGAAAAATACTTTCCGGAAACAGCAAAAGTCAAGTTGAAACGGATGATCAGAATGACAGCCCTCAATATTGGTATTTACAGTGTCGCCAAGAAAGTTTTTGTGAGACTAACTGGTAAGTACTAAGCAATATCCTAAATACGGCACTTGGACTGAAATGGTCGTTGATGATAAGTGTTGGTTGACACAAACAGCTAATTTGAAGTGAAGCAAAAGATGAGCCAGTGAAATGGGGTGTCAATGCATTGCTGAAATAGTAGGAGACAAATTGATGAATGAAACACCAAAGGTAAGCATCATAGTACCGGTATATAAAGTTCCGGAAAAATACTTGAGAGCGTGTATAGAAAGCTGTCAAAAACAGACCTTGAAGGAAATAGAGATTGTTTTGGTTGATGATGGTTCTCCCGATCAGTGCGGAACTATATGTGACGCTTACGCAGAAAATGACACACGGATAAAGGTGATTCATAAAAAGAATGGAGGTCTTTCAGCGGCCAGGAATACCGGGTTCTTATCTGCCGCTGGTAGATGGATCATGTTTGTGGATGGTGATGACTGGATTGAACCTGTTATGTGTGAAGCTATGTTCAGGGCTGGTGAGAATGATGGCGTTCAACTGGTCATGTGTGGAATCACAAAGGATTATGGTCATTCAACGGAAGAATATAGATATTACATTGAAGAAAAAACATACAGGGGAAATGAGTGCAAGTGGCTTCAGCAACAACTCCTCGTTTATAACGGAAATATCGCGGTTGCTTATTCCAAGCTGATCAGAAGAGACTATCTTGTGGACAAAGGGATTTTACATGATGAACAACTTAGGCAGGGAGCAGAAGGACTTGAATTTAATCTTCGGATGTTTGAAACCTTGAAATCAGCTAGTTTCATCAATAGACCATTCTATCATTACCTATATAATGAAAAGTCTATTTCTGCATCGCATGATGAGCGAAATCATCAGTATGTTATAAGCTGCTTTGAGAAGATAAAGAGTTTTATTGAGACGAGCGAAAACAAGGAGAAACTTTTTCCCTGGTTTGATAATAGATTATTGTATGTCGTGATTACAACGGCTATCAGCGGTTATTTTAGCCCATCAAATCCCGAGCCGTATATCGAAAAAAAACGTAAGTTCGCAGAATATTGTGAAAGACCAATTATTGCCAGGGCATTAAAGACAGAGAATACAAAAGGTCTGTCAAAGCAGAGACTGACTGTATTGTTTATGGTGCAGCACCACATATATTTTGCATTGAATTTAATGGGAATTATTAGGAAATGGCAAAAGCAGATGCGGTGATAGTTGTATGTATGCACTGAAGGGTAATATTTTTAGATTATGAACAAATGAGGTCAAGGAAAAGTGTGGATTCTCCTAGTTTCATTATTAATACTATTATTTCTTGAATATATTATTTTTAACAAATACGTCTTGTCACCATCGCTTATTATAACGATGATGTTTTTCTTAAGCACATTCATGCTTCTATTTTACGCAAAAAGATGGGGCATGGTATGGAATGATAAAACCACAGCGGTCATTCTTGTTGGCATTTTAGCGTCAATCATTGGAGAATTGTTTGCTAAGAAATCGGCACGAAGATGTAAAGGACTATTCGATGCCGGTATAAGCTATAAGAGAAAAATGTTTTTAGGAAAGGAAGATTTTAGAGAGAACGTAATCACGTTAAGTTTAGGCAGTCTTATTGGACTGAATCTGATTTGCGTGGTTACACTGATAGTTTATTACAAGGAAACAATTAGAATCGCCTCTTTCTATGCTGGATATGAAACCCTATTACTGATGCAGGTCAACAAGATAAAAACAAGTGGATATGCAGTTAGTTCTTTAGCACAACAGCTTTTGACTATATCCAACAGTATTGCTCTGTTATTTGCATATATTGTGGTGATGAATTTGAAAAAAAAGGAAAAGATAAAGTATAAACTGCTTTATTTCTCACCCATGGTTCTATATCTCATCACGGCATTATTTACATCAGGCCGTGCAGTTCTTTTACACTTTCTGATTGCTGCTTTTGTTATTTGGTTTTTAGTGTATGACCGGGAAAGAAGCTTTGTTAGACGTGGAAATATTAAATTGTTCTCAAGAGTAATTATCTTGGTAGTAGCAATAATTGTAATCTTTTATTATGCAGGGATGTTAACGGGAAAATCACTGCACTATGATGCGCTGAGTGACAATATGGCAAATTATTTCTGCTCATCAATTTATGCTCTTAACGCATACTTGGGAGATCCTGCTATATTTGACTCAAGTAGCTTTTTTGGAATCCACACTTTTTCAGGCCTATATACAACTCTGCGAACTATAGGCATTGACATTCCGCGTAGTGTTGTAGCCTTGGAATATATTCCATGTGGTTATGTAGTAACTAACATCTATACGGCACTACGTAGATATTTTCAGGATTTTGGGTGGGTTGGTCTGTTCTTTATTATGTTTGCTGTTTCATGGTTTTATTCAAGAATTATAGCCCTTAACAGAACCGAGCACTTCTCAGGTGTGCGTACCATACTAACAGGTATGATATTTTATCCCCTGGTATTCATGTCAATAGAAGAAAGATTCTTTATGAATGTTATCAGTATATCTACAATTTATTGCTTGGTTTATATTTCTATATTATATGCAGTTTTTGTTTATCCTCAAACTAAAATTGTCAGTGTAAAAGGACGTTAGAATGAAAGTATTAGCTGGAATTGTATTGTTCAATCCAGATATTGAACGATTGAAATTGAATATCGGTGCAATATTTCCGCAGGTTGACGGAATTGTCTGTGTAGATAATGGCTCGGCAAATCTGCCGGAAGTAAAAGCTGCATTGCCTGATACGGTTGTATATTTGGAAAATGCTAAAAATAAAGGAATTGCAGCAGCATTAAACCAAATTCTGGCTTATGCAACAGAAAACGGATATGAGTGGTTTATCACTTTAGATCAGGATTCGGTTTGCGAGGATGGTTTGGTAGCAGCCTATAGAAAGAATATAGATTTGCAGCATGCTGCAATACTTACTTGTAAGATAATCGACAGAAATTTTGATGCAAAGCCTAAATATGAAGCCGAAAAAAAAGCTGTCCAGATTGATCAATGTATAACTTCTGCATCTTTTTGTAAGACTAAGGTGCTTAACTTAGTCGGTGGCTTCGATGAAAAGATGTTTATTGATTCTGTAGATTTTGATATCTGTCTAAACCTTAGGGCGCACGGATACAAGATTTACAGAATTCCTTATGTTGGACTTCTACATGAGGTGGGGCATGGACGAAATGTTAATTTCTTAGGGAAACAGAAGATTATTTATAATCAGTCTGTTTTAAGAAATTATTACATCGCACGAAATCACGTCTACATGGCGAAAAAGTATCCACAGGTATATTCAATGACCAAAGTCAGGATGAAGGAGATTGAGTCAAGGCTTTTGATTTTGTTATATGAGTCGAATAAAATGGCAAAGCTCAAAGCTCGTCGAAAAGGTCTTAGAGATGGTATGAACAATAAGATGGGAGAATGTACATGGTTCTAAAAAAACTGCTGAAGGAATGGCATGATCACATCAGGCTTCTGAAATTTCAGGAAACCTGGAGAAAAATGAATCTAGGAAACGGCACAAAAGCCGGAAATGTCTTTCCGGTCAAAGTTGTATCTGTGGGTGATCACACATATGGAACTCTGAATGTGCATTACTATAAGCAGGAAAATGAAGGCTTGTATATCGGTAGGTACTGCAGCATAGCAGACGATGTTCATTTCTTCTTGGGAGGAGAGCATAACTACAAAAACCTATCGTCCTTCCCGTTCAAGAATAGGATTACGAAGAATAAAATCGCTGAAGCTATTTCAAAAGGACCTATCACGATTGGAGATGATGTTTGGATTGGAAGCAGAGTTATCGTTTTGTCTGGAACCACCATAGGACAAGGTGCTGTCATTGGCGCCGGTAGCGTTGTTGCCGGAGAAGTACCACCATATGCGATTTTTGCAAGGGACAGGATACTCAAATATCGGTTTACTGAGGAAATACGTAGCAGACTGTGTTCCTTTGATTTTTCAAAACTGAATTGGGAAGAGTTAGAAAAATATTTTGACCTGTTGTATACCGAACTTAACAATGAGAATTATGAAGAGGTAATGGAACGAATAACTCTGTTGGAGTAGATATAAATGCCAAAGAACATATCATTAAATGATAATTTAAAGAGAGGAATTGCATTGGTTTTTATTGCCAATGCAATAAATCTTTGCATAAGCCTGATTAATGGATTTGTACTTCCAAAGTATCTGTCTGTTGAATCATTTGCTGATATTAAGACGTACCATCTGTATGCCAACTACATAGGAGTATTGGCTTTGGGATATCCTGATGGTTTATATCTTCAATATGGAGGAAAGAAGATAAGTGATGTCGGATCAAATGGATTTAATGAATGTCGCTCTAATCTTATAGTTCTTCAAACTATTATTACGGTTATTGGAGTAGTTTTTGGCTGGGTTACAGGAAATAGTATTCTGTTGGTCACTGCCATAAGCATTATTCCCGTTAATTTGGTCTCATCATATAAGAATATTTATCAGGCAACCGGAGAGTTTAAGTCATATAGCCGAATATTGAATTATACATCTATTCTTGTTTTTGTCGGAACGATGATTCTACTGTTCATTAAAAGAACAGACAACAGCCTACTGTATATCGGATGGAATGTGGTTGTAACCTTTTTTATCTGGATTCTGGTCGAGCGAAAAATGACAGTGTCGTACAAACAGAGAATCGGTTGGAGTCTGAACATACCAAGCCTTATTGAGAATATAAAATCCGGTATTGTACTGATGCTTGGAAACTTCTCCTCCATTTTGATGACCAGTGTGGACCGATGGTTTGTCAAAGCTCTGCTGACTGTTCAGCATTTTGCATATTATTCCTTTGTTATAAGTGTGGAGAATCTGGTTGCCATCTTCATAACGCCTGTAGTGACTACCATGTACAATTATATCTGTGTCACAACAGATATGAAGGCTATTAAGAGGATAAAAAGAATGTGTCTGGTATTCTCACTGTTTCTGATTTCCAGTGCTTTCCCGGCAAAATTCATCCTTGAGGTCTATTTGCAGAAGTACCTTGCATCAAAGTATGTTCTGTTTATACTCTTCTCAACGGAGGTGTTCTATATGATAATCAAGGGCATTTATGTGAACATCTACAAAGCAAGAAAACATCAGTCAACATATTTAAAGCAGCTGATTGGCGTCATTATTATTGGCGTAATCCTGAATGCAATATTTTACTATTTCGCCAGATCCAATGAGGGCATTGCATTTGCAACTCTTTTGTCTGTGGTCATCTGGTATGTGATTTGTTGTATTTCAGTTCCTGAAATTATGCCGGATTGGAAAGAAATTCTGTTTGTTATTATTGCGATTCCGCTATTTATTCTGAGTGGATTCTATCTGGAAGCGATTGTTGGTTTTGTAGTGTATATGGCAGGCGTGTTGGTACTGTCCATGATCTTTATGAAGGAAAGCTTAACAGCTGTTTGGAATATGGTGTTTGGCATGGTCAGAAAGAGGTTGGGAAGATAAATGGGAGATAAGAGTATTGCAGTCAGCATTATCATGCCGGTTTATAACAGCGAGGCTTATCTGCAAAGCTGCGTTGATAGCATTCTAAGTCAGGATTTTGATTCATTTGAGTTGTTGCTGATCGACGATGGTTCTACTGACGGTAGCCCGGAAATATGCGATGAGATTGCCAGAAAGGATTCTCGAGTAAGGGTTTTCCATAAAAACAATGGCGGAATCTGTGAGGCACGAAACTATGGCATGGAAAGAGCAAGAGGAGAATATATAGCTTTTTCCGATCATGATGATATAGTGCTTCCGGGTTTTCTGAAAGATAACTATAAGATAGCATCAGAGCATAAAGCAGATATTATTAAATTTGGAAGGAAAGCCTTATACATTGAAGGAGATGTTACAAAACGTACAGATGTGCGTCGTTTTCCCAAGGAGGCTTTGTCGAGACCTGAAATTAAAGAACGTTATTTAAAATTACGCCTCCGAAATGCGATGACCTGTGTATGGGATGGTCTGTATCAAAGAAAGTTTTTGATGGCCCATAAGCTTCTGTTTGATATCCGTTATAAGAAGGGTGGAGAGGATATAGATTTCTGCGGAAGATGTTTTGCTTTAGCTGAAACATTGGCGTTTAATAATGAAGTGTATTATGAACATTACATTAGAAAGGGATACAGCACTTCAACCAAACTAGATGAACACAGATTAGCCAAATTTCAAATGCTGATTGATAACTTGCATGAATGTTGCGAAATTCTTGATATTTCTCTGAATAATCCGCTATTCAAGCTTTGTATCGTCAAGGAGCAGGTATATCCAACACTTTCATATCTTGCCTCAGTTCATGCCGACAGAGGGGAAATGAAGAGACTGTTAAACCAAATCCACTCTGATTATTTCATGCAAAGTGACAGTCTTTTGAAGTATTTGGGTGAGGACAAAAAATGGGGAATCTTTACGATACTCTTTGAGATGAAACAATATTGGATACTATACATGATTACAAAAGGACGATCCTTATAACTGGAGTTAATGGACATGAAGATTGCTGTAATAACAATGCATGCCGTTAAGAATTACGGTTCAGCTTTGCAGACATATGCGACACAGAAGGTTTTAAAAGATTTAGGATATGATGTCGAAGTTATCAATTATATCCGTAAAAAGAATTTGGATTCAAACCTTGCGAACACATGGACCCGAAAAGACCATGGTATAAAGAAGATTATAAAGAAAGCGGTTTTATTCCCAACCCTAAAGAGATGGAAGGCAGTATTCGGTGGTTATCTTGGGGAATACATTCAAACATCTCCTTGTGTTTATAGTGACGAATCTGACTTAGAGGCAAATTCAGTTAAGGCAGATGTTTTTTGCACTGGGAGCGATCAGGTTTGGAACAGTGGGTGGAATAACGGTATTGAAAAACCATTTTATTTGACGTTTGTTCCGGACGAGATTCCTAAAATTGCCATGGCTGCAAGTATTGGAAAGCCGGAGCTCAGCAAAGAAGAATGTGAGAATATATTTCCTTATCTACGTAGATATGACTATATCAGTCTTCGGGAAATATCAAGTGTGGAGTTTTTGAAGAATCAGGGTTTTGAAAATGTTGATTTCTGTCTTGATCCCACACAATTGCTTTCCAGAGAACAATGGCTTGAACATTCGATAGAATATAAGGATCTTCCGGAAAAGTATGTACTTTTATACCAGCTGAATCACAATGATACATTTGATAAATATGCAGAAGAATTTGCCCGAAGAAAAGGAATTCCTCTTTATAGGATCTGTACAAGGTATGATCAGGCACGTTTGCCTGGCAAACCTATATTTATTCCCCAAGTACAGGAATGGCTGTCTATCATGAACAAAGCTGAGATCGTGCTGACTGATTCTTTCCATGCAACAGCATTTTGCATTAATTTGAACACACAGTTTGTTTCGGTTTTTCCAAATGAATACAGTTGCAGGATAGGAGACGTGTTGCGCTTGTATGGCTTGGAGGAGAGGAGACTAAGATCCTACGACCAATTTGATATTGCAGATGTACCGATTGATTTTAGCCCGGTAAATGAAATACTTTTTGCAAACAGAAAACGATCCATTGATCTTGTGAATGAGATTATCAGGAAATCTACTAGAAATAGTAAAAAGAACTTATAGGATGGGGGACCATTGTGAGTATAAAACAGAAGCTGAAATCAAATAAACTGATTAGAGAGATTGGGAAAAAAATAAACATCGATTATCAATTCAGACAGGATGCGAAGGATTTTTCCAAAAACTATGTTGAGGAAGCTGTAAAAAAAGGTGATTTCCGATACAGCATATTACTACTTGTACATAGTCTTGAGAAAGGTATGTGTATGCCGAATCCTCGTCCATATGGTCTGGATAAGGTAAAAGAACTGATAGGCTATCTGAATGCATATTCTGAAACGAGACGGGAAGAATTTGAATATCAGTTGGGGGTTTCTGCTCTGTTTGCATGGACTGATTTTTTTGAAAAGCACAATTGGCAATCAGAACTTGCTTACAATGATGTGATTGTTTTTCTGAAAGATAAGAATCGGAATGCAGGATTTCAAGCGGGAGCAAAGTTGTACAGACCAGGAGATACTTTTGTAGATGCTAAAGTGTATGAAGAAATGTTCCTGTCCCGTCATTCTGTGCGTGACTATCAGGAACGTAAAATAGATTTGGCAGATGTTCAGTTTGCTTTGAAGTGTTTTGTTGAGACTCCGACTGCATGTAACCGGCAGATGTGCAGAGTCTATTATATTCAGAATCAGGAAATCACGGATTTGCTGAATCATGTCGTAATTGGCGTTCCGGGATTCAATAAGAAAACAGTTCAATACTTTCTCATCACATATGATTTGGCTTCTTTCGCATATTCAGGAGAGCGGCAACAAGGTCTGTTCAATGCAGGGTTATGCACGATGAATTTTATCAATGGGTTACACGCAAAAGGAATAGGTTCATGTTGCCTTCAGTGGTCAAACAAATATAAGCAGGATGTTGAAGTAAGAGAGAAGTTGGGTCTTAGAGACAGCGAGAGAATCGGAATTGTGGTTGGTGCCGGATATTATCTGGATGAAAATATTATCCCGTGTTCGGTTAGAAGAAGATCAGAGGATGTTTTTCAGATAATTTGAATCAAAGAAGGGGAATATGTAAAAATAGATGGAGACTAACTGCTTAACCTTTAAAGATTATAATTTGGAATAAACCATGAAAAAATTACTGTTCCGGATGCTCCTTGTGATTCCGATTTTACTGATCGTAATTATCACATTCATGATGAATATAAAAAATTCATCTGTGAATTCTTCGGAATTATCAAAAAAAAAGAGATGAGTACAGAGGATTATGATCGGATTGATTAACTTGATTCTGAAGGACATATTATGGTTGCCGGGAACAAGGGTTATGAGACGGCTAAAAAAACGAAAAAAGATGGGCATGTGGTTCTGGAAGCAGTTTTTTGATGAAAAGGGAAATCTTACTGTTCTTCCGGCGGGATATGCGCAGATATCCCGGGTGCATGAAGGAAAATTTAATACAGAGATAATATATCTTGATGCCCTGGATAGAATGGCTTATAGCTCTACGGATATATCTTTGAGGTCAAAGATTCATGTGGCAACCTAAACAGTTTGCTCCTTTGGTAGCTTAAAGCCGGCTAGTTCCATTTCCTTCAGGAATTCTTCTTCAGTGAGATTTGTTTTCTGGGCCGCTTTTTTTACATTCAGGTCGCCATCTTGAACCATTTCGAAGTAGGATAAGCGTTTTCCTTCAGCGAGGCCCTCGGATCGACCTTCAGAGCGCCCCTTTTGCTCGGCTATATCTTCATAATACTTCATAACTGTACACATAGAATTAAGGCCTCCTTCTGTTGTTTTCAGATAACTGACTTCTTTACTGAGTTTTGGGAATTTCGGATTGTTAAAGTCTTTCTTTGTAAAGCAGGACATGAGACTTGAGATGTCGGTCCCATCGTCTATGGCTGTGTTGACATAGACATATCCGGTTCCATCATCAACGATTTGTCCTGTTTCGGCAATCACTTTGTTTACATGGTATATGGTATGACCTGCTCCGATGATATCAAATTCCGAGATATACACAACATGTACATCCGGGATTTCTTTAAAATCGGTACCTGACTGGGAATCTCTGACTGTAATGCTGGATTCATTGAAACGCACACGTCTGAAATGATCATCATTATCAGATCGCTGTACTTCGACATTACAGCTTATTCCGTTTCCAAGCAGGCAGAGTGCATCAAGTCTTACAGATCTGCCATATAGGTTACGTTCATCACTTTGAACGATCACATCCTTTACGATGAGCTTATCATCTTCAAGAATAGTGCACAGGATCTCTTCCATGACACCGGGATTTCTGGCAAGTACTTCGAAGAAGACATCATCAATAGGGCGAAGGTCTTTTACCTTGGCTTTCTTCTCTTCAATAGTTAATTCTGACATTTATTACCTCTTAAATGTTGGGATAGAAACAGCCAAGATATGTATATATAATATGAATATATCATAAATAAAAGAAATAAAGATGGATTTTAAAGAACTTTTAGAATCTTAAGCGGCTGTGTTATGAAAGTATAATAACAGAACATACAGGAAATGCATATAGTCTGATTTTGAACCATAACCTGGAAAAAATGGCACTGTGCTACTTTGCAAAGACATTAAAAACTATGAAAAAAATCTTGATCCGGATACTCCTTGTGCTTCCGGTTTTATTTATCATCATTATTACATTCATATTGAACATAAAACAATCATCTGTGAATTCCGCGGAATTATCAAAAGAAGAGACGAGTACAGAGGATTATGAGCGGATCGATTACCTTGATTCTGAAGGGCATATTACTTTTGCTGGAGACAAAGGTTATGCGACGGCTATAAAAACGAAAAAAGACGGGCATGTGGTTCTGGAGCAGTACTTTGATGAAAAGGGAAATCTAACTGTTCTTCCGGCCGGCTATGCGCAGATATCCCGGGTTTATGAAGGTAAATTCAATACAGAGATTATATACCTTGATGCCCTGGATAGTAGGGCTGTTTTAAGAGATGGTTACGATACTATCCGGAGAACATACACAGATGCCGGAAAAGCAGACACTGACACCTATTGGATCGGTGATAAACAGGTTGAAAGGAAGCAGGGCTACTGGCAGTATCAACGTGTCTATGACGAATCAAATCATGTCTGTGAGCTGAAGTACATGGATCAGGAGGGTAATCTGGTAAGTAACACATCCGGTTATGCCTTGATACGTCGATCGTATACAGACACTGGAACCATTGATATGTACTTTGATGAAGATTTGCAGCCTGTCGCATCTACATTAGGGCAGTATGGGAAGATGACGGAAACTGTGGATGGGGTAAACGTCACCACATATCTTGATGCTGAGGGAAAACCGGATAACACTACCCGGGGATATGCTGTCGAAAAAAAAGAAGGAACGAGGACTTTGTATTTTGATAAAGAAGGAAGTCCCGTGACTGTTGGCCGGGGCCAGTATGGGATTGAAAAGGTCAATGGTCAGGAGGTCTACCTGGATGAAACTGGAGAACAGATGCTCCGAATTGATAACATTCTTAATACAAGGCCTTATCTGGTTCTGATATTTGGAGTCCTGGTGACAATTGCAGCAATCATGGTACGGGGAAAAGTTAAGATAGTATTCCTTATTTTTTATATTATCTTCATAGGCATAATGACTATAGCCTTTAGGGAGGCAGGAGATCATAGAGCAGTATTTGAACTTTTTAAATCATATAAAGAATTTCTGATATCACCGGCAACACGGCAGAACATATTGAATAATATCTGGTTGTTTGTCCCCCTTGGTGCGGCACTGTACGATCCGAAGCATCGGTTCGGATGGGTATGGGCATTAGCGTTAAGCGTTCTGATCGAAACGGTACAGTATGTTACCGGTATCGGGCTTTGTGAAATGGATGATGTGTTCAGTAATGTGCTCGGAGCCCTCATCGGTTATGGGGCGGCTTACAGTAAAAAACGGCTAATCTGAAAATTCTATTTTGGATTGGTCGTTTTTGGTGCATAAAAATTGCGATATTCCCGACGGTTTTGTGTAATATAACCCGACTAGTGTAACCGCTTTCAATTACGAGCTGAAAAAATGGCTTAATAATCGTTGCTAAAAAGCGGAGATTTGTATTAATATAAATAAACTATTAAGTGCCACTCCTTGTGCCACTTATTTAATACAGGTGCCGGATGACATAGTATTAAACAAGCGCGATAGGTATGAGAATTTAAGGGGAGGGCGTTATGTATCATCGAAAAAGCAGAGGCTGGATCAAGCATATTGATTTCATATTGATAGATTTTTTGTGTCTCGAGATATCCTTTGTGATCGGATATTTTCTCCGTAATGGAGCACTGCTGGATTTTACAAACGTCGTCTATACCCATGTCATGGTGGCTTTATTTTTTATCGAAATTGTTGTTTCTGCGGTGTTTGGCACATTTCACAATGTGCTGAAGAGAGACAGCATCAGTGAAATTCAATATACAATTATGCAGGTTCTTCTTGTGTTATTGGGGATATCGCTATATCTGTTTGTGGTTCATGACGGAGGAAAGGTTTCCAGACTGAACATCTTCTATATGAGTATCATCTATGTTATCATGGGTTTCTGCGGCAGAGCTTTTTGGAAACGGCATTTACAGAAAGCCATGAAAGGAAACCGGGGAAAATCTCTTCTGATAGTGACTGTAATGTCACATCTTCAGGAAGTGATGGAGGGTCTGGTGGAGAAAAATTATGACCGCTATCACTTCTCCGGCATCGCGCTGATTGACGGAGACCACGTGGGAGAGAGGATTCATGGCATCGATGTGGTGGCAGATAGAAGCAACATTATTTCGTATCTTAAATCCCATTGGGTAGATGAAGTGTATTTTGATCTTCCGTATCAGGTGGATGCTCTTCAGGATATGGTTGACCAGGTCATAGAAATGGGCATTACAGTACATACAAAATTGTCCCGCATCTCGAAAAAAGACAAGAGTATAAAAGATGTTGAGCGCATGGGAGAATATGTGGTCCTGACTACAAGCCTCAGTGAAGCAAGTCTGGTTGCAGCATTCTTAAAACGCTGCATCGATATCGCAGGGGGCCTCGTGGGATGCCTCATTACCGCTGTATTAACGCTTATTTTTGGGCCGTTGATTTATATGGCATCACCGGGGCCGATCTTTTTCAAACAAAAGCGAATCGGCTATAACGGCCGGGTTTTTGAAATCTATAAGTTCCGATCCATGTACATGGATGCCGAGGAACGTAAGAAGCAGCTTCTTTCTCAAAATGAATTTAATGACGGGTTCATGTTCAAGATCGAATATGATCCACGTATCATCGGCTGTCACAGGGACGAGAATGGTCGCGTGCACAAGGGAATAGGCAATCTGATCAGAGACTGGTCCATCGATGAATTCCCGCAGTTCTTAAATGTTCTGAAGGGCGATATGTCACTGGTTGGTACCAGACCCCCAACCCTGGATGAGTGGCAGAAGTATAAGCCTGAATACAGGGTGCGAATGTCTACAAAACCAGGTATCACAGGATTATGGCAGGTCAGCGGCCGAAGTGGGATCAAAGATTTCTGCCAGGTGGTAGCGTTGGACAAAATGTATATCGAAAAATGGAGTATCGCACTGGATGTAAAGATACTGTTGAAAACAGTTTATGTGGTTCTGGCGCGAAAAGGCGCGATGTAACATTGCAGTTTGTAGTTTTAAAGGATTTAATGAAGGAGCATAGGGATATGGTTTACACAATGCTAAAGGATTTAGCGGAGCAATGGGGAGTTACACCGAAGTACCTGAGGGCATTATGCCGGGAAGGAAAGATCGAAGGCGCATATAAAAACGGTCATCTCTGGATTATTCCCGCAGATGCGCCGCGCCCGGAGGATCACCGAATCACTACAGGGGCTTACAGAGACTGGAGAAAACGCTACAATGTCAGCAAGTGGAAAATAGACGGAGAGTTAAAGCGTCTTTTGGAAGGAATGAAAAACACAGAACGCGCATGTTGAGGGCCCACAAGGCTTAGAGAAAAATTGAATACTTAAAAATATCAGTCGATTCGCAAATTAAATTTCAATTTTAATTTGCGAATTTTAATTTATCTATTGCAATTTAAAAAATAAATGATAGAATAGAAAATGTAAAGAGAAAGAGGATAAAGAACTAAGTAGTTCATTTCTCTTTAGAATGTGATCCAACCTAGATCACATTTGGCAAAGCCGGAGAAATCCGGTGACGCAAAGCTATAGGGGCCGAAAGGTCAGCCAGTTGCAATCTTCATGGAGCAGAGCTCCGAAGGTTAGTCCTCGAATCAAGACTAATACAAAGAAGGTTCTAGGTTAACTGGCAACGGACAGAGATCCGATGCCGGTTTTTTATTTCGCCAAAAGAAATCCAGGGAAGGGGAAATTAAGATTTTTGGCGAAGGCGGGTAGGTATATAACCCGATTCGATTCATTCATTTAAATAGCAAACCCGGAGAAATCCGGTGGCGCAAAGCTATAGGGACCGAAAGGTCAGCCAGTTGCACTTGAAAGGATAGAGAATATGAAGAACCTTGTTAGAACAATCGTTATAGTAGTCAATCTGGTTGTTATGATGACAGTTACAGCTTTTGCTGCTAACGTTACTCAGTTAATCGCATCTGGTCACGATGTTTACGATCAGCAGCCTGAATCTTATAAGATTGCTGTCAATACTTATTTCGAAAGAGTGCCAAACAGTGTTATCGTCCTTTTTATGCAGCGCGGCGGAACTATCCATTATACAGATACAGTGCTTGTTGGCCAGCAGGATGTAAACGGAATCTATACTTTTGATTCAAAGCAGATCACACTTAAAGCAACTTCCAACAACAATTCCTGGGATGAAGTACAGAAGGCTCCGGTTCATGAGCTCGGTCATTTTATCTATCACACAACACAGCCGATGTTTACAGATCAGATGAAGGCTGATATCAGAAAGCTTTACAATGAAAGAAAGTCTTATGACAATCGCTGCTACAACGAGGATGAGACATTTGCAGCACTGTACTCCGACTACATCAAGTTCAACTACAGAGGAGGCGCACATGCTATGCCTAGCCCGGAGTACAGAGTTTTCATGCAGGCTGAGGATCTTTGCCAGCAGATGCTTTCATATTCAATCTAATCCTTCAGGTCTTTTTCGGGATTTTTAGTACTATAAAGTGCAGTTGTCATAGTAACTCCGGCAATTGCACTTTTTCTTTCGCGATAAGACCGTCAAGCACATATCATGTGTACATGGATATGCATTTGACGGTCAACACGAGTTTTCTCACTACAGATAGTCAGAAATATTGAAATTAAAGAATGTTATTAATATTAAATATCACGAAAAATAGAATTATATAAAAAAGTTCTTGTAAGGCACATTAAATCACAATAAAATTTTGATAAGCACAGTTTATTTATATACCTTTTAGTACTGCGAGGACTAAGCGATATGAACAGCCCTTTTTCATCACTTCTTGCCAGTCTTGTTGAAGAGAGTGGTTTAGGAAAAAACAGTATCATCAGGAACACAGGAATAAATCGTTCTTCTTTCTATAAGTTTTTGAACGGTTCCAGAATCCCGACAAATGTCCAATACAATGATATAAAAAGAGTATTGCCCCTCTCGAAGTCGGAGATCAAGAAACTGGATGAGTTATATGCATTTGAGACTATGGGGGTGGATACAGCACTCAATCGAAAAGCGGTCATTATGTGCCTGGAAACAGTGGCCGATTATGAGGATTCAGTGAGACCGACTGTCGGTATCAGACCAACTGTCAGTGAATTTCAGAATAACAAACTGGTTTTTGACCAAAAACATGATGTCATCAACTTGCTGGAGAACTTTTTTGAACGCCATTTTGCATCAGGTGAGCCGAAATTTGACGTTTTTATACCGCGTATGGAGGAGACATTTTATGCCCGCATAAATTCTATGGCCCTCCAAAGTGAAATACGGAATGCTGATATCAGAATGCTGCTCCAGTTTCCAAAGAAAAAATCAGGAGTTTCCGCTTACAATATTGTGGCAAAATATACCAACATGCTTATATTTAATGTATGCGGAATCGGAGGAACTCACCTTTATTATTATTATGATGACAATATGATCGAAGATAATTTCGGAGTGTTGTATCCATATTATGTTGCGGACGATTCGGAAGTGATTTTACTCGGTAAGCAGTGTTCCGGGGCGGTACGCATTCAGAATCCGGTGTTGGTGAAGCAGTTCAAAAAACAGATAGACAGAGTTTTTGCCGAGGCTCATGAAACAAAAGTACAGACTGAAGATATGGATATCATAGTGGATACCATGGAGGATTTTGGCTATCTCGGAGTAAACTGCTGGAATTATGGAGGCATGGCAAATCTTCTGATGCTGATAGATGAGAATATGATGAACAGTATTCGGGAATTGCAGCCCTATGCATCACGTATTTTTAAGCTTCAGAATTTCATGGAACAGAAACAGCTGATGACAGAATATTTGTCCATGGATGGATTACGAAGGTTTGCGCAGGAAGGTACCGCTTTCGATTTTCCTTTTCCGACCGAGTGCCATTTTTCTTTGGAACAGCGAATCGATATACTAAAAAAGATTGATAAATCTCTCGGTGCGGGGTACTACATTTTGGATGAAACTAAGGTGCCCATAATTAAGAAATGGTTTTTTACGATTGTTGAGGGACATGTTCTTACTATCTCAAATAGTGAAAAGTTACAGGCCATGGCGGTGAGAGAGCAGAACATCATCAATATCTTTTCGGATTTTATGGGAAGCCTTCCGTTGTCAGATCAGGTACTGCCCATACAATCGGCTCATAGAAATATACAAAGGCTGATACATGAGATGGAGAAGCAGCTGGAGGAACAGAATCAATCTGACCGGCGCAGGACAGGGTGACACACAAAAGATAGTAAAAAAGGATTTCTCAATTTATTGAGAGATTCCGGACTTATAAGGGGCAGACTTCAGGGTCTGCCTCTTTTAGTGCTGTCATTTTTTTTCTGATGTATTGTGGCCCACAACGTACCAAGCGGGAGACTTAAGGGAAGAAGGAGTAAAGAATAAAGAAGTAAAAATGGTCCCCCCAAATCGGAAGGACCATTTAAGATTAATACAATATTACTGTGTGATAGCCATGGCAGCTGCGGGATCCATCGGCATATCCATAGCGGCTGATTCAACAGACTGTGTTTCCATAGGAATCTCTGCAGCGGCTGTTTCGGGAACAGCGGTTTCAGCTGCAGTCTGAGCACTTGTATCAGGAATAGCTGCGCTTGTTTCGGCAACTGTTTCCTGAACAGCAGCCTGTGTTTCCGATACTGTATTTGAAGAGTCAATTCCGGAAGAGTGTACTGTCTCTTTGTTTGTGATGATCTGTCCGGCTGAACGTGTCTCAACTATCTGCTGCTTAACACCTACGTCTGGATTTCCTGTGTCATCATTGATGACTTCGTACCACTCGCCGTTATAGTACTCGTAGAGAACACCGTCTTCAGTCTTTGTAGCTCCGTTGGAAAGACCGTTTGCTGCTTCTGTTTCCTCCGCTTCCTCAGATTCATTCTCAGAACCCGGACCGCCGTCTGCAGTATCGCCATTGTCCATAAGTTCACTGAGAGCTGCAGCGTCCAGTGTTTCAATAGTCTTTGATTCAAACTTGTCGTAAGAATCCGGAAGAGTGATGTTGCCGGAAACTATGATGCCGGCAAATGAAGCCGCTTCTTCAGCTGTTCCGAAGGATACGGCTACATATTCAGCAGGAGCAAATTCATCGTTGATAAGTACGATGTGCTGCTCCGGATCTTTTCCGCTGAAATCTGTTGTTGAACGTCCGAAAGGTTTTCCGTCAACACTTACGTATACATCATTTGCACCGGACTGATAGTCATAGTCAACACCCATGAGACCTGTTACGGTTTCGCCGTAAACATCCAGAATCATATCGGCAGGAAGTTCATAGGTTGTGTCATTAACCTTTACAAAATCCGAAGCTGAAATATAAGCGTAGCTTTCGAGGCCTTCGATTTTTTCGTCCAAAGCATCTACGGAGTTGTCAATGTTATCATCCGCACCTGCGGCAAAGTCCTTTACAGAAGCAAGGATCATATCTGCTGTCTTTGCATTTCCTTCATCGTTCTGGCCGATATTGTCAGAAGCTGCAGTATCCTTTGCATCAGCCCCCGAAGCTTCCATAAGCTTTGCTACATCGATGGTGAGACCATGGTAGTGATCGGTGATAGTCTGTATTGCAGAAGCATTGGCAGCGGCATGACCCTCCGGATTTGTTAAAGAGGATGGCTCGATGAGAGAGATGATCGAAATCTCAGGACACTTTTTGATGAGGTTTCTGATGATGCTCTCGTAGAAGGTTCCGAAGGTTTCCGGATCGTCATACTCGCCGAAGCTTAGGATAACTGCGTCGTATTCAGAACCTTCAGGAATTTCGTTTGCCATAACAAAACCTGAGTAAACTGTATTGTCGGAAGGAAGAGCGTAGTTATCGATCTGAACATCGGATGAGAACTCTTTCTGAATCTTTTCGCTGATGAGTTCAGCCCAGGATGTTGAAACGTTCTCAAGATTGCTTCCCTTTGCAAAGCCGTCTCCGAGAACAAGTACAGATACAGGCTGACCGTTTTTCAGCTTTCCGTAGAATGTTTTTGCCTCTTCTTTTGCTTTGGCTGCTGCGGTTTCTTTGGTTTCAGCTGTTGTTGCTGCAGCGGTGGTTTCTATGGCAGGGTCGGTTCCGTTGCTTTTTCCTGTTACGGCAGCAAGGCCCATAAGAACAACCACTACACCGGCGAGACCGCCTACGCAGGCTTTCTTATTCTGCTCAAAAAATGTTTTGAAATCCATAAATTTCTCCTTAAATCCATGCAGGATATTTTGATACAGCACTTAATATATGAAATACAGGTGCTGAGAGTCGGCGTCATGCCCTGATATACGGGCTTTTTCCGATAAAGACACCGTTTCATGATACTTTTTATAAATATAAAAATCAATTAAGTTTCTTTTAAAATCACGGTGCAAAGGATAAAATCCTGTATTTACTCATTTTGGCATGTAAAACACAGTATATGTGAAGTTATAGTGAAAAAGTGATTAAGTTGGAACATCAGTGAACCGGGACAGGATATAAGGTGAAGATAGACTTCATAACACTTATGGCCTATAATTAAAAAGTCTATATCTAAGAAGGAATTTTGATGAGTATGAGTAGTAATGATAACAAGCAGACAAATGACACCCCAAATCTTAATCTGAACGAGCCGCTGACCGAGAAGGAAGCAGCTTCCGGGAGACCAAAGACACTTCTTGTAATCCTGATTCTTCTGATCTTGACCATAACAGGAGTATTCGGATACATGGTAAATGTCGCCATGAAAGAAGATGCCCTGGATCAGTCCGTTGCAGCGGAAAGAATGGATGAAGACAGTAAAAGACTTCAGCCCGAGACAGTCCCGGAATCTTCAGTGGATTTGAATGAGGCACTTTCGGGGAGCAGCAGCTTATTTAAAAAGCTTACCGCTTCTGAACCGGTGAAGATTCTTGTCATCGGAGACACCTTTGGAACAGGGGCCGGAGCACAGGACGGAACAAACTGGACAGAGCTTCTTGCAGACAGTATAAAGGAAGACTTCGGTTCGGAAGTCAGTGTCAACAACCTTTCTCTGGCTAATGGAAATGATGCGTACGGGGCCTATGTTTCTTTGATGAACGAAGCTGCCGGAAACAAGGATGCGGTCTATGATGCGGTTATAGTTTCCCTGGGATACTATGATGATCCGTTTAACTTTGGTCTTCAGTATGAAGGTATACTTCGTTCTATAAGAAGATGTTACGGCTCAGCAGAAATCATTGGAATCATAGAGTCGGCATCTGTAACAGCAACAGAGGGTTATTCTGATGAGACAGCTCTCTATGCCAGAAATCTTCTTGAGCATTATGGCGGAATAGTTGCAAACATGGGGGAAGCCTATGCGGTTTCCGGAATGGATGCAGGCACATTGACATCTGACGGGGTTCTTCCGAACGCTGCCGGACAGAAGATATATGCTGACTGGATAGTTAAGAAGATAAAGAACAAGCTGGATGATACTCTTGGGGGAACAGAATCTCAGGAGGCGGTTTCTCAACAGCCGGCTTCCGGATCAGAGGATCCTGTGAATCCGGATGCAGAGCTTTATGATCATTATTATTATATAGAGGCTTCAGAGTTCTATCGTGCAGATGATGTAAACTATCTTATAAACATCAGCAGACTTAAGGAACTTGGAGTCGAGAATGTCGGTATGCTTGGTATCGATTATGAATATGTAGAAGGAAAGAATACAGTTCAGGTTGTTATCGATAAAAATATTTTTACCGGATGGAATACAGAGTTTGAGGGTACAGCTCCCGAGAGACATATCCGTATAGTGAACAACAATGCCGCTGTATATGATGAGCTG
This sequence comes from Oribacterium sp. P6A1, assembly GCF_000702885.1. Classification (GTDB taxonomy): domain Bacteria; phylum Bacillota; class Clostridia; order Lachnospirales; family Lachnospiraceae; genus Oribacterium. Next base: position 150,373 of record NZ_JNKO01000007.1, on the reverse strand, counting down.
GCAGTGAGCTTTGCCACAAAGGAACAGGCTGATGCTTTCCATGGACTCATACTTACGGGAAATCTGAATCTTCATCAGAGTGAAGAGAAGTATGACAAGCTGCCGATGCCGCCTGAGACCACTGCTCCGGAAACTGAGCCTGAAACCGAAGCTGAGACAGAGGAGTCGGTAGTTGAGACAGCTGCCGCATCAGATGAGTCCAAGGCTGAGAAATCTGCAAAGGCAGATTCCGGGAATAAAAAGAAGGAAGAAGAGTCTGCAAAGAACAAAGAAACCAGGTCTTCCGAAAAGAAAAAGGACGATTCGGAAAAGAAGAGTTCAAATTCCAAAAGAACTTCACAGACTCCGGCACAGCAGACTGCCGCTCCGGAGACGGCGGCGGTAACTGTAGCTGAGACAGCAGCCGTTGAAACCACTCAGGATATGAGTCAGCAGGTTGTTGAAACAGCCGCAGCTGTTCCTACAGTACCTGGAGTCGAAGGGGCTGTGATAAGTGATCCTGCGGATTCTGCCAATGTTTCTCCTGCCGGTGATACATATACAGTTCAGGCAGGACAGGGAATTGACATTAATCAGTGGAATTCCATCGGACCGACTGTTGGATGATATACTAAACGATGCTATGGGAGCCGTTCGCATTATGCGGACGGCTCCTTATAGGATATAAGTGTAATCGAAAGCACAAAGCGGTCCCATATTGACTTTTGACATTCACATCAGTACATATGATAAATCATGTTATACGATAAAGATATCAGAGAGCCTTTGTTCTCTTTTTTGGAGGAGACCTACGGCAAAACAAGAATAATAGAAGAAAAAATAATGGGCGGGAGCCGGGCGGACATAGTGATGGTAACGGATGACAGTCTCTATGGGATAGAGATCAAATCCGATGCCGACCGTTACGTTAGACTTGCCGGGCAGGTGAAGGATTATAACCGTTTCTTTGATTACAACATCATCGCTGTCGGAAGCAGTCATGCCATGCATGTGGAAGAGCACGTTCCTGATTTCTGGGGAATCATAACCATAGACGAGGTGGATGGCCGGCCGGATTTCTATATACTGAGACGTCCCAAAGAAAATCCTCATATTATATATGAAGATAAGTTAAGTCTTCTCTGGAGACCGGAACTGCAGCATATTGTTTATCGAAATCTCAAACATAAATATGATACTCTGAGTAAAAAAGAGGTGATAAAACGGATTACGGATCAGCTTGATTATGACAGCATCAGAAAAGAGATATCGACAGAACTGTTTGAAAGGGATTACAATACCATACTGGATACCATAAATAAGTATCGTGTTGAAAAGGAGAATAAAAAGCCCCGCCGTAAAAAGAAGGCAGGTAAGAATTCCGCTTTAGTATCAATCGGCGGCAAGGTGTTGAAAAAGCCGAATCTCAGAGTGTCACATATTGTTAAGACGAGGAAGAAGAAATTATGAACAGCTTTATGATCGCAGCCAATGCAGTTATACCGTTTATTTGTTATATGTTGTATGGATTTATTATATGCCGCCTTGGACTCGGGGATGATAAATTTTATAACAAATTGAACAAAGTTGTTTTTAAGGCTTTCTTTCCGCTTCTTATGTTCAACAATATTTATTCTGCGGATATCGATTTAGGATCAAATCTTTCCCTTATCATGGTTTTCTGCGGTGTGATGATGGCTATCATCCTTCTTTCCATGATTCTGGTGCCTTTGATAGTAAAGGAAAACCCTAAAAGAGGAGTGGTCATACAGTCTATATGGAGAAGCAATACTCTGATGTTTGCCTATCCGTTATGTGTGACCATGTATGGTGATGAGTGGGGAGCTGTAGCATCCCTTGTCATCGCAACAGTTGTTCCTATCTATAATATATGCACTGTCATGATCTTCTCTGTATTTGACAGAAAAAACGGTTCAAAAACAGACTTAAAGAAGATACTCAAAAATATCATTACCAATCCCCTTATCGTCGGCGCCATCATCGGCGGGGTATTTAAGCTTACGGGCTGGGTGCTTCCGCAATCAATAGAGAAACCTGTTGAAGGTTTTGCCAACATGACAACTCCGCTTTCCATCCTGATCCTGGGAGCCACATTGAATATTCCCGATATCGGTAAAAATATGAAATACATTGTTTCTGTGCTGTCACTAAAGCTTGTCATAGTCCCTGGTATAGTGACTGTGATAATGTATATGGCGGGATTCAGAGGCCCGGAGCTGTTCATTGCGTTTATCCTCTATGCAACTCCTATCGCCGGAGCGTCATTTCCCATGGCTCAGAATATGGGCGGAGACGGGGATCTTCAGGGTCAGCTTCTTGCCATAAGTACGGTTCTTTCGCTGTTTACCATATTCTTTTGGATTGCGGGACTTACAGCTGCAGGAATATTCTGAGCATTTTCGACCATGATATAGTCACAAAAGGATTTCAAAGATAATGAGAGTTTTTTCGCGTTGACTGTAAAAAATCGCTTTCTTATAATGTGATGCGAGGGTCAACAAGATTTGAAAAAGACTTTAGGAGGTCAACAATCATATGGATCTTTCATTCAAAGAAGTTGTTTTGAAGACATTTGCGGAAAAATTCGGCGAGGGAAGCAATGAGGGTGTCAAGTGCTATTTTGCACCCGGACGTGTGAACCTCATCGGTGAACATACAGATTATAACGGCGGACATGTTTTCCCCTGTGCGCTTACTATCGGATCTTTTGCTGCTGCAAGAAAGCGCAGTGACAGAAAGCTTCGTTTTTACAGTGTGAATCTTGATAAATCGGGAGTTATCGAAACCTCACTTGATGATTTTAAGCCCCTTAAGGAGGATAGCTGGATATCATATCCAAAGGGAGTTATGTGGGCCTTTGAAAAAAGAGGTTTCAGCATGGACACCGGTCTTGACATAGTGATCTACGGAAATATCCCGAATGGTTCCGGCCTTTCCTCAAGTGCATCCATTGAAGTACTTACAGGTTTTATCCTCAGAGATCTTTATGGCTTTGATGTTTCCGGTGTTGACCTTGCCGTCATAGGACAGGATGCGGAAAATAACTATTGCGGCATGAATTGCGGTATCATGGATCAGTTCGCAAGTGCCATGGGCAAAGAGGACAATGCCATTTTCCTTGACTGTGCCACATTAAAATACGAATATGCACCGGTGGTTCTCAATGGGATGAAACTGGTGGTAACAAATACAAACAAGAAGCACAAGCTGGTGGGTTCTGCATACAATGACCGCCGTAACGAGTGCGAAAAGGCAAGAGAAATCCTTGCCGGTGTGGCAGGAATCAGGGAGCTGGGTGAGCTTTCAAATGAGGATTTTGAAAAGTATAAGGATGCCATAAAGGATCCTGTGGTTCTTAAGAGAGCAAAGCATGCAGTCTATGAGAACAACCGTACTCTTGTGGCTGTAGAGGCTCTTAAGAATGGAGATATCGAAGAGTTCGGAAAGCTTATGAATGCTTCCCATGTATCTCTTCGCGATGATTTTGAGGTGACCTGTGAGGAGCTTGATATCCTTGCAGAGGAAGCCTGGAAGATTCCGGGAGTTCTCGGTTCCCGTATGACAGGCGGCGGATTCGGCGGATGTACAGTGTCCATCGTTAAGGATGAGGCCATTCCTGAATTCAAGAAGCAGGTGGGAGAAGCCTATAAGGCCAAAGTCGGCTATGACTGTACATTCTATGAGGTGAGCATCGGAGACGGTCCATCAGTAATCTGATGTGATGCGAACGTTGAGAATGATGAAAATCCGGCATGAAAGAGAGGAGACATTATGAGAATACTTGTAACAGGTGGAGCAGGATATATCGGAAGCCATACATGCGTAGAGCTTCTTAATGAGGGTTATGAGGTAGTTATCGTTGATAACCTTTACAATTCGAACCAGAAGGCGGTTGACCGAATCGAAGAGATCACCGGAAAGAAGGTAAAGTTCTATCAGGATGACATGCTTGACAGAGCGGCACTCAGGAAGATTTTCGATGAGAACGAGATAGATGCGGTTATTCATTTTGCAGGTCTCAAAGCAGTGGGTGAGTCTGTGCACAAGCCCATCGAGTATTATCGTACAAACATTGACTCTACTCTTAACCTTGTTGACGAGATGCGTGCTCATGGTGTTAAGAATATCATTTTCTCAAGCTCGGCTACAGTTTACGGCGATCCTGCGGAGATTCCTATCACAGAGAACTGTCCTAAGGGAACATGTACAAATCCCTACGGCTGGACAAAGTGGATGCAGGAGCAGATTCTTACAGACCTTCATACAGCCGATTCTGAGTGGAATGTTATCCTCCTTAGATATTTCAATCCTATCGGAGCTCATAAGTCAGGTCTCATCGGAGAGGATCCTAAGGGCATCCCTAACAACCTTCTTCCATACGTTGCCCAGGTTGCCATCGGAAAGCTTAAGGAGATCAATGTCTTCGGCAATGACTATCCGACACCTGACGGAACCGGAGTTCGTGACTACATCCACGTGGTTGACCTTGCAAGAGGACATGTAAAGGCCATCGAGAGATTTGCAAAGAAGGATGGAGTATTCATCTGCAACCTTGGAACAGGCCACGGTTATTCTGTAATGGATGTTATCCATGCTTTTGAGAAGGCCTGCGGCAAGGAGCTTCCTTATGTTATGAAGCCCAGACGTGACGGTGATGTTGCCACCTGTTATTCAAGTCCTGCAAAGGCAGAGAAGGAGCTCGGCTGGAAGGCGGAATTCGATCTCATCGATATGTGTCGTGACTCCTGGAACTGGCAGCAGAAGAATCCGGACGGATATAATTCCTGATTTTATTATGAAATGATGTAATGGAAAAAAGTACCGAATTACGTACTTGCTGCGCTACATCGGTGAGTGGCAATGCTTTTGTCACTCACGACATGATAAAAATGTGAGGATTTGTTTGAGGGTGTAAAAGGATGGAAATACAGAGTGAAATAAAAAATTTAGTTGCTTATGCTTACAGGACAGGACTTATCGAGGAAAGCGATATCATCTGGGCGCTTAATACCATCGCTCTTAATTTAAAGGTAATGGAAGTGACTTCTGCCAAAGAGGAGGTTTTGGAAGAGGCTGAAAAGATACCTTTTGATGCGGTCCAGGCAGAGGAATTTAAGACTGCTTCGGAGAAAGGAATCATTGATGACGGTTCTTATCTTGAAAATGTTTTAAAGGTTCTTACGGATTATGCAGTGGAGCAGGGGCTCACAGACGGGGACTCTGTGGTTTTCAGAGATCTGTTTGATACAAAGCTTATGGGGGCTCTTACTCCGAGACCATCAGAGGTTCAGGCTGAGTTTTCGGAGCTCTATGAAGAGGATCCGAAGATTGCAACCGACTGGTACTATACCTTCAGTCGTGATACTGACTATATTAGACGTTACAGGGTAAAGAAGGATCTCAAGTGGAAGACAGAGACTGAGTACGGGGACTTAGACATTACCATAAACTTAAGTAAACCTGAGAAGGATCCGAAGGCCATTGCGGCAGCAGGAAAGGCAAAGCAGACCGGTTATCCCAAGTGTCAGCTCTGCTGTGAATGCGAGGGATACAGCGGAAGAGCAGACTATCCGGCCAGAGAGAATCATCGTATCATCCCTATAACCATCCGCGGACAGGAGTGGGGCTTCCAGTACTCACCTTACGTTTACTACAACGAGCATTGTATAGTTCTTAACACCCGGCACACTCCCATGAAGATCGACAAGAGCGCGTTTTTGAAGCTTTTCGATTTTGTGGCCCAGTTCCCCCATTATTTTGTGGGTTCCAATGCTGATCTCCCCATCGTAGGTGGCTCAATCCTCGCCCACGAGCATTTCCAGGGCGGAAACTATGAGTTTGCCATGGCGAAGGCTCCTGTTGAGAGAAGCTTCACTGTTCCGGGATTTCCGGATGTTAAGGCGGGAGTTGTTAAGTGGCCAATGTCTGTTATCCGGTTAAGCGGTGAGGATACCGGAAGGATTGCAGAGCTTGCGGATCATATCCTGGCATCCTGGAGAGGCTACACTGATGAAGATGCATTTATCTTTGCTGAGACTGATGGAGTTCCTCATTCCACCATTACGCCTATAGCAAGAAAGGTGGGGGACGAGTTCCAGCTTGATCTTGTTCTTCGCAACAATATTACCACAGAGGAGCATCCTCTTGGTGTTTACCATCCTCATGCCAAGCTCCATCATATAAAGAAGGAAAACATTGGCCTTATCGAGGTTATGGGCCTTGCGGTGCTTCCAAGCCGTCTTAAAAACGAGATGGCGGAACTTAAGGAGGCGTTCCTTTCCGGAAAGGATATTCGTGATATCCCCGAGCTTGCAAAGCATGCTGACTGGTTCGATGAGTTCATGGATGAATACTATAGAAGTGATATAGAGGTTGATGCCGAGAATTTTGACGAGATTCTTCAGAATGAAATAGGAAAGGTCTTCATGCATGTCCTTGAGGATGCCGGAGTTTACAAGAGAACCCCGGAGGGACAGGCTGCATTTGATAAGTTTATAAAGACGCTGTGACGTTTCGCAGTATGAATGGCTCCGCGGACGAAAAAATGAGGCTTCATGCCAACGGCTCACGGCGTTGAAATCACACTACGTCAAAAAGTCCGTCAGTGATTGAACACTTACGTGTTCATCCCTGGCGGACTTTTTTTCTCTTCGTGTGCTTTCAAGCAGCAAGCCCAGTTGGTATTGAAACCTCATTTTTTCTGTTTTTTGAAAACGGTAAAAGGTAGTATCCTTCATACACCTATACAATTTCGCTATCCTGTCGATAAATGCTATATATGCAAAGGAAACTATCATTTGAAAGAATGATGAGTTTTTGTGATATGGCAAGAAATAAAGACAGAGATTTCGGGAGGGTTAATGAAGAAGATCGGACTTTTGGCAGTGACACTGTCTTTCTGTATAGGGATGGCTGTTACAGGTATGGCGGATACACGTTACTATGTTTCAAGTGAGGATGATTTACAAAAAATCATAGATAACTGTAATGACAGCAGTGCTAACAGAGTGGAGATTTATATGGAGGCCGGAACATACAGTCCCTTTAATGCTGTATCGGATATGAATATGGAACCAAGATACATTGATTTTATAGGGATGGGTATGGTGATTGTGGAAAGTGATGATGGCAGGTATGATTTTCCGGCTGCAAGTCTGAGGCTTGACGGGAAAGTGGAAGGCATCAGTTTTACGGCAACCCATAAAAATGGTGAAATACCGCCGGATGATGAGGGGGCTTATGCTGTTCATGCGGATTACGGTTCGCAGCATACTGAGTTTAATAACTGCAGTTTTTTGTCATATCAGACAGCTTCGGTAGGTATGGGATTAACCCATGACAGTGAAGTTACTTTTAACAATTGTCAGTTTATGAATCGGGCAGATGAAAGCTCAAAACGCTGGCAGGATGGCGCTCTTTACGTGCACACGGATGTTCATGATGTTAATATAAAAGGGGCCAGACTTAATCTGAATGATTGCTCGTTTTATTTTCCAATAGGAGCTCATGGCAGTGTTGTGACAGAGGAATTAAACGGGGCTTCAATTGAAATAAATTACAGTTGAAGCATAACGAATTATTGATGCATTAATTCGTTATGAGGTGATCTGCAAAGACATAAATGTAAATTTTCTATTTTTATATTTCTGGAAAATTTATTTATTTTGCGTCATGAAATGTTATAATGATGCTATCAGTAGCGTGTCATCCTGCAGGGCGGGATGTTTTTTGAGACAGGTTTTTCGGTATGCAGGTTCGTGAACTGCAAAGCAGTACTGAAATCCGGAAGCAGGGCGTTAAGTTGGTCTTAGCTTGGGAAGTGTACTCTGTGATCATCGGGAAACCGGAAAAGGAGTAAATATGCAGCAAGGTTATCAGAAAATCGATGTTTCAGGAATTTCGGTTCCTCTTAAGGTTACAAAAGGCCATTTTGCGACAAATCACTCTCATACCAACTACTACATTGATCTCACCACCGTGAAAGCCCGCGCTTCAGAAGCTCATGCCGTAGCTGCAAAGCTTGTGGAAAATTATCTTTTCGGCATGGTTGTGGATACCATCATATGTGATGAGGGAACAGAGGTTATCGGCGCATTTATAGCTGAGGAACTCACAAAGAGCGGGGCAATGAATACCAATGCTCACAAAACCGTTTATATCGTAAAGCCGGAGTTTAACACCAACTCTCAGATTATCTTCAGAGATAATATAAAGCCAATGATTCGTGGCAAGAATATCCTCATTGTTGAGGGTTCGGTTTCCACCGGAAAGACCATCAACAGGGTTATGGAAGCTGTTAAGTACTATGGCGGAAAGCTTAGCGGTGTTACGGCTGTTTTCAGTGCCATCAGCTCTTACAATGGAGTGCCTGTGGTTTCGGTTTATGGTAAGAATGATCTTCCTGATTATGAATACACGGACTATAATGACTGTCCGCTTTGCAAGGCAGGCCAGCCTATAGACGGACTTGTGAATTCATTTGGCGTATCCATGATCTGATGGGATCGAACATAAGAAACACAAATTCTGTATTTTTTTGAACCGGTACCTTTTCGGTGCCGGTTTTTAGATGCATAAAGTGCAGCAGTTCAGCCGGGGATGAAGTTCTGATTGGAAATCCATCCCCGGCTGAACTGCTGATGGCAAAGGGATTGATGAAAATATGTGCGAACATATGTATTGCGTTTTGCGCGAAAGAGGATTATATTAAGAGGTATATTGCAGCGAAGGAGCAGGCTGCACGGCATAAACTTGATAAATTTGCAGTTATTATGGTATAGTTTCAGGCGATTATGCGGTAAACTTGTTATGTTTGGCGTTATAGACGTACACGGCATGTATGTTTATTTAGAGATTTTATATTGATGACTGAAAAATGATACATGCTTTGCAGAAACATTTATTGAAGTCCGGCAAGGACTTTTAAAGAATATAGGTTGAGGAGTTTTTTAAATGGCAGAGAAGTATGATGCGTCGAGTATCACGGTCCTGGAGGGACTTGAACCGGTAAGAGTGAGACCCGGTATGTACATCGGTTCAGTAGGTTCAAGAGGTCTTAACCACCTTATCTACGAGATCGTGGACAATTCCGTGGATGAGCATCTGGCGGGATATGCCAAGAATATATGGATAACATTGGGTAAGGATGGCTCATGTACCGTTCGTGATGACGGTCGAGGCATCCCTGTGGGCATGCACCAGAAGGGAGTTTCGGCAGAACGTGTAGTTCTCACAACTCTTCATGCCGGCGGAAAGTTCGACAACAAGGCATATAAAACATCAGGAGGTCTTCATGGCGTAGGTTCTTCTGTTGTTAATGCTCTGTCATCATTTCTCAGGATCCGTGTTTATCAGGACGGAAAGATTTCTGAGGATACATATGAGCGCGGCAAGCCTACCACAGAGCTTGTAAAGGGCCTTCTCCCTGTTGTTGGGAAGACAAAGGAAACGGGAACGGAGACAACATTCATTCCTGATCCTGAGATCTTTGAGAAAACAAGATTCAAGGAGGACTGGCTTCAGTCAAGACTCCATCAGACTGCGTATCTGAATCCTGATCTCACCATACATTACCGTGATGACAGAGACGAAGTGCCGGTTATCAAGGAGTTCCATGAGCCGGAAGGAATCATTGCTTTCGTAAAGGACGAGAATAAAGAAAAAGAAAAGATCACACCTGAGATCTATTTTAAGGGTGAGTCAGAGGGTACTATTCTTGAGTGCTGTATCCAGTTCTGCGATGCTTTTGAGGAGAATGTTCACGGTTTCTGCAACAATATCTTCACTCAGGAGGGCGGAACTCATATCACAGGTTTCAAGACCAAGTTCGCACAGCTCGTAAACAGCTATGCAAGACAGCTTGGTCTTCTCAAGGAAAAGGACGAGAACTTTACAGGCGCCGATACCCGTAACGGAATGGTGGCTGTTGTGGCTGTAAAGTTCCCTGATCCTATTTTTGAGGGACAGACAAAGACAAAGCTTGCCAGTCAGGAAGCAGGAAAGCATGTTGCCTCCATAGTTGATGCGGAGCTTCAGCATTATTTCGACAGAAATGTGGAAGTCGTAAAGGCCATCATCGCCTGTGCCGAGAAGTCTGCCAAGATCAGAAAGCAGGAACAGAAGGCCAAGAACAACATGCTCAGCAAGTCAAAATACAGCTTTGACTCAAACGGCAAGCTTGCCAACTGCATCTCCAAGAACCCTGAGGAGTGCGAGATCTTCATCGTAGAGGGAGATTCTGCGGGAGGCTCTGCAAAGAATCACAGAGACAGACGAACACAGGCTATCCTTCCTTTGAGAGGAAAGATTCTGAATGTTGAGAAAGCCTCTATAGATAAGGTTCTTGCCAATGCTGAGATCAAGACCATGATCAACACTTTTGGCTGCGGATTTTCAGAGGGCTACGGCAACGATTTCGATATTACAAAGCTCCGTTATGACAAGATCATACTTATGACCGATGCGGATGTTGATGGTTCCCATATCGATACCCTGCTTCTTACATTCCTTTATCGTTTTATGCCGGATCTTATTACAGAGGGACATGTTTATGTATCCATGCCTCCTCTTTATCAGGCTATCCCTCACAGTAAGAAGGAAGAGTCGGAGTATCTTTACGATGAGTCGGCCCTTGTGAAGTATCAGAAGAACCACAAGGCCGGAACTTATGATCTGAAGCGATTCAAGGGTCTCGGAGAGATGAATCCTGAGCAGCTCTGGGAAACAACACTGAACCCGGAGAACAGAGTTTTAAAGAGAGTTGAGATAGAGGACGGACGCCTTGCATCTGAAGTTACCAGCATGCTTATGGGGTCGGAAGTAGGCCCGCGTCGTGATTTTATTCACGATCATGCGGATGAGGCAGTGATTGATGCCTAGAAATGAAAATTTCATCAGAAATTTTCATTTCGCAAAAGCGAGATTAGCGCACACAGTTAATCTGTGTGTGCACTAAGCCCGGATAGAGGGTGAAGAGAAATAAGTTACGTATAAGGAATTATTATGGCAGAACAGATATTAACAACGGAATATTCGGAGGAGATGCAGAAGAGCTATCTCGACTACTCCATGAGTGTCATCACATCAAGAGCGGTTCCGGATATCAGAGATGGTCTTAAACCGGTACAGAGAAGAGTGCTTTTTGATATGGATCAGCTCCATGCGACCCATGACCATCCAACATATAAGTCAGCACGTATAGTGGGCGATACCATGGGTAAGTATCATCCTCACGGAGATGCTTCCATATACGATACACTGGTTGTTATGGCCCAGGATTTCAAGCGTATGCAGCCTGTTATTCACGGACAGGGTAACTTCGGTTCCATCGAGGGTGACTCGGCAGCGGCTCCCCGATATACGGAGGCGAAGCTTGAGAAGTTTACGGATGACTGTATGCTTGCGGATCTGGATACTTCCGTAGAGTTTCAGGCGAACTATGATGAGACTCTCAGGGAGCCTGTTGTTCTTCCAGCAAGAGTTCCTTATTTCCTCCTGAACGGTTCTGAGGGTATCGCTGTAGGTATGACCACATCAACACCCAGCCATAATCTCGGAGAGATAGTCGACCTCATACTTGCATATCTCAGAAATCCTGCCATGGGAACTTCAGAGATGATGAATTACCTGAAGGGACCTGATTTCCCGACGGGAGGAATCATTGCCAACAAGTCAGAGCTTGTTGATATTTACCGCTCGGGTACAGGAAAGCTGAAGCTTCGCGGAAAGCTTGTATTTGAAAAGAAGAACGGAAGATCCGACAGAGATAAGCTGGTTGTGACCGAGATACCTTATACCATGATCGGGCAGGGCATCATGAAGTTCATGCAGGATACCGCACAGCTTGTAGAGAGCAGGGTACTTCCCGAGATAACGGATATTTCAAACCAGTCTGATAAAAACGGTATACGAATCGTACTTGATCTCAAGAGCGGAGCCGATATAGAGAGAATCACAAATGTTCTCTATAAAAAGACCCGGCTTGAGGATACCTTTGGTGTCAATATGCTTGCCATCAACGAAGGCCGTCCTGAAACCATGTCCTTAAGGGGTATTCTCAAGGCATACCTTAAGTTCCAGTACGAGATCATGGGCAAGAAGTACAAGGCCCTCCTTGACAAGGAAATTGATAAGAAGGAGATTCAGGATGGTCTCATCAAGGCGGTTGACCTTATTGATGCCATCATTGCACTTCTCAGAAGCTGTAAGTCACAGGCTGATGCCAAGAAAGCCTTGATGACGGGAGATATCACCGGGGTCAAGTTCCGTGACAGAGACAAGGAATTTGCGGATGTCATCAAAGATTTTTCATTTACCGAGCGCCAGGCCCAGGCCATTCTCGATATGAAGCTCTCAAGACTTATAGGTCTCGAGCTTATCGAACTGAAAAAACAGCACGCAGAGACACTTAAGAAGATAAAGGAGTACAGAGGCATCCTTGGAAGCCGTGACCGTATGAATGAAGTTCTTTCCGAAGACCTTATGTTCATTAAGTCTGAATACGCAAAACCCAGAAGAACCTTTATAGAGGACGGAAAGGAAGCTGTATTTAACGAGAACGAAGTCCAGGAGATGGATTGCTACTATGTTCAGGACAAGTTTGGTTACTGCAAGCTTCTCGATGAAGCGACCTATCAGAGGAATCAGGAGGCACTGAATACTGACAGCCGATACATCTTTAAGTGTAAGAACACCGACAGAGTGCTTCTCTTTACGGATAAGGGCAACATGCACCAGATCAAGTGCCAGGATATTCCGCTTTCCAAGTTCAAGGATAAGGGTGTTCCTATTGACAACATCAGTAAGTTCAACGCTAACGATGAAGAAATCGTTTTTGTCAATGTAAAGTCTGAGCTTGCGGGCAAGACTCTTGTTTTCACAACAAAGGATGCCATGGTGAAACTTGTTGAAGCCTCAGAATTTGAAACGGCCAACAGAGTGGTGGCGGCTACAAAGCTGAATGAGGGGGACAAGGTAGTCAGCATCCTTGAAATGGGTTATGAAACCGAGATAGTCTTCAGAACAAGAGACGGATACTTCCTCAGATGTTCACTCAGTGATATTCCTCTTCAAAAGAAGAACAGCAAGGGTGTGGCAGCTATTAAGCTTGGAACCGGAGATGAACTCACAGACGTATATCTTTTGGGAGTTGATCCTGTTGAGATAAAGGTAAGCGGAAAGATGCTTTCTCTTAACAGACTTAAGATAGCGAACCGTGCAGGTAAGGGAACAAAACACTGATGCATGACGTAGAGTTATGACAAAAACTCCGGTTAGAATAGATATAAATAAAAGTTTATTGCTTTAAAGCGGGATTGGATATATCATTCTAGGTATTACGGTGTGCTTCACGGCAATGAAGGGAGTTTTTGCTTATAAGGAGCGGGGCGCATCATCAGTGAATGGCGGATAGCCTGAAATTCACATGTATATGGCACAGTCCTTCGCTTGTCGAGATTAAATGGACTGAATAATCCAAAAGAGGAGATATCAATTATGGAAAAGTTAAAGGTTGGCGTTCTCGGTGCAACAGGTATGGTTGGACAGAGATTCATCACACTTCTTGAGAATCACCCATGGTTCGAGCTTACAACACTGGCAGCTTCACCAAGATCTGCAGGACAGACCTATGAAGAGGCGGTTCAGGGAAGATGGAAACTTGATGTTCCCATGCCTGAGTCAGTAAAGAAGATGATCGTCAAGGACGTTTCCAAAATTGACGAGGTTGTTAAGGACGTAGATTTCGTATTTTCTGCAGTAGATATGAAGAAGGATGAGATCCGTGCATTTGAGGAGGCCTACGCAAAGACAGAGACCCCTGTTGTTTCAAACAACTCCGCACACAGATGGACACCGGATGTTCCTATGGTAGTTCCTGAGATCAATCCTGATCACTATCAGCTCATCGAGGCTCAGAAGAAGAGACTTGGCACAACCAGAGGATTCATTGCTGTTAAGCCAAACTGCTCAATCCAGTCATATACTCCGGCTCTTGCGGCATGGCGTAAGTTCGAGCCTTATGAGGTTATCGTTTCAACATATCAGGCTATTTCCGGTGCAGGAAAGAACTTTGAGTCATGGCCTGAGATGGAGCATAACATCATTCCTTATATCGGCGGTGAGGAAGAGAAGTCAGAGAAGGAGCCTTTGAGAGTTCTCGGAAAGCTTGAAGGAGATCACATCGATCTTTGCGAGGATATCAAGATCTCTGCACAGTGCATCCGTGTTCCTATTCTTAACGGTCATACAGCTACTGTATTTGTTAAGTTCCATAAGAAGCCTACAAAGGAAGAGCTCATTCAGGCCCTCAGAGATTACAAGGGCGAGCCTCAGGAACTCAAGCTTCCTTCAGCTCCCGAGCATTTCATCCAGTATCTTGAGGATGATAACCGCCCTCAGATCGCTCTTGATGTTGATTATGAGCGTGGCATGGGTATCTCCATCGGACGTATCCGCGAGGATTCCATATATGACTGGAAGTTCGTGGGCCTCAGCCATAACACCCTTCGCGGCGCAGCAGGCGGCGGAGTTGAGGCTGCAGAGTACCTTGCGGCAAAGGGCTACATCACAAAGAAATAATGGCATACAGGTATGCTGTAAATCCCCCCTACTCCTAGGGGGGATTTTATTGTATAATGGTCGGAGCAAAAAAGGGGACGGTATCTGTACGGGTTCGAGCAGACTGAATTTGCGATGACCTATAGATGTGAAGGTTAAATGCTTACTTTCAAATCTGTCCGGCAGGTCATACGTAATTCCGGATGCACTCGATTCGCACAATGACCCATGGAGGTAAAAAATGGCAGTAAAAGAATCGATTCTTGGAAAGCTCCAGGATGGAACAGAAGTAAAAAGATATACATTGACAAACGGTAACGGTACAGAGGCAAGCTTTACAAATCTTGGCGGAATCTGGCTCACCATGCTTGTAAAGGATAAAGAAGGAAAGAAGAGAGACGTGGTTCTCGGAGTTGATTCTGTGGACATGCTTCTCAAGAATCCGGGTCACATGGGGGAGCCTGTGGGAAGAAATGCCAACCGTATCGGTAAGGCAAGCTTTGAGATAAACGGAAAAACATATGAGCTCAGTAAGAATGACAAGGAAAAGAACAGCCTTCATTCAGGA
Source organism: Oribacterium sp. P6A1 (assembly GCF_000702885.1). Taxonomy (GTDB): domain Bacteria; phylum Bacillota; class Clostridia; order Lachnospirales; family Lachnospiraceae; genus Oribacterium. Next base: position 135,249 of record NZ_JNKO01000007.1, on the reverse strand, counting down.
CCTGATTACTGGAGAACCAGAATCTGGGATGCAGAGTATGATAATGCAGGCCTCGGAAGCTATGTGATGTTCTCTATCAATTCACCTGACGGGGATCAGGGCTTCCCGGGAAATGCTGAGGTTTCCGTAACATATACACTTACTGAGGACGACAGTCTGGAGATACGCTATACAGGAACTGCGGATCAGGATACTGTCTTCAACATGACTAACCATGCGTACTTCAATCTTGCGGGTCACGACAGCGGTGATGCTACAGATCAGATCGTCTGGATCAATGCTTCCCGATATACACCTGCGGATTCCGAATCCATACCTTACGGCAGCATAGATTCCGTTCAGGGCACACCGATGGATTTCACATCACCGAAGCCTATAAAGAGAGACATTAACACAAACTTTGACCAGCTTAATTTCGCAGGTGGTTTTGACCATAACTGGGTTCTCGATGATTATGACGGAGATGTAAGACTTGTGGCAACTTCATACTCTGAGAAGTCGGGAATAAAGATGTCTGTTTACACAGACCTTCCGGGAATGCAGTTCTATACAGCCAACTTCCTTGCTTCGGATTTCGAGGGAAAGAACGGAGCACATTTCGGCCCGAGACATGGCTACTGTTTCGAGACCCAGCTTTATCCTGACTGTCTCCACAAGGCAGACTGGCCTTCATCCATAGTGAAGGTGGGTGAGGAATATGATACGACCACCATATATAAGTGGGAAGTAAAGTAACAGAGAGGTATTTTTGAAGAGTTTATTTATAGCAGAGAAACCGTCGGTGGCGCAGCAGTTCGCCCAGGCCCTCAATATGAAAAATGTCAGGAGGGGAGACGGCTTTCTGGAGGATGAGAATTATGTCATCACCTGGTGTGTCGGGCATCTGGTTCAGCTTTCTTATCCTGAAGAATATGATGCTGCTTTGAAAAAGTGGAGCTTTGAAACACTTCCTTTCATTCCGAAGGATGCGGAGTGGAGGTATGAGGTGGGTAAAAGCACCAAAAAGCAGTTCGAAGTGGTTTCCAGACAGCTGAACCGGGAGGATGTAGGAACCATATATGTCTGTACCGATAGCGCCCGTGAAGGAGAGTATATCTACAGGCTTGTAGAGATGATGGCCAAGGTTCCGGAGAGCAAGGAAAAAAAGCGTGTATGGATAGATTCCCAGACCAATGAAGAGATACTCCGAGGTATCAGGGAGGCGAAACCGGACAGCGCCTATGACAATCTTTCGGCAGCGGCATTCTCCCGGGCCAAGGAGGATTATCTCATGGGCATAAACTTCAGCCGCGCCTTGTCTCTTAAATACAGTAACCGCATCAGACGGGAACTGAATATGGACCGTAAGGACAAGATGGTGGTGGCCGTAGGACGTGTCATGACCTGCGTTCTCGGTATGATAGTCAAGAGGGAGCAGGAGATAAGGGCCTTTCAGAAGACCACCTTTTATCGGATTCTCGGAGATTTTGATATAGGCGAAGGTGCGAAGATCACTGCTGACTGGAAGCAGACCGAGGGTTCACATCTGTATGCTCCTGCTGAAATCTATGACGGAAAGGGTTTTCTCAAGCAGGGCAGGGCTGTGGAGTTCATGAAGAGCTTCATGCCTTTCCCGAGAGAGGCTATAGTTACCTCGGTTGAAAAGAAAAAGGAGACAAAGAACCCTCCTTTACTGTATAATCTTGCGGAGCTTCAGAATGACTGCTCTAAGATGTTCAAGATAAGTCCTGATGAGACCCTTGCCATCGCCCAGGAGCTGTATGAAAAAAAGCTCACCACCTATCCGCGTACAGATGCAAGAGTTCTTTCAACTGCGGTATCAAAGGAGATAGCGAAGAACATAAAGGGGCTTTCCACTTACGAACCTGTGGCAGAATGTGCGCGTGAGATTCTGGAAAAGGAAGCCTACAAACAGATAGCCAAGTCAAGATATGTGGATGACAAGAAGATCGCGGATCACTATGCCATCATTCCTACAGGACAGGGACAGAAGGAATATCAGTCTCTGAAACCTCTTGCAAAAAAGGTATATGAGTTGATTTGCAGACGATTTCTTGCTATCTTTTATCCGCCCGCAGTATATCAGAAGGTGTCCCTTTCCATAGAGTGTAACGGAGAGTGCTTTTCCGCAAGCTCCAGAGCCTTGAAAGAGGAAGGCTATCTGAAGGTGGCCAATGTTAAAAAGTCTTCGGACGGTGGCCAGGGCGGACAGCCTGAGGAAAACGATAAGGACAGCGAAGGGGCAGAGGATGATCTGAGCGGCAGGCTCAGTGAAGCTCTTCTTAAGATGAAAAAAGGTCAGCGCCTGGATCTTCTGACTTTGAGAGTCAAGGAGGGAGAAACCTCACCGCCAAAGAGATATACCTCAGGATCCATGATACTTGCCATGGAAAACGCAGGTAATCTGATTGAGGATGAAGATCTGAGAGCTCAGATAAAGGGAGCCGGTATAGGAACCAGTGCCACCAGAGCAGGAATTCTCACAAAACTTGTGGATGATAATTATGTTTCTCTTCAGAAAAAGACTCAGGTGCTGACACCTACAGAGCTGGGAGAACATATTGCCTATTATGTAAAGATATCCATACCTCATCTTTTGAACCCGAAGCTTACCGCTTCATGGGAAATGGGATTAAGCTCGGTGGCCGAGGGAAAGATCACCGAAAGAGAATATATGGATAAGCTGGAACAGTTCGTCAGAGAAAAAACCGAAAAGATACGAAGCATGTAGCGGCTTTCCGGGAGCGGCCTGATGCAGGAAAAGTACCGGAGCCTAAGCCTGCGGAGATCATAATGTGCCCATAGGGCAAAAATAAAATCCCATATTTTGACGGATTCCATGGGAGAGAAAAGTTTGAAAGTGAACTGTCAAACTTAATTGGTGGGTCATATACAAATTCGAGCAAGCTCGATTTGCGCATGACCCATGGAGGTAAGAATGAAAAAGAGTGAAATGACTATTGAGGCCATGTATGACCTTCAATATACAGAAGCTAAAGAGGTATTTTCAGGATGTACGTATCCATGGGAGGTGCTTCCGAAGATTCATGATTTTATTGCAGCATACGGAGAGACATTATCAAAGGATGAGTATGATGAAGTAAAACCTCACGTATGGATCCACAAGACTGCCAGGGTCTTTGAATCCGCATATTTTGCAGAGTATACCATCATCGGTCCCGAGACCGAGGTGAGACAGTGTGCCTTCCTGAGAGGAAACATAATTGTGGGTAAGAATTGCGTTATCGGTAATTCCTGTGAGCTTAAAAACGTGATTGTTTTTGATAATGTTCAGATACCGCATTATAATTATGTAGGAGACTCTGTTCTTGGCTTCAAGTCCCACATGGGAGCTGCTTCACTTACATCAAATGTGAAGTCCGACAAGAAGCTCGTAAAGGTGCATGCTGAGGACGGAGACATTGAAACAGGACTTAAGAAGTTCGGTGCCATGCTCAGTGATCATGTTGAAGTGGGCTGCGGCTCTGTACTTAATCCGGGAACTGTGATAGGATGTGATACCAATATCTATCCCCTGAGTTCAGTGAGAGGCTGTGTCGGTGCACATTCCATCTACAAGGCGAAGGACGACATCGTAAGAAAGAACGAAGACTGATATTTATAAATCAGTTTGTAATCGTAAGTATTACATCAAATCATAAACCAGTACCGGTCTGATATGACATTAGAGTTTTTAAGGACCGGGTTTTTTATAAAGGAGATTTAATAATGGAAAACAATTTTGGAGAGAATGTAACAATACTTGATCACCCATTACTTACACATAAGATTTCACTTCTTCGTGAAAAGTCAACAGGTACAAACGAGTTCAGACAGCTGGTAGAAGAGATCGCTATGCTTATGGGTTTTGAGGCGTTACATGACCTTCCTACAAAGTATGTTGAGATCGACACACCTATCGAGAGGGCAAGTGTAAAGATGCTTGCCGGAAGAAAGCTTGCCATCGTTCCTATCCTTCGTGCAGGTCTCGGAATGGTATCGGGTCTTACAGCTCTCGTTCCCAGTGCAAAGATCGGACATATCGGTATGTACAGAGATGAGACAACTCATCAGCCTGTAGAGTATTTCTGCAAGCTCCCTAATCCTATCGAAGAGCGTCAGATCGTTGTCTGCGATCCTATGCTCGCAACAGGCGGTTCTGCAGTTGATGCTATTTCCCAGATCAAGAGACATGGCGGAAAGAAGATCAAGTTCATTTGCATCATCGCAGCTCCTGAAGGAATCAAGAAGCTTGTAGCGGCACATCCTGACATCCAGATCTATGTTGGAAATGTTGACCGCTGCCTCAATGAAAATGCTTATATCTGCCCTGGTCTTGGAGATGCAGGAGACCGTATCTTCGGAACAAAGTAATCAAGAGTATAAAGAGCTGCGCTATAATCGCGTCGGGAATCAAGTCTGATTGTTTTCCGGCGGATTTCGGCGCAGTATTTTGATAAAGCAGAGAAGATGCATCGCCATATCTGCGGGTACGCCCTCCGCAATTTGCTGCAGGGTGAAACAGCCTTTTCGGCGGTTCTCAAATAAAACAAAAAAGGCGAGTCTGTATAAACAAACTCACCTTCATATCTGCCGCCTGCCGGACTTGAACCGGCATGGATAAACCGCGCGATTTTGAGTCGCGTGCGTCTGCCAATTCCGCCAAGGCGGCTAAGACTTTTATAAATTAGCACATTATCGAAAGGTTTTCAAGTCGAAGTTATGACTTAAGCGGTAATATTCCCTTAGAGTTATAAAGGACGCTAATGACGGGTGAAGCACAGTATGACATGTCTTGATGCGCGAAAAAGAATATACGATTATTTGAACAACAAATTGTCGGAAGATGAATTAAAACCCTTTATAGATCATGTTGGAAACTGTAAAGAGTGTATGGAAGAGCTGCGAATAACACACATGGTCTACAGCGGTGTTGCGGAGCTTGATTCGGACAAGGATACGGATATCGATATAGACGGAGCCTTGAAGAAGAGTATCACCGACGCAAAATTCCGTTTGTTCAGAGGCTTTGTGAGAAAGATCATGATCATGGTGGTGGACACCATAGTTTTTTGGGCTGTGCTGGTCATGCTTATCATGCAGTTCAGGATTTGGATTTTTTGAGTATCTGATCATTTTTTATGAGCGGCGGAGCCCGACGATGGGTTTATGTCCGGACATTTTTAGACAGAAGTATTACAAGGAGATATATTTTGGCAGATAAACTTTTACTTATTGACGGTCACAGCATTATGTCCAGAGCGTTTTACGGTATTCCCGAGCTCACAAATTCACAGGGGCTGCATACAAATGCGGTTTACGGATTTTTAAATATACTGTTCAAGGTACTTGATGAGGAACAGGCAGATCATCTCGCAGTGGCCTTTGATGTCCATGAACCTACCTTCAGACACAAGATGTTTGATGGGTACAAGGGTACCAGAAAGCCTATGCCTGAGGAACTCCATGAGCAGATTCCTGTGATAAAGGAGGTTCTTACTGCCATGCATATCCCCATACTTTCCAAGGGGGGCTATGAGGCTGATGATCTTCTTGGAACAGTGGCTAAGAGGGCCCAGGCAAAGGGAGTAGAGGTTACCATAGTTTCCGGTGACAGGGATCTGCTTCAGCTCAGCGATGAGAAGATAAAGATCTGTCTTCCAAAGACTGCAAAGGGTGTGACCACTGTTTACAATTACTATCCTGAGGATGTAAAGAATGAGTGGAATGTTACCCCTTTGGAGTTTATCGACCTTAAGGCGCTTATGGGGGATACCTCCGACAACATCCCGGGAGTTGCGGGGCTTGGTCCGAAGTCTGCGGAGTGGATCATTGACAGATACCATACCATCGAGGCAGCTCATGAAGCGGCCCTTTCCGGGGATCCTGAATTCAAGGTTCCCAGAAAGCCAAAGGCTGCCCAAATGCTCATTTCGGAATGGGAGGCGGCTAAGCTTTCAAAGGTTCTCGCCACCATAAATATTGATTCCCCTATAGATTTTGAGTATGACGATGCCAAAGTCGAAGGAATGTTCAATGAGGAGTCCTTTGAGATCATAAAGAAACTGGAGCTCAAGTCACTTATCAAGCGTTTTGATGTAACGGCTCTTGATCTTTCACAGAAGGAAAGCATTGATCTCTCAAAGATAAAGTGCGTTACAGATCCTTATATGGCACGCATTGCTTTTAAGGATGCGGCAAGTCAGGGTGCTGCAGGTTTTGCTGTCGTAAGAAAGGAAGAGATAACAGAGTCCGAATCCGGGCAGCTGGAGATGATGCTTTTGGATCCTGACGAGAGCGTGGAAAAGGCTTCCGGTAAGGGTGACGAAAATGAGACTGCTGAGCTTTTCTTTGCGTTGAGCGGCGACAGGTTCTACAGATTCAGCGGCTTTGACTGGAGGGAGGAGCTTAAGGAACTGTCCCTTAAAGAGGGTGTGGCGCTTTACACCATGAATCTTAAGTCCCAGCTCTATGAATGCGAGTTTTCCCCGGATAGTAATGTCTATGATCTGTCACTGGCGGCTTACGTGGTGAATCCGCTGAAGGATACCTATACCTATGAGGATATAGCAAGAGATTTTATGTCTGAGACTCTTCCTTCCGAAAAGGAACTGAGAGACAGATTCAAGGCGGAAAAGAAGGCGGTGAACGGCGGAAAGTCTTTGGCCGCTTCCGGAACAGCAGAGTTTTCTGTTGAAGAGACCATGGGGGCATATACAGCCATTGTTTCCTGCGATGCAGCGGAAAGCCTCATGAAAAAGCTTTCGGAGCTTGAGGAGACGGAACTCTATAAAGAGATAGAGATGCCCCTTGTATATACACTATATAATATGCAGACTGCGGGTATCCTTATAGACAAGAATGCGCTTCTTGATTTCGGTGTGGAGCTTCGCGCAGGCATAGAGGAGCTTCAGAAGAGAATCTATGAAGAGGCCGGTGAGGAGTTTAACATTAACTCACCGAAGCAGCTTGGGGAGATTCTTTTCGGAAAACTTGGGCTTAAGGGTGGAAAGAAGACAAAATCCGGTTATTCCACTGCTGCTGACGTGCTTGAAAAGCTGGCGGAGGATCATAAAATAGTTGCGGATATCCTTAACTACCGTACCCTCAGCAAGCTGAATTCCACCTACGCGGAGGGACTTCTCGGCTACATAGGAAAAGACGGACGTATCCACGGAGAGTTCAATCAGATGGTGACGGCTACAGGCCGTATTTCATCAACAAATCCAAATCTTCAGAATATTCCTATCCGTACAGAGCTTGGAAGAAGATTCAGAAAGGTATTTGTTCCCAAAGAAGGATGTGTATTTATAGATGCCGATTATTCTCAGGTTGAGCTTCGTATACTGGCATCCATGTCCGGAGACCCAAAGCTTATAGAGGCCTACAGGGATGCAAAGGATATTCATGCGGTAACGGCATCACAGGTATTCCATATCCCGCTTTCCGAAGTAACACCCCAGCAGAGACGTAATGCCAAGGCTGTAAACTTCGGAATAGTATACGGTATATCCGCATTTGGGCTGAGTGAAGGTCTTTCCATCAGCAGAAACGAGGCGAAGGAGTATATCGAGAGATATTTCATGACCTATCCTGATGTTAAGAGGTATCTTGACAGTCAGGTGGATTTTGCAAGGGAAAATGGATATATCAGGACATTTTTCGGAAGACGCAGACCTGTTCCGGATATCAATGCCTCTAACTTCATGAGAAGAAGCTTCAGCGAGCGAGTTGCCATGAACAGCCCTATTCAGGGAACTGCCGCGGATATAATGAAAAAGGCCATGAATGATGTGGACCGTGCACTTCGTGAGGGCGGCTTCAAGTCAAGAATCGTGGTTCAGGTACACGATGAGCTTTTGATAGAGGCACCTTTGGAAGAGAAGGATGAGGTTAAGGCTCTTCTCATCGAGAAGATGCAGAATGCGGCAAAGCTTGCGGTTCTTCTGGTTGCGGATGCCAGCGAAGGCTATAACTGGGATGAAGCACACTGATATTAAAGGAAGAGAGTTCTATGAAACTGATAGAAGCAACAGAGATAATGCATATAGCATTTCTGAAGAAGGAAACCTTTGCGGGTTCTTCGGAAGGCATGAGATACCGTTTCTCAAAGGTGGTCTACAATGATCCCGATACTGAGCTGTTAAAAAAGATAGAGGCGGGAGAAGCTGATTATCCCGTGGATAAGAAAACCGGAGAAAAGATCATGAACCCGACCATAGAGAGAAATACTCTCGGGGTGTGGGTGTGGCCTGAGCCTTTCTCATTTGAAAAAACTCCGGAAGAAAAGAAGATCTTTAAGGAATTTGACTTCAAAGAAGACGGAGTTATGGAAGGCCTTAAATGGATAAATGAGCAGAAGCAGTCCTGTGACTGGTCAGAGCTTGCGATGTCCTGGAGGGACTGGAAGGAACTGTAAAGTCTGTGTCAGGATCAGGAGGGAATGCGGCTTTCGGGCAGTTTTTCCTCCTGATTTATTTTAGAGGTGTGGGAAGATGGTTATCGGAGTCATAGGCGGAGTGGGCGCCGGGAAATCCACTGTTCTGGAAACGCTGGAAAAAAAGTACGGCTTTAATGTTTTGAAAACAGATGATATTGCCAAGTCATTTTATGTTTCCGGAAATCCTGTGTTCGAGAAGCTGAAGGAGCTTTTGGGAGATGATATTGAGAAGGAAGACGGGACTGTAAATATTCAGGCATTTGCAAAAAAACTTTACGGAACTCATAAGGAAAGCATAAGAAAAAGGGTGGACGGAATCGTCCACCCTGCTGTATGGGATTATGTAAGGGAGCAGGTGGAATCATCTGACGGAGATGTGGTGGTGGAGACCGCCCTTCCCAATGGGATGTTTCTTCAAATGTGTGATGAGATCTGGGCGGTTTTGACAAAATGTGAGGTAAGAATCGAACGTCTCATGAAAACAAGGGGCTATACAGAGGAAAAAGCCCGTGATATGATTCTTTCGCAAATCGGAGACGAGGAGTATTCCGGAATGGCAACATTTATCATCGACAACAGCGGTACTCCAGAGGAAACGATCAGGGCGATAGAAGGGCATATGAAGCAGGCGAATACAGATTAGGCGCCTCTATATAAGGATGATTTGACTGCCTGTTTTAAGTTTAGTCATTTTGCGGGACACGGGACAAGCGGTTTTAGCCCTTAACACACTATTTTGAAGGAACAAAGGATTTTATTATATGAGATTTACCAGCATTGCAAGCGGATCCAGCGGAAACAGCACGTATATAGGGACAGAAAGCACCCACATTCTTGTGGATGTGGGAGTTACCATGAAGGCTGTGAACGAGGGGCTTCACGAACTTGATCTGGATTTAAAGGATATAGATGCCATATTTCTGACCCATGAGCATATAGATCATATAAGAGCTGTGGGAACCATTGCGCGGAAATATGACATTCCGGTATACGGAACACTGGGGACGTTGAGGGAAGTTATGCTGAACAGGACACTGGGAGAGTTCTCCCATGACAGGCTGTTTCCCATTCTTCCGGATAAAAAACTGGAGATAGGGGATCTTAAAGTTCTTCCTTTCAGCATATATCATGATGCGGCTGATCCTGTAGGATACAGAATAGAGTACGGAGCATCCGGAGAAAATGCCGGGGCTGCCAAAAATGTGGCTGTTGCAACGGATCTTGGACATTATGATGACTACATTGCAGAGCATCTGAAGGACCTTGATGCGATGGTGCTTGAATCAAACCATGATGTGAGGATGCTGAGCGACGGACCGTATCCGTTTTCTCTTAAGAGAAGGATACTGAGCGATCATGGACACTTAAGCAATGATAATTGCGGACGTCTTTTGGATTCCATATTGTCTAAGCGCATTAAGCATGTGTTTTTGGGACACCTCAGCAAGGAAAACAATCTTCCGGACCTCGCATTAAAGACGGTGCAGAAGGAGATAGATAATTCCGCTTCCGAACATAAGGCTGGGGACATCAGCATAAGTGTTGCCAGGAGAGACAGGATTTCTGAGGTGATAGAGCTCTGACGGTCACCTGCTGTTGTGGCTCCCGGGGTCCCGGATTATATTTAAAAGCTGTTGGGAATGTCCTCACATTTTTCGGCATAAGACCTGAGACGGCAGGTTAAAGGGTGAAAATAGTGTCTTTATTATGGCACTTATAGCCACGGGTAATTGTATGGGAAAATGAAAGCAGGAAATGCAAGATAAAACTTGTTTTTTCCTGCTTTCAATGCTTAGATATAGTGAAAGTGAAAACAACTAGGAGGATTTATGAGAAAGGCGATTATTACTGTTGTAGGCAAGGATAGCGTAGGAATCATTGCTAAAGTTTGTTCATTTCTTTCAGAAGCCAATATCAATATTCTTGATATTTCACAGACCATCACAGGCGGATTTTTTAACATGATGATGATCGTAGATGTTTCCGAGGCGACAGATTCTTTTGAGAATCTTGCTGGAGAACTTACAAAGTACGGAAAAGATAAGATAGGCGTTGATATAAAAATGCAGCTTGAAGAAATCTTCACTATGATGCACAGAATCTAAAAAGGAGACGAAGATGGCTGGATTTAACTATGGTGTAAACGCATTTGAGGTCAACGAGACCAACAATATGATCGAACACAACAATCTTGATGTACGTACCATCACTATGGGTATCGGTCTTCTGGATTGTTCCGCTCAGGATGTTGATACATTTTGTGACAATATCTATAACAAGATAACAACAAAAGCCAGGGATCTGGTTAAGACAGGAGAGGAAATCTCAAGAGAATACGGGGTTCCTATCGTTAATAAACGAATCTCCGTTACGCCTATTGCAATTGCTGGAGCCGGGGCATGCAAGTCGGTTGATGATTTTGTGAAGGTGGCTCACACCCTTGACAGGGCTGCGAAGGCTGTAGGCGTCAATTTCCTGGGCGGATTTTCTTCGGTTTGCCAGAAGGGTATGTCTCCTGCAGATGAGATGCTCATCAGAGCCATTCCAAGAGCACTTTCGGAAACGGATATAGTTTGCTCGTCTGTTAATCTGGGTTCCACAAAGACCGGAATCAATATGGATGCAGTGAGACTCATGGGAGAGGTGATAAAGGAAGCTGCAGAGCTTACTAAGGATACAGACTCTTCCGCATGCTCAAAGCTTGTGGTTTTCTGCAACGCGCCTGACGACAATCCGTTTATGGCGGGAGCTTTCCATGGCGTTTCCGAGGCGGATTGCATACTCAATGTGGGAGTTTCCGGTCCGGGTGTAGTTCGTGATGCGCTTAAGAATGCCCAGGGTCTCAATTTTGAGGAACTTTCTGAGCTTATCAAGAAGACGGCATTTAAGATAACAAGAGTGGGACAGCTTGTTGCAAAGGAAGCCTCCCGTATGCTGAATGTTCCTTTTGGAATCATTGACCTTTCTCTTGCACCAACACCGGCCATAGGAGATTCGGTTGCAGATATCCTCGAGCTCATGGGTCTTGAAAAGGTGGGAGCGCCCGGAACTACAGCAGCTCTTGCCATGCTTAACGATCAGGTAAAGAAGGGCGGAATCATGGCATCCAGTTCAGTCGGAGGTCTCAGCGGAGCTTTCATTCCCGTTTCTGAGGATCAGGGAATGATCAATGCTGTTGAAGCAGGAGCTCTCAACATAGAGAAGCTTGAGGCCATGACCTGTGTATGTTCCGTGGGACTTGATATGATCGCGATTCCGGGAGACACACCGGCATCGACTATTTCAGGAATGATTGCCGACGAAGCTGCACTTGGTATGGTGAACCAGAAGACAACAGCGGTTAGAGTCATACCGGCTTATGGTAAGAAGGTGGGAGATCATGTTGATTTCGGAGGACTTCTCGGTCACGCACCTGTTATGTCGGTGAATACATTTGACTGTTCCGGATTTGTGAACCGTACCGGACGTATCCCGGCGCCTATCCACAGCTTTAAAAACTAAAGTTATCTCATAATTGCATAAGTTCTGTGCGGTGCTTCGGCGGCACGGCGCTTATCCCTTGTTTTTAATTGTTTTTATAATTATTTTATAATAAAGAGGCTGCATCGGTCTTGATGCAGCCTCTTTTGCATTTTAAAATAGAAAATAGAATTTTTTTCACATAAAATAAAGGATATTTTTTTAGAGGACGTATGTATAACGGTAAAAACGTAATAGGCATAGTAACGGAATTTAATCCTTTTCATGAGGGACATCGATATCTGGTGGAAAGCATAAGGCTGAGATACGGTGACTGTTATGTTGTTGCGGCCATGTCCGGAGATTTCGTTCAAAGGGGAGAACCTGCTATCTTTGATAAGTACAGGAGGTGCAGGGATGCTCTTCGGAATGGTGTGGATATGGTGGTTCAGATTCCGGAATTTTTTTCTACATCTTCTGCGGAGGACTTTGCTGCCGGAGGTGTGGCGACACTGAGATCTCTCGGTATGGTTGATACTATACTGTTTGGTTCTGAGTCCGGAGATATGGAGGCTCTTCGGAAGGTGGCTGAGCTTGAACTTGATTCCGGAAGCGAGAACGCTAAGCTTAATTCTGCCATCAGAGACAATGTGGAGGCAGGCATGAGCTATGCCAGGGCAAGAGCGGAGGCTATCAGGCTGGTTCTTTCGGGAGATGATGACAGGGCCTTTCTGCATATGCTTGATGATGTATGTTCCGGCACAGAGGAAGTCCTTCCGGGAACAGACAGATCAGAAGAGACTGCTGCTTTCGGAAAGCTCAAGCCTAACGATATCCTGGGAATCGAATATATAAAAGCTGTAAAGCGGCAGGGTGACTGCTTTCGGATCGACTGCATTCGCAGGAACATGAAGTATGAAAGTGCCCACAGCATCCGGGACGCCATAAAATCAGGAGATGATACTGAAAGAACAGAGGCGGGATATGCGGAAGTTGATATGCTTTCGGACATGCTTAGCTACAGACTTCTGCAGCTTTACTATCTGGATCAGATGGATCCCGAACAGCCCACAGCTTTTCTTGAATATCTTGATGTTTCAAGGGAAATTGCGGATGCTTTGAAAAAGCAGGTTCACGACAGACTGAGCTTTTCGGACAGGATAAAAAGCATAAAATCGAAGAATTATACCTATACACGCATTTCGAGAGCCCTTCTTCACATACTTTTGGATATACATAAGAAGGATTCCCTGGTTTTAAGAGGCCGTTTCTTTGGTGAGGGAGATCTGATGCCCTATGTGAGAGTTCTGGGGGTCAGAAAAAAAGCCAGGGAAATGCTTGGGAGTATAAAGACCACAGTTGTCACTTCTCCCGCAAAATACAAGAAGCAGCTGGAATCGGTCAGAAGAAGGGAGACCATTGAGACAACCGAGGAGCTTATCCTCAGTATCAATGCTTCCCACGCTGAGATCATGTTTCATCAGGACATGTATGCCGCGGATATTTACAATCAGATATACAGGACGTCATCTTTGGATGGCGATAATGCAGGTTCTTTCAACGAATTTACTCAAAAATTTATAGTTTGGGACTGCTGAAATATGATATTATGATATAAGTGTCATAAGTCTATATTTGGAGGCAGAATAATATGAAGCTGATTTATGCAATCGTACGTAATGACAATGAAGATGACGTGATGGATGCGCTTAACAGTGCTCACTTTCAGGTTACAAAGCTTGCCAGTACGGGAGGTTTCCTTCGCAAAGGCAATTCCACCCTTATGATTGCAACGGATGATGAGAGAGTAAACGCCTGTATAGAGGTCATAAAGAGCGAATGCGGAAAACGCCAGAAGATAACTATCAATATGCCCTATGTTTCGGGAACTTCCATGAACAGTTATTCAACTATGCCGGTGCCTGTGGAGATAGGCGGTGCTACGGTCATGGTTGTGGACCTTGAAAGATTTGAGAAGTATTGAGCTGTGGCTGCGGTATTTTTAGATGTTAAAGAATCCGTGTGAACAGGCGGAAGGCAAACAAGCATATCGAAGCTTGAAAAAACTGTTTTTTGTCCTTGATTTTGTGCAGAAAAACACTTGTCCTGTGACTTGAACGGCGGATTTTATAGAGTATAATAATTGTGTATGTCGTATTGTATACAGGTTTACACCGTATGCCGAATTACGTAAACTCGTCACTTTTTCATGGCCGTATTCGATATAGGATGTTACGAAACGGCATGGCAGGTGATTAAATAATAATGTGTATATTGAGAGGAGAATGACACCAATGGCTATTATTGATGAGATCAAGGCTAAGGCAAAAGCAGACAAGAAGACTATTGTTCTTCCTGAGTCAATGGATAAGAGAACTTTCGAGGCTGCTGTCAAGATTACAAAGGAGGGCATCGCGAATGTTGTTCTGATCGGAACTCCTGACGAAATTGCCAAGAACGGCGAAGGATTTGATCTTACAGGTATCACAGTTGTAGATCCTTACAACGATCCTAACAAGCAGAAGTACATTGATAAGTTCGTAGAGCTCAGAGGAAGCAAGGGCGTTACTGCTGAGTCTGCTCAGGAGCAGATGGAGAAGGACTACATGTACTATGCATGTCTTATGTGCAAGTGCGGTGATGCTGACGGTGTTGTTTCAGGCGCATGCCACTCAACAGGTAACACTATCAGACCGGCTCTTCAGCTCCTTAAGACAAAGCCGGGCATCAAGTCTGTTTCAGGTTTCTTCCTTATGGAGACAGACGCTAAGGAGTATGGCGAGAACGGTACATTCGTATTCGCTGACTGTGCAGTAAACGTTGATTTCGATTCAGAGAAGCTTGCTGAGATCGCAGCTCTTTCAGCTGAGTCATTCAAGAGCTTTGTAGGCGCAGAGCCAAAGGTAGCTATGCTTTCATACTCAACAAAGGGCAGTGCAAAGCACGATGATGTTACAAAGGTAGCAGAGGCTGTTAAGATCGCAAACGAGAAGTTCCCTGAGATCAAGCTTGATGGTGAGCTTCAGCTTGATGCAGCTCTTGATCCTACAGTTGCAGCTCTCAAGGCTCCGGGCAGCTCAGTTGCAGGCCACGCAAACACACTTGTATTCCCTTCACTTGAGGCTGGTAACATCGGTTACAAGCTTGTTCAGAGACTTGCTCATGCAGGCGCTTACGGTCCTGTTCTTCAGGGTCTTTCCATGCCTGTAAACGATCTTTCAAGAGGATGCTATGCAGATGATATCGTAGCCGTTGTTGCTATGACAGCTGTTCAGGCTCAGAATGCATAATTGATCTGATTTTATTTATAGCAGGGTCGAGCCCTAAGGACTTGGCCCTGTTTGTTTCTTTACGAAAGCTATTTATTTTATTTAGGAGAAAAACCAATGAAAATTCTTGTTTTAAACTGTGGATCTTCTTCACTCAAGTATCAGCTCATCGATATGCAGGATGAGTCAGTTCTTGCAAAGGGACTTTGCGAGAGAATCGGTATCGAGGGATCAAAGCTTACACATAAGGCTCCGGGTAAGGAGGATTTCGAGCTTGAGACTGCTATGCCTGATCATGGTGTAGCTGTTAAGCTTGTATTTGATGCTCTTACAGATGCTGCACACGGTGTTGTTAAGTCTGTTGATGAGATCGGTGCTATCGGTCACAGAGTACTCCACGCAGGAAAGAAGATCACAGAGTCTATCGTTGTTAATCAGGAAGTTAAGGATATCATCCGTGAGTGCTTCGACCTCGGCCCTCTTCACAACCCTGCAAACCTTCTTGGTATTGAAGCTTGTGAGAAGGTTGTACCGGGTAAGCCAAATGTTGCTGTATTCGATACAACATTCGGTATGACTCTTCCTGAGAAGGCATACTACTATGCAATTCCTACAGAGTACTATGAGAAGTACGGCATCCGTCGTTACGGTTTCCACGGAACATCTCATAACTTTGTTTCTCACGAGACAATCAAGTTCGGCAACCTCGATCCTGAGAAAGCTAAGGTTATCGTTTGCCACCTTGGAAACGGCGCATCTATTTCTGCTTCAATCGGTGGAAAGGGTGTTGATACATCTATGGGTCTTACTCCGCTTGAGGGTCTTATCATGGGAACACGTTCAGGTGATATCGATGCTGCAGTAGTACAGTTCATCGCTAACCATGAGAAGCTTTCAGTTGATGAGGTTCTTAATATTCTTAACAAGAAGTCAGGTGTGCTTGGTCTTTCAGGTGTTTCTTCAGACTTCCGTGATGTTGAAAAGGCTGCTGAAGAAGGCAATCACATGGCTCAGGTTGCTCTTGAGGCATTCCAGTACAGAGTTGCCAAGTACATCGGTTCATATGCAGCTGCTATGAACGGTGTTGATGCTATCACTTTCACAGCCGGTGTTGGTGAGAACGATAAGGCAACACGGAAGGCGATCGTAGAGAAGTACCTTGGATTCATCGGTGCCAAGATCGATGATGAGAGAAATAACGTTCGCGGCAAGGCTGCTCTTATTTCTTCAGACGATTCCAAGGTTAAGATCTTCATGATCCCTACAAATGAGGAGCTTGCTATCGCTCGTGATACACTTCGCCTTGTAGAGGCTTGATTCGGTGTATCTCCGCTGCTCCGGATTTATAATCCCGGGGCTTTGCGCACTTAAAAGGTATCCGTAAGGATTCCGGATGTTTAAGTTTATAATTATTATTATTCCGGCGAGATATTTCCCGCCGGAATTTTTGACCGTTTGCTCGAAAAATTATCCATGCAAAGCAAAAAATTCACTTGCAATTAATTGAGTAACGTGGTATTTTACATTGAGTGTGCAATCGCGAAATTCCATAGGGGTTTCGCTTGACATAAATTAACCGTTTGGATATAATTACCCGGGTATGACGAAGGAGGTGTAAGTATGTCAATTTGTCCTAAGAATCATTCATCTAAGGCTCGCAGAGATTCAAGAAGAGCTAACTGGAAGATGGGTAAGATGAACCTTGTAAAGTGTTCTAAGTGTGGTGAGCTTGTTATGCCTCACAGAGTCTGCAAGGCATGTGGATCTTACAACAAGCGTGAGATCGTTAAGGTTGAGGATTGATCTTTGACTTTTATTTAAGATATGAACCCTGAAGCTTCGGCTTCAGGGTTTTTTGTATATATCCCACTTTCTGAAAGAAAGCGGGATATATACAAAAAACCCAAGGTAAACCGGTAAAAAACCCTCTGAGTGGCGGGCAAAACTCATAAAAAGTTGTTAAATAGTAGGAAAGTGGTATAATATCCTGGTAATTTAACAAAAAAGTGCTGGGATTTCTTTGGGAAACTACGCGCAAGTAGTCAGCCCTGTATTAAAGATAAATTATAAAGGAAGCTGTATATCCTAAAAAAATACGAGGTTGGAAGATGAAAAAAGTATTAGCGATGATGGTTTTGCTGAGCCTCGTACTTCTCGGATGCCAGAGTCAGACGCCATTGGTCTACAATGTAAATAAGTCTGAAGAACTCAGACAGTATGAATCTGAATCCATAATGGAATCACAATTCGAGGAGTCGCTTGAACAGCAGAAAAATCTTGCGGAATCGGAGAGTCTGGCTCAGGCTCAGGCTGAGATATGGACTAAGAAAAAACCGGAAAAAGAAGCGGTAAAGGTCAAAGGCATTTACATCAGCTCCAAAGTTGCGGGATCTGCCACCATGCAGAAGATAATCGACAGGATAGATGCCACTGAGCTTAATGCGGTTGTTATAGATATCCTTGATGATAACGGGCGTATAGAATATGCCATGTCGGGAGATCTGATAAATGAGATCGGTTCAGCGGAACAGACGATTCCGGACATTCAATCACTGATGAAGAGCCTGAAAGAGCATAATATTTATTCTATAGCCCGTATAGTCACATTCAGAGACCCTTTCCTGGAAAGTGTTAAGCCGGAGTGGCTCAATCACAATGCTGATGGCACAGTGTTTCATGATAATTCCGGTATGACCTGGATAGATCCTTACAATAAGGATGCATGGGAATACAAGGTACAGGTGGCTGAGCAGTGTGCGGATGCCGGGTTTGATGAAATCCAGTTTGACTATGTTCGTTTCTGCACTGAGAAGGGGATGAACAATGTTGTCTATTCCGATGAAGAGACCGGAGGGATGGGGAAGACGGATATCATCACCGAGTTTGTGCGTTTTGCGTCTGACAGATTGGCTGCAAAGGGCGTGTTTATGTCTGCGGATGTTTTCGGAACGATCATAGGTTCTTATGTAGATACTGTTTCTGTAGGTCAGGATTATCCGGTTATGGCCGGAGCCGCTGATTATATGTGCCCTATGATATATCCGTCTCATTACGGAAACGGCAATTTCGGTCTGGACGTACCTGATATCCATCCTTATGAAGCGATCCTCGGAGCCTGCAATGCTTCCCAAAAGGATCTTGCTCTGGAGTATCAGGAGGGGGTTCATCAGGCGAAAGTGCGTCCATGGCTTCAGGGATTTACGGCATCCTATCTTTCTGCTTATATTCATTATGGTGCAGAAGAGGTAAGGCAGGAGATACAGGCGGTATATGATGCCGGGTATGATGAGTGGCTTATCTGGAATGCTTCCAATGATTATCCCTGGGATGCTTTCCTTCAGGCATCGTAGTTTAAGCGGAGTTCATGACTCCTATACAAAAGCGTCATATTTTATATTCTTTGACGTATTGATTCTTTCTGTTATAATAGTGATTTGTTGAAATGCAAGTTTAATTTCACAAGGGGAAATTAGTCATGAAGTATAATTTTAAAAAGATCGAGCCAAAGTGGCAGACAAAGTGGAACGAGGCACAGGCTTTTAAGGCTGTGGACTTTGACAAGCGTCCAAAGTGGTACGGACTTGTTGAGTTCCCGTATCCGTCAGGTGCAGGTATGCACGTTGGCCATATCAAGGCATATTCAAGCATAGAGGTTCTTGCTCGTAAGCGCAGGATGCAGGGATACAATGTTCTTTTCCCGATGGGATTTGATTCCTTCGGACTTCCCGCAGAGAACTATGCCATAAAGACAAATACACATCCTCATCTTATCACAGAGAAGAACATCGAACACTTCAAGGATCAGATGAGACAGGTTGGTTTCTCATTTGACTGGTCAAGAGAGATCGCCACATCCCATGCGGATTACTATAAGTGGACACAGTGGATTTTTCTTCAGCTTTTTGATAAGGGACTTGTGTTCAGAGCCAAGACTCTGGTAAATTACTGCCCGCACTGTAAGGTTGTTCTTTCCAACGAGGATTCTCAGGGAGGAAAGTGTGATATCTGTCACAGCGATGTTGTTCAGCTTCCGAAGGATGTATGGTATCTGAGAATCACCCAGTATGCCGATAAGCTCCTTAATGGTCTTGAAGGCGTTGATTATCCTGAGAGCATCAAGCAGCAGCAGGTTAGCTGGATCGGACGTTCTACAGGTGCGTTTGTGAACTTCCAGCTCACGGATGAGAAGAGCTTTGAGGCTCTCGACAAGCTTGAAATCTATACAACAAGATGCGACACACTTTACGGTGTTACATTCATGGTAGTTGCTCCTGAGCATCCTGCTCTTGATAAGTACAAGGATAAGATTACAAACTGGGATGAAGTTTTAAAGTATCGTGAGGATGCTGCCAAGAAGACAGAGTTCCAGCGTACACAGCTTGTCAAGGATAAGACCGGCGTAAAGATCGAGGGTCTCAAGGCTGTAAATCCTATCACAGGAAAGCAGATACCTGTATTCATTGCAGATTATGTAATGATGGGATACGGAACAGGTGCTATCATGGCGGTTCCTGCTCATGATCAGAGAGACTACGATTTTGCGAAGGCCTTCGGTGTAGATATAGTTGAAGTTATAAAGGGTGGAGACATTGAAAAGGAGGCCTACACAGGCGACGGAGAGATGGTGAACTCCGATATCCTTAACGGTCTTACAAATAAGAAGGATTCTATAGCAAAGATGCTTACTGTTCTTGAAGAGAAGGGCATCGGACACAAGGGAGTTCAGTACAAGATGAAGGACTGGGCATTTAACCGTCAGCGTTACTGGGGAGAGCCTATTCCTCTTATTCACTGTCCTGAGTGCGGCACTGTAGGCGTTCCTGTTGAGGAGCTTCCTCTGACACTTCCTGATGTTGAGAACTTTGAGCCCGGTACAGACGGACAGTCACCTCTTGCCAAGATTGACAGCTTCGTGAACTGCACATGTCCTAAATGCGGCGGCGCAGCCAAGAGAGAGACAGACACCATGCCTCAGTGGGCAGGATCCTCATGGTATTTCCTGAGATTCTGTGATGCCAACAATGACAAGGCATTTGCGGATCAGGAGAAGCTTAAGTACTGGATGCCTGTAGACCACTACAACGGCGGTATGGAGCATGTGACAAGACACCTTCTTTATTCAAGATTCTGGCACCAGTTCCTGTATGACAACAATCTTGTGCCAACACCGGAGCCATATGCAAAGCGTTCATATCAGGGACTTATCCTTGGACCTGACGGTGAGAAGATGTCAAAGTCAAAGGGCAATGTTATCGATCCTTTGAACATCGTAGATCTTTACGGTGCAGACACACTTCGTGCTTATGTTCTTTTCATGAGCGACTATACAGCAGCCGCTCCATGGAGCGACGAGGGAGTTCGCGGAGTTAAGCGTTTCCTTGACCGTGTTGCGGGACTTACTGATATCGCAACTCTTGAAAAGGAAGATCCGAGCCTTGAGTCAAAGCTTCACAAGACCATCAAGAAGGTTACCGATGATATCGAGCGAATGAAGTTCAATACAGCCATTGCGGCTCTTATGACTCTCATTAACGATTTCACAAAGGCCGGAGCTATCACAAAGGAAGATCTTGTTGTGTTCATCAAGCTTCTTCACCCATTCGCTCCTCACCTTACAGAGGAAATCTATGAGGAAATCGGCGGTCAGGGACTTCTTACACTTGCTGAGTGGCCGGAGTATGACGAAGAGAAGACAAAGGATGCGGTCATCAACATGGGTGTTCAGATTAACGGTAAGGTAAGAGGTAATGTTGATCTTCCTGCCGAAGCAACTCAGGATGATGCTGTTGAGGCT
Source organism: Oribacterium sp. P6A1 (assembly GCF_000702885.1). Taxonomy (GTDB): domain Bacteria; phylum Bacillota; class Clostridia; order Lachnospirales; family Lachnospiraceae; genus Oribacterium. The sequence continues at coordinate 114,287 of NZ_JNKO01000007.1, read as the reverse complement.
GCAAAGGCAAATCCTCAGATCAGCAAATTCTTCGAAGGAAAGAACATCGTTAAGGTGATCTTCGTTAAGGGCAAGATCCTTAACTTTGTAGTTAAGTAAAAAAATAGTTCATAAAATTTTCATGAGTGACCGGCACAAAGCCGGGGTCATGCGTGATATGATTGTATCCGTCGCAAAACCGGAATTCCGGCTTTGCGGCGGATATTGTTGTATATCCCAATTTTTATCCCATATTTCGAAGAAATGTGGGATGATGCAGAATGGAAAAGATATTAATGCGAGATAACAGTAAATTCAATTTTGACGAAGAACTGAAAAAACTGCCGGCGCTTCCGGGGGTGTACCTGATGCATGGCCCCAAAGACGAGATTATCTACGTGGGAAAAGCAAAGGTACTTAAAAACCGGGTAAAGCAGTATTTTCAGAAGTCCTATAAAAAATCAGTGAAGATCCAGCAGATGGTAAGTCTGGTGGAACGCTTTGAATATATAGTTGTGGATTCGGAACTGGAAGCTCTGATGCTTGAGAACAATCTCATAAAGGAGCATAAGCCGAGATACAACACTCTTTTGAAAGACGATAAAACATATCCTTATATCAAGGTGACCATGGAACAGTATCCGAGGGTACTGAAGGTTAGGAAGAGGGCTACGGACAAGGCGAAGTATTTCGGCCCCTATGCCTCCAATGATCAGGTGAATGAGGTTATCGATCTTATAAGAAGGACGTTTCATATAAGAAACTGCAATAAAGTATTTACCGAGGATTCACCGCTTCCTCAAAAATGTATGTATTATGACATACATCAGTGCGATGCGCCATGTCTCGGAAGACAGAGCAGGGCGGATTACAGGATTCAGGTGGATAAAGCCATAGATTTTCTGAACGGAAAATATGATGACATCGTAAAAGAGCTGAACAGGAAGATGATGAGAGCTTCCGACAATCTTGACTTTGAAACAGCGATAGAGATGAGAGACCTGATCAAATCCATCGAAGCCATTCAGAACAGACAGAAGATAGTGGCCTACGATTCCGGAGACAGAGACATCATTGGAATGCGGAGAGAGTTTTCCGACTGCGTTGTGCAGATATTCTTTGTCCGGGACGGAAAGATCATAGGAAGGGATCATCAGTTTGTAGACATTGACCAGGAAGAGACTGATGAGGAGATCCTGAATGATTTTATTGAGCAGTACTACAATGGAACTCCGTTTATTCCTCATGAACTCTGGATTCAGACAGAGCTTCCGGACAGGGATATCCTCGAACAGTGGCTGAGTAGGGAGAAAGGCAAAAAGGTAAGCATTGTCACACCTCAGATAGGCAAGAAGGAGAAACTGGTGGAGCTTGCCATGACAAATGCCGGAATCCTGATGAACCGTTACAGACAGCAGTATCGTGAGCAGGATGCGAAGTGTGCAAGGGCCATTAGGGAGCTGCAGGAGATTATGGGGCTTCCGAATCCGCCTCTTCGTATCGAATCCTATGACATTTCAAACACCATGGGAGCGCTGAATGTCGGTTCCATGGTGGTATATCAAAACGGTAAACCCAAGAACAATGACTACAGAAAGTTCCGCATCAAATCGGTTCAGGGTCCGGACGATTATGCCTCCATGTATGAGATGCTTACCCGCCGTTTTGAACATGGTCTTAATGAGATGAAGGAAAATGCCGCGGCCGGAAAGGACAACGAACTTGGATCCTTCTCTAATTTTCCGGATCTTATCTGTATGGATGGAGGCCGGGGGCAGGTCAATGTCTGCAAACAGGTACTGGAGGAGCTGGGCGTAAGTTCTGTAAAGGTCTGCGGTATGGTGAAGGATGATCATCACAGAACCAGAGCGCTGCTTTATGAGAATGAGGAACTTCCTGTCAGTGAGAACAGCGAAGCTTTTAAACTGCTTACCCGCATTCAGGATGAGGTTCACAGATTTGCCATTACATATCATCGTTCACTGAGAGACAAGAATCAGATCAAGTCTCTGCTTGACGAAATAAAGGGAGTGGGAGAAGTGAGGAAGAAAGCACTGATGAAGCGGTTCGGAGACATTGACCACATACGTGTTGCAAGTCTTGACGATCTTGTGAACTGCCCGTCAATGGATGATTATTCCGCAAGACAGGTTTATGATTTCTTCCATAATAATCCGAAGACTGCTGTGGGAACGCTGAAACAGGAAATGAAGTGAATTCCGGGGGGTGAAAAGAAAGGGACATACAGGGATTTGACCGGATAAAATAAAAAAATGATAATCCTTCTTACGTAATTCTGTCGCGTATTTAATAAAAATCACAATGTACAAACATTATTAATACTGATAAGATTATAAACATTGTGATACGTGGGAAAGCGGAGTACTGACATTCCAGGTATCATTTTTTGTGATAATCAGGTAATTTAATTAGATATATTGGTTTGGGGAGATGATCCTATGGCAGATAGATATGATATGGAGCGGACACGCTCGGCTTCAAGATCCCGTGGACAGTCACGTGCAAGAGGAAACCAGCATTCCGCTCAGAATGGTACAAGATATTCCGGCGGCAGGGCTTCCTCCGGTAGCAGAACTGCATCCGGCAACGGGGTAAAAAGAAATGACGGCTACTATGGAAGAAGACCCGGCAGCGGAGATTCGGGTGCCGGTTTGATCATTGCCGCTGCGGTGGCTCTGGTGGTTGTGGTCGGCGCTCTTGCAGTTGCGTTTAAGGGCGGTCTTATGGGTACGGCAGGCGGCTCTTCAGGGCAGGAGACTTCTGCGGCTGCTGAAACCTATGATCCAAACAGCATACATGATGATGTGTATCTTGATGTGAGCTCCTTTGCTTCCGGAGCAGAACTTCTGAATCTGAATGGAATGAATCGTGAGCAGGTCAAGAATGCTATCATGGATACATACGACTGGAAGCTCGTGGTTACAAATCCGAATCCGCTGATAGATGATTTTACCATGCCTGATCTTAATGCAGGGGAGACTGCGGAGGAAACTACGGGGGCAAAAACCTCTGAGGTAAGTGATAACGATGGATCCGAGCAGACTGCTGAGGTGGAAAGTCCATATTCCGGAATTACCATCAGGCCTGATTCCAGGACATTTGAGATTCCTGATCTCATTTCCGAAAAACTGGAAGAGATGATAGATCAGATTTTTGCGGATTATGAGTCAAAGAAGGCCCAGGAAACCGAGTCTTCGGCAAAGGGTAAAGAAGAAAGTAATGAGTCACAGGAATCTGCAGCGCCTGTAGCGGATTATGCATTAGCGCTTCCGGATTTTACGGCTCAGGTTACAGATTACATGACTCAGCTTGCGACTGTATGGAAGATGAATCCTAAAAACGGTGACATCACTTCCTATGATTCATCTACGGGAGAGTTTGTTTTCGGAGGATCTGTTGACGGATTCGAGATAGATGCAACTTTGACTGCCGAAAAGGTTATGAAGGCTTTGAAGGATCATAACTACAGCGCAAGCGTAGAGGCTGAAGGAAAGACGATTTCAGCATCTTTGAACTCTATTAAAGATAAGTATGAGATTATAGGTTCTTTCACCACAAAGACCACGGCCAATTCCATTCGTAATGGAAATATCAAGCTTGCTGCGGCTGCCATAAACGGAACAGTGCTTCAGCCCGGTGAGGAATTTTCATTTAATGAGGTAGTCGGTCAGCGTACAGCGGAGAAGGGTTATGGCGGAGCACCTGCCTATAATGAGGGTGAAGTCGTAACCGAGGTCGGCGGCGGAGTTTGTCAGGTGTCATCAACTCTGTACAATGCGGTATTCAGAGCGGGACTTACAACAACCTACAGACGTTCTCACACATTTGCGCCTACTTATGTGACACCGGGAACCGATGCTACTGTTTCATGGCCCGGACCGGATTACAAGTTTGTCAATAATTCCGATCACGCAATCGGTATCAGAGCCTGGTATTCCGACCAGACCATGAATGCCCAGATTTACGGAATCAGAATACTGCCTGAGGGCGTATCCTGGGAACTTGTATCCGAGAAGGCGGCTGATCTTCCGGTACCTGAGCCTCAACTCATTACAGAAGGAGAGCAGTCTGAAGGAACGGCCGGTTCCGAGTGGCAGGCATACAAGATAATTCACAATGCTGACGGAACAACAGAAAAGGTAAAGGATCACTATACTCACTACAGTGGTCATGCTCCAAAGCAGTATACTCCTGAAATTGCGGCATCCCTTGCTGCCGAATCCGCAGCCGCAGCTGCTACGGACGAGAATGGGGAGACCATTACGGGAACAGAGGAGGGAGATACTTCCTCCGAAGCCGAGACAGGGGGACAGGAATCTGAGCGGGATTCCGATCCAGATAATGAGCCTGAACCGGTACCGACTCAGGAACAGGTTCAGACTGAAGCCAATGCAGAAACCAATCATGATGCTCCTGAACTTCCGGGAATTAAGCCGGGAGACAGTGAAATAAGCGATGGACTGATAATAGGTGAGGGTCCGGTAGCCGGAAACTGATGGGGCTTTGTGCAAGTCTTTTCTATAAAAGAATATGCCGGGCTATAACTTAAAAACGTATATTTAAACATAAATGCCATATCTGACTTTTTTTGTCGGATATGGCATTTTTTTTCTTATGAGCAAAGAAAATTATGTCGATATATAAAGATGCGGGGCGGCTTTTTGGTAATAGATTTTGGTTTGTACATTATACACTGTATAAAATCTTTTTATATTTTTTGCTTTGTGCATTTTCGTTGTATTTTTTTGGGTACGAAAGTCGATTTCTTTGCATTTTATGGCGGAAATGCTATAATTTCATAGAGTATGATATCCTTTTTATAAGGTTCATATAATATAATCGCATTCATGTATTATATTCATTTTTTAGGAGGAATTCTTATGGCAAGAAAAATGAAAACCATGGATGGTAATCAGGCTGCTGCACATGCATCTTATGCATTTACAGAAGTAGCCGCCATCTTCCCTATTACCCCTTCATCAGTTATGCCGGAGCATGTTGATGAGTGGGCAACAGAAGGCAGAAAGAACCTTCTCGGCGAGACAGTACAGGTAACCGAGATGCAGTCTGAGGCCGGTGCTGCAGGTGCAGTTCACGGTTCACTTGCTGCAGGTGCTCTTACAACTACCTTCACAGCATCTCAGGGTCTTCTTCTTATGATCCCTGATATTTACAAGGTTGCCGGTGAGCAGCTTCCGGGAGTATTTGATGTATCTGCACGTGCACTTGCATCTCACGCTCTTTCCATCTTTGGTGATCATTCAGACGTTATGGCATGCCGTCAGACAGGTGCTGCTATGCTCTGCGAGTCTTCAGTTCAGGAAGTTATGGACCTTACACCTGTAGCACATCTTGCTGCACTTAAGGGTCGCATTCCATTCATCAATTTCTTTGACGGATTCAGAACATCTCACGAGATTCAGAAGATCGAAGAGTGGGATTACGAGGATATCAGAGACATGGTTGACTGGGAGTATGTTGACGAGTTCAGAGCTCGTGCATTAAATCCTAACCACCCTGTTGAGAGAGGTTCAGCTCAGAACCCTGACATCTTCTTCCAGGCACGTGAGGCATCCAACCCTTACTACGATGCACTTCCTGCAATCGTTCAGGAGTACATGGACAAGGTTAATGCCAAGATCGGTACAGACTATAAGCTCTTCAACTATTACGGTGCAGCTGATGCTGAGCACGTAATTGTTGCTATGGGTTCAGTAAACGATACAATCGAAGAGACAATCGACTACCTTGCAGCTCAGGGTGAGAAGGTCGGTGTAGTAAAGGTTAGACTTTACAGACCTTTCGCAGCAGATGCACTTCTTGCAGCTATTCCTGAAACTGTTAAGCAGATCACTGTTCTTGACAGAACAAAGGAGCCTGGTTCAATCGGTGAGCCTCTTTACCTTGATGTTGTTGCAGCTCTTCAGGGCAGCAAGTTCCAGGGTGTTAAGGTATTCTCAGGACGTTACGGTCTTGGTTCAAAGGATACAACTCCTGCACAGATCGTTGCAGTATACAAGAACGCAGACAAGAAGAGATTTACAATCGGTATCAACGATGATGTAACATATCTTTCACTTCCTATCGGACCGGCTCTTACAACAACTCCTGAGGGAACAATCAACTGTAAGTTCTGGGGTCTTGGCGCTGACGGTACTGTAGGTGCAAACAAGAACTCTATCAAGATCATCGGTGACAACACAGACATGTACGCTCAGGCTTACTTCGATTATGATTCAAAGAAGTCCGGCGGTGTTACCATGTCTCACTTAAGATTCGGTAAGAAGCCTATCAAGTCAACTTACCTTATCAAGAGAGCAAACTTCGTTGCCTGCCACAACCCTGCATACATGACAAAGTTCAACATGGTTCAGGAGCTTGTTGATGGCGGTACATTCCTCCTTAACTGCGTATGGAGCAAGGATGAGATCGCAGAGCACATCCCTGGCCAGGTTAAGAAGTACATGTATGATCACAAGATCAACTTCTACATCATCAACGGTGTAAAGATCGGTATCGAGACAGGCATGGGTCCTACTCGTATCAATACTATCCTTCAGTCAGCATTCTTCACACTTGCAGATATCATTCCTAAGGATATGGCAAACAAGCTTATGAAGGATGCAGCTCAGAAGACATACGGCCGTAAGGGTGAGGATGTCGTTAAGAAGAACTGGGCAGCTATTGATGCCGGTGCTAACGCATTCGAGAAGATCGAGATTCCTGCTGACTGGGCTAACGCACAGGATGAGGGACTTGAGTTTAAGGATAAGACAGAAGGCAAGAAGGAAGTTCTTGACTTCGTTAACAACATCCAGAACGCTGTATCAGCTCAGGAAGGTAACGGTCTCCCTGTATCAGCATTCAAGGATTATGTAGATGGTACAACACCTTCAGGTACAGCTGCATACGAGAAGAGAGGTATCGCAGTTAATGTTCCTAACTGGAATCCTGACAACTGTATCCAGTGTAACTTCTGTTCATATGTATGTCCTCACGCAGCTATCCGTCCATTTGCTTACACAGCAGACGAGGCAGCAGCAGCTCCTGCAGGAGATGTATGCAAGGATATGACAGGTATGCCTGGCTACAAGTTCGGTATCAAGGTATCTGTTCTTGACTGTACAGGTTGTGGATCCTGCGCAAACGTATGTCCTGGCATGAAGGGCAACAAGGCTCTCGAGATGAAGCCTATTGCAGAGGAGCTCGACAGACAGAAGTTCTTCGATTATGCTGAGAAGCTTCCTGAGAAGGAAGAAGTTGTTGCCAAGTTCAAGGAGACAACTGTTAAGGGATCACAGTTCAAGAAGCCTCTTCTTGAGTACTCAGGTGCATGTCCTGGATGTGGTGAGACACCTTATGCTAAGCTCATCACACAGCTCTTTGGTGACAGAATGTACATCGCTAACGCAACAGGATGTTCATCAATCTGGGGTAACTCATCACCTTCAACACCTTACACAGTAAATGCCAAGGGCCAGGGTCCTGCATGGGATAACTCACTCTTCGAGGATAATGCTGAGTTCGGTTACGGTATGTTACTTGCTCAGAACGCTATCCGTACAAGACTTAAGAAGGAAGTTGAGCAGCTTGCTGAGAAGGATGCATCTGTTAAGGATGTATGCCAGGAGTGGCTTGATACATTCTCAGTAGGTGCTACAAACGGTGCAGCTACAGATAAGCTTGTTGCAGCTCTTGCAGACAAGACTGATGATCTTTCAAAGGATCTCGTAAAGAATAAGGACTTCCTGTCAAAGAAGAGCCAGTGGATCTTCGGTGGTGACGGTTGGGCTTACGATATCGGATTCGGCGGACTTGATCACGTACTCGCTTCAGGCAAGGATATCAACGTAATGGTATTCGATACTGAGGTTTACTCAAATACAGGTGGACAGTCATCTAAGTCAACACCTACCGGTGCTGTAGCTCAGTTCGCTGCAGGCGGTAAGGAGACTGGTAAGAAGGATCTTCCTGGTATCGCAATGTCTTACGGCTATGTATACGTTGCACATATCAACATGGGCGGCGATATGGCTCAGACAGTTAAGGCTATTACAGAGGCTGAGGCATACCCAGGTCCATCACTCATCATCGCTTATGCTCCATGTATCAACCATGGTATCAAGAAGGGCATGGCTAAGGCTATGGATGAGGAGAAGCTTGCTCTTACAACAGGTTACTGGAACAACTTCAGATTCAACCCTAACGGTGGAGACAAGAAGTTCACTCTTGACTCTAAGGAGCCTAACTTCGAAGGATATCAGGACTTCCTTAAGGGCGAGGTTCGTTACCTTTCACTTGGTCTCAAGAACCCTGAGAGAGCTAAGGCACTCGATGAGAAGAATCAGGCTGAGTCAGAGGCTAGATATGAGCATCTTAAGAAGCTGAACGATCTTTACAATAACTAAAACTCAATAAAGCGAGTTTAATGGAAGCCGGCGAAAGCCGGCTTCTTTTTTCGTGATAAGGCTGTCATGCCCTTTCGTCTTCGTGAAAAAACATCATCAATCTTGCTGTTTAGAAGTGCTCGTGTTAAGATATATAAGTTAAAGTGTGTCTATTTACCAGGATAGGTGATTATATGAGAAAAGTTATTGTGGCGGTGGTTGGCCGTCCGAATGTAGGAAAGTCTACATTGTTCAATTTGATTGCAGGTAAGCAGATTTCTATCGTAAAGGATACTCCGGGCGTTACCAGAGACAGAATCTATGCTGATGCGGAGTGGCTTAACTATAAGTTTACTTTAGTTGATACCGGTGGAATCGAACCTGAAACAAAAGATATCATTCTTTCGCAGATGCGCTCACAGGCACAGCTTGCCATTGATACCGCAGATGTGATCCTTTTTGTTACAGATGTAAGAACAGGACTTGTGGATGCGGATTATGAAGTTGCGGATATGCTCAGAAGATCCGGAAAGCCTATCGTGCTTTGCGTAAACAAGGTGGACAGCTTCAAGAAGTTCGGTGATGATATTTACGAGTTCTATAATCTTGGACTTGGAGATCCTATCGGAGTATCCTCCACTAACCAGATGGGCGTAGGTGATCTTCTTGATGAAGTTGTTAAGCATTTCCCTACGGACTCTCTTGAGGATACTGATGATGATTCCATCAAGGTTGCTCTTATCGGAAAGCCGAATGTGGGAAAGAGTTCTGTTGTCAACAAACTTTTGGGACAGAACCGTGTTATAGTTTCCGATGTGGCAGGAACCACAAGAGACGCCATCGATACAAAGATCGTTCATAACGGTAAGGAATATACCTTCATTGATACTGCCGGACTCAGACGTAAGGGCAAGGTTACGGACGATATCGAAAGATATTCAGTTATCCGTACTGTTGCTGCGGTTGACAGAGCAGACATTTGTCTCGTTCTTATCGATGCTACCCAGGGCGTGACTGATGGTGACGCCAATATCGCCGGTATAGCCCACGAGTCGGGAAAGGGTGTCATCATCTGCGTGAACAAGTGGGATGCCATACCGGATAAGACGGACAAGACCATGAATGAGTTTATGGCAAAGCTTAAAGAGAAGTTCGCATACATGCCTTATGCGGAGTATCTTTTCATTTCCGCTGAGACCGGTCAGAGACTTAACAAGATATTTGATCTTGTAGATAAGGTTAGAGAGAGCCAGACCCTTCGTATCCGTACAGGTGTGCTCAATGACATCATGACGAGAGCAACTGCAATGAAGCAGCCCCCAAGTGATAAGGGTAAGAGACTGAAGCTGTTCTACATGACTCAGACTGCAGTAGAACCGCCTACATTTGTTATTTTCGTAAATGATGTTCAGCTGATGCATTTCTCATATACAAGATATATCGAGAATCAGATAAGAGATGCCTTTGGATTTATGGGAACACCGCTTAAATTCCTTATTCGTGAAAGAAAAGGTGGTGAAGAGGAGTAATGGATATTCAGCATATTGTTATAGCTCTTCTGGTAGGATATGTGTTTGGGATGATTCCCAACGGATATCTTTACGGAAAGTCACAGGGAGTTGATATTTATAAGGTGGGGTCCGGTAATCCCGGAAGCACGAACATATCGCGTACCCTCGGGAAAAAAGCCGGTGCCACAGTACTTCTTCTTGACATGGCAAAGACCATAGTACCTATTCTTGTGCTTTGCATGATATGGAAGCCGGTTACGGTGGATGAAACTACCCTTATCATTTTATGGGGAGGACTGGGAGCGGTTCTTGGTCATGATTTCCCTGTTTTTCCCAAGCTTAAGGGCGGAAAGGGTATTGCCTGTTCAGGGGCGCTTATCATCGCCTTTGAGTGGAAGCTTGCCCTGATACTGGTGCTTATATTTCTGGTTGTTGTCAAAACTACAGGCTATGTCAGCGTCGGTTCCATAACGGCAGCAGTCATGTTTTTCGTACTCACTGCGGTATTTGGTTATTTCGGTATGCTTCCCATGTCCATGGGGATTTATCCTATGGTTTTAGCCATAGTGTTTTTTGCCTCTGCCCTTGCTATATGGCAGCATCGCAGCAATATAGACAGGTTGAGAAAGGGAACAGAAAGCAAGTTCCATTTTAAAAAGTAAATTTTATACAGTGGGGTCTTTGGACTGCTCGGTATACAGGAATCTTAGACATAAGATTTTATTCTGACAGAATCCATAGGGATCCCGACAAACAGCACGCCGTATTAATGAGCGTGCTGTTTGTGAATCATGACAATGTTTTTAAAGGAGAGTTTATGAAAACAGCAGTTGTTGGAGCAGGAACCTGGGGTACGGCGCTGGCTATACTTCTTATTCACAATGGACATGAGGTTACACTTTGGACCAGATCTTCAGACAGTGCAGAGGAGATGTCAAGGACCAGAAGGCAGAAAAACCTTCCGGAAGCGGTTTTACAGAATGAAATGATCATTACATCGGATATTCATGAAGCTCTTACGGATAAAGATATGATTGTTCTTGCTGTTCCGTCCATTTATGTAAGAGAGACAGCTAAACGTATGGCGCCTTTTGTTCGTCACGGGCAGGTTATAGTCTCTGTATCCAAAGGCATCGAAGGCGATTCTTTGAAGACCATGTCGGATATTATAGAAGATGAGATTCCTCAGGCTGATGTTGCGGTTCTGTCAGGACCGAGTCATGCTGAGGAGGTATCGAGATTTATTCCTACTACTATAGTTACCGGGGCGAGATCTGAAAAAACAGCCAGATTTATTCAGGACACTTTTATGAGTGATTGTTTCAGAGTTTATATTAATCCCGATATCAAAGGCATAGAAATAGGCGGAGCTCTGAAAAATGTTGTTGCTCTTGCGGCCGGAATTGCTGATGGCCTCGGGTATGGTGACAACAGCAAAGCAGCACTGATCACAAGAGGCATTGCTGAGATCACAAGACTCGGAGTGAAAATGGGCTGTGATATCGAAACCTTTCAGGGGCTCAGCGGCATAGGAGATCTCATAGTCACCTGTGCTTCCATGCATTCGAGAAACAGAAGAGCCGGTATACTCATAGGAAAGGGAAAGTCTTATCAGGAGGCTATGACAGAGGTTGGCCAGGTTGTTGAGGGAGTATATGCTGCGAAGGCGGCCAGACAGCTTGCAGATAAGTATAATGTGACCATGCCTATCGTTTCAGAAATAAATGAGGTGCTGTTCGGCAACAAATCAGCGGAGGAGGCTGTTAAAGACCTTATGCTGAGAGACAGAAGGATAGAGAATTCAGGACTTAAGTTTGACAGATGAATTGAGCTGCGTTTATATTGCATATAACTCACGGTTATCAAACATTAAAATATGTTGATTAGATGTTATAAAAGCGATTGACTAAGCATACTCCCTTTTAATATAATCAAACCATCAAATCGGTTGTGGATGAGAAGGACTTTTATAGCCTGAGCTAAGTTATATCAAAAATTTTATTCAGGCTTTACGGTTATATAAAACACAAAGTATGTCGACTCATATTTTGAAACATGACTCTTTAAAAGCCAGCTCATAAGCAACAGAAATACGTGGATGAGAGATGATCATCCGCCACATGTTTTCAACCTCTGATTGAGAAACATTTCAGAGACTGATGACTACCTATTAAAGTGGGAGGGGAAATAAAATGAAAAGATTATTAAGCTTGGTTTTAACAGGTGCTATGGCTGTTTCACTTGCGGCATGCGGTTCATCGGGTTCAGGCTCAACTGCTTCTACAACAGCGGCAGCTTCAGGTGATAAGACAGAGACAGCAGCTGCTTCAGGTTCATCAGATGCCACATGGAAGTTCGGTTCACAAGGACCTCTTACAGGCGGTGCGGCAGTATACGGTACAGCAGTTGTCAATGGCACAAAGGTTGCTGTTGATGAGATCAATGCAGCCGGTGGTATCAACGGTTATCAGATAGAGTTCCAGTCAGCTGATGACGAGCATGATCAGGAGAAGGCTATCAATGCCTACAACTCACTTAAGGACTGGGGTATGCAGGTACTTATCGGACCTACAACATCAGCACCTACAATTGCAGTTGGCTCAGAAGCAGTAAACGATAATCTGTTTATGATCACTCCTTCAGGTTCGGCAGTTGACTGTACAAAGCCTGCCAATGCTTACAGAGTATGCTTCTCTGATCCGGCACAGGGCGCCAAGTCAGCTCAGTACATCGGTGAGCACAAGCTGGCAACAAAGGTTGCTGTTCTCTATGATTCTTCAGACGTTTATTCAAGCGGAATCTACGAGTCATTCGTTGCAGAGGCTGCAAATCAGGGCATCGAGGTAGTTGATACAGAGCAGTTCACAGCTGATTCAAAGACAGACTTCTCAACACAGCTTCAGAAGATGCAGGCATCAGGCGCTGAGCTCGCATTCCTTCCATTCTACTACACAGAGGCTGCTCTTGTTCTTAAGCAGGCAGATTCAATGGGCTTCAAGCCTGTATTCTTCGGAGTGGACGGTATGGATGGTATCCTTGATCTTGATAACTTCGATACTTCACTTGCTGAAGGTCTCATGCTTCTTACACCTTTCTCAGCAGATGCTGATGATGACGCAACAAAGAACTTCGTTGCAAAGTATGAGGAAGCTTACGGCAGCACACCTATCCAGTTCGCAGCAGATGCTTACGATGCAGTATATATCGTGAAGGCTGCAGCAGAGGCTGCAAATCTTACACCTGACAAGTCGGTTGACGAAATCGGTACAGCGCTTGAGGAGCAGATGAAGAGCCTCAAGTACGATGGTATCACAGGTGCAGAGATGACCTGGGATGACAATGGTGATGTTGATAAGGAGCCCAAGGCTGTAGTTATCAAGGATGGCGTTTACGTATCAGCAGAGTAAGAATGGCTTTCTAAGATACATTCTGATACAACATCAGTATAAGTTTTAAGCTTAAGGGGGGCTGCTAAAAAAAGCCCCCTATTTTTTCATTAATGAAGAGGTAACAAGATGATGAGTTTTATTTCGTATCTGCTCAATGGCCTTAGCCTTGGATCGGTGTATGCGATCATAGCTCTTGGCTATACGATGGTATACGGCATCGCGAAAATGCTTAACTTTGCCCATGGCGACATCCTCATGGTTGGCGGCTATGCGGCTTTTATCGCGTTTAACAGTATGGGACTTCCTGTGGTCGTCGCCATACCGGTGAGCATGGTGGTGTGTACATTGCTGGGCATCACTATCGAAAAAATAGCGTACAAACCTCTTCGTAAGGCAAATTCACTTTCTGTACTTATCACGGCTATAGGTGTTTCCTATCTGCTTCAGAATCTTGCACAGATCATCTTTACCGCAAACCCCAAGAGCTTCAGTTCTTTTGTAGGTATGAAGCCGGTTAAACTTGCGGATGGACAGCTCACCATCTCAGGAGAAACCATAGTTACTATAGTGACCTGCGTTGTTATCGTAGTGGGACTTGTTACTTTCATCAACAAGACAAAGGCCGGACAGGCCATGCTGGCAGTTTCCGAGGACAAGGGCGCAGCCACTCTTATGGGAGTTGACGTAAACGGAACCATATCACTGACATTCGCCATCGGTTCTGCACTTGCAGCCATCGGCGGCATACTTCTTTGCTCTGCATACCCGACACTCACACCGACAACAGGTGCCATGCCCGGTATCAAGGCATTCGTTGCAGCCGTACTTGGCGGAATAGGTTCCATTCCGGGAGCCTTTATCGGCGGAATCATTCTGGGAGTTCTGGAAAACCTTGCCAAGGCTTATATATCTTCAAAACTTTCGGACGCCATCGTATTTTCTGTGCTTATCATCGTGCTTTTGGTTAAGCCTACAGGAATTCTCGGTAAGAAGATCATGGAGAAAGTGTGATATCAGATGAATAAAGTTAATGCTGAAAAACAGAAGATCACAAGAAGCAATCTCATCACCTTCGGGATGGTCATCATCGCTTATGTGATTGTAGAGATAATGCTTAAGACGGGAAACATTAGCTCTCTTTTTAAGGGACTTCTGGTTCCGCTTTGTATATATTCCATCCTTGCGGTGAGCCTCAATCTCGTTGTAGGTATCTCCGGTGAACTGTCGCTGGGTCATGCCGGATTCATGTGTGTCGGTGCCTTCACAAGTGCCACCTGGTCGATGCTTATGTCAGGATCGGCCATGCCTGCGGGACTGAGATTCTTTATTGCTATAGTGATAGGAGCAGTCAGCGCTGCATTTTTCGGATTCATCATCGGAATCCCTGTACTGAGACTCAAAGGCGATTATCTTGCCATAGTCACACTTGCTTTCGGTGAGATCATCAAGAATCTTGTTAATGCTTTGTACTTTGGAGTAGATGCCAGGGGAGCACATTTTTCACTTGAGGACAGCATGCACCTCAACATGGAGGGCGGAGACATCATCATAAAGGGTGCTCAGGGTATCACAGGAACCCCCAAGAACTCAAACTTTACAATAGGTGTGGTTCTTCTTATCGTGGCACTTTTTATAGTTCTCAATCTTATAAATTCAAGAACCGGACGTGCAATTATGGCCATCAGAGACAACAGAATCGCAGCAGAGTCTGTCGGTCTTAATGTGACAAAGTTTAAGCTTCTGGCTTTCACAATTTCCGCAGCAATTGCGGGAGTAGGCGGTGTGCTTTATGCTCACAACTTAAGCTCACTTCAGGCTCTTCCCAAGAACTTCGGTTACAACCAGTCCATCATGATTCTCGTATTTGTGGTTATGGGAGGTATCGGAAATATCCGGGGCTCAGTGGTTGCGGCGGTTGTACTTACAGTACTTCCTGAGCTTCTCAGAGGCCTCAGCGATTATCGTATGCTTATTTATGCGATAGTTCTTATCCTCATGATGCTCTTCACATCGGCTCCGTCATGGATACAGTATCGTGAAAGAATTCTCATGAGCTTCAAGAAGAATAAGACAGAAAGAAAGGAGAAGGATTGATATGGCTGCAATGCTTAAAGTAGACAGTCTGGGAATCTCCTTTGGCGGACTAAAGGCGGTTGACAATTTTAATGTTGAGATAGAAAAGAACGAGCTTTACGGACTTATCGGTCCTAACGGTGCAGGAAAGACTACGGTATTCAACCTTCTTACCGGAGTTTACAAGCCTACAAGCGGTCAGATATCTCTTGACGGAGACATTATCACAGGACTGGACTGCGAGGCTATAAGTAAAAAGGGTATCGCCAGAACCTTCCAGAATATCCGTCTTTTCTCGCAGCTTTCTGTTCTTGATAATGTTAAAGTCGGACTTCATAACAATCATGGATACTCGACTCTGGATGGCATTTTCAGAACACCAAAGTTCCGTAAAGTAGAGAAGGAAATGGATGAGAGAGCCATGGAACTTCTCGGTGTATTTGAACTGGAAGATTACTGCACCTACAAGGCATCGAACCTTCCTTACGGTCAGCAGAGAAAACTGGAGATAGCAAGAGCGCTTGCCACCGGGCCAAAGCTTCTTCTCCTTGATGAGCCTGCTGCCGGCATGAACCCCAACGAGACAGAAGAACTTATGAACACCATAAGACTTGTAAGAGATAAGTTTGACATGACTATCCTTCTTATTGAGCATGATATGAAGCTTGTATCAGGTATCTGCGACAGACTGACGGTACTCAATTTCGGACAGGTACTGAAGCAGGGCAATACCCAGGATGTGCTGCATGACCCTGAGGTTGTTAAGGCATATCTCGGTGACTAAGGAGGAAACGAAATGAGCGTAATGCTGGATGTAAAAGATCTTAATGTATATTATGGCATGATTCATGCACTTAAGGGCGTTTCCTTCCACGTTGACAAGGGAGAGATCGTTACTCTTATCGGTGCCAACGGCGCCGGAAAAACCACAACGCTTCAGACTATCACGGGACTTATCCAGTCAAGATCCGGAAGCGTAATGTATAACGGAAAGGATATCACCCATACACCGGGACATCAGCTTGTGTCTGACGGACTTGCCCATGTTCCTGAGGGAAGAAGAGTTTTCGCCACATTGTCTGTATATCAGAATCTGATGCTGGGGGCCTACACCCGTAAGGACAAGGAGGGCATCGAGGCTACACTTAAAACTGTTTATGAACACTTCCCGAGACTTCTGGAACGCAAGAACCAGATGGCCGGAACATTATCGGGAGGCGAGCAGCAGATGCTTGCCATGGGAAGAGCCCTTATGAGCAATCCTGAAATGGTGGTTCTTGATGAGCCGTCTATGGGACTTTCTCCGATTTATGTTAATGAAATCTTCAATATCATTGAGAAGATACATGAGTCGGGAGTTACGGTTCTTCTGGTTGAGCAGAATGCCAATAAGGCGCTGTCCATCGCAGATCGTGCCTATGTTCTTGAAACCGGAAAGATAACCATTGAGGGTGCCGCTCAGGATCTTGCAAATGATCCGAAGGTCAAGGCGGCATATCTGTCGGAGTAATGCAAAATATTTTCAAAAATAATACAGAAAAGAAAAAACATTCTAAATTAAATCCGGAAAAGTAGAATTCAAAAAACTCTGTTGATATAATAAAAGTATCAGCAGAGTTTTTTTATTATGAGGACATGAAGCTCTGCGTAGTTCGTGGTTAATTAGAAAACAAAGCGAAGAAGAGTTCTTATGGGAGGGAGAAACAAAGAAGATCATCGCTTTACATCGGAGGTGAACATGAAGCTATATTTTATCGGAGCAGATCATGAAGTAACCGGTTCACTGCATTATCTTCATGCGGCAGGACTTAAGATACTTATAGACTGCGGTATGCAGCAGGGAACGAAGCATTATGAAAATGCACCCCTGCCTATAAAGTATTCTGATGTGGATTATATCCTTTTGACTCATGCCCATATCGATCATTCCGGCATGATTCCCTATGCATACAAAAACGGATTTCATGGAACGGTGATCACCACCAGAGCCACAGAGGATCTGGCCAATATCATGCTGAGAGATTCCGCTCATATTCAGATGCAGGAAGTGGAGTACAGGAACAGAAAGGGCCGGAGGGCCGGAATTGAAGATGTGGTTCCCATGTATGATCTCAATGATGTCAACGGTGTTCTGGATCATTTTCAGGGAGTGGACTATAACAAGGTTGTAGAGCTCAATGACGGTGTGAAAATACGTTTTACTGATGCGGGACATCTTTTGGGATC
This sequence comes from Oribacterium sp. P6A1, assembly GCF_000702885.1. Lineage (GTDB taxonomy): Bacteria > Bacillota > Clostridia > Lachnospirales > Lachnospiraceae > Oribacterium. The sequence continues at coordinate 96,701 of NZ_JNKO01000007.1, read as the reverse complement.
TGCCTCCATCGAGGTTATGATCAGAGAGAACGGAGTTTCAAAGAAAATTGTATTTTCGGGAGATCTCGGGAATTCAGATAAACCTCTCATAAGAGATCCCCAGTATATAAGGGATGCGGATTATGTTGTTATGGAATCCACCTACGGCGACAGACTGCATGACAGGACCGTGGATCATGTGGCTGATCTTGTGAATATCACTCAGAGGACACTGGACAGAGGCGGCAATGTGGTCATCCCGGCATTTGCGGTTGGAAGAACCCAGGAGCTTCTTTATCTATACAGACAGATAAAGTCCAACAAGCTCATAAAGGGTCACGGGGATTTTCCGGTATACGTAGACAGCCCTCTTGCTGTTGAAGCGACCCACGTTTTTACAAGGAATCTTGCGGATTGTTACGATGATGAGACCAAAGAGCTGGTACTCAGCGGAATCAATCCTATAGCCTTTAAGGGACTTAATCTTTCCATAACCTCGGAAGAATCAAAGATCATAAATTTTGATGAGACTCCCAAGGTAATCATTTCCGCATCGGGTATGTGTGATGCCGGACGTATACGTCATCATATAAAGTACAATCTGTGGAAGCCTGCCTCAACCATAGTTTTTGCCGGATATCAGGCGGAGGGTACTCTCGGAAGAATACTTCTGGATGGCGCAGAAAGCGTCAAGATGTTCGGGGATGAGATAGCTGTAAGGGCGGAGATAGCCAGAATGCCTGCCATGTCCTCCCATGCGGATCAGGAAAGCCTCCTTAAGTGGATCTCGGCCTACGATCTCAACAGACCTGACAGAGTGTTCCTGGTGCATGGCGATGACGGCTCCATGAAGGTGCTGTCAGAGCTTATACATGAAAAGCTCGGATATACGGTAGACTGCCCGTATTCGGGTTCTGTGTTTAATCTTGCATCAAATCAATGGGAGATCGTCGGAGAGCCTGTGGAAGTGATAAAGGCAGTGGAGTATTCTTCCAGCGGCATACCGGGAAGGAGGAAGTCTTCGGATGCGGCCTTCGACAGACTTATGTCTGCTTACAACAAGCTTCTTGTGGCCATCAAAGCGAACTATGGAGGAGCCAACAAGGACCTCGGAAAGTTTACGGATCAGATTCTGAATCTCTACGACAAGTGGATAAGATGACTTTTGTGTCATTTAGTGTGTTTCGGCTCCTGCGCTATGCGCAGGGGCTTTTAAAATTCAGGGAAATGTAATACTATGACATAAGTGCCATAGAGAGCACGTAAGGACGCTTTTTGCGGCCCGGGAGTGCGAAATGCGGGAGAATCGTGAGAGCGCTTTGCGCGGAAGGATTCGATGTCGACTGTTGGTGCCCGCATCACTATTTATCGAAAGGCTTGATTTATGCTGAACAGAATTTCAAAGAGAACCCTTTGGGGGATTATGGTGCTGTGCCTTGTGTGTACCATCATCACATTGGGAATTAAGATAGTGCTGAAAAACAAACTTGCCGACTATGAGGCAGGCAGGCAGAATACCGTAGTGCAGGCGGAAACGGCAGAGCAGTTTATAGTTGCAACGGTGGAAGAAAAAGCGGAAGAAAGTGAAAAGGATCCTGCCGGAAAATATGAGACCCGCTTTAAGGAAATAGATGAGCTGTATGAGCGCATGACAGGCAGAGGCCAGGACATGGGACTGAAGGATGATTACAATAGAGTCTCTGAGCTTTGGGACCGGGAGCTGAGAGCCCTTACCGATGATATATCTGCCGGGATGACGGAGTGGGAAAAGAAAGAGTTCTTTGACTCTGAAAATACCTTTCTTGTTTCCAGAAATCATGAATGTATGAAGGTGGTGGGACATAACAAGGTCAGTGTTATGGAGGAAATAGACTACCTGGACAGGTACATAAAGCTCACAAGAGAGCATTGTACGGACCTTGTTAAAGATTATGCATCCTATCTTGCAAGTTAAAAATCGCTGTGGTATATTTTACAAGTTAATGTCCATTATGCCGTAAATGGCTTAATTTATTTCATAGACACGAGGAGATATTAAAATGCAGTACAGAGGCGTAAATGAATTACGTGAACTGTTCCTTAGCTTCTTTGAGGAGAAGGGATGCTTACGCTTAAACAGTTTCTCACTGGTTCCGCATAATGACAATTCATTGCTCATTATCAATTCAGGTATGGCACCGATGAAGCCATGGTTCACCGGTCAGGAGATTCCTCCAAGACGCAGAGTCACAACATGTCAGAAGTGTATCCGTACAGGAGATCTTGAGAACGTAGGTAAGACAGCTCGTCACGGCACATATTTTGAGATGCTCGGAAACTTCTCATTCGGAGATTATTTTAAGAAAGAAGCTATTCCATGGGCATGGGAGTTCCTCACAGAGAGAGTCGGACTCGATCCTGAGAGACTTTATCCGTCAGTTTATGTTGATGATGAAGAAGCATACAACATCTGGCTTAATGATATGCATATTCCTGCTGAGCGAATCTATAAGTTCGGTAAGGAAGATAACTTCTGGGAGCATGGTTCAGGTCCTTGCGGTCCATGTTCAGAGATCTACTACGATCGTGGAGAAAAGTACGGAAACGGCCCTGAAGACGTAATGGGTGGAGAAGGCGATCGTTTCATGGAAGTATGGAACATCGTATTCAGCCAGTTCAACAACGATGGCGAGAATCATTACACTGATCTTGCACAGAAGAACATCGATACAGGTATGGGTCTTGAGAGACTTGCGGTAGCTGTTCAGGATGTGGCATCTATTTTTGATGTAGACACACTTAAGAGCCTTAGAGATCTTATCTGTGAGATCTCCGGCGGTATCGAGTATGACAAGCCTGAGACACATGAGTCTGATATTTCGGTTCGTATCATCACAGATCACTCACGTTCCATGACATTCATGATCTCTGACGGTATCATGCCTTCAAACAACGGACGAGGCTATGTACTTCGCCGTATCATCCGTCGTGCTGTACGTCACGGAAGAAAGCTTGGTATCAAGGGTTCATTCCTTCCTACACTTGTTGAGAGGGTTATCGAGACATCAAAGGACGGTTATCCTGAACTTGATGAAAAGAGAGATTTTATTCTCAGCGTAGTTAAGGCTGAGGAGGAGAAGTTTGAAAAGACTTATGAGCAGGGTATGGAGATCCTCGAGGAGATGGAGGCATCTCTGTCTGCATCAGGCAAGAAGGTGCTTTCCGGTGAGGATGCATTCAAGCTTTATGATACATACGGCTTCCCTGTAGACAATACAAAGGAAATCCTTGAGGAGAAGGGCTTCACTGTTGACGAAGAGGGCTTCAAGGCAGCCATGGAGCAGCAGAAGAAGCAGGGACGTAAGGACAGACTTGAGTCAGGTAAGATGTCAGAGTACAGCGGACACGCTGCAACAGTTTATGACGAACTTGATCCTGAGATAAGCTGTTCATTCGACGGTTATGATAAGCTTTCCATGGAGAGCAAGGTTGTTTCCATGATTTCTCTCGGAGATGAAGAGGCTCTGGTAGAGGCACTTTCCGATGGTGAGGAAGGCGCTATCATCACAGAGGAGACACCTTTCTACGGAACCATGGGCGGTCAGGTCGGAGATACCGGTCTTATCGTTCTCGGAGCAGAGGACAAGGATGCTTCAGCCCTTGGTAAGGGAGCAGCAGTTTTCGAAGTAAAGAAGACTGAGCACGTTGGCGGAAACAAGATCGCTCACATCGGTGCTATGAAGAGCGGTATGATCAAGCTTAACGATGTGGTAACTCTTAAGGTGGATGCAGAGAACCGTATGTCTACCTGCAGAAACCACTCAGCTACACACCTTCTTCAGAAGGCACTCCGTGAAGTTCTGGGAACTCACGTAGAGCAGGCAGGTTCATACCAGGATGCAGGCAGAACAAGATTTGACTTCTCACACTTCCAGGCTATGACAAAGGAAGAACTCAAGAAGGTTGAGGATATCGTTAATGAGAAGATCCGTGAGGGACTTTCTGTAAGAACAGATGTCATGACTCTTGAAGAGGCCAAGAAGTCAGGCGCTATGGCACTTTTCGGCGAGAAGTACGGCGCTGAGGTCAGAGTTGTACGTATGGGTGATTTCTCCGTAGAGCTTTGCGGCGGTACTCACGTTGAGAATACACTTCAAATCGGTCAGTTTAAGATCATAAGTGAGTCCGGTGTTGCAGCAGGCGTAAGACGTATAGAAGCTCTTACAGGCGAGAATGTCCGCAAGTACTATGAGAACCTTGAAAAGGAAATCAATGGGGCTTGTGAGCTTGTTAAGGCAACACCTGCAACACTTGCAGAGCATATCAGGTCTCTCCAGAAGGAATTAAAGGAGCTTAAGAGCGAGAACGAGGCTCTTAAGAGCAAGGAGGCAAAGAACGCCCTGGGCAATGTAATGGATAATGTTACAGAGATCAACGGTGTTAAGTTCCTTGCAGCACATGTAGCAGGCGTAGATATGAACGAGCTTCGTAATCTTGGTGATGATCTCAAGGTGAAGCTTCAGGAAGGCGTTGTTCTCCTTATTTCCGATAAGGACGGCAAGGTTTCCATGGTGGCTATGGCAACGGATGCTGCTGTTAAGGCAGGAGCTCATGCAGGAAATCTCATCAAGCTTGTGGCACCTATCCTTGGCGGTGGCGGCGGCGGACGTCCTAACATGGCTCAGGCCGGCGGTAAGGATGCTTCCAGGATCGATGAGGCTATTGCAAAGGCCGGTGAAGTTATCAGGGAGCAGATCAAGTAAAAAAATGCTTGACGCACACGAATTGTGTGTTATAATAAATCAGAGTTTGTACCCGAAGGGAGGTTTGGGTTTCAGCATGTCAAATGTTATCGTAAAAGAGAACGAGTCTCTGGACAGTGCATTACGTAGATTCAAGAGAAACTGCGCTAAGGCCGGCATTCAGCAGGAGATTCGCAAGAGAGAACATTACGAGAAGCCATCTGTAAGACGCAAGAAGAAGTCTGAAGCAGCTAGAAAGCGTAAGTTCAACTAATCGTAAATAGATGATTAATGTAGCCCTGATTCAGAAATGACTCAGGGCTTTCTTCGTATACGAGACACAGCCGCCAATACCGTTCCGGGAGGCCTTTCTCGAAATAAGCGAGAAGTCTTCGGCGGGAAATGGTCTGTGTCGATTTTGACGTTCAAGTTATACTTAACATTGTGGAGGAGATATTTCTTGGCAACAGTAGAAGCAATCATGGACATTCCCATGGAGCATGAGCAGAATGTGCTCGGTCAGTTAGACAGCAACATAAAAAAGATAGAGAGATCGTTCAATGTTACGATCATCGATCGAAACGGCGTACTTAAAATAATAGGCGAAGAGTCTGATGCCGAGAAAGCAAAGGAAGTTATAAAGAAGCTCCTTCAGCTAAGCCAGCGAGGCAATACCATCACTGAGCAGAACGTGGATTATGCGATTTCTCTCAGCTTTACGGAAAAAATAAGAGGCAATGACATTATCGAGATAGATAAGGATATACTTGCAAGAACCTCTCTCGGTAAGCCTGTAAAGCCGAAGACCCTGGGGCAGAAGGAATATGTTGATGCCATAAGGAACAACATGATCACCTTCGGAATCGGACCTGCAGGTACCGGAAAGACGTATCTCGGTATGGCCATGGCCATAACTGCTTTCCGCCAGCAGGAGGTTCAGCGTATCATCCTTACGAGACCTGCCATAGAAGCCGGAGAAAAGCTTGGTTTTTTGCCCGGAGATCTCCAGTCCAAGGTGGATCCTTATATGAGACCTGTATATGATGCCCTTTATTCCATCATGGGTGCTGAGCAGTATCAGTCAAATTCCGAAAAGGGACTTATAGAGGTGGCTCCCCTTGCCTATATGAGAGGAAGAACCCTTGATAATTCCTACATTATCCTTGATGAGGCCCAGAATACAACCCCGGCACAGATGAAGATGTTCCTTACCCGTATAGGTTTCGGTTCCAAGGTTATCATCACCGGTGATCTCACCCAGAAGGATCTTGAGGAGGGTAAGAAGTCAGGTCTTGAGGATGCCATGAGGGTACTTAAGGGAGTTGAAGGAATTGAGTTCGTTCAGCTCACCAGCGCGGATGTTGTGAGACATCCTCTGGTTCAGCGTATAGTAAACGCATACGAGAGGGATGAGGAAAAGCGCGCAAAAAGAGCTAAGCAGCGTGAAATGTCTTCACGTAATTTCGGTGAGCACAGAAATGAGAACAGACATAAGGATTACTGATTGGTCTTACTTCTGATCCATGGAGGAAAAAATGACTGTAAATATAGATTTTGAAGTAGAAAAACGTCTTGATCTTCAGTTTGAAGATATCATTAGAGAGATCATAGAAGCTTCCGTTGATTATGAGAAGTGTCCATACGAGTGTGAAATAAGTGTCCTTATCACCGATAATGAGGGCATTCATGAGCTGAACAGAGAGGCAAGAGGAATAGATTCACCTACTGATGTGCTTTCATTCCCTATGGTGGACTGGGAAGTTCCTGCGAATTATGATGAGATAGACGAGAGCAATTCGGATATCTTCAATCCCGACTCAGGAGAGCTTCTTCTCGGAGATATAGTCCTGAATCAGGACCGTATTGAGTCTCAGGCAAAGGAGTACGGTCATCCGGAAAGAAGAGAGCTGGCATTTCTGGTTGCCCACAGCATGCTTCATCTTTTGGGTTACGACCATATGGAAGATGACGAACGTATAGAAATGGAGCGGCGCCAAAAGGAAATTTTGGAGGGAAAGGGATATTTTAGATGAGTGATCAGAGAAGAGTAAGACCTGCCAGGGAGACTTCATCAGAACGGTCTTCAAGATCACAAAGCATAAAGGTTCGCAGAACCTTCAGCGAAGATGCGGAGAGAGACAGAAAAAACAACTTTATAGTTCAGGGTTCTCTCCTTGCGGTCGCAAGCATTGTAGTCAGGATCATAGGCATGGTGTACAGAGTGCCCCTCACTGCCATCATAGGAGATGAAGGAAACGGTTACTACACCAGTGCCTATAGTATTTATACATTATTGCTTATATTATCCAGCTTTTCGATGCCTACAGCGGTTTCGAGGATTGTTTCCGCGAATCTGGTGAACGGGCAGTATAAAAACACCCACAGAGTTATAAAGGCAGCATGCTTTTATGCAACTGTTGTGGGTTTCCTCATGTTTTCGGCATTGTGGTTCGGGTCTGATTTCATATCCGAGGTGTTTTTGAAGAAGCCTTTCTGCAGATATGCTCTGAGAGCTCTGGCACCAACAGTCTGGATCATGGCCTATCTCGGAATCCTGAGAGGTTATTTCCAGGGAACCGGAAACATGGTTCCTACGGCGATTTCACAGATACTGGAGCAGATCCTCAATGCCATTATTTCGATTCTGGCTGCCACTATACTGTTTAAGCGGGGAGAAACTGCAAATCTTATCTATCAGAGCGAAAGCTATACCACAGCCTTTGGCGCCGCAGGAGGAGCCATCGGTACGGGAGCCGGTGCATTGACAGCCCTTCTGTTCTTCCTGGTTCTTTATTCATCAAAGAGCCGTGAGATGAAGAAGAGAATGAGAGCGGATAACGGGGAGGTGGACAGCTACAGAAGACTGGGACTCCTTTTGGCCGGAACCATGCTGCCTATCCTCATTTCTTCGACGGTTTACAATATCTCATCGGTCATAGATGATGCCATATTCGGAAACATTATGACCTACCTGGGACATGCGGAAAAGATCGTTTCCCAGTGGGGCGTTTTCGGAGAGTATCACATTCTTTTCAACATTCCTGTGGCCCTTGCCAATGCTCTGTCATCCTCACTCATCCCGAGTCTCACGAGAGCGGTAGCTGCCCATGACAGGAAGAACACTGTTCTTAGAGTGAGATACAGCATAAGATTTACCATGCTGGTGGCGATACCTTCTGCAGTCGGACTCTGTGCACTTGCAGATCCGATATGCCGTATGCTCTTCCCGGGGAAAAATGTGGAGCTTCTCATCATGCTCACAAGGATAGGCGCCATTGCGGTGGTATTTTATTCACAGTCCACCATAACCAATGCCATACTTCAGGGACTGGGACATCTCAGCAGTCCGTTGAAACACGCACTGGTTTCACTCATACTGCACATCATCTGCCTGATAGCCCTTCTTTTTACAGGCATGGGAATATATGCGGTAGTGCTGTCCAACATTCTTTTTGCATTTTTGATGTGCTTTATGAATAACATCGCCATAAAACGGCATGTGAGATTCCGTCAGGAAATCAGGGAGATATATCTGCTTCCTATAATTGCGGCAGCTTTCATGGGAATTGTGGCTTTTGCAAATTCAACTGTCATCACCATGATGCTTCCTGAGGCAGAGAGATACACAAGGATCGGATCTGCCATAGCAGTCCTTCCGTCGGTATGTGTGGCAGTGGTGGTTTATTTCGGTCTGCTCATAAAGATGCGTGCTTTCACGGAGGAAGACCTTGATAATATGCCTCTCGGTGGAAGACTGAAGAGATTCATCTGAGGGTTTAATGTCGATTGCCTGTCCCTTATGGGGCGGGCATTTTTAAAACAGCTGGAAATATGAAAAATAACGAGAAAACCAACAATAAAACCAACAATAAAAAAAACGATAGAAATAACGACAGGAATAGCAATAGAAAAAACGATAGGAATAATAGGAATAGCAACAGAAAAAACGACAGGAATGAGGATGGGAATAGCAGATGCAGCATCCCGTCATCCGTAAAAGGTGTTTTTGATGTTGCGGTGATAGGTGCCGGTGCGGCCGGTATGATGGCTGCCATAGAAGCAGCACGCAAAGGTGTTAGAGTTCTCCTGATAGAGAGGAATCCTGCCCCGGGGAAAAAGCTTGCGACCACAGGAAACGGCAGATGCAATTTTACGAACCTTGATATGGAAGACCTGGCAGGCGGAAAATACAGGGGGGAGAATCCGGAGTTTGCCGAGGCTGGTATCAGGTGCTTCCCGCCGGAAAAAACTATAGAGTGGTTCAGAGAAATAGGCATTGAACCAAAATACAGAGGGACCTATGTGTACCCGAATTCCGATCAGGCGTCATCCGTCGTCACAGCCCTTTGGGACGAAGTAAGGAATTCCGGGGCAGAAGTGATTTTTGATACCCTTATCAGAAAGATAAGGAAGGATGAGGGTGGTTTCAAAGCTTTTGCCGGAAAAGAGGCAGATCTTTCGGTGGTTACGGAAGATAAATCAGGAGATCACCCGGCAAACACAGAACAGACAGGTAGATACTGTGATTTCCTGTTGGATATCGAAGGAAGCGATACGGTTATAAGGGCTAAAAAGCTGATCATCGCCACAGGTTCAAGAGCAGTACCGAAGACCGGCTCCACAGGAGACGGTTATGTATGGGCAAAGGCTTTGGGACACACTTTGGTTCCTCAGGTTCCGGCACTTACTGGGGTGAAATGTACAGGGAACCGTTATAAGAACATGGCGGGAGTAAGGACGGATGCAAAGCTTACAGTGAAGATAGACGGAGATGTGGTCGCAAAGGAGGAAGGGGAGCTTCAGCTTACAGACTTCGGCATCTCCGGAATCCCTGTATTTCAGATTTCAAGATTCGTAGCCTACGCCCTCAAGGATGGAAAGAAAGCTTCAGTTTATATCAATTTTCTTCCGGGTATTTCTGATGATAATGAGGAGATATTCGAATTTTTTAAGAAACGGGCAGAGAGGCTCCGTAATAAAGAGATGGGAAGCTTTTTTACCGGACTTCTCAATGATAAGCTTGGCAATGTGCTTCTGGAGCTTTCTGGCATAGAGAGAAAGCAGCCTGTTTCGGCTGTTTCCGAAAAGCAGCTTAAGGCACTTGGTTCCCTTAGCTGCAGATTCAAGGCAGAGTGCGAGGAAGTGAACCCGTTTCAGAATGCCCAGTGCTCAGCAGGCGGCATAAACACCTCGGAAGTCAATGCCGAAACCATGGAATCAAAGCTTGTTCCGGGACTTTACTTCGCAGGAGAAATACTGGACATAGACGGAATCTGCGGAGGCTACAATCTCCAGTGGGCCTGGAGCTCGGGGTACATGGCCGGAAGAGCTGCAGGAGAGAAAACTATATAGACTGACTCAAAAAGCATTGATAAAGATGATCGGCAGGACCTGTTTACTAAGGACTGCCGATTTTAGATTTATAAATATTTCTGAAAATGTCGACATCTTTTATAGTCGGACATCTGCTAAGGAGATCAGTATAGGGAGATGAAAAGCCAATATGACTTATTCAAGCACAGCAATAGTGGCGTTGTTGGTCCATTGCATCATAAACAATGACGTAATAAGAAATCAGCATTACAGAAATACATCGCCTGCAGGAAAAACCTATCGCCTGCTCGTATTGAGCGTGGCAGCATTTTATGTTTCAGACATTTTTTGGGGAATTCTCTATGAGGCACATATGATCGCTGCGGTATTTGCGGATAGCGTGGTTTACTTTGCTTTAATGGCCGGCACTGTGTTTTTGTGGACTCGATATGTGGTCAACTATCTTGAGGAATGGTCCGGCCTGAACAAAGCATTACACTATATTGGCTGGTTTTTTCTTGCGTTTATAGCTGTTGTTCTGGCGCTGAACTTCTTTTGGCCTGTTATGTTTTGGTTTGATGAAGACGGAGTATTTCATTCAGGTAAACTGAGATACTATATTCTGATAACACAAGTCATCATGTTTGTGCTTTCTGCCGGTTATGTGTTATTTATATCCAAAGGCATGGATAAAAGTGAAAAACGCCATCATCGGGCTATAGGATTATTTGGTTTTGCAATTGCGATACTGTTGGGTATTCAGGTGACTAACCCGCTGCTTCCGCTATATACCACCGGATGGCTGCTGGGAACCTGCATCCTTCATACCTTTGTTCTTGAGGATATGAAAGAGGACCGTTTGCTTGAACTGGAAGAAATACTTCGGAGGGAAGAAAAACAAAAGAAGGAACTCGGGTCAGCAAGGCAGCTTGCATTCAGGGATTCGCTCACCGGTGTAAAAAGCTATAATGCATATGTTGAGGCAGAGCAGCAGATAAATGAGGGTATTGCAAGTGGAGATTTGCAGGAGTTCGGTGTGGTTGTGTTTGATGTAAATGGTCTGAAACGTATGAATGATACCCATGGACATGAGGCAGGAGACCGTCTTCTAAAGGAGGCATGTCACCTGATCTGCGAAATGTTTAAGCACAGTCCGGTTTTCAGGATTGGCGGGGATGAATTTGTTGTCTTGGTGGAGGGTGAAGATTATCAGAACAGAAAGTCGCTTCTGGCAGAATTTGAAAGGCAGGCAGAGGAAAACCAGTGTAATGGATCTCCGGTTGTTGCCAGCGGTCTTTCTGCATTCCGGCCCGGAGAAGATAACAGCTTCCGCAAGGTATTTGAAAGAGCAGATGCGAGAATGTATGACCGAAAAAGGTTTCTGAAAGCTAAAGAAAAGCCATCGCTTTAAGGATTTTAAGTCCGTTAGAGCGATGGCTTTTTTGTTGTGTGAATGTCTTGATGCGGCACAGATTATTTGTGCGAGTATGGTATTTATGCTAGTATAGGCAATGATAAAAAGTATGTTTTTGAATCTGATTTGAAAGAACTGCTTGGAAAAAGAAAAATAATACAGGTGAAAAAATGATCAGGATAAATCAGTTAAAGCTAAAAGTTACGGACTCAGTGGTGAAGCTGAAGCTTGCCGCGGCAAAGGTTCTTAGGATAGAGGCGAAGGATATCGCGACTCTTACGGTGGTAAGGCGCTCCATCGACGCCAGAAAAAAGCCGGAAATATATTTCAGCTATACCGTCATGATCGAGACAAAATTTTCTGAAAAGCAGGAGGAAAAGCTGGTTCAGAAGCTTAAGAACAGAGATGTAAGCCTCGACAGTATCCCGGAGTACAGGGAGCCGAAGCTCAATGATGTTATAGTGGGTGTTGAAAGGCGCGAATTCTTTAAAGAGGAAAAAAACAGACCGGTGGTGGTCGGATTTGGCCCTGCGGGTATGTTCGCAGCTCTGCTTCTGGCGAGAGCCGGAATGCATCCTATAGTATTTGAGCGTGGTGCCGATGTGGATCAGAGAATCAGAGACGTTGAGGACCTCTGGGAGCAGGGGAAGCTTCACACAGAGTCCAACCCTCAGTTCGGTGAGGGAGGTGCAGGTACATTTTCCGACGGAAAGATCAACACCCTCGTTAAGGATAAGGAAGGCAGGAGCAGCTTCGTTCTGAATCTTTTTGTGGGTTACGGAGCAGATTCTTCCATAATTATAGATGCAAAGCCCCATGTTGGAACTGACTGCCTGGTGGACATCGTAAAGAACATCCGCCGGGAGATCGAGGCCCTGGGCGGCGAGATAAGATTCAACACAAAGTTCACTTATGATAAGGAAAGAGATAAGGACAGAAATATCATCCTTGCCATAGGCCATTCTGCGAGAGATACCTATGAGGAGCTTTATAATGCGGGACTTGAGATGCAGGCCAAGGATTTCGCCATGGGCTTCCGCGTTCAGCACAGCCAGGCCATGATAAACGAGGATCTCTACGGAGAAGTCGATGAAGAGACATTGAAAGCCCTCGGACAGGGAGCCTATAAGGTGACACACACGGCAGGAAACGGCAGAGGGGTTTACAGCTTCTGCATGTGCCCCGGAGGATATGTTGTGAACAGTTCTTCAGAGGAGGGGAAGCTCTGCGTTAACGGTATGAGCTATCACGCAAGAGACGGTAAGAATGCCAATGCTGCCATCATAGTGTCGGTCCGCAAGAGTGACTATGACGGGGAACACGATCCTCTCGGAGGAATCAGACTTCAGAGAGAGCTTGAAAAGAGAGCCTTCGAGCTTAAAGACGGCAAGGTTCCGGTTCAGACCTACGGGGATTTCAAGAAGAACAGGGAAAGCACAGAGGAGAGTCTCGGTGAAGTGAAGCCTGAGATAAAGGGACAGTACGGTTTTGCAAAGCTCAACGACATCTTCCGTTTTGAGGAAGGCTCAAAATACGCTTCCCTTAACGACTTTAACGAGACATTTGTAGAAGGAATGGAGAGCTTTGAATATAAGCTCCGCGGTTTCTCAAGGGAGGACACCGTCCTTTCGGGAATAGAGGCCAGAACCTCAAGCCCTGTAAGGATCCCGAGAAATGAGGAATTTGAGTCCAATATCTCCGGAATCTACCCTTGCGGCGAGGGCGCAGGCTATGCGGGAGGAATCATGAGTGCCGCTATGGACGGTATGAAAACCGCAGAGGCGCTTGTAAAACACTATAATTCATTGTAGAATTCTGCATAAGTCTGTGTCATGCAGCTGTTCGTTTTGCGTGCTTGCACGAAAAAACGAACAGATATATGACACGACAACAGGAATCGAGAAGCAGCGCTGCGGCGCGGATTCGAGATTCCTGTAGCATTGCGGGAGCGGTAGCGGAGCAATGCGTAAGACTAATAAGTCTGTGTCATGCAGCTGTTCGTTTTGCGTGCTTGCACGAAAAAACGAACAGATATATGACAGACACGACAATATGCCACGCGAATGGAGGCCTATATGACTAACGAAGAAATGCGCTCAGCTCTTAAAGATAAGAAACGTATCGTCATAAAGGTGGGTTCTGCCAGCATTACCCACACTAAGACCGGCGGACTTTATCTTTCAAAGATAGAGAAGCTTGTAAGAGTCATTGCAGATCTTAACGGAGAGGGCAAGGATGTCATCCTTGTTACATCCGGAGCTATAGCAACAGGAAGGCAGACTCTTGGTATACACAGAAGACCCCGCAGCATGGAGGAGAAGCAGGCATTTGCCGCTATAGGGCAGGCAAGGCTCATGATGACTTATCAGAAGCTCTTTTCCGAATACGGTGTCATCTCTGCGCAGGTCCTTCTCACAAGAAATGTCATGCTGATTCCGGAATCCTGCAGGAACACAAAGAACACTATAGAAGAGCTCCTGAATTTGGGAACAGTGCCTGTAGTCAATGAAAATGACACCATTTCCACTTCCGAGATCAATCAGGTGGAGACCTTCGGAGACAACGATCAGCTGGCAGCCATAGTCGGTGCTGTTGTCAATGCCGATCTCGTTATACTTCTTTCGGATATTGACGGTCTTTTCACCGATGATCCTCATCAGAATCCGGATGCGGAGTTCATTCCCTTCATTCCGGAGATAAACGAAAAGATCCTGGAGATGGGCAAGTCAAAGAGCGGTTCCAATGTGGGAACCGGAGGCATGTCCGCGAAGCTTGCGGCAGCCCGTATCGCTACAGATTCCGGAGCAGACATGGTCATCGCCAAGTTCACCGGAGCTGATATCATAACTGACATTATTGATGGAAAAAATGTAGGAACATTGTTCGCTGCACATAAAAATAAGAATTTTGATCTGATGGAATACATCGGACAGAACGAATGATGACAGTAGCGCATGTCATCAGGTCGAAATCCACATCATAATAAAAAAGAATTAACAGTAAGGAAATAACATGATCACAGAGAAAGAAATAGCAAGAATCAACGAGCTTTATCATAAATCCAAGGAAGGCGGCGGACTTACCGCTGAAGAAAAGAACGAGCAGGCAAAGTTAAGAAGAGCCTATATCGATTCGGTAAAGGCAAACCTGGGAGTATATCTTAAGGATATAAAGAACGCCTCAAAAGAAGACGGGGCTTCCGACGGTGACCAGGCTGATGCAAAGAAGAAGGTAAAGAAAGCCATGGAAGCAACAGACAAGGAGATAGCTTCCGAGGAGAACCACGTTATAGAGATTGCTGAAAAATAAGAAGAATCAGGGAGGTTTGTATGACGGATCTCATTACTATAGGAAAGAATGCAAAGCTGGCTTCCGCAAAGCTCATAGGGCTCAGCTCCGAAGATAAGAACCGGGTGCTCCTTAAAGCTGCGGATGCTTTGGAAGATGCAGTAAATGTTTCGGAAATTCTGAGTGCAAACCAAAAAGACCTTGAAAATGCTGAGAAAAACGGCATGAGCGAAGGCCTGAAGGACCGTCTCCGGCTTACGGAAGCGAGACTTCATGACATGGCTTCGGCGGTGAGAGACATTACCGGGCTCCCGGATCCTGTGGGAGCGACCCTTGAGACCATCGAGAGACCTAACGGCCTCAGGCTCGTGAAGACCGCGGTTCCCATCGGAGTCGTGGGCATCATTTACGAGGCAAGGCCCAATGTCACAAGCGATGCCTGGTCCCTCTGCTTCAAGACCTCCAATGCGGTGATCCTTAAGGGAGGCTCGGATGCCATCAATTCAAACAAGGCCATAGTCGCAGTTATCCGAAGGGCTCTTGAGGCCTCAGGCGTTGACCCTGACAGCCTCATTCTTATAGAGGCGACGGATCATGAGACCACCAACCGCTTCATGCAGTTGAATGATTATGTGGATGTCATCATTCCCCGGGGCTCAAAAAGGCTCATAAAGGCTGTTGTGGACAATGCTTCCGTACCTGTCATAGAGACCGGTGCCGGCAATTGTCATATTTATATAGAAAAGAGCGGAGAGGTAGAAAAAGCCGTTCCTATAGTGTATAATGCCAAGACCCAGAGAATCGGCGTATGTAATGCCTGTGAATCTCTGGTAGTGGACAGGGAAGCACTTCCGAAGCTTGTTCCTGTTGTTGAAAAGCTTCAGGAGAAGAGCGTCACGGTCTATGCCGATGAAGAAGCTTACGAGACATTGGAAGAAGCCTCAAAAGACGGAAAGATACGTATGGAGCTTGTGGAGAAGGCTTCAGAAGAGGATTTCTCCACAGAGTATCTTGATTACAAGATTTCCGTGAAGACGGTTTCAGGAGTCAGTGAAGCGATATACCATATAAACAACAACAGTACACATCACAGTGAGGCTATCATTTCCGAGGATCCGGCTGCTGCCGGGAAGTTCCTGAATGAGATAGACAGCGCCTGTGTTTACTGGAACGCATCCACCCGTTTTACCGACGGAGGCTGCTTCGGATTCGGAGCGGAGATAGGCATATCCACATCAAAGCTCCACGCAAGAGGACCCATGGGTCTCAGGGAACTTACCACCTACAAGTATCGTATCTACGGAAACGGACAGGTGAGATAAGGTTCGGATACAGCCTGTTTCAGGCTTTAAAGATGTCAGGAGGTTCATATCATGATTGTGGATTCCGGACGAAAATTGAAACAATTTAGTTAGTATACATTACATCATCCCAGGGGATTTTTCTGTCCCCTGGGATTAACAATGAGGTTTTATGGATTACATCATCGATTACAAGGAAATAATTGAGCAGGCACCACTTGATGAGCCGGCAAGACAGTATTATTTTATGGACAGAGTGCGTGAGCTTGTGGAGATACGAAAGCTTGAAGGCTACAAGGCTCATTGCATGGTAGAGGTCATGGGATGCCAGATGTCAGCCAAGGATGGCGAAAAGCTTCTGGGTATCCTCGAGAAATGCGGCTACACTGTCACAGAGGATGACTGGGATGCGGACATCGTTCTTTTCACTACCTGTACTGTCAGAGAGAATGCCAACCAGAAGCTTTACGGCAGATTGGGAAGACTCAAGCACCAGTATGAGAAGAGAGATGGCATGATCATCGGCATCACCGGCTGCATGATGCAGGAGAAGGATGAGGTTGAAGGAATATGTAAGCATTATCCTTATGTAAAGCTGGTTTTCGGAACTCACAATGTCTATAAGCTGGCTGAGCTTCTGTACAAGTCTCTCGTTACCGGCAAGCGTACAGTTGAGGTCATCGATGATACAAAGCTCATCGTTGAGGATCTTCCTTCGGATAGAAAGTTCAAATTCAAGGGATCTGTTAATATCAGCTACGGCTGCAATAACTTCTGCACCTACTGCATCGTGCCGTATGTCCGCGGAAGAGAGAAATCCCGTAATGCGACAGATATACTCAGAGAATGTGAGAAGCTTATCGAAGACGGCTGTTTAGAGATCATGCTTCTCGGTCAGAATGTTAACTCCTACGGAAACGATATTCCGGGTTCCACCACCTTCCCTGAGCTTTTAAAGGCTGTAGCCGAGCTTCCGGGACTTAAGAGACTTCGTTACATGACATCAAATCCAAAGGATTTCTCTGATGAGCTTATTGAAGTTATGAGAACCCATCCGAATATCGAGAGACATGTGCACCTGCCTCTGCAGTCAGGTTCAAGTGCCATTTTAAAGCGCATGAACCGTCATTACACAAAGGAAAGCTATCTTGAGCTTGTTCGTAAGATAAGAAAAGCTATTCCTGATGCAACGCTCACAACGGATATCATCGTAGGCTTCCCGGGAGAGACAGAGGAGGATTTCCAGGATACCATCGATGTTGTTAAGGAGTGCAGATACGACGCTGCATATACCTTTATCTACAGCAAGCGTACCGGAACACCTGCCGCAAAGTTCGAGCAGGTACCTGAGGATATAGTAAAGGAACGTTTTGACAGACTTCTTAAGGTGGTACAGGAAAGCTCCGCGGAGAATGAGAACAGGGATCTCGGAAAGGTGATGGAGGTCCTCGTTGAAGATGTGAACAGGAACCAGGAGGGCTATGTCACAGGAAGACTGTCAAACAGCGTCCTGGTTCATTTCCCGGGGGATAAGAGCCTCATCGGAACCATGCAGATGGTAAAACTCACTGAGAGCAAAGGCTTTTACTATTTTGGTGAAATAGCCTAGTCGCGTCAGCGACAAGGCTGGCCCCCTCATAACCCTTTTGTTGAGTCGAAAGTTTTAGGAGAAATCTAGACAGAGGAGAGAAACTGATTAATGGCTGAAAAGAAATTGTCACCAATGATGGCAGAGTATCTGGAGACGAAAAAGCAGTATCCGGACTGTATTCTTTTTTACCGTATAGGTGATTTTTACGAGATGTTCTTTGAGGATGCGAAGACTGCATCCTCTGTTCTGGACCTCGTACTCACCGGCAAGGACTGCGGCATGGAGGAGAGAGCTCCCATGTGCGGCATCCCTTTTCATGCGGCAGAAGGATATGTGGCAAGACTTGCTTCCAACGGTTATAAGGTCGCTATCGCCGAGCAGCTTGAGGATCCCAAGCTTGCCAAGGGACTGGTGAAAAGAGGCGTTATCCGCATCATAACACCGGGAACCCTCACATCAGAGCAGGCTCTGGATGAATCAAAGAACAACTTCCTCATGAGCATTTTCTATGACTCAACAGGCTTCGGCATTTCAAGCGTTGATATCACAACAGGAGAGTTCCTTGCCACCACCTGCTTCAACGAAAAGGAAGTAATGGATGAGCTGAGCAGGTTTTCTCCTGCGGAAATAGTCTGCAATCAGGCCTTTATGATCTCCGGTATCGACACGGATGATGTGAAGAACAGATTCAACCTCATCATCACTGAATTAAACGATGAAGTTTACGACGATGAGAAGGCAAGTGCACTATTGCAGGAGCATTTTCATGCAAGCCTGTCAGGCATAGGACTTCAGGACAAGGATCTGGCGAGACTCAGTGCGGCAGCAGCCCTCAGATATGTCTATGACACACAGATGAGCACCGTGGCCCATATCGCCAACATCAGATATTATTCCAGCAGCCAGTACATGATCATTGATACGGCTACCCAGCGCAATCTGGAGCTTACAGAGACCATGAGAGAAAAGAAAAAGCGCGGCTCCCTTCTCTGGGTACTGGATAAGACAAGGACTGCCATGGGTGCGAGAATGCTCAGAAGATTCATTGAGCAGCCCCTTATCGACAGGGAGGAGATCCTTGCCCGTCAGGATGCGGTAGAAGATTTCTGTGACCATTTCATCGACAGAGAAGAGATCTCCGAGTATCTCAACACAATCTATGATTATGAGAGACTTCTGGGTCGAATCTGCTACAAGTCCGCAAATCCGAGAGACCTCATCGCCTTCAAGCAGTCACTGAAAATGCTTCCGGATATCATTCAGGAGCTTTCCCAGTTCGATTCAAAGCTCGTTAAGGAGATACATGACGGAATCGACCCCATGGCTGACCTCTACAAGCTGATAGACGATGCCATAGAGGAGGATCCTCCTGTTTCATCAAAGGACGGAGGGGTTATTAAGGCAGGCTTCCATGAAGAAGTTGACCGCTACAAGGATTCCAAGATAAGCGGCAAGCAGTGGCTCGCCGATCTTGAGGCTGAGGAAAGAGAAAAGACCGGAATCAAGTCTCTGAAGATAAAGTACAACCGTATATTCGGCTACTGCTTTGAGGTGACAAATACCTTCAAGGATCTGGTGCCTGATTATTTCATCAGAAAGCAGACCCTGGCAGGCAGCGAGCGTTATACAACCGACAGACTTGAGGAGCTTCAGAATACCATACTCGGTGCGGAGGAGAAGCTCAATCAGCTGGAGTACGAGCTTTTCTGCGATGTGAGAGATACCATAGGGGAAAACATTCAGAGGATACAGAAGACCTCCCATTATGTGGCTCTCATTGACTGTATCATCTCTCTTTCCAAGGTGGCAACAGACAACAATTACTGCAGGCCGAAGATAAATGAAGAAGGCATTATAGACATAAAGGATGGAAGACATCCGGTCATTGAGAAGCTCATAAGAGACGGAATGTTCGTATCCAACAACACTTTCCTCAATGATGCGTCAGACCGTATAGCCATCATTACCGGACCCAACATGGCGGGTAAGTCCACATACATGCGTCAGACCGCACTCATAGTGCTTATGGCTTCCATAGGCTCATTTGTACCTGCGGGAAGTGCGGAGATATCTATCTGCGACAGGATATTTACGAGAGTCGGTGCCAGTGACGATCTGGCTTCCGGACAGTCAACCTTTATGGTGGAGATGAACGAGGTTGCCAACATCCTGAGAAATGCCACCACAAAATCCCTTCTTATCCTTGATGAGATAGGAAGAGGAACCAGTACCTTTGACGGCCTGAGCATTGCATGGGCAGTGGTGGAGTACATCGCAAAGGTGGTCAAGGCAAAGACCCTGTTCGCCACACATTACCATGAGCTCACTGAGCTTGAGGGAAAGCTTGAGGGTGTCAACAACTACTGTATAGCTGTTACAAATCATGATCAGGATATCGTATTTTTGCGTAAGATAATTCCCGGAGGGGCCGATCAGTCCTACGGTATCGATGTAGCGAGCCTTGCGGGAGTTCCGAAGCCTGTCATCGACAGGGCAAAGGTCATCGCCGGAGAGCTCAGCGATGCGGACATCATAGCAAAGGCCAAGACCATCGAGGCCGGTGAGGGATTCACTCAGGAGGCATTTGACGAGGAAGGCTTCCTTAAAGACCGCGAAAGGAATGAAAACGCTTCGGGAGATTCAGCTGAAAAGAAGGTTCAAAAAGGCGCTGCAGTGAGTCCTGAGCTTGAAGAAGCGATGGAGTATCTTAAGGCTCTTGATGTGGACCACATGACACCTCTTGATGCCATGAACACTTTGTATGAGCTTAAGTCAAAATTCGGGGTGTAAGTAAAGATAAAAAGCCGTTTTAACCGGCACCATGAAATAGGAAGACCGTTTCGCCCGGGTAACGTGCCTGCAGGAATTCACATGGGACAGCCGGCATGTAACCGGGCAGGGGGATTCCCTGAATTTTATAATTATGAAATGAGCTTGGTCAGGGGCTTAGTGACAGGTGAAAGAAATGAAGATCAAAGTTCTCAGTAATGAAACCATCAACCAGATAGCAGCCGGTGAGGTTATAGAAAGACCTCTCAGTGTTGTAAAGGAGCTTTTGGAAAATGCCATCGACGCAGGATCCTCATCTGTGACAGTAGAGGTCAGAGACGGCGGCATATCCATGATTCGTATCACAGATAACGGTCAGGGCATCGATAAGGACGATATCCGTACAGCCTTCCTGCGCCATGCGACTTCGAAGATAAAGGATGCAAGAGATCTGGAGAATATACAGACTCTCGGGTTCAGAGGAGAAGCTCTTGCCAGTATCGCGAGTATTTCAAGGGTGGAGCTCATCAGCAAGACTCCGGGAGCCATGATGGCTTCCCATTATGAAATAGACGGCGGAGTGGAGAAGGATTTTTCTGAGATAGGCGCTCCCGACGGAACCACTTTTATAGTAAGGGACATTTTTAAAAATGTTCCTGCCAGAAGGAAATTCCTGAAGAGCCCCCAGACAGAAGCTGCAAGGATACAGGATATCCTGGAGAAGGAAGCCCTGGCACATCCAGAGGTGGCCTTCAGATATATACAGGACGGCCGTCAGAGACTGGCGACTCTCGGTAACGGTTCTCTTATGGACGTTATCTATTCCATCTACGGAAGAGATGTGACGAACCAGCTCATTACCATAAACCGTCAGTACCAGAGGTCACAGCTTACGGGACTTCCGGCTGTTACTGTCCGCGGCTTCATCGGAAAGCCGGTCATCACAAGAGCCAACAGGAATTTCGAGATATATTTTGTGAATTCAAGATTTGTAAAGAATCCCATGATCACAAAGGCAATAGAGGATGCTTACCATGCCTTTCTTATGCAGCACAAGTTCCCCTTTGCGGTGCTTATGATAGATGTAAATCCGGAGATTGTGGATGTCAATGTTCATCCCCAGAAACTGGAGGTTCGTTTCTCTGACGGAATGGTGGTTTACAATTCCATTGTGGATGCGGTACAGAACGGGCTCAGGGAGACGGAGCTTATAGTCAATACCGATCTTGAGACCTTCGGAAGGGATGAGAATACAAGCCGTAAGGCGGATGCCGATCCGCATGTGGAGATCGAGGAGAAAGAAAAGAAACTGCCGCATGTGGAGCCCTTTGAAAAGACACGTGAAAGTATCACCAACCGGGAGTATGAGGAGGCCCTGAGACCGGAGCTTCATCCGGAGGCCCGTCCTGAATCTGACATATATCTGGACGGCAGCAATGTCTCCGGCGCTGAGCTTCATGAGAAAGCTTCCGGTGAATCTGCCGGAACATCGTCATACGTTAATGAGAAAACTGCCGGGGCAGATGCGGCGGATACACATACTGTTTCAGCTGTTGAGACAAATGAAAGTTTCGGCGGAGCCGGCAGATCAGGTGCCGTGTTCTCCGGAAATTACAGTCAGTACAGAAGGGAACACTCAGCAGGAAGCCAGGGATTTCAAAGCGGCTTTGAAAAGAACTCAGGTTTCGGACTTTCGGATTTCAAGGAGGCTCAGGACGAGGTTGAGAAGACCTTCGAGAGAAGCTATGGAAAATCCGATCCGGATCAGGACCATAGCTTAGATACTGAGGGACAGACTGATTACGAAGGTGAAGAGAAGCTTTCTTCCGAAAATGAAATTCATGCAGGAAATGTCAGCGCCGGAGCAGATGAGTATGCCTCGGCAGCAGAGAGAGTAACTTCGGATCATATTTCTGAGAAACAGACTGCCGGAGAAAATGATGAAGATCCTGATGGTACAGATGCTTCGGAAAACGAAGTAAAGAAGGATATTTCTGATGATACAGATATTTCCAAAAACGAAATAAAGAACGATGCTTCTGATGATACAGATATTTCGAAAAACGAAGTAAAGAAGGAAAATCCCGTTCAGGAGACCCTGTTCTCGGAGAGATTTCTGAGCGAGAAGGCCAGAAACCAGCACAGGATCATCGGGCAGGTCTTTGAGACCTACTGGCTCATAGAATACGGTGACAAGCTCTATATCATCGACCAGCATGCAGCCCACGAAAAGGTGAATTTTGAGAGGATGATGAAGAGACTTAAGGAGAGAAAGCCTGCAAGTCAGTATCTTAATCCTCCGATTCTCGTCACCCTTACCTCTGAAGAAGCTCTTCTGATGGAGAAATATGAAGAATATTTCCAGAGCTTCGGCTTTGAAATAAGCGATCTCGGAGGAAGAGATTTCAGCATCACCGCCGTTCCCACGGATCTTCCCGAAATCGGAAAGAAGGAGCTCCTTCTTGAGATGCTTGACGGACTCAGTGACGAGACAGGAATGACAACCCCGGATTCTATCTATTATAAGATAGCCTCCATGTCCTGTAAGGCGGCTGTAAAGGGAAACAACAAGCTTAGTCTCATGGAAGCGGATGCTCTCATCGGAGAGCTTTTGTCCCTTGAGAATCCTTACGCCTGCCCCCATGGTCGTCCTACCATCATTTCCATGTCGAAATATGAGCTGGAAAAGAAATTTAAAAGAATAGTGTGACATAAGTGCCATAATTCTATTTCCCACTTGTGCCCGCGAAAAACCATATCAACGTTATAGTAAATATATGAACAATATCGATCTAAGAAAAAAACCATTGATAATAATCGCAGGACCGACGGCGGTGGGTAAGACCGCCGCCTCTGTTTCTCTTGCAAAGGCCCTCGGAGGAGAGATAGTCTCGGCCGATTCCGTTCAGGTATACAGGGGCCTCGATATAGGGAGCGCCAAGGTGACAAAGGAGGAGATGCAGGGAGTTCCCCATCATCTCATAGATATCATCGATGTGGATACGGATTATGATGTCAGTATGTTCCAGACCATGGCCAGAGAAGCCATAGAGGGAATCTATGAACGGGGCCATGTGCCTATCCTTGCGGGGGGCACAGGATTTTATATTCAGGGGCTTCTTTACGGTATAGATTTTACAGAGGAGGATGATACCCTTCACTGTGATATCCGTGAGAGGCTCATGAAAGAGGCTGCAGAAGAAGGCGGGGCGGAAGCCCTGTACCAGAGACTCAGAGAGATTGACCCTGAGTCTACAGAGAAGATACATGAGCACAATATAAGAAGAGTCATAAGAGCTCTTGAATTTTATGAGATACATGGATACCCTATTTCGAAGCATAATGCCGAGGAAAGGGAGAAAAAGGCTGTATACAATCCGGCCTTTTTTGTACTTAATGATGAACGTCAGGCGCTTTATGAAAGAATCAACAAAAGAGTTGATCTCATGGTCACACAGGGACTTATAGAGGAGGCCAGGTGGCTTTATCAGCTGAAACTTCCTAAGGACAGGACCTCAGTGAAGGGTATAGGATACAGGGAACTTCTTGAAGCCTTTGAACTGATGGAAGGAACCGGCCTTGCAGCATCGGAAAATCGTGCTATAATCGAGCGGGCTGTCGAGAAGATAAAGCAGGATTCCAGAAATTATGCTAAACGGCAGATTACATGGTTCAAAAGAGAACAGGATGTAAATTGGGTCAACATTCAGGAATTTGATTATAAGAAAGATAGGATTACAGAATGGATAACAGAGAAATGTTTGAGTCTCTTGGCATAGCGCCTTCGGTTTATGATTTTTGCGAGGAGCAGCTGAGAAGTCTCAAGGACAGATTTGAAGAGATAGATGCTATAGCTGAGTACAATCAGCTTAAGGTAGTAAAAGCCATGCAGGATGCCCAGGTTTCTGAGGCTCACCTCTATGGAACCACAGGCTACGGCTATGACGATATCGGCAGAGACACTCTTGAGAAGGTTTATGCCAATTACTTCGGAACAGAGGATGCGCTGGTTCGTTCACAGATAGTTTGCGGAACCCATGCACTGGCAACAGCTCTTTTTGCAAATACAAGACCCGGGGATGAAATCCTTTGCCCTGCCGGTAAGCCATATGACACTCTGGAAGAGATCATCGGTATCAGACCTTCTGTAGGAAGCCTTGCTGAGTATGGAGTTTCTTACCGTGAGGTGTCGCTCCTTCCGGACTCGGGATTTGACTATGAGGGCATAAGGGCTGCCATAAACGAAAAGACAAAGCTTGTGGAGATCCAGAGATCAAAGGGATATGCCACAAGAGATACATTCTCACCTGAAAAGATAGGTGAGCTTATAAAGTTCATAAAGAATATAAAGCCGGATGTTATCTGTATGGTTGACAACTGCTACGGAGAGTTTGTAAGAAGGGAAGAGCCTACCGCTTACGGCGCTGATATGGTGGTTGGTTCACTTATAAAGAATCCGGGTGGAGGACTTGCTCCTATAGGCGGTTACATTGCGGGAACCAGGGAGTGTGTCGAGAGATGTGCCGTGAGACTTACGACTCCTGGACTCGGAAAGGAAGTAGGACCTTCTCTTGATACAAACAAACTTTTCTATCAGGGATTTTTCATGGCACCTACCATAACAGCCGCTGCAGAAAAGGGTGCGATCTTTGCAGCCAGGGTTTTCGAGAAGCTTGGCTTCAGCTGCCATCCTGCATCAGACAAGGAGAGATACGATATCATCCAGGCTATTACCCTCGGATCGGAAGAGGCGGTTGTGGCATTTGCACAGGGAATCCAGGCTGCGGCTCCGGTTGACAGCTTTGTTACACCTTATCCTGACGATATGCCGGGCTATGACAGCAAGGTCATAATGGCAGCAGGCGCCTTCGTTCAGGGAAGCTCCATCGAGCTTTCAGCCGACGGCCCTATAAAAGCGCCTTACAATATTTATTTCCAGGGCGGTCTCACATGGTATCATGCAAAGCTTGGCATCATGATGGCTGTTCAGAAGATGTACCAGAAAGGTCTTGTGAAGATCTGAGAAAACAAAGCTTTCAGGCAGGCGTTACACAAATCCGGTATGTGTCGCCTGCATTTTTTGAAACGAACTGAATGAGTTTCGTCTATGCAAAGTGTGGTATGGAACGGTTTTCGGATGTCCGATCTTCAGTGCGGCATTTACGCACGGGAATCTTTATGTTAAAATAAACCTCCGTGGGCTCCTGATTCTCATAGAGACAGGAGGATTTAATGAATTTAAAACCAGATAATATGACTCATGATGATGAAATGCCTTATGAGAAGTGCATGAAGTACGGTCCGGAGGTTCTGAGTGATGCAGAGCTTCTGGCTGTTTTATTACGCACCGGAACCAGAGAATCTTCGGTTATGGAGGTGTCCCGGCAGGTTCTGGAGCTCAATCCCCAGTATGACGGACTGGTGGGAATCATGCATTTCGGAACGAAAGAGTACAGCCGGATAAGGGGAATCGGCAAGGTGAAGTCCGTACAGCTCAGCGCGGTGGGTGAAATAGCGCGGAGAATATGGAATCGTCGGAAACGTATAAAAAATATGCGCTTTACAGAGTCCAGGCAGGTGGCGGATTACTATATGGAAGATCTACGGTACCTTTGCCATGAAGTTGTTCGTGTTCTTTATCTTGATCATCATATGCAGCTTATTGATGAAAAGCTGTTGTCCGTAGGTACCGGAAGCCGTTCGGCAGTATCGTCACGTGAGATTTTTATTGAGGCGCTGAAGCTCAGCGCGTCTTGCTTTATCATGGTACATAATCACCCGACCGGTGATCCGGAACCCTCAGAGGATGATATCCGTTTTACCATGGAGCTGGACAGGGCCGGGCAGATCATCGGCATTGGACTCATTGATCATGTAGTGATCGGGGACAATGTCTATTTCAGTTTCAGAGAACAGGGAATAATCGGTGGAAAATAAGAAAAGTAAGTATATATTTATAGTTCTTTCGGTATTGTGTGTGATGATGATAGTCATTTCTTCGGTAAAAGACGGTATCATGAATCCCATACGAAATACTATAGGTTATGTATTGGTGCCATTCCAGACGGGGGTAAACAGAGTCGGATTCGGTATCTATGAAAACCTGAAGGAGCATCGTACTCTTGCCGAGGTTGAGGAAGAAAACAAAAAGCTGAATGAGAAGATAGATCTTCTTACGGAGCAGAACAACAGACTGACTCTGGACAGTGGTGAGCTGTCCAGACTCAGAGAGCTTTACGGACTTGATCAGGAGTATATGCAGTACGAAAAGGTGGCTGCGAGAGTCATTGCCAAAGACTCAGAGAACTGGTTCCAGGTCTTTCGTATCGATAAGGGCTCTCAGGATGGAATACGTGTAGATCAGAATGTAATGGCGAACGGCGGTCTCATCGGTATAGTTACGGATGTTGGACTGAATTATGCCACAGTACGTTCTATTATAGATGATGAATCCAGAGTTTCGGCTATGGGACTCCAGTCCAGCGACACATGTATAGTTGCGGGAGATCTCACTCTTTATGAGCAGGGAAGACTCAGGATCACCGACATTAAAAAGGATACTTCCATTCAGGAAGGTGACCGTATCGTTACATCCAATATTTCCGCAAAATTTTTGCCCGGTATACTTATCGGATATGCGGTAGATGTAAAAGAAGATGAAAAACGTCTTATGAAGGACGGTTATCTCATACCTGCCGCGGATTTCAACGATCTTTCGGAGGTTCTTGTTCTGAAGCAGGTTAAGAGTGACAGCTTCCTTGACGAGAACAGCGGAGACGGCAGAGTGATGGCAGGTGCCGGCAGCGCAGATGAAATTCTTAAGAATGTTTCCGAGCAGAATACCAATATCACAGGTACCTGGGCCGGAATGGAGGGACTCACTCCTCTCGGAGAAATCGATGGTACTGCCGATCCAAACAGCGGCCTGATTACCGCGAAGGATATAGTGGATACCGGTGACAATGTCTACACAGTTAAAAAGGCAGATGAGAAGGAAACAACGGCTTCCGGAAACAACGGCGGGGAAGAGGATGATTCCGGAAGAAGCAGCAGCGGAAGAGAATCTTCAAACAGAACCCGGGAGACTGAGGCCCGGGAAGAGGAGACTGTGGAGAATTCCGCAAGGGAGACCGAAGCCCCAGAGACTGAGACCCGTGAGACTGCTGCGAGGGAAAGCTCCCAGGCTGAAACAGAAAGTCAGACAATTGCAAATCAAGAGGAGACCTCTTATCAGAACAATGATTCTGAGGAGGAGCTGATTGAGGAAAATCCTAACAATTAATCGGAATGAAATCTATATTCAAGAAAAAATCAATTAAAAAGAGCACAAAGCGCAGACTCGGAATTCTGGTGTACATACTTTCTCTGGTGACAGCATTTCTTATCCAGACAAGTGTCATTCCGCTGCTGCCGTTTCTTTCGGCATCTCCGAATCTGCTGCTTATTCTTACCTTTTCCATAGGTTTTATACACGGCAGCCTGCCGGGCATGATTTATGGTCTTTCGGCAGGATTGCTGCTTGACCTGTTCTATTCGGGACCTTTCGGTTTCTATAGTCTTATTTTTGTTGTTATAGGGTATGTGAACGGCTTTTTCTGCAATGTATATTATGAAGAGTACATAACCCTTCCTATGATCATGTGCGTGGTAAACGAATTTATTTATCATGTATATATTTATTTCTTTCGTTTTTTCTTCCGCGAAAAATTCGACATACCATATTACCTGCAGCATGTAGTGCTGCCGGCAGTGGTGTTTTCACTGATGGTTACCCTGATCCTTTACAGGTTCGTATTTTCTGCGACTGAAAAAATAGATAAATAGGAGCATAAACTTTGATTAAAGAAATATTCGAGGCCATAAAGGAATTTACTGTTCGATTTGTAGGTTCAAGGTTATTCTTCCTTGGACTTGTTTTTTCGATATTCTATATAGTTATCGGAATCAGGCTTTTTGATCTCCAGATAGTCAACGGGCAGCAATATCTCAATGATTATCAGGAACGTACTCTGGCCAGGGTTACAACAGACGGAACCAGAGGAAATATATATGACAGAGACGGAAAACTGCTGGCATATAATGAACTTCAGTACAATATAACGATTTCCGACAACGGTTCATACGATACTACAAACGAAGGCATTAACAGCAGAAACTATATGCTTATGCGGGTAGCCGAGATAATCGAGAAGTATGGTTATTCGGTTGAAGGCCAGTATAAGATAAAGCTGGATGCAAATCGTGAACCCTATTTTGTTACCGGCTCCGAGGATGACAGAAGGAGATTTATCGCCAACATTCGCGGCAGAAATGTTTCTGATCTCAGTGATAAGGATTTTGATATCACAGCAAGAGAAGCCATGGAGTTCTCGAAGAAAAGATACAGATTTGATGATATAAGAGATCCGGAAGGAAATCCCATAGTGCTGTCCGACGAAAAGGCACTTGATATGATAAACATTTTCTTCACCCTTCGTCTTACGGCTTACCAGAGATATCAGAGCACTACTATAGTTAAAAATGTCTCAGAGGAGTGTGTTGCGGAGATTCTTGAGGCCAAGGGAGAGCTTAAGGGAGTGGATATCGAGAATGTCTCCGTCCGCAGATACAATTATGCGCCGTATCTCAGTCATATAGTCGGTTATACGGGACAGGTAAGAGCTGATCAGCTTGAAGAGCTCCGGAAAAAGGACGAGAGCTATGAGCTGAACGACATAGTCGGTGTATGGGGACTTGAGAAGAGCATGGAGTCTGAACTTAAGGGAAAGAAGGGATCCAGAGAGATGTACCTTAATTCCGTGGGTTCGGTTCTTGATGTGGTTTCGGAAACAGATGCCACAGCGGGCAATGACATTTATACTACCATTTCCGCCAACGATCAGATCGCCATCTACCATCTGCTTGAGCAGGAGCTTGCGGGTGTACTTGCTTCAAAGATCACCGAGCAGGATCTCAGTGACAGAAATGCCCTGGTAGAGCAGTCTGAGATCACCATTCCGGTAAAGGATGCCTACTTCCAGCTTATCAATAACAATGTTTTGGATTCGGCTCATTTCGGTCTGTCCGAAGCAGGGGCTTCTGAGCGCCGTATAGCTGATATTTTCACTTCTAACAAAAAAAGAAAGCTTGTGGATATACAGTCGGAGCTTTTAAATCCCACCACTGAGGGACTCAATGAGCTTCCTCAGGATATGCAGGCTTATATCGTTTACATCTATGACTATATGACAGGTAAGGAGAGCGGCATCATCGATTCTTCCGATCAGAGTTTCCGTGAATCGGAAGCATACACTTCATGGAAGAACGATACCATAAATCTCAGGAACTTCATTATGAAGGGTATCGACGAAGCATGGCTTGATACCTCAAAGCTGGAGCTTTCCGATGACTATTATGATACCGAGAACATCTATAAGCTTCTGGTTCAGTACATTATAGACCGTCTCAACAATGACCCTGAGTTCGACAAAATACTGTATAAGTATGCCATTTCAGATAAGACCATTCCCGGATATCTGCTGCTTATGGCACTGTTTGAGCAGGGAGTTCTGGAGCCGGATGAACAGTCCTACAGCCAGCTTTCCACAGGGGATGAGCATTTTGCCTACACCTTCCTTATCTCCAAGATAAGAAAGATAGAGATAAGTCCCGCACAGCTTGCGCTGGATCCGTGCAACGGTTCCGTGGTGGTTACAGATGTAAAAACCGGTAAAGTACGGGCTCTGGTAACCTACCCGGGCTTTGACAACAATCGTATCACCGATGCGGATTATCTTCGTAAGTGCAATGCGGATCTTTCGCTGCCGCTGCTTAACGGTGCCACACAGACTCAGCTTGCGCCCGGTTCTACCTTCAAACCTTTGACTTCGATTGCGGCGCTGCAGGAGGGGGCTCTTAATCTCTATACGGTTATCGACTGTACCGGAGTTTATGAAGAGGTAACTCCTCATATCAAGTGCTGGATATATCCGCAGAATCACGGAAGAGAGAATGTTATAGACGGAATAAAGAATTCCTGCAACTTCTTCTTTGCCGCAGTGGGACATCTTCTTTCCATAGATGAGAACGGAAACTATAATCAGGCCTATGGTATCGAAAGAATACAGAAATATGCTTCATTGTTTGGTCTTGATTCTCTTTCCGGAGTTGAGATAGATGAAACCATGCCGCGTATTTCGGATTACGATCCTGAACGTTCCGCCATGGGACAGGGCAACCATGCCTACAATGATGTTCAGCTGGCAAGATATATCACCGCAGTTGCCAACAGCGGAACAGTCTTTGATCTCTCCATACTGGATAAGATCACTGCTCCTGACGGCTCTCTCGTGAAGACCATAGAACCTAAGGTGGTCAGACAGCTTGATTTCAGCGATCTCACATGGAGTGCCGTTCACAGGGGTCTTAGAGAGATGATCACAGAGGGTGTGGCAAAGAGAGTATTCCAGGGACAGGATATCCCTATTGCCGGAAAGACAGGTACGGCTCAGGAGCGAGAGGATCGCGGTAACCATGCGGTATTTGTTTCTTACGCTCCCTATGCGGCTCCGGAAATATCAGTGACAGTTAATATCCCTTACGGATATTCTTCCGGTAATGCGGCGAACCTTGCCAACAATGTTTACAATTACTGTTATGGTAAGGACAGCCTGGATGCCATCCTTTCAAGAGATGCTTCTTATATCTCTGCATTGAACGTATCCGACTGATGATGTAAGAGGAGATTATGAAATTCAATTATAATTTAAAGAATTATGACTATAGACTGATTATCTATATGGTTGCCCTCAATATTCTGGGCGTGGTTATCATGCGTTCCGCCGTGGGGGCCGAGGATTTTCGAAATCCTCAGGTGTTTCGACAGATCTTAGGTTCTTTCGCAGGACTTTTGATCTGTATAGCACTTTCCTTCATAGATTACAGACGAATAGTAAGGCAGTACAATCTTATATATATTGTGTCGGTTCTTATGCTTTTGGGCGTTAAGGTCTACGGTACCGCATCGGGCCACGGTGCGGTGAGATGGATACAGGTGCCTGTGCTGGGCCAGGTTCAGCCTGCTGAGTTTGTAAAAATCGGTCTTATCATTTTTTACGCAGCGTATTTTCACAAGGCCAAGGACCGGGTGAATTCGCCGCATACGGTGCTTTTGGCATTTGTATTGTATCTTATACCTATAGGTCTGGTTCTTATACAGCCTAACCTGAGTACAGCCATTATCATGACTGTCATAGTTGCGGCTATAGTATTTGCATCCAATATAGGGATTAAGTGGATATTGGGCGTGGTTTTTGCGGTAGTGCCCTTTGCACTGGTTTTTGTATATTTGTTCAAATCCGGTCTTTACGATCATATTCCTTTTCTGCAGGGCTATCAGGCTGCGAGAATCCTCACATTCCTGAACCCTTCGGAAAACACCCAGACCTTCTACCAGCAGATGTATTCCATTATGGCTATAGGCTCCGGCCAGTTTGCGGGAAAAGGTCTGAATAATAACTCCATCTTCTCTGTAAAGAACGGAAATTTCCTTGCGGAAGAGGATAATGACTTCATTTTTGCCGTTATCGGTGAAGAGCTGGGTTTCAGAGGTTCATTAATTATTATTATATTTTTCTTGTTGATAATAATTGAATGTCTTATAATAGCTTCAAAGGCTAAAAAGATGAGCGGACGTCTTATAGCGGTTGGTATGATGGCATGGATAGGCTTCCAGACCTATACCAACATCGCAGTTGCGACCGGTATTTTACCGAATACCGGTGTTACACTTCCTTTCTTTTCGAGAGGCGTAAGCTCACTTGTATCAGTCTATATTGGGATGGGATTAGTATTAAATGTTGCTCTGCAGCGCAGGGACAGCGTGATCTGATCCTCTCCGGAAAGGTTTGAAAGAAATGAACGTTGGTTTGATCGCACATGATTCAAAAAAGAAATTGATGCAGAATTTCTGCATAGCATATCGTGGTATCCTTAGTAAACACGAGTTATATGCAACAGGAACTACAGGTTTGCTTGTTGAAGAGGTTACCAACCTCCGCATACACAAGTTCCTTCCGGGTGAGACAGGAGGCTCCAGACAGCTTGCATCTCAGATCGAGCAGGGAAATCTTGATATGGTTATATTCCTGAGAGATCCTCTTCATGTAAAGGCTCAGGAACCTGAGGTAAATTCGGTGGTACAGCTTTGCGATACCTACAATATTCCTATCGCAACAAATCTTGCAACAGCAGAGCTTCTTATTAAGGCACTTGAGAGAGGTGATCTTGAGTGGAGAAACATCTGAGGATGAGATTGATGAAGAAAACATTTCTTGATAAAAAGAAATTCAGATCCGGAGGGAGCCGTCGTTTGATGGCGCTTCCGGTTCTTTTATGTCTTGCGGTGCTTACGGGCTGCGGTCAGAAAATAGAAAATAAGTATGATGTAAACGTGGGTCTCATGCGTATGAACTCGGTAAATACAAGTCTTACTGAGACGGACCATGCAAAGGGGTTTTCCGTAGGCCTGGCTCTTCCGGGAGAAACCACCTTCAATGCTGATGACATATCGGCGGAAGCTGCTCTTATGGTTGAGTTCGGAAAAGAGGATCCCCAGGCGGTGGCCTATAAGAACCCCTATGTAAGGACTTATCCCGCAAGTATCACCAAGGTTATGTCG
The DNA here is from genome assembly GCF_000702885.1 of Oribacterium sp. P6A1. GTDB lineage: Bacteria > Bacillota > Clostridia > Lachnospirales > Lachnospiraceae > Oribacterium. The sequence goes on along the minus strand of NZ_JNKO01000007.1, from coordinate 63,667 downwards.
GCTCTGGTATGTATGAGACATATTCAGGATTTTCAGCAGGAATTTACCGTTACGGAGAATTCAAAAATTTCGGTTTCGGGTTCTTCCATGGCATGGCTGAGACCCGGAGAGACCCTGACGATAGAGGATCTCCTTTACGGTATGCTGCTTCCTTCCGGTAATGATGCGGCTGTTGCGGTTGCCGAGGCTACATGCGGTTCTGTCGAGGCTTTTGTGGAGGAGATGAACCGTACGGCTCTTGAAATAGGTGCCACAGGGACCCATTTTGTTAATCCCCACGGATTGCCGGACGATAGGCATTATACGACTCCTTATGACATTTACCTCACTATGAATGAGGCTATGAAATATGAGGAATTCCGGAAGATAGTATCTACGGTTAATTACAGTCCTCATTATAAGGATTCCAATGGTATGCCCAAGACCCAGAGCTGGAGCGTTACCAACAGATTCATGATCGGAGAGACACCTGTTCCTCAGGGACTTGAGGTTCTGGGAGGAAAGACAGGTACCACAAATGCTGCGGGATATTGCCTTACAATGGGAGTGCGCAAGACATCTACAGGAGAGGAATATATTTCCACAGTTATGAAAGCGGAATCCAAGGATGAACTTTACCGTAATATGACGAGTATGATTTCAAAGACTTATTGATTCTGATAAAAACACATACATGATTTCCAGGACCTTATTCCGGGGATGCTTTTTCCACGGAATAGGGACATGCTTTTTGTCATACAATTCCTTTGGGTTATATCCCTTTGTTTGAGATAGATTGTACAAAAGACAGGCTTTTTTGATTGCTTTATTTGGGAATTGTTGCTTGAATTAGACCGTTTAATGTACTATACTGAAACTACAAAGTTTAGGAGGTACTTGACTATGGTACAGTTGATTGTAGGCAAGAGAGGCAAAGGAAAGACTAAGCAGCTTCTTGATAAGGCAAACGCAGTTGTTAAGGAAGCAAACGGAAATGTTGATTTCCTTGATAAATCCGCACAACACATGTATGAGCTTAACAATAAGATCCGTCTTATTAACGTAAACGAGTATCCTATCGATTCCGAGGATGCATTTATCGGCTTCATAAGTGGTATTATTTCTCAGGATCATGATTTAGAGTATATGTTCCTTGACAGTTTTCTTAAGCTTTCATCTCTCGAGGGCGCAGACATTTCAAATTGCATCAAGCGTCTTGAGGACCTTGGCGAAAAGTATAAGATCACTTTTGTACTTAGCGTATCCATGGATGCAGAAGAGCTTCCGGACAGCGTAAAGAGAGATGTAGCTATTTCACTTTGATTTTTTAGCATGGCAGTAAATAAGCAAGATACATCTAACATAATAAAACCGAATATTCTGCCTAGATTCAATGTAGGGATGATAATCTTCATGATTATCTTTCTCTACATTGTTTTTAGTGTATACTCATATATCACCAGAGAACAGGTGAGATTTTACGAAGTCTCTGACGGCAATATAGTGAGACAGGAACAGTATACGGGTGTGGCGATCCGCGAAGAGGAGACGGTTGATGCCGCTTCTTCCGGATATATTCATTATTATATTCAGGATGGAAAAAGGGTGGCTGTAGGATCCGACATTTATATGGTGGATGAAACAGGAGCTCTGGAAACATATCTGAAAGATCACCCTGAACTTAATAAAGAGATGTCCTCTGAGCAGATAGCGGATATCAGATACAGACTGTCCCAGTTTTCCCAGAGTTTTAAAAACAGCGCTTTCTCATATCTTTATGATACGAAATTCTCACTGGACGCAACGGCGCTGGAGTATTCATCAATTTCAGATGCACAGGACCTGAATTCCGTTCTTTCACAGCTTGGCATTAATTATTCTCAGATTTCCGCACAAAAATCAGGCGTTGTTTCATATTCTGTGGATGGATATGAAAGCCTTACTCCGGATTCGGTGACTTCAGATATTTTTTCCATGAACGGCTATAAGATGAACATTACAAAGCCGGGAAATCTTATAGAAGGCGGAACTCCTGTATATAAACTCATTACAAGCACAAACTGGTCCATAGTGTTTCCGGTCAATGATGAGATTAAGGAGAAATACCAGGATATTCACAGAGTTCAGGTTCACTTCGTTGAAAAGGACATCACTTCCAATGCGTCACTTGATATTTATACCGCTTCTGACGGAAATAATTACGGAAAGCTTACGTTGAATGAACTGGTGGAGCAGTTCAGCGGTGAAAGATTTATTCAATTTGATCTGGTTATAAACAACAAGAGAGGATTGAAGATCCCTTTGACATCGATTACCGAAAAGGACTTTTTCATCATTCCCAAGGATTTTATGGTAACAAGCAGTGACGGAACAACAGGCTTTAACCGGCAGACGGTTCTTCAGGACGGAACAACTGCGACAGAATTTGTACCAAGCGAGATTTACCGGATTGATGATCAGTATTGTTATGTGACGGTTCCGGAGGGGGACGGGGATTCCGGAGTCAGACTTAACGATTTTATAATTAAACCTGAAACCTCCGGCGGTGATTCGGCCAATACTTATCATGTGGGTCCTGTGAAATCACTGCAGGGTGTTTACAATATAAATCGTGGTTATTGTATGTTCAGGCAGATAGTTCCTGTGGAGCAGAACAACGAATACATAATAGTTGAAAAAAATACCGATTATGGAATATCTGTATATGATCATATAGTTATGGACGCTTCGATTGTAAGTGATGGACAACTGGTATATCAGTAAAACTTACGATTTTATTACATTGACTGCGGTAGTAATGTCTAATGTATTACGTATCCTACATTATATTGACAAGGTCTCAAAATGGTATAAAATAGACGTTAATTAGACGAGCTATGCCTATCGTGAATAACGGGAGAAAAGTAAAAGATGAGTTTTATCGGCAATATAATGAAAAACATGAGAGTCAATCAGGATGATGATTACGATTATGATGATGACTATGAGTTCGACGGAGAGGATGATTATGAGCCTCAGAGAGGTTCTTTCTTTAAGAAGTCGGATGATGAGGATATAGAAGAAGAGAGACATGCGAGACCTATGCTCTTCACCAAGAAGCAGCCTCAGGCGGCGCCTCAGAGAAGAAGCATGGAAGTGACTATGATCAAGCCTACATCCATGGATGATTCCAGAGATATCTGTAATTATCTTCTGGATGGTAAGACTGTAGTTCTCAATATGGAAGGACTTCATATGGAGATAGCACAGAGGATCATTGATTTTACTTCCGGAGCTGCTTACTCTATGGAAGGTAATCTTCAGAAGATTTCCAATTATATTTTTATCGTTACCCCATCCATGGTTGAGCTTTCCGGTGATTTTCAGAACATTCTCGCAGGGAATGCGGATGTAAACATTAACGGACTCAACTTGAGAGTATGATATGAAGACATTAAAGACTGCCGCAGTATACTGCGGCGGTCTTTTTTTGAGATAAGGCACCGGTAAAGGCAGGTTTATGCTTATGGATTCCTGCAGGTATTTTCGCTATGTACTTCAACTGTAATGTGATATCATGATACGAGGGTTAAACTAATGTTAAACGGGAGGGTGTTATGGCTGAAATATTGGACGTATATTACGAAAATGCATTTTCATATCATATTTATCTTGAAAAATCCTTTGATAATCTGAAGCATGCTGTTTCAGAGCTGGGAGTTTCCGAGAGACGTGCTTTGCTAGTAACCGATACAAATGTTGCACCCCTTTACCTTGATGTGGTGAAGGGAATTCTGAAGGAGTGCTTCAGCTCAGTGTCAGAAATAATACTTACTCCCGGCGAAAAGTATAAAAATACAGATTCCATCGCTCTGGTGTATGAGAAAGCCATACAGGAGAATTTCGACAGAAACGACTATATGGTTGCTCTCGGCGGAGGAGTGATCGGTGATATGACAGGTTTTGCCGCTGCAACATACATGAGAGGAATCAGATTCATTCAGATCCCCACTACACTACTTGCTCAGGTGGACAGCTCCATAGGCGGTAAGACCGGAGTTGACTTCAGGGCCTACAAGAACATGGTGGGAGCTTTCCATATGCCGTCCCTTGTGTACAGCAATGTCAGCACATTGAAAACACTGGATGCAGTGCAGTATGCCTCGGGAATGGGTGAGGTCATCAAACATTCCATGATCAAGAATAAGGACTATTTTGATTACCTTTCACAGCATGTGGAGGAACTTAAAGACCGTGATCTTCAGGTGCTTCTCAAAACCGTTTACGAAAGCAATCTTATAAAGAAGGCTGTTGTGGAGGAGGATCCGAAGGAAAAGGGAGAGAGACAGCTTCTTAATTTCGGACATACTCTTGGTCATGCCATTGAGAAGTGTTCTGAATTCGGCTACAGTCACGGCCAGTGTGTGGCATTCGGATGCCTGGCTGCCATGTACATATCCGGGGTTACATCTAAGGAAGAGGAGAATTCCGTACGTGAGCTTATGAAAGCGGTTGGACTGGAGACCGTTCTTAAGAAGATGGATCATCAGGCGATTCTTAACGCCACAAGGAAGGACAAGAAGATGGATAAGGGCAGAGTCAGATTTATACTCCTTCACAGTCTCGGTGACGCATACATTGACCACAATGTATCGGATGAAATGATGCTTGAAGCATTGGAGTTCATTTCTAAATCCTGAACAGTTAAAGGGAATATTTATTACGGGTAATTTTTCCTGTATACTTCAGGTCGCATTTGTCTCATATCTCTATTGATTTAAGCGATATAAAGAAATTGCGAATACTTAATTTTTCGGAGAAATACAATATATGAAATCAACTGCAAAACGAATGCTGCTTTTTTTAGTGATGGCAGCCATACTGATAGTACCGGATCAGATTACAAAACAGCTGGCTGTGGAACATCTGAAGGGGGCGGAGAGTATTCCCATAATTAAGAATGTTCTGTATCTTCTTTATGTGGAAAATAAGGGGGCTGCCTTTGGTGTATTCCAGGGAGCCCAGTATATGTTTTATGTCATAACTGTTGTTGTCCTTGCAGGAATCCTTTATGTGGTTTATAAGACCCCTGTAAAAGACAGATATTTTTATCCGGTGCTTTTTGTTGCGGAGCTTGTTTTTGCTGGAGCCATCGGCAATTTTATAGACAGAGTGAACCAGATGTATGTAGTTGACTTTATTTATTTCAGTCCTATTGATTTTCCTGTGTTCAATGTAGCCGACATTTATGTTACCTCAGGCTGTATAATCATGGTGCTTTTGTTCCTGTTTCACTATAAGGATGAGGATTTTGCCTATCTTAGTTTGAGAAAGACAAAAAGGACAGAAGAGGATAAAAAAGAAATACCGGTGGAGGAGAAATGATAGAAATAAAGGTCCCGGAATCAGTTGATAATGTCAGAGTAGACCAGTTTCTGGCTACTCTTCCAGAACCTGAGATATCAAGAAGTTATGCGGCGAAGCTTATCAAAGAGGACCGCATACAGATAAACGGAAAAAAATGCAAGGCCAGTGCCAGGGTGCAGGAAGGCGACCTTCTTCTTATTGATATGCCGGAGCCTGTAAGCCTTGATGTTGAAGCAGAAGATATACCACTGGATATAGTCTATGAGGATAGTGATTTTCTTATTGTCAATAAGCCAAAGGGTATGGTGGTACATCCTGCTGCCGGACACTATCAGGGAACCCTTGTGAATGCAGTGATGAATCACTGCGGTTCGGAGCTCAGCACCATAAACGGTGTCATGCGTCCCGGAATTGTTCATCGTATCGACAAAAACACCACAGGACTTCTTGTGGTCTGCAAGAACGACAAGTCCCATAAATCTCTGGCGGAGCAGCTGAAGGTTCATTCCATTACAAGAAAATATGTGGCTATACTTTGCGGCAACATAAAGCAGGATGAAGGTGTGGTTGACGCTCCTCTCGGACGTTCCAAAAAGGACCGTAAAAAGCAGGCCATAGATGAAGTGAACGGTCGTGATGCGGTGACCCACTACAGGGTGCTTGAAAGATTCGGAGACTATACACTGGTGGAATGTGTACTGGAAACAGGCCGTACCCATCAGATACGTGTTCACATGGCGTCCATAGGACATCCTGTACTGGGAGATGATGTTTACGGACCTAAGAAGTGTCCGTTTACCCTTGAAGGACAATGTTTACATGCGAAGACTCTGGGATTTATTCATCCCACCGGCGGAGAGTACGTGGAATTTGATTCTGACTATCCCGAATATTTTAAAAAGCTTCTGGAAAAGCTCAGGAACAGGAAATAGTGGAAAGGTGTCGCTCAGGCGGCATCTTTTTCTGTATGCAGCCAGGAAAATTCAAAATAAATGAAATGTACGCAAATATTAAACTTTTTTGTGCATACAGTATGCTAGACTATAAAGTATGATGAACATACCAGACCTGTTTAGAAAAAAACATATCAGTAAAAAACAAATATATATGGCTTTGGTCTTCGTTTTCGGGGCAGGGCTTATGGCCGCCGTTCTCAGAGGAATGCCGCAGGATGAGGTTTCGGAAAAGGCTGCTGCAACACCTTCTTCGGTTGCTGCGGTTGAAAGCAGTGAGCAGGAGACATATACAGCGGAAGCTGCTACAGAGGCAGCGAAGGAGGAGTATGTTCCTTCTATAGATGAGCTTAATCTGGCACATTATTATCCGAAGGGGGCGGACACCGAAGACAGGCTCAACAGTTATGCCGGAGAGATTTATAAGGAACTCATGAAAAAGGATAATGAGTATCTGGCGAGGATTTTCGATACCTCAGGCATGTCTCCGAGAACACTTGCTTCAAAACTCGGGGTGAGTACATCCAGGGTGATGGGTAAGTACAATCCTGCCGATGGAACACAGAATCCTGATGATCCGTCTACATGGTACATACCGGATTTCAAAAATGTTAATGTCTCTTTTTACAATGCTGACGGTAAGAGAATAAATGAATGTTCCAATGTGAAGGATATCATGTCCATGGCATCGGTCTACGGCTATTCCCACGGCTCCCTGGATCCGGAAGCATTTAAGCAGTATTGTGAAGGACTTTACGGAAAATCCAGGAACTATTCCATAAGCATTGGAAATGTGTATTACGATGACGGATGTATAAATCGTTCCGCAAAGGAAGAAGCGGACGGTATAAAAAGGATAGAAAGTTCTTTGGAACTTCTGAAAAAGAAGCTTAGTGAAGATGGAGAGTTTGTAGATGTAAGCATTGACACTCAGGTTCTAGCGGATAGTTATAATTCACCGGAAAGTGAAGATGCTTCTATAGAAACAGCTGTACAGGATAACAGCGGAGGGGCGGAAATTCCGGATGGTTACGAAATGGTGGATTCGGCCTTTGATACGGATATGGCGGCTGGCACTTCTGAGACGGAAAGTCTTACGGGCCCCGGGTATCACAATCAGGGCGTTCTGCCGGAAACAGAGGTTTATGAAACCGTTGGACCCACTGTTCCCGATACTGCAGCGGCAAGTGCCGAGGGTCAGAGCCTGGACAGCGCAGAGTATCAGGACGGGGCTCTCTGGATGATAGCCAGTGACAGCACCATAGTAAGTAATGAGACGGTAGAGACCACTCACGAACAGAGCAGCGCTCAGGTTCTTAAAAAGTCCGGAGAAGGCTACAGGTCTCTGGCGGACGCTGATGTGATAAATACCATATTGGGCAGCTTCTCGAAGGATGATCTTATGAGAATGGATGATGCAACCCTTAGGGGCATTATCGAAGAGGTATATGATTATAATGACAGTAAGAAGTCGGCAAACGGCGAAACAGATGTAAAGAGCAAGAATTATTGCCCGGGGCATGTGGATCTTTATGTGAAAGTCACCATAGCCGGATTTCAGGACGAAAAGGGGTTAAAGTCCATAAAGCTCACTTCTGATCCTTTTGAGAACAGCGAAGTTGCATGGAAAGGATGGACTGAAGATAAGATAGAGGCCGTAACCGGGCTTATATCCAGGGACTGGTACAAGACCTACGGTTTCTCCATTTCCACCATTGATCCCAAGAATCCGCTGACTGAGGAAGAGATATCAAAGTATCTTGACGAGCTTCCGAAGGATATTTCTTCGAAGAGGAAAAAAGTCATAAAGTTCGCCCTTGAATCCGTAGGCAAGGTTCCTTACTATTATGGAGGAAAGGCCGGTGCAAAGGGATATGAAAAGAACAGTTTCGGAAGTGTGGTGAGTCCTGATCACAGAGGAAGAGTTCTTAAGGGACTTGACTGCTCAGGCTGGATACAGTGGGTATACTGGTCTGCCATAGGGGATGATTTAAACGGTTCCGCAAGCACCTCATCTCTTGTGGGTGAAGGCGAGAAGATAAAACGTGCCGATCTCAGGCCCGGAGACATTATCATAAGAGAAGGTGCTGATTCCCATGTTGTTATGTTCCTTGCATGGGCAGGAAACGGAAATATGATAGCGATACATGAGAACGGTTCTGCCAACAATGTCTCTGTCAATGAGGTTACCGCAAGCTATCCATATTATAGAAAGTTAATAAATTAATTTTGCGAAACCCATTGACTTTTTGCGGCATCCCAATTAAAGTATCTGAGTATGCCGCGTGACGAGGTTAAAGTGTGAGTTTTCTCACCACCGAAGCCAGCGAGTAATGATAAAAAGGAGGACCCTCGTAATGTATGCAGTAATCCTTACAGGTGGAAAGCAGTACAAGGTAAGCGAAGGCGATATCATTAGAGTTGAGAAACTTGATGTAAAGGAAGGCGACAAGGTTACTTTCGATCAGGTGCTTGTTCTTAATGATGGCGCTATGAAGATCGGTACACCGGTCGTTGATGGTGCTAAGGTATCAGCCACTGTTACTAAGAATGGCAAGGCTAAGAAAGTCATCGTTTACAAGTACAAGAGAAAGTCTGGTTACCACAAGAAGAACGGTCACAGACAGCTCTTTACAGAAGTAAAGATCGATTCTATCGGCTAATTTTTTCAAAGTATTTAATGGAGGATAATCATGGCTCATCATAAGGGAATGGGATCTACCAAGAATGGTAGAGATTCGGAGTCCAAGAGACTTGGACAGAAGAGAGCAGATGGTCAGTTCGTAAAGGCTGGTAATGTACTTTACAAGCAGAACGGAACAAGAATTCACCCAGGTCTTAATGTAGGTCTTGGCAATGATTTCACACTTTTTGCAAAGGTTGACGGTGTAGTTAAGTACAGCCACCTTGGAAGAGACAGAAAGCAGGTATCCGTACTGCCTAGAGACGCTGAGTAATTTTACTCACTGAATCTGTAGATTTATGCCCAGTGCCGAGTGATCGGTACTGGGCTTTAAATTTCATCCGTTTTTTCTCAGGAAATTCGGATGAAATTTATTTTATTTTCATTTGTTATAGCACAGATACGGATGTATACATATTCTGTATCTGATTTCATTGGCTCTCTGAGGGTTAGCGACGATTCTTCTCGGCGCAGGGATACCCTTGGGAAAGGAGAAATAGTTCTATGTTTGCAGATATTGCAAAAATTTTCATTAAGAGTGGAAAAGGCGGAAACGGACATGTTTCCTTCAGACGTGAGCTGTTCGTACCGTGCGGCGGACCTGACGGTGGTGACGGCGGTAAGGGCGGTGACATCATCGTCGAAGTTGATAAGGGTATGAATACCCTTGAGGATTTCCGTAATCGTCAGAAATACATAGCTACCCCGGGCGAAGAAGGCGGCGGAAAGCGCATGCATGGTAAAAACGGTAAGGACCTGGTCCTTAAGGTACCTGAGGGAACCATTATCCGTGATTTTGAGACCAAGAAGGTCATAGCGGACATGTCAGGTGAGAACCAGAGAATGGTTCTTCTGAAGGGCGGTAAAGGTGGTCTCGGCAATATGCATTTTGCCACACCTTCCATGCAGGCTCCAAAATTTGCACAGCCGGGTCAGGATGCAAGAGAAATCTGGGTTCAGCTTGAGCTTCGTGTTATTGCCGACGTTGGACTTGTCGGACTTCCAAATGTAGGTAAGTCGACTATTCTTTCAATGTGCTCAAATGCAAGACCTGAGATCGCCAACTATCACTTTACAACACTCACTCCGCATCTCGGAGTTGTAGGGCTTAAGGGTGACAGATCTTTCGTAATGGCGGATATCCCGGGACTTATCGAGGGCGCTTCAGAAGGTGTCGGTCTCGGACATGAGTTCCTTCGTCACATCGAGCGCTGCAAGGTGCTTATCCATGTAGTTGATGCTTCAGGCTGTGAGGGAAGAGATCCGGTTGAAGACATTAAAACCATCAATGAAGAGATCGCTAAATATGATCCGGAGATTCTTAAGAAGCCCATGATCATCGCATGCAATAAGACAGATCTCATAATTGACGAGCAGGATTCGGACAGTGCCGTTACAAGGATCAAAGAGATTTACGAGCCACAGGGAGTGAAGGTTTTTGCAATTTCTGCAGCAACCAATACAGGACTTCGCGACCTTCTTGAGGCAGCATGGACTTATGTTGAGGAAGCCGGCGCCAAGGAAGTTGAAGTATACGAGAGCGAAGTTGATTTAGAGACACTCGGACACAAGGAGCAGCTCGACATCGAGTACAAGCGCCTTGATCAGAACACCTTCTCTGTTGAAGGTCCAAAGATCGAGAAAATGCTTGGATACACCAATCTTCAGGTTGAAAAGGGCTTCGAGTTCTTCCAGCGTTTCATGGATGAACAGGGAGTTATCAAGCAGCTTAAGAAAATGGGCATCCAGGAGGGAGACACCATCAGGATCTACGGACATACTTTTGAGTACTATGATACGGATGCTTATGAAGAGGGAGACATGGAAAGCGCCATCGAGCAGGCATTCCCTAAGCGTCATCAGTCAAAGAAGAACGGAGAAGAGGAAGAATGAAGAAGTATATAAGAGACAGTAAGATGCGCTCCCAGCTTAAGGGCGCAGCAATGAATATAGAGCCGGTATTTTCCATCGGAAAGAACAGCCTGACTCCCGAATTCATCGAGGCTGTAAGAGAGAACATCACAAAGAATGAGCTTATCAAGATCAATGTTTTAAAGAATTGCGATGACGATCCAAAGGCCATTGCCCACACACTTGCAGGCCGCAGCCAGTCAGAGGTTGTTCAGGTAATCGGACGTAAGATCGTTCTTTACAAGCCTAATCCTGATTTCAAGAAGCGTAAGTACGAGATTTCAAAGGCAGAGCTGAAGGAAGGCAACAAGTCTTCCGGAAGAGGCGGCAAGAACAAGAAGTTCAATTCAGAGATTGCCGGTGCCAAGAAGAAGGCAGCAAGAGGCGGCATGAGTCTTCGTTTCGTTGAAGAGGCAGATGAGGATTTTGACAACGACGTGGAGTGATATGCTTTTTAGAGCAGATCTACAGACGTTCTAAGGGATTTTGATGTGTGGTGCTGAGATGGATGAGATTCTGGGTTCTCCGGAGAAGTATTCCGGTGAAAAAAAAGTGGGTATAATGGGTGGGACCTTTGATCCCATTCATAATGCCCATCTTGCTTTGGGGGAATGTGCCAGGGTGCAGATGGCCCTTGATGAAGTATGGTTTATGCCTGCAAAGGATCCGTACTTTAAGAAAAAGAAGAATGTTACTCCTGCAAAGTTCAGGGCGGAAATGACTGCTCTCGCGGTTAAAGGCCATGAGGGCTTTAAAATGTCTGATTTTGAACTTTTGAGAGAGGGAGAAACATATACGGCGGAGACTCTGCAAAAGCTTAATGAGCTCTATCCGGATATTCATTTCTATTTCATCATAGGGTCTGATTCCATGTATCAGCTAGAGACCTGGTGGCACCCTGAGATCATCATGAAGCATGCGACTCTGGTTGTGGCAGAGCGGGAATATCCTGAAAGAGTACGTTCTTTCATGGATCAGGTGGAGTATCTGAGGAAAAAGTTCGGAGCCGATATCAGGGTTCTTGATTTTGAAGAATCGGATATTTCCAGCACCATGATAAGAGAAATGGCGGCAAAAGGAGAGGATCTTTCGGAACTGCTTCCGGATGCGGTTTCTCTTTACATAGGTGAACACGGACTGTATAAATGACGTATAGATAAGGATGTAGCAACAATTCGGAGGCTTATATGGCATCGGATAAGAATGTAAAGAAAAAAACGGATGAGGAGAATTCCGGTCTTTCGGAGATTTTTGAGTACAGAAAAAAGCTGAAGAAAATACTGAAGCCGGAAAGGTATGAACATTCTCTGAGCGTAAGCTTTACCTGTATATGTCTGGCCATGAGATATGGAGTGGACCTTTACAGAGCCGAGGTGGCAGGCCTTTTGCATGACTGCGCAAAGCAGTTTTCAAATCATGAGCTTATCACACTTTGCGAAAAGGAAGGGGTGGAGTTTACAGAGGATATGCTTAAGGCTCCTCAGGTCATACATTCCGTCTACGGCGCAGAATATGCCCGTAAAGCCTTTAAAATCGATGACAGGGAGATTCTTTCGGCTATATACTATCATACTCTGGGAAGGCCGGAAATGAGCGTTCTGGAGGCCATAGTATTTGTGGCTGATTACATCGAAGCCAGAAGGTATAAGGCAGACAGGCTTCCTGAGATAAGAAAGCTTGCTTTTTGTGACCTGGACAGAGCGGTCTATGAGATCAATCATGACACCATAAGTTATCTGGAAGAATCCGGCGGATTTATATGTAAGGATTCCTACGATACATATCATTACTATAAAGAGCTTATGAAAAAGCAGGGTTTACCGATAAAGTAAGATAGAGACATAAACAAAGAATTGCAGTAAAGGAGTAACTTTTAATGGCCAGCGAAACATCAAAAGAAATGGTTAAAGCAGCATACAGCGCTATTTCTGATAAAAAGGGATATGATATCACAGTTATCGACATATCAGAGGTATCGGTTATTGCAGATTATTTTGTGATTGCCACTGCTGATAACATCAGACAGGTGGATGCACTCAGCGATGCAGTTGAGGATAAGATGGCAGAACTCAAGATAGATCTCCGCCGCAAGGAAGGTGTTCCCAACAGCGGTTGGATACTTCTTGATTACAATGACATAATAGTTCATGTGTTTGATAAGGAGCAGCGTCTTTTCTATGATCTTGAGCGTATCTGGTCAGACGGTAAGAAGGTTGTTGATATAAACGAACTGTAAAATGATATTATGAGTGTCTCCCTGATGGCAGAATCAGGGGGGCATTTTTTTCATGGACATGACCGGAGAAAAACATTATAATAAATTCGGCAATATTTAAAAATTACCGAAAAGAGGGCGCGAATCTTATGATTGAGAAGGCAAAGGATTCATTTGGTTATGATATTCTGTATCATGGATTTAAAATGGCACCAAAAGACGGTGAAACCATAGAGGATTTAAAGAGAGACTTTGAACTTATTGCCGGTAAACTTAAGGCTTGCGGCATATATGTCCATTTTCTGGAGAGCGGTGCTCAAAAAAGGACAGGAAAGCATAAGGATAATTTTATCAATGTTGAAGTCGGTATACATGAGCATCACAGGACCAGAGGCGCCGGATGGTTCAAAAAGAAAGAAACAAAGGTGACTGTCAGTGAGGTATTTAAGTATTCTTCCGGACATAATACCCGTGAGACTGCGGAGTTCGCGGGAGTTTCGGTAAGGACACTGTACACCAGGAAGACAGCATTAAAAAAAGCAGATAAGTGGAATGAGGATAATATGAATCAGTTTTGACAGCATAAATTTTTCATGCATTATGAAATGGGTATTATTTATTATAATTTTATGAACGATGTAGAATAATGAAGAGTTGATTTTACTAAGAGAGGCTGACCAATATGGGTAATCAAAATATAGAATCAGATGAATCCTTGATTAAAAATGCGTTTTTGCTTTTTGATAAGATGTCTGAACTTCATAAGAATCTTCCGGTGGCTTATGCGGTATTTCAGGCCATACCTAACGAGGAAGGCAACGGAGCTTCCAATGCAAAATATCTGTATGCCAACGGGCGTTTCTGCAGTGGACTGGGCAGGTCTAAGGATGAAATAGTCGGAGGACTGGTAACGGAAACATTTCAGGAAGATATTTCGGAGCTTTTGGAATTCGGATACAGGGCGGCTTTCCTGGGTGAAGAAAGTCATCATACAACATACAGTAAGTTTCTGGGACATTGGATGGAATTTACTATAGCCGCCACCAATATCGAGGGCTGCTTTATCGTAGTTTGCACCTTCATCGATGACAGTCATCTGGAAAAAGAGCTTCTCAGGCGGAATTCCACCACCGATGATGCCATAGTCCGTATAACGAGGCTTCTCAGCAGTGAAGGTGAGTACGAAAATATCATGAATAGTGTGCTTGAAGAAATCGGGCATGTCATTCATCCAAGCAGAATGGATATTCTTATCACCGACAGAATCACCTTTGATTCAAAGTTCAGATGGTGCGCAGATGAAAACGACAGACGCAAGGATATTTTATCGGGACTCAGTTATGAGCAGTATCTGTCGAACTGGAGGAAATATCTGAACGAGGATCAGGTCATTCGTATTGACGATGTAGAGATTCTGAAAGAAAACGAGCCTGAAGGATATCGTCTTTTAAAGGAACTTGAGATTGAGAGATTTATCTGGGCACCTTTCTTTGATAATAAGCACAGACTTCTTGGTTTCCTTTGCGCCGACAACTATGAGCTTAGTGAAGCGATAGATACCATGAGACTCATACAGAGTATTTCATATTTCATCGGCTTCAGAATCAGGAACCAGACACTGGTGGAATTTCTGGATTACAGAGGCAATCACGATGAACTTACGGGTCTTAAGAACCGCCGTGTGTTTGGAGAGAAGCTGAAGATACTTTCACATATAAAAGAGTATTACGGACTTTTTTATGTGGATCTCAATTTGTTTAAGCATGCCAATGATAACTACGGTCATCAGGTGGGAAATGATGTTCTTAAGGAAACCGCATTAAGACTTTCTGAAGCTTCTGATTTTGAGGTATACAGACTTGGAGGCGATGAGTTCGCTATTCTTGTAGATAAAGAGATTCCTGAGTCAGAGTATGAGCAGATACTTTTAAACATTGATGAAGCTTTTTCAAAGCCTATACTGGAAACAGATGAATACAGTATCAGAATAAGTGCCAGCGCCGGTTACGCCATGGCCCCCTATGACAGTGACAATCCAAACGAGCTGAGAAAGATTGCTGACCAGAGGATGTATAAGCGGAAGAAGGTTATGCATGAAGAAATAGGCAGTATTTAAATTGTGCCGAAAAACCGGAATACTTTATATCCGTATTTCTATGAAACGTGGATATAGAGCATTCCGGTTTTTTTACTGTAAAAATCAATCTTCCCTTAAACGGACTTTATTTCTTGCGCTTCTCCTGCGCTCGTCCTCAAGTGCAGCATAGTGCTTTTTGGTGGTGTTTACATCATTGTGTCCCAGTACATCTGCTACGAGATATATATCACCTGTCTCTCTATAGAGATTGGTGCCGTAGGTACTTCTTAATTTATGTGGAGTGATGTGCTTAAGAGGAGTTACTGTCTTTGCATATTTTTTCACCATGTACTCGACAGAACGTACTGAGATACGCTGATTTCTGAGAGAAAGGAAGAGGGCATCCTCTGAGCCGTTCTCCGGAATCTGTCGCTTTCTGTATTCCATATAGGCCATAAGGATGCTTTCAACTTCGTCGCCGAAGTAAATAGTGACTTCCTTTCCGCCTTTTCTGTGTATATGGATGCCGTCATTGTTGAAATCAACATCGCTTATATTGAGTCCAACACATTCTGAAACTCGTATGCCGGTTCCCAGCATCAGTGTCATCATGGCACTGTCCCTTAATTCAGTCTTGTCATGGAAGACCTGCTGTCTTTTGGTAAGCCCTTCGCCGTTCTCCACTTCATCAAGGAAATCCGCAACCTCATTGGTGTCCATACGGATTATTTCCTTTTCCTTAAGCTTCGGCATCTGCAGCATGGCCGCCGGGTTGTTCTTTATGAGCTGATTTCTGTAGAAGTAATTGTAAAAGGTGCGGAGTGAGGCAATCTTACGCTTGATGGCAGTACGGCTGTTAATGACATCCGTGATTCTCTCATTGCCCTTTGAATCTTTAGTGGTTCGTTTTCTGTATTTCAGGTACTCCATATAATCCTCAAGATCCAGTACGGAAAGCCGGTCAATGTCATCAAGAGAGAAGTCCCTTGTGCTCCTGTCTCTGAAAAGAGGATTCTGATCTATCAGGAACTGAAAGAATACCTTGAGATCGTAGGCATAGGCGATACGTGTTCTTGAAGACGTTCTTGGTTCAATGCCTCTGAAAAAAGTGGTGCAGCAGGACGGAAGTTCAGAAAGCTGCTCTCTGAGTTTAATTGTATTATCTCTGTCAACTTGCTCGTGATATTTTAAAGCCATGGATGTTCCTCCGATCACACAAAGTATGTGTCAATATATAATACTTTATTGTTGCGGTATAACAAAAGAGTTTAGGGATTGATATTAGTTGCACATAGATGATAAATAATTCACAAAGTTTGAATGCTATAATGCAATCTTTGTCTATTATAACAAAGATTTATTGGTGAAAGGGAAAAGGTTTTGCGAAATAATGACGGATTTAACGAATAAAACAATCCTGAATTAGGCAAAATGACATATAAAGCCCCTGTTATTTTCATATCAATATTCTATGTTGCGGTTGCGGGGGACTATACTCGGTGATATAATTGCACTTGGTCAAGTACAAAGAGAGACCGAGGAGATAATGTCACTTTTCTATAAAAGAATGGCATGTAGCGGCAGTCCTTCGCAGGGCGAAATTCAAACGGACTGGCGCTTCAAACGAAAGAGGTAAACGACATGAATGATTATTTGGAAATTGTAAATGTTCACGCACGTGAGATTCTTGATTCAAGATCTAACCCAACAGTTGAGGCAGAGGTAACTCTTGCAGACGGAACTGTTGGAAGAGCAGCTGTACCAAGCGGCGCTTCTACAGGTCAGTTCGAGGCTCTTGAGCTTCGTGATGGCGACAAGGCTCGCTATGTAGGCAAGGGCGTTCTTAAGGCTGTTGAGAATGTTAATACTCTTATCAATGACGCTTTACAGGGTGTAGATGCATCTGACGTTTATGCTGTAGATGCTGCTATGTTAAAGCTTGACGGTACAAAGGATAAGTCAAAGCTCGGCGCAAACGCTATCCTTGCTGTATCACTTGCATCAGCACATGCTGCTGCAGAGTCTCTTGGTGTTTCTCTTCATCAGTTCCTTGGCGGTGCAGCAGGCTGCGAGCTTCCTGTTCCTATGATGAACATCGTAAACGGTGGTGCACACGCTGCAAACAACATCGACGCTCAGGAGTTCATGATCATGCCTGCAGGTGCTCCAAGCTTCAAGGAAGGCCTTCGTTGGTGTTCAGAGGTATTCCACGCACTTCAGTCTGAGCTCAAGGCTAACGGTCTTGCAACAGCTGTAGGTGACGAGGGTGGTTTCGCTCCTAACCTTGCTTCAGATGAGGAAGCTCTTGACTACATCGTAGCTGCTATCAAGAAGGCAGGCTATGAGCCTGGTAAGGATTTTGTTCTTGCTATGGATGCTGCATCTTCTGAGTGGAAGAGCGACAAGCCGGGTGTATATCACCTTCCAAAGGCAGGCAAGGACTTCACAACAGATGAGCTCATCGAGCACTGGAAGAAGCTTACAGAGAAGTATCCTATCATCTCTATCGAGGATGGTCTTGATGAGGAAGATTGGGAAGGCTGGCAGAAGATGACCAAGATTCTTGGTGACAAGGTTCAGCTCGTTGGTGATGATCTTTTCGTCACAAACGTTGAGAGACTTCAGAAGGGTATCGACCTTGGTGTTGCAAACTCTATCCTTATCAAGCTTAACCAGATCGGATCTCTTTCAGAGACTATGGATGCTATCAAGCTTGCTCACAAGCATCACTACACAGCAATCGTATCTCACAGATCAGGTGAGACAGAGGATACAACAATCGCTGATCTTGCTGTAGCTCTTAATACATGCCAGATTAAGACAGGTGCTCCTTCAAGATCTGAGCGTGTTGCCAAGTACAACCAGCTCCTTCGTATCGAGGAGGCTCTTGGCGATGGTGCTGACTACCCACAGTTCAACGCATTCAATGTTAAGAGATAATAGATAAAAAAGATTTATTTAACCCCGCAGCTGCTTAGTCAGCTGCGGGGTTTTTGGCATTTATCCGTGGTTTGGGTTCACCTGTGGGGGGAGTCCTGAGTGCCGGTTTTTTTTCTTTGAATATATATCCTGAAAAGATATAGGGGTTCCCATAGTGAATATTTCAATTTGAAGAGTCAGCGTTTTGGGAGTTACGTCTGGAGCGTATGAAAAGAAAGATTCCGGATGCTATGAGGATGCCAAAGAGAAGCCATCCAAGGGGCAATTTCACGAGCTCATTAACAAATAGAACAGTGATTATCATAATGAATAGAGACGCTGCACTTTGAATATTTCCAATGTATTCAAATTTCTTTTGGAACCATGGGTATTCCGTTTCGTGAATCAGTATACCGTCATGTATGTTAATGGATGTATCTGAGAGGGCTGTTTTTATACTGCGGGGATAGAGACCATATTCATGTCTGAAAAATCCTCCGGCCTCACATAGGGGGTAAATGCTGTTGTAGATGACTTCCTCAACGTATCCGTCAGGAAGCGGAAGAGACAGAAGAATATAGACGGAGACATTACCGTTTGATTCTGTTTTTTCAATAAAAAAAAGTGGAATGAGTGAAAGATCACATTTTTTGAATATGGAATAAATCTGTTCTCTTAATGCTTTAAAGCTTTCCGGCTCAAGAAGACTCCGGTCCAGTATTTCACTTCGGGTTTTATCTTTGCAGGATAATTCAGATAAAAAAAATAAAGACTCCGGATGGTTTCCAGAGTAGTCCTTAAGCCGGGTTATCCAGGCAGACTCGGCTTTCATAGAGTCCGCCCCTGTATTGATATCAATATATGACCCGTCATCCATGAATTGACGTGTTTTGCACTGTGATCGAAGGCCGGAAAGAGACATGAGAGTGTGAATCGGACGGGTATCAAGGTCGAAATTCCAGGTATAATTTTTCATCTCTCATGCCTCCGGCTTTTTGTTCACATAAATGAATTTTTAATGCAGCTGTATTGGCTAAATTATATCAATTATAAGATGAATTTAATATGGTTTTGCTTACGTTCGCCACTCATGCAGAGTAATATACTTCAGTTACAACGCCATTTGAAACCACGATTGAAAGTACAGGACCATACATATTCATGAACTGGGACTTCGTTACATAATGTACTTCCTCATCAATTATCATATACTGTGTTCCGCTGTACAGCTGGAACTGATAAGTATCATAGGCCATAGTTGTTGATGAGCCCCAGCCGTCAGGATCGTATGTATACTCAAGAGAACCAACTACCGTAAGTATATCACCGTCTATGGAAACCGAAGCTACATAGGAATTGGTGTAAGTATCGGCGTAAGTGATACCGAAGTATCTGCCGGAACTTGTTTCGAATGAATTGCCGTAGGAATAATAATTACCTGTGTTATAAATTGATTGTCCGGTCCATTCTCCGTCGCTTCCTACATAATAACCGTCGGGAGTCCATGAATTTATCAACATGGCGCCGTCACTTCCGAGATAATAGTTGCCAACCCACTGATTTGCCAGGTAATATCCGGAATAGTCATCATAGTAATACCAGTCACCGTATTCATATTCCCATCCCGCAAATGCGGTCAACGAGAAGAGAGCTGTAATCAAAGCTGTGACAACCAGTATTCTTAGAGTTTTGAATTTCTTTCTGTTCATAAACCTACCTCCTTTAGAAAATTTAATTGAATAAAAACATAATGAGACCGACATATATATGTTAAATGTCGACTCAAAACAATATAATCTTTAGTCAATCTGAAAATTTTTGTTTTTTATTATATGAGGGAAGAATTAGTTCCTTATAGTTATCGAGATGTCTGTCGATGTTCCTGGAAGATACCATCAGATAACATGTTTAGGAGGTTTCGGAATATGAAAATCACCAGTTTTAATCCGCTTATCGTAACCAAGGACCCTGAGTCTGCCATTAAGCTGTTTGAGGAATTAGGATTTGCTGTACGCCACACAAAGGAGGGCATAAGCATTAACAATAATACTAATGTCAGGATGCGGGATCCCAACGGTTTTCATGTAGATATCACTGAGGGCGAAAATGAATGGACGATGATCCGCATGAATGTGGACGATTTGGATGAAACAGTTGAATTTCTTGAAAATCACGGTTTTCATAAAGCAAGACATGCAGCGGCTAATAATACTGTGGACACAGGATCATCCAAGATAAATATAATGGTTTCTGAGACGGGATATATTCTGGCTGTATCGCAGCATATTAAAGAAAAATCATAAATTTTTTGTGGCTGATCCGGTTACGATGGCCATTATTTATAAAAAATATATGGAATATCATTCAGGCACCTGGTTTTGCAGGTGCCTTTAGTAATATATAATGCTCAGGTGTTGGGAGCGAAAAGTTTGGATAACTGAGTATAAGCATTAAGCATTAAGTCTTGCAAATGACATTTCGCGAAACACCAGTTTAACGAAATGAATAGATGATATTTAAAGTGACGCGTTCCTAAAATGAAGAAGTTAACGAGACTTTCATGGATTATTATACCACAAAAGGTCTCGTTAACCTCTTCAATTGCCGTGATGTAGGTCTACCCATATAATGGATATATGGATAGATAAAAAAACGAATTAGAAACAAAAAACAAAATAAAAAAGATTGTCCAGGATAACCTTCCTTCATTTGCTTCAAGATATTTCAAAGCAAATATGGATGTTAAATCACCTCAATCCCTGTATGGATACGCTTTGGATATGATATCTCCGGAATTTAATGCCATAAGCATTGAATCTAAGGTATCATAGTACGTGGCATCTTTTGCGCCCTTTAATTGCTGAGAATTACGTTCAAAATAACCTTCCTCATTCATTATTCTTCCTATATATCTTCCGGTCTCTCTGAATTTAGTCATTTCTTCTTCTGTCATGTTAAGCATTGTCAGAATGCCAACCTTTTTGATTTCTGTATCTTTTGCAGTTGATTCTGTCTGCTCCAAACCAGCATTAATATTTGTTTTCTCATCAGTTGTTTCGCTACTCACAGCTTCAGTTTCACTTATTGAAGCCTCAGTGCAAGTTAAAGAGATGTGGCGAGTGCTTCACAGATCCAAAACGATTCGTGATTAAAAGAACCTTAGATGACATGGCGAGTGCTTCATGGATTCAGGGTTCTTTTTTTGTGTGAGTTTTTGCACACATATTGATTAGTAGAGTTAGAAATTCTCGATTAACAACAAAATACAAAGTATGGTCATGATGAGATATTCAAGTAGTTTCGGAAATTTCGTCAGTTGCATTTAGGACTTCTATTAATGCCTTTTTCTGCCTTAATATCAGACTTACAGATGCCAATCTAATTGGCTCTTTGTTGCTATATGTCGTTGTGGTTTTATGCTTATTCCATGTGAGCGTTCTGACTCTTTCTGAGAAACACTTTATAAGTATTATCAATCGCAAAAGCTCCCAAAGGCGCGGTGATCACAATTGCCAGTACTGCAACAGTAAGAACCAGGTCTCCGCAGGATAATCCTGCACTTAAAGGGATACCTCCGATTGCTGCTTGAACCGTTGCTTTAGGAGTATATGCCATCATAGTAAACAATCTCTCCTTGGTATTCAGATCAGTACCGATGAGGCAGACAAACACTCCTAGCATTCTGAAAAGTAAAGCTCCGGCGACCAGTAAAACAGCTTTTACGCCAACGCTTTCAAGATAGCTTATATTAACAGTTGCACCAACTAAGACAAAGAGGAAAACTTCTGCGATAACCCATAATTTATTATATTTGGATTGTAATCTTTCAGACACTACTGCTCTGTATTTCGTAAGGCCTACCCCTATAAACATTATAGCAATCAGCGCAGAATAAGTAATAGGTGTATGAAGCATATCTTCCAGGTGAACCAGAATGAAGGAAACCGATAGTATTATCATGATTTTTACGGTATCTCTCATGTGGAAATATTTAAAAAGAAGAGCCAGCATCCGTCCGGTGAACAGACCTATGAGGATTCCAAGTACGATAGAGACCGGGATATTTACAAAACGAACAAACGATATACCTTCCCCTTGGATTATTCCCAAAAATGTTGTAAACAACACAATGACATATACATCATCCACTGAGGCACCGGCAAGTATGAGCTGAGGGATCTGCTTTTTTACTCCATAGCCTTCCTCAATGAGTTTCACCATTCTAGGAACAACTACTGCCGGAGAAACAGCCGCGAGAACTGCTCCCATGATGGCTGCTTCCAACATTGAAATACCCATAAGTCCCGGAGCAAAACACAGCATACCAATCAACTCAAAGCTGGCTGGTATAAAGCACATCATAAGTGCCGGACGTCCTATCTTCTTTAACCTGGAAATATCCAGACTTAAACCGGCTCTTGTCAGAATTATAATGAGTGCGATCTTTCTGATATCTGAAGATATTGAAAGAACAGAATGGTCGATAATGTTTAAAACATATGGACCTAACACAATTCCTGTGATCAGCATTCCGATTAACCCAGGGAGCTTTACCCGTTTACATATAAAGCTCAGAACAAGACCCAAAAGCATCATCATAGCAACACTAAATAACATAATTTATCCTCCTAAAGACGCAGAAAAAGCTGACACTTTCTGCGTTGATAATTCGCAGAAGTCATCAGCTTTTAAATAGCGGTTTTAGTAATCATACTACGGGAGAACTTCATTCCCTTGTCTATGTATTATATAGTTCCTTTTACCGGATAGCAATATAATTGAGAGGTAATAATTAAGAACAGCCTATATTTTGTATAGATTATAATATCGAGTATATTATTTTTAGAAAATACAATCATATTGGATAATTTTGGAAAGATCTAAATTTCACTCCCCAAATCCATAGAATCGTGATGCAGATGGGTCTCGTTAACTTCTTCAAAAAAGTCGTGATCCGTCTATTAAGTTCGCGCATCTTTAGGAAACCTGTATGCAAAAACTCGCGAAAACACGTAAAATCTTGATTATTTAAACCCATGAAAAAAGACCTTTTTAAGGGATTTTCGTAATATACCCCCAAAAAGGTCTCGTTAAGTTTTTCATTTAAGCAAAGTGACGGCGTTAATTGAAATGTTAAATGCTTAATTGCAACAGTTAATGCTCAAATGAGCGTTTACCATTGCAAAACTAAACCTAAACAAAGGATGTGGCTACTAACACCACATCCTTTATCACCCCTATATAAATGTCTTATAGAGAAATATTCAATCAAACTTCTTGAGTATTATTACAACTACGCCGGTAGCATGTATATTTCGGAGGCTCCCCCTTCCAACCAGCCGATTCCAGGCTCATGTGCCTTAATAATATAGAACCATCCTTCCATCGGATCATACCATGTCTCATCCTTTACTTCGAGGATAACGATATCATCAGCTGTCTCCCAGTCCACCATTTTTACATGATCACCCACATGAAACTTTGGTGGAGGGTAATTTCCTCGCACACCACCACTTGCTAGGGCCATTTCATCATCCGACAATGCTGTGTTCAGCTGTCTTGACTTTTTTTCAACATCCTCCATCGACATCATTCTATGCTCATTCATGGTTATTCTCCTCGCTTATTTAAATTTTCCTTCACCAATATCAAATAGCAATTTCAGGATACCAATGCTCGTATGTGGTTCCGTTTACTTCGTATACGATAAGATATTCCCATCCTGCGGCAGTTACCCTTCTGTCGTCAACGAATCCGGTTACTGTTGTCACAACACCTTCTTCATTCGCGAATTTGAGTTTTACTGAATCGCCTATCTCATACTTAGGGCCAGCGATGTCACTTTTACCTCCAGATATCTTCGCCATCATCTCATCATTAAGTTCCATGTTCTTATTATCAGCCATTTTGGTTTCCTCCATAAGTTTTTTTGATTTTTCTGTGCTTTAGAATCTTTCTTCGATTCATTGTTCCGTTTCTTTATGGTTCGACTTTACCATGGCTTCATTGAGGCTACAATAATTCCTGTTTATTCGGTCTTTTTTCATGTTTAATCGGTCTTAAAACTATTCCGATTATTTAATATGTATAAAAAAGCTCATTTGAAGGTTCTTAGGTGACCCTCAAATGAGCTAATTGTTAAAAATAATGACTATCTCTTCCTTTACGAACTATTGCTTTTCTTACCTTCGCCCTGTCCGGACTCATCCGATATATACCAGATATTTCAAAACATAGCCAGTTATACCATTGTAGGTAACCTGATAAAACTCATCATTTACATCCGCAATGTTTGTAACGATCGCACCGGCAGGTATCTGCAGATATGCATAGGAATCAGTACTCGGAAGACTTCTCAGACTGGCAGAATAGTCTACATTTACAATCCAGCCATAATTTCCGGCATAAGTCTGTGGCTCATAATAATCGAGATAATAGCTGAGTATATATCCATCAATCCCGTTATAATTAACATAAAGATAACCGTTTCCTACATCAGATAAAAAAGTAACCCGCTCTCCCAGCGGAACCTGAGTGATCACATCCGCATCCATAGAAGGATAATATCTAAGAGATACACTTACATCACATAAAACCACATACATCGATTCGCCCTCTGTCACAGTATAATCATATGTAGAATAATACGGGATATATGTCATATCATAATCCCCCCAATCCGCATAAACCGTTGCAGAGAGTAACACAACCATAACTGTCGTCATTGCTAAAATTTTTTTCCTTAAACCCATAATTACTACCTCACTCTTTTGAAAAACAACTTCCCATTGAAATATAGCTATTACACATTAAATCAAAGGGCAACCGCCCGCATATAGTATCAGGTTTTCATAGAACTCTCCATTCCGTCGCCTTTTGTCCGGCGGCATAAATAGTGATGAAAAGTATTTTACACACTACTCCTGATACCATAACAGGAATTAATGATATAACATCTATCATTATACTCTCATCCTCTCATGTATGAATGCATTTATAAAAATTTAATTTATAATCATTAATTATTTGGATTTATTTTTTACACCACTACACTAAATTAAGGATCTTCTTCCGCCTGTATATATAATTTCAAGACACTATTACTGTTTTCAAAACAGACAAAAATCCCCCGGGAGATTTATACTCCTGAGGGATTCTTCCTTGCTGAATTATATAACTCAAAATCCAGATATACGGTTCTGCTGGATGAGGCCTGCTGCAAGCTTGGTTTCAGATGAACCGGCGGTTTTATACGCAAACTTCCGAAAGCTCAGGAATGGACGGGGCTGCTCCGGGTCTGGAAACGGCTATGGCCGATGCTTTTGCTGCTATTTCAAGGGCTTTTTCGGGAGATTCTCCGCGAATCAGTGATCCGATAAAGAAACCAGTGAAGGTATCTCCTGCCGCAGTTGTATCAACCACCGGAACCTTGAAAATTCCCTGTTTTATAACATTATCCTGAAATGCATATACAGAGCCTCTTTCACCAAGAGTCAGAACCACATGAGCCTTTGGGAATTTCTCTCTTAATGCTGAGATAAGCCCCTCGGAATCCTTTGCATCCACTCCGGTGATAGCTGCTGCCTCCACCTCATTCAGCATGAAACAGTCTATAAGACTAAGGGGTAATGCCTCTATCTTTTCATTCATGGGAGAAGGATTTAACACGATCTTCATCCCTTTTTCGTGCCCCTTTTCTATGATGTATGACAGTTCATTTATCTCATTCTGAAGAACAAGAAAATCACCCTTATCAAAATGACTGAAGGTTTCGTCTATATCTGTTCTCAGTATTTCCTGATTTGCGCCTCCAAACAAAAGTATACAGTTGTTGCCTGCTGGATTCTTCTGTATGATGGCATGTCCTGTGGGTCCATCCTTGAATTTAAGAAACTCCCTGTTTACACCGGCACTGTCCAGCATCTGAAGAAGGATGCTGCTGTCATCCTTTCCCACAGCTCCCGCATGAAATACACTGCATCCGGCCTTTGCAAGCGCCACTGATTGGTTAAGCCCCTTGCCGCCGCAAAATGTATTTCTTTCCAGAGATGAAAGAGTCTCTCCTTCCTGTACAAAATGATCAACAGAATAGACATAATCCAGGTTCAAAGACCCGAAATTCAATACTTTAGTTTCCATATTTCCCCTTTAAAAAATCCATCATCACAGCTATGGATTTATGATACTTCTCAAGCTCCACGCATTCATTGGCCTGATGGCAAAGCTCAGGGTCACCCGGGCCAAAAAGAAGGACTCCCGCTTCGGGCAGTGCCTTCAGAATGGCGGACCCGTCCGTGAAATAATTGATTCCCATATACTCAGGTGCTTCTCCATGACTTTCCAGTATATGCTTCAGATCCCCGGTAAGTCTTGCTTCTCTGCCGATTTCTACTGAGACTCTCTCATTTTTTACCGCAGCATGACACTTCAGCCTCGGATCTGTTTTATCCCTGTCCTCAAGTATTTCTGAAAGGCACTTCAAAACCATTTCCTTTGTCTGCCCGGGAACCATCCTTATATCCATGAGTATCCGACATCTGTCAGGAGTCATATTGGGAGCCACTCCCCCCTCTATTTCCGTAACCTGGGCAGTGGAGTGACCAAGAACCGGGTTCGATGCAGCTTGAACGGCCTCCTTCAAAAGTCCCGCAACTTTCATTCCTTCCTCAATGGCATTTAATCCCTTTTCAGGATATGCTCCATGTCCTGTGATTCCTTCAAAGGATAGCTCAAGCCATAAGCATCCCTTTTGGGCGATTCCAAGATTAAGGTAGGTAGGCTCTCCTATGAGAATCTCAGTCACCTTCGGGAGGAACTTACTTCCCGAAAAAACATTGGCACCAAGTCCCCCTTTTTCCTCATCACAGGTGGCGGCAAAGGTGATGTCAAAGGAAGGAGTTCCCTTTTCCGCAACATGGGTTATGGCGTATGCCAGCATGGCAAGTCCGCTCTTCATATCACTGGCGCCCCTTGCAAAAACCCTCCCTTCGGAATCCAAAACTGCGACTCCGGGATCCGTTTTCCACTTTTCAAGGTCTCCGTAAGGCACTGTGTCCATATGTCCGTTCAAAAGGATATGTCTCGAATGATCCTTCCCCGGGATATGTGCCACGAAATTACTGTGCTTTTCATCTATCTTCTGAATCTCGGAAGCTATACCGAATTCTTCAAAATAAGATTTGAGGAACAGTGCTACCTGCCCCTCATCATCTCTTCCGTTTACACTTTTTATATTTAAAAGATCTGTAAGAAGCTTATCCGCTTCATCCCATTCATATTTCAAAGCCTTCACCTTTATACTTCAAGATAAGCTATGATGTTTGCAAACAACTGATTGTATGACTCCCAGTTACAAAACTCCGGCGGTGCCCAGTGTGGTGCGCAGTCTGTTGTGAAGACTCCGGATTTTCCCTTTCCGTATTTGCCGAATGCAATAAACGGATCTCCGCAGACTGTTGCAAGGACTTCAGCTTCCGGCTTTGCCACTGTCTTATTGTAGCCGAGAACCTGAGGCCATGCTTCTGAGACTCCCTTAAATACAGGATGATCCTTTTTCAGAATCTCCGGCGTTACTCCCTCACAGTGCTCCATTCTGTCGTCCAGTGTGCTTACTTCCACAGGAAGTACCTCCTGAACCGCTGTATCATGCCACTTTCCCTTTCCGTCTATTCCGGAAAAGGTCATGTATCCTCCCACCATCAGAAGGGAACCTCCTGAAAGAACATAGTCACGCAATAAATTGCATCGGTTAGGCTTCTTGACACTTCTGTTAAAGGTCTCTGTAGGTAAAAGAAGGGTATTTGCGCCTATATCAGATAAAATGATGCAGGAATACTCTTTAAGCTCCTCCAAAGTGAATGGGAATCCATCCATGGCCTCATGATTCGGAATAAACACGAACTCATATCCCGCAGCCTTTACGGCCTTTTCAAGCCACTCTTTTCCTGTTTCATAAACTGATGTATGAAATGTATCGAATCCCTTCACATGTGTAGTGAAACTCATCCATGATTCACCTGCCAGCATTACTTTTTTAGCCATAGTTTTCACGCTCCTCTATAAACGAAGTTTTTCGTCGTTTATTTCTGACATACAGATACAGATTTAACCGACTCCTTAATTTAAGGCGGATATCCTCCGCCATGATGAATCCAACCTATTTATTTAATTACCATTTTCTATACTTTTTTTACCGATAGTACCGGAAAGCTAAGTGTATATTACATTCAATCACGATTAGAATTACCGTATGTCAGTATCAGATTCGCATACACCAGTATCGCCTGGAAATAATCCTCCACCGGCACATATTCATTTACGGAATGGCACTCTGAAAGCTTACCGGGCCCGTACTGAAGGACCTTCGCTCCTGCTATGTTCTTCCAGAGTCTCGAATCGCATCCCCCCGGAGAACCCACGATCTTTGCCTTATGTCCCTCGACCTTTGAGTAAGCCTCCTGAAAAGCCGAAACAAAGGGGTCCGAAGTATCCTGCTCAAAGGCGCCCCCACACTGATACATAGTTATCTTCGGCATATGGTCCCTAAGCCACGGATCGGATTTTGCCACCGCCTCCACAGTCCCGGTAAAGGCGTCATAAATCTTCTGATAGCTCATAACCACAGGAAGATAATGAATACAGGTCTCAAAATAACATTCTCCCGCAACAGTAGACCCTGCTGTACCTCCGTGTATGGTGCCAATGTTTAGATTAGGTGCCGGAAGCAAAGGATGCTTATACCGTAAAAGCCATTCATGCTCCAGCTCTTCGAGTGCCCTGATTATCTTCAGGGTCTTTTCGATTGCTGAAACTCCTGCCCACTTTTCTCCTGAATGGTTGGACTTTCCCTCAACCTCCACCTTAAAGAACACAAAGCCCATATGTGCTGCAATCAGTTCACGATTTGAGCACTCGCAGACAACAACAGCATCCGCCTTCTGGCCGCTCATGATGGCCTGCATGGAGCCGTTTCCGCCGCCCTCTTCATCACATACAGAAGTGATCTTCACATCGCATGGTAGCCCGATTCCGGCCTGTTTAAGGAGCTTCACTGCCATAAGCCCCCCGAGAAGCCCGGACTTCATATCTGTGGAGCCCAGTCCGTAAAGCTTTCCGTCAATGACTGTAGGTTCATGGGGCGGAGTGTTCCACTTTGACAGCTCTCCCGGAGGCATGGTGTCCATATGTCCGTTGAACATCAGAGACCTATCCGGATTCGCACCCTTAAATGTGCCATAGACATTGTACCTGCCATCATAATTGTGACCGGGATTTCCCTCCGAATACTCTTTTAGGCACCTTTGTATGGCTTCCTCTGTCATAGGGTCCCTCTGAATCTCATCAGCACCGATATCCTGAAGGAGGCGGGAAAAATACTCCTGTCCCTCCTTCTCTCTGCCGCCGGCGATTCCGTGTCCCAGATCCTGGGTATCGATGGCTATAAGCTCCATAAGAGGCTTAAGATATTCCTCTCTGTTCTCTTCCAGTATCTTCCTGAGTTTTTCACTTATCTCCATAGTACCTGATCCCCTGTTCAATGATGTCCCAGAAACGTTCTACATTAATATCAACCGCAACATCACAGTTCGGTTCTCCTCTCTGGAAAAACTCGAAAATATCAGCATTGGTTCTGCCGTAGCTTTCCTCGGATTTGATGTCAATGCTTACATGACAGTGCTTTGTCTTGAGAAGCTCAGGATCTATGATGGATGCGCAGGTAACGGGATCATGGGTCGGACCGCCCTCCCAGCCGAAAACCTCCTTCTGGGTTTTATTAAAGAATCTCATGAGATCCACAAAAAGATGGGATGCCTTATTATCTATCTTTGCCATCCTGTCAACGATTTCAGGATAACAAAGTACCTTTCTCGTTACATCCAGTCCCACCATGGTAATGGGAACCCCGGAAGTAAATACCACATATGCGGCCTCGGGATCGCAGTGGATGTTGAATTCCGCCGCGGGAGTGACATTGCCGTTCTGGTAGGAACCTCCCATAAGAACTATACGCTTTATCTTGGGAATGATCCTCGGCTCCATCCTTATGGCCATGGCCACGTTAGTAAGGGGACCTGTGGGAACCACCATGATTTCATGATCCTCTGCCGCCATAAGAGTATCTATCATAAGCTGAACTCCGTGGCGAGGGTCTGCTTTCTTTCGGAGGGGCTCAAAGGTGGGACCGTCAAGACCGGTTTTCCCGTGAATCTCAGGACATATCTCCCTTGGCTTTACCATGGCATTTCCACAGCCTGCTGCCACAGGAACATCCATGATTCCCAGATACTGACACACATTCAGTGCATTTACAGTGGTCTTCTCAATGGTCTGATTCCCCGCCACTACCGATATTCCCATCAGTTCAAGCTCCGGATAGGCATGGGCCAGCATGATATTTATGGCATCATCATGTCCCGGATCACAATCCAAAAATACTTTCTGTTTTTCCATCTTAAGCCTCCATTTATGCCGCGGTGATCAGCGAGCTCTTTCTCTTGTTTTCCATAGCCTTCTTTGTAGCCATGGAGATGGCAAGGACTAAAATAGTCGCAACATAAGGCATGAGAAGCACCAGCTGACTCGGAACACCGTAAGCCTGAAGTCTCGCTCCTATGGAATCAGTGAAACCGAAGAACAGACATCCAAGGGCTGTAAATATAGGATGGGCACCGCCGAAATACATGGCAGCAACCCCCATGAAACCTCTTGCGTTAGTCATGTTCTCAACGAACATTGCGGAATATCCGAGAGACAGATGAGCTCCTGCAAGTCCTCCTACCAGCCCTGAAATGGCTATGGCCTGATATTTCATGGAATTAACATTGATACCTGCAGTCTGGGCAGCCTGAGCCATGCGTCCCACGGCTCTTATACGAAGTCCCCATACCGTTTTATAGAATACAAACCAGAGAATGATGACCAGAAGGATAACGAACCACTCTGTGATGGTCCAGTCGTTAAAGGTATCATTCAGGAAGCCCATCTTCTCAAATGCTTTTATATGCACCTTGGGAATGGCTATGATCTTTGGATCCGCAAAGGTACCGCTCTGCTTAAGCCATGCGTTAAGGAGGAATTTTGTGATGGCTACAGCGAACATATTGACGCCCATTCCTATGGCACATATGTCGGATCTGAATTTCAGATGACTGACAGCCATGACCATGGCGATGCAAAGTCCCCCAAGCATAGCCACAAGAACTCCCAGGGCCCAGCTTCCGGTGAGATAGCTCACCGCTACAGCCATAAATGCACCGAAAAGCATTATTCCTTCTGTACCTATGTTAAGGATATCCGCCTGCTGGGTGATGGCCGCACACAAAGCAGCATAAATAATCGGTGTCGCTGTCCGGAAGGTGGAATATATAAGCGATGCATTAAATATCTTTGAAAACGTCATACTCAGTTCCTCCCTTCTGTAATATCGCGTTTCTTCTTTATATCTCCGATGAGATTCATGCAGGCGAAAATGATAAATACTGCTGTGATGGTATCAACCAGGGATTTCGGAACACTGGTTGCCTGCTGCATTCCCATGGCACCTGATTTAAGAACAGCGATGAAAAATGAAATAAGAGGAGCAACGAACATGTTGTTCTTGCAGATCAGCGCTGCCAGCATGCCGTTTGTTCCGAGACCGCTTGCGAAGTTGTTCAGGAAGAATCCGTGAACACCCAGCACCTCGATTGCTCCTGCGATTCCACCGATGGAGCCTGCCAGCATCATTGCGGATATGAACATTTTCTTTGGATCTGTTCCCGCATATTCGGCATTTGCAGGATTGGTTCCTATCTGTCTGAGCTTAAATCCGAAGGAAGTCCTGTATACAAGAATCATGATAAACACAGTAACTATGATGGCTATGAAAAGTCCTGTATTCGCAGAGCTTGGCTTCATGAACTGTGTGAGCCTTACCGCTACATCCGCAGACTGAGGAAGGGATGTACCTGCACTCATGACTCCGGAAACAAGGTAGTTGGTGATGTAGAGTGCCACAGAGTTCATAAGTATCGTACAGCAAACCTCGGATACGTTGAAATAAATGCGCAGAACTCCGGGAATCATGGACCATAGGGAGGCTACAAGCATAGCTCCCAAAAAGCAGGCAACAATCTGAAGGGGCCCCGGAAGAAATGTCCAGTTGATTCCTATATAAGCGGCTACTATGCCTCCCAGGAACACGCATCCCTCAATTCCGCAGTGAAAGGCCCCTGCCTTTGCTGCAACGATAAAGGCAAGGGAGGTCAGCAAAAGAGGTGTTACTCCTGCCAGTGTTGTTCCTAATTTAAGCTTTCCGTTAAAAGCTCCCCTTACAAGAGCGGTATAGGCTTCCACAGGGCTTTCTCCCTGCAGTGCAACTACTACCGCACCGGCTCCCAGTGCCAGCGCCATGGATAAGAGGATATTTAATGCAGCCTTTTGCTTCTCATTCATGCCTCTCCTCCTTCTTCCTTACCGCTCATCATCAGCATACCAAGCTGCTCTTCATCAGCATCCTCTGCATTCAGACGTCCGGTGATTTTTCCGTTGTGCATAACGATAATTCTGTCTGAAAGAGACATGATCTCTTCAAGTTCGGCAGATACCAGCAAAACTCCCAGTCCCTTTTCCTTAACATCCTGCAAAATGCTCCGGATGGACTCGATGGCACCGATATCAACACCTCTTGTAGGCTGTGATGCCACAAGAAGCTTTCCTCCGAGAGTAACTTCCCTCGCAACTACCACCTTCTGGGCATTTCCTCCTGACAGATATGATGTAGGAAGCTCTGCCCTTGCAGGTCTTATATCAAACTTCTCTATAAGCTCTTCAGCGAATTTTTTTACCGCATCCTTTTTCAAAAATCCGTTTTTGGAGAAAGGTTCCTTATCAAGAGTAACCTCGATAAGATTATCTCCTATGGAGAACTGACGGTTAAGTCCCCTTGTATTTCTGTCCTCGGGAATATGGGTGAGTCCAGCTTCCCTTATCTTCTTAACCGACAGATTGGTAATGTCTTTCCCGTCCAGTATGACCTTTCCCTTTTCCACCTTTCGGAGTCCTGTTATGGCTTCTATCAGCTCACTCTGGCCATTTCCGTCTATACCTGCAACTCCAACGATCTCTCCGGCCTTTACATCAAAGGACAGCCCTCTTATCTTACTGATTTCCTTTTCTCCCGAAGTCCATAGATCCTCCACCTGAAGAACAGTTTCTCCTATGTCAGACTTCTTCTTCTCGATATTCAGGAAAACATCACGGCCTATCATCATGCGGGCAAGTTCGTTTTCATTGGTATCCGCCTTGTTCACGGTACCCATATAGGTTCCCTGTCTCATAACCGATACCCTGTCGCTTATTTCCATGATTTCATTCAGCTTATGGGAAATAAAGACTATGGACTTACCGTCTTCTCTCAGGTTGTTCAGTATCTCAAAGAGACGTCTTGATTCCTGAGGTGTCAGTACCGCAGTAGGCTCATCCAGAATGATAATGTTGGCGCCTCTGGTCAGTATCTTGATGATCTCAACTCTCTGGGCCTCACCGACTGAAATCTGGGCGATTTTTTTATCTAGCTGAATATCCATATTGTACTGGTCTATGTACTTCTGTACGGTTTTCCTTGCTGCGGCAAAATCTATTGTAAGACCTTTCTTAGGTTCAAATCCCAGGATGATATTCTCAAGAACAGTCAGCTCTTTTACCAGCATGAATTCCTGATGTACCATTCCGATTCCTGCTTCAATGGCTGTCTTTGGAGAGATATGATCGTATTTTTTTCCTTCTATGGTTACAGTGCCTCCATCAAAGGGGTACATGCCATATAAAAGCTTCATCATGGTGGACTTGCCTGCACCATTCTCTCCTATCAGTGAATGTATCTCTCCCTTTTTCAGATTAAATTCACCATTCTTGACAGCCTGAACGCTTCCAAAAGTCTTTTTTATGCCTTCCATGCTTACGATGTATTCGCTGTCCAATTTTTCACCCGCTTTCTTTAGTGTGCTTTATAGTGTTTCCTGCTATAAAAAAGCTCTTCTTTCCGCAGCGTTTTGCAATTGCACAACACTCCAGTCGAAGAGCTCTTTTAAACCGGAACATTCCCGGAATGTATCTGTCAGTATTTATTTTGCGGAAGGTCCGAATCCTTCATAGTTTTCAACTACGATCTCACCGGAAACTATCTTCTTTTCAAGCTCTGCAACCTTGTCCACTATATCCTGAGGGAACTTGTCTCCGAGAGCTTCCTTGATAACAGCAAAATCCGTAAGGCTTACACCGCCGTCAGCAACTGTAAGATATGATGTGCTTCCGCCCTGGAAAGTGCCCTCTACAACAGACTTGATGGTAAGATAGCAGGCTGTATCTACTCTCTTTACCATAGAAGTGAGAACATGGCCCGGCTGATCATTATCCTGGTTAAGGTCAACGCCGATTGCATACTTTCCTGCATCTGTAGCAGCTTCCAGGATACCTGAACCTGTACCTGATGCAACGTTCATAACGATATCAGCGCCCTGCTCGTACTGTGCAAGTGTAAGCTCCTTGCCCTTTAACGGGTCATTCCAGGTTCCTGCAAAAGCCTGAAGGATCTGGATATCAGGATTTATATACTTTGCGCCCTGCTCGTATCCAACATAGAAATCGTGAAGTACCGGAATATCCATTCCGCCTACCCATCCAATTATGGCATCACCGTTTACTCCGTCTATATCGGTCTTCTCGGTGAACATGGCAGCAGCTGCTCCGGCGAGGAAGGAGCCCTGGTTCTGAGCAAAGCTTATGGACTGAACATTGGCCGCATCAACGGTTGTATCGATGATAGCGAACTTTACATCCGGATACTCCGGAGCGTACTCCTGAAGATACTCCTGGAAATTGGAAGAAGAACAAATGACAAGATCATATCCATCTTCACATGCTGAAAGAAGATTTGCCTTCCACTCATCAGGAGTGGTTCCTTCAAGGTTCTTTAACTCTATACCAAAATCAGCAACTGCCTTCTGTGAACCTTCATTGCAGGAATCATTGTAGGACTTGTCTCCGAGATTTCCCGAATAGGCAACGCATACACGGATCTTTGATTTATCACCGCTGTCTCCTGATTTCTCTTCTGCCTTTGACTCGGTTTTTTCCTCAGTCTTTGCCTCTGCCTTTGTCTCATTACCGGTAGATGAAGAACCGCCGCAGGCAACAAGGCTTGCTGCCATTCCGGCTGCAAGGAACATAGCTAATACTTTCTTTTTCATGAATTCCCCTCCTTTATGTGTTCATGACACAAGATTATTAAAAACTATTAAAATTATAACGCGCCAAAGAAAGACATACAACAATATGTACAAAATAGTTTGCACAAACATGTATGAATGTGTTGAATATAACTTTAACATTGTATGACAAATCCAAAACCAGGTGCATTATGTTCAAAATATAAAAAAAGAGCCCGCCTCCTTTTGGAAGCGGGAAATACTTACATAATTGATAGTGATATCACATCAAAGGTCACTTAACTCCCATGCGGATAAGACCGATGACCTTGCCAAGTATCTGGCAATCCGGAACTATAATCGGATCCATGCTGTCGTTCTCAGGCTGGAGTCGGATGTGACCGTTTTCCTTGTAAAACCGTTTTACGGTTGCACTGTCTTCTACAAGTGCCACAACTATCTCACCGTCGCGACAGGTACTCTGCTGTTCTACAATGACCTTGTCTCCGTTTAAAATGCCACAGTTGATCATAGAATCGCCCTTGACTGTAAGCATGAAAACCTTTTGATTCGGCAGAATGTCTACAGGTATAGGGAAATACTCTGTTACGTTCTCTTCTGCAAGTAAAGGAATTCCAGCTGCAACTGTACCCACTAAAGGTATCTGTGCCACTTCACGTTCGGGTTCCTCCGCATGGAATTCGGATGTGGTTATCATAAGGGCTCTGGGATGTGCGGGATCCTTTTTGATGAGACCCATAACTTCAAGATCATTTATATATGTAAAGACACTTGACGTTGATTTAAGACCTACCGCAGCGCAAATATCCCGTACAGAAGGCGGATAATTTCGCTCGATAACACACTGCTTGATATAATCGAATACTGCCTGCTGTTTAGGGGTCATATGATTTGGATCCGGCTGCTTTTTGTGTCTACCCATGATAAAACTCCTTTTTGTTTGATATAAAAATATTATCACAAACATCCGTTCATTGCAAGAATCATATAAAACATTTGTACGAAAAAAAAGTGACCGGAACCGGCCACTTTTTTGTATCTTCACTGGCATGCCTTTTGCATCGGATAGAGCAATTAAAATATATGAATCCTCAAGTGGAATTCAGGCTTCTGCCTCTATCTTATCAAGTGTATCCTTCAGTATCTCGTTTCTGAGCTCTGTGAGCCAGTCCGAAAAAGCCACTGTATCGAAAGCATAGGTTTTATTAAGAGCATATTCGTTATCCGACCACGTATCGATGGGGGATTCATTGTGCTGTATAAGGGCTTCGAGCTTATCAAGAGACTTATAAATCTTTGCCTCTTTGGTTTCCAATGCGTCCATCTCCCTGTAGAGTTCTGACATTTCCTTTGAAATTTCTTCAGGCAAAGTCTTTACCCACTGCGAAAGCAGGGAATCTTCAACGTTTCTGTCCTTGTCTGTCTTGATAAAAGTGGGGATATCACCTGTAAAGCATTCCCCCAGGTCATGAATCAGACACATATCTACGACTCTGTTGATGTCCACATCCGGAAACTCATGCTTAAGAAGAAAAGCCATAAGGGATATTCTCCAGCTGTGTTCAGCAACACTCTCAGTCCGTCTATTTGTAGTTGTACAGTGACGGGGTGTGTCCTTCAGTCTTTCTGCTACATGTAAGATCTCCAGATAATCCCTTGGTTTCATGATTCTCTCCTTCTATATTTTTGCTTGATTGCATTACCCAGTCAATTTTACCCGTATGTAACATAAAGATTCACTTATTTTTAAATCGTAAAACAAGAAATCTGCCATTGGAAAATAAACAGACAGATTCTTCAGAATTAGAATAAACAAGAAAGCCTATCGGCAATATTTAAATATCGCTGATAGGCTAAATAAGATTTTACTTAATTATTCTTATGCCATGTCTTCGGCATGAAAATGAGCATTACAGGAAGTATTTCAAGACGTCCTGCAAGCATATCTATGGTAAGAATGATCTTGCTGATGTCGGAATACTCCGCATAGTTGCAAACAGGTCCCACGGCTCCGAGGCCCGGTCCGATGTTGTTGAAGGTTGCCGCAACTGCAGAAAAGTTTGTGACAAAATCGAACTTATCGAAGGAAATACCGAAAACCGAAACGATGAAGATCAGAATATACATGATGAGGTAACAGTTTACGGATGTGACAACGGACTGCTCTATTCTTTTGCCTTCCAGACGTATATGTCTTACAGCCTCCGGATGGATAAGAACCAGGAGCTCCTTTCCTATTTCCTTGAAAAGAATGATGACTCTGGAAACTTTGATACCGCCGCCTGTGGAGCCTGCGCAGGCACCGCAGTACATAAGGAACAGAAGTATCATTTTGCTGGCCTCGGGCCAGGTGTCAAAATCCAGAGTTGAAAAACCTGTTGTGGTAATGAGGGATGCCACGGTAAAGAAACTGTGATGCAGTGTGTAAAGTATATCTCCTCCGTACATCTTCATGATGTTGAGGGCGATAAATACAGCTGAAGCAAAAACTATACCAAGATAGACTCTTGCCTCCTCACAGTTTAGAGCATCCTTGAATTTACGCTTCTGAACCAGGTAGTAAACATTGAAATTCACACCATACATCAGCATGGCAACAGTGATCAGAACCTGGCTGAACATACTGTAATCCGCCATTCCGGAATTACGGACTGCAAAGCCTCCTGTTCCTGCAGAACCAAAGGCGATACACAGCGAATCGAATAAAGACATTCCGCTAAAAAAGAAAATCACTACCCAGGCAACTGTAAGCCAGAAGTAGATCTTATACAGTGCCTTTGCGGTATCTGCAACTCTCGGTACCATCTTGCTGACATCAGGTCCCGGAGATTCGGCTTTCATTATCATCATATTGTAGCCGCCGCCCAGAGGAAGTATGGTGAGCACCAGAACCAGAACGCCCATTCCTCCCACCCAGTGGCTGAAGGAACGCCAGAAAAGAAGACCCTTTCCCAGATGCTCAACTTCTCCGAGTATGGAGGCTCCTGTGGTGGTGAAACCCGAAACGATCTCAAACACAGCATCAATATAGTGAGGTATGGTGCCGCTGATATAGAAGGGTAATGCTCCTATAAGGGACATAACCACCCAGCTCAGGGCACAGATAACGAAACCTTCACGTACATAGTATGCAGTGCGCCTAGGCTTTATGAGTGTTCCCAGAGTACCGATGAGGAAAGCTATGATGGCGCCTATACCCAGGGCTGTAAACGCCCAGATTTCTTTATAAATCAATGCGCATCCCATGGGCAGCAGCATCAGCGCCGCTTCAAGCTGCAGAACCCATCCCAGCACATAGATTATCATGTTAATGTTCATGTAATATAAGCTCCCTTATGCAAGTATATCCTTCAGATCGTTGAAGCCTGCGTTCGTGGTTATGACTATGACATTGTCACCAGGAAGCATGAAATCCGAACCTCCCGGAGTTATGAGCTTCTTTCCGCGTACTATGGCAGCGATCAAGACATTGTCCTTTACCTTAAGCTCTGCAAATGTATGCTTAATGAGGGAAGGATCATTGCCTACCTTGAATTCCAGAGCCTCTGCTCTTCCATCCGCGATCTTGTAGAGGGTTTCTACGTTGGAACCCTGTGAGTTCTGAAGAGCACGAACATACTGTACTATATGATCTGCGACGATCTGCTTTGGATAAATGATGGAGCCGAGATTCAACTCGGTGATAACATTTTCAAAAGAAATTCTGTTTACCTTTGTTACGAGTCTGGCGTTGGAGAGCTTTCTGGCATAGAGAGAAAGCATGATATTCTCTTCGTCAAAGCCTGTTAATGAGCAGAAAGCGTCTGTAGTTTCCAGGCCTTCCCGGAGGAGCAGATCCTGATCGGTTCCGTCTCCGTTAATGATGGTGGCATCAGGGAATTCCTCAGCAAGGAAATCACATCGTTCTTTATTGGTTTCTATGATCTTCAGATTGCAGCGGAACTTTGTGAGGTTCATAAGCTTTGCAATATAGTAGGTGATTCGTCCGCCGCCTACGATCATGACATTTTTTATAGGTGAGAAAACGATTCCCAGCTTTTTCACAAAGATGTTGGAGTTCTGGGCATTGGCAATAAAGCTTATTACGTCTCCGGCCCGGAGCTCATTCATACCGGATGGGATGATCACTTCTTCACCACGCTCAATGGAACAGATAAGAACGTTTATGTTAAGAGTTCTGTGAAGATCCTGAAGCTTAATGCCGCAAAGCTCACTGTTTTCCGGAACCTTTACTCTTATAAGATCGATGTTCCCTCTGGAAAAGTTGTCCACCTTGATGGCTGATGGGAAACGGAGAAGTCTTTCTACTTCTCTTGCGGCAGCCATTTCCGGATTGATGACCATGGCGAGGTTAAGCTCGTCTCTGAGATATGAGATCTCATCCGTGTACTCCGGATTTCTGATTCTCGCGATGGTGCTGCAGTTGCCTTCTTTTTTTGCGATAAGGCAGCAAAGCATATTTATCTCATCGGAATCCGTTGCGGCAATAAGTACATCTGCATTCTTTACACCGGCTTCCTGCTGTGACCGGAGCATGGCGCCGTTTCCGTTGATGCCCATTACATCGATGGAATCAACAGCGTGACGAAGTGCTTTTTCGTCACTGTCGATGATGGTAATGTTGTGATTTTCATTATTGAGCTGCGCGGCAAGAGTCAGACCGACCTTGCCACAACCTACAACTACAATATTCATAGTCTATAATTACTCCTTTTGTTTCCGAAAAAGGAAAAATGATTTCGAAAACAGTTTTAATGAAGCCTTCTGCCCTGAAATAAAGAATTCAGCAGGCGGCAGAATACTGTGGCATGATTTAATGCCTACATCTCAGTTCTGTCTTCCGCTCCCGAACCGGCCCTGTCCCGTTCATCCAGGTCCCTCTGCAAAGGTTCCAGATAATGAACAAACATATCCTTCAATGAACGAATGGCATAGTTATGATCCAGTTCGTCATAGTTGAAGGATTTCTTTCCTCCGTTTTCCATCCGTTCCCAAAAGTAACGGATGTCTCTGAAGGGGATATAGTAGGTCTCATTTCTTCCGGTGAATGAAAGTATGATAAAACTGATTCCGCCCTGTTCCTCGAACTCCTCCATGAACTTTACCTGATGAGGATGAAGGTTTTGCAGAGGCCATAAGTCCTTTGCACATTCCTTGGCATCAAAACAGATGGGTACGCCCTGCACCAGGCCTATGTAGTCTACAGTGGACTTCTGTTCAAAGTAGGCCAGAGTTATCTGGGTGTGGGATTCGTTCATGTTGATGGGCGTAATGGGAGTCGGGATTTTTTGAACCACAGCAAGATGCTTATCAAGATAAGCATCGTTGGTGCGGTTTATCAGATCCTCAAGCTGTGAGCCGCGAAGCCCTCTTGACTTCCAGGTTCCCATTAGACCTTACTTTCTTTAAGCCAGTTCTCCCAGTCTGATACCATGACAGCTTTATCATCGAAATAATTGATGCGCATGGCTTCACGGCACTCTGAAAGAGTCTGGTTTGTTACCTTTACGGCATGGTCTGTGCCGGCCTTTAAGATGTCGTAAACATCACCGATATTCTGCTCCCATTTTGCACGCTCTGTGCGGATAGGATCAAGCATTTCCTCAACCACCTTAAGGAGGAACTTCTTGCACTTCATATCCCCGAGGCCACCTCTCTGATAGTGCTCCTTCATCTCCTGAAGATTCCTGTAGTCAGGGAAGTAATCTGCAAACTGGCTGTCGTCACGAAGGAAGGCGTCGAGATATGTGAATACCATATTGCCTTCGATATGTCCGGGATCTGCGATGTTGATGTGGGTAGGATCTGTATACATGCTCATGATCTTCTGTTTTACGGACTTGGAGTCATCAGAAAGATAAATACAGTTTCCAAGAGACTTTGACATCTTTGCTTTTCCGTCTATACCAGGAAGTCTGCGCTGTGCAGCCACATCAGGGATGAGGATATCAGGCTCAACAAGTACGTCGCACTTATAAAGAGTGTTAAAACGGTGCGCGATCTCGCGGCACTGCTCTACCATAGGCATCTGATCCTCTCCTGCAGGTACGGTTGTTGCCTTAAATGCTGTGATATCAGCTGCCTGGGAAACAGGGTATGTGAAGAAGCCGGCAGGAAGACCTGCTTCGTTGTCGTCACTGTCGTTGCCGCTGAATCCACGCATCTGCATCTCGGACTTTACAGTGGGGTTTCTGGAAAGTCTCTGGGTTGTAACGAGATTCATATAGTAGAAAGTAAGTGCGTGAAGTGCGGGAATCGCAGACTGAATGGAAATGAATGCCTTATCCGGGTCGATACCGACGGATAAGTAATCCAGTGTAACTTCGATTATATTGTCACGGACCTTCTTGGGGTTTGCCCAGTTGTCGGTTAATGCCTGATCATCGGCAACAAGAATATTGATTTCATCGAACTTGCCGGAGTTCTGGAGCTCGACTCTTCTCTTGAGAGATCCTATATAGTGACCGAGATGGAGTTTTCCGGTTGGTCTGTCACCGGTAAGAATGATTTTCTTTTCACTGTCTTTAGCTAACATGTGTGCCTCCGATATAACTTGTAATAAAGGTAGGTGCGTCATGATGATCATAACCCGGGTTATAAATTGTTTGCGGACTGATGAACTTATGACACTGACAAAAGATTATACCATATCAAAATGCATTTTTAAACAGACATATAGAGCCTCCGTCTATGGAAATGACGTCAAAACGGCATGGTGTACCGGTTAAGCTCAGATGATTATATATGAGGTATGCTTCGGCTACTTTTTTAATGATTCCCTGTTTTTTTGAATCTACCGCTTCGCAGCCGAATCCGTGAAGAGCATTTTTTCTGGCCTTGACCTCAACAAAAACGAGATAGTCACCATCTCTTGCAATGATGTCAATCTCGTTCTTATGGAAGCGCCAGTTGCGCTCAAGTATTCTGTATCCGTTTTTTTTCAGATAGGCAGCAGCTTTGTCTTCCGAAGCCTGTCCCTTTTCATGATTCTCCTGCCTTTGCCGGCCTCGAAGTGCGGACTGCTTTTCAGAGACGGAGGATTTTACGGACCCGGTGGTAAAAACGGAAGGTATGGTCTTTGATTCTTTGGATGAAGAGTTATTCATGTTTTACCGCCGTCAAACGAACTTCTTTATAAAGGACCGTCTGTGTATCGGACAGGGGCCAAGCTCCTTTAAGGCCTGAATATGAGCGGCTGTGCCGTAGCCCTTGTGCTTTGCAAATCCGTAACCCGGGTACATCTCATCGTATTTTTCCATGAGATGATCCCTTGTCACCTTGGCAAGAACGCTGGCAGCGGCTATGGAAACCGATTTTGCATCTCCCTTTATGATAGAAATCTGAGGGATATCCACTCCGGGGATTGTAACTGCATCATTTAAGAGGAGTTCGGGAGCTTTGCCCAGCCCTTTTTCTTCCAGCATTTTTGAAGCAAGGTTTATGGCTACGCGCATGGCCTCGTAATCTGCCTGAAGAATATTTATTTCATCAATTGTTTCTTCATCTATGATTCCGACGCCGTATGCCAGTGCTTTTTCCTGTACCTCGGGAAAAAGAGCTTCACGTCTCTTCTCGCTCAGTTTCTTTGAGTCGTTTAGATAAAGGATTTCCACATCCCTGGGAAGTATGCAGCAGGCAGCAACCACAGGACCTGCAAGGGGACCTCTGCCCGCCTCGTCTATACCTGCGATGAATGCGGCTTCCGGATGGGCATTTTCGTATTCGTGCATAAGCCTGAGCCGTTCAAGTTCTTTTTCCAGTCTTTCGCCTTTTAATTCACGCATATATC
Organism: Oribacterium sp. P6A1; assembly: GCF_000702885.1. Lineage (GTDB taxonomy): Bacteria > Bacillota > Clostridia > Lachnospirales > Lachnospiraceae > Oribacterium. Next base: position 20,588 of record NZ_JNKO01000007.1, on the reverse strand, counting down.
ATTCCGGATAAGCCGGATGTCCTTTCTGAAAGATAATGATTTTTCTGATAAAACTGCCTTTGATTCAGGAGCGAAGGAGTCTCGCGGATTTTCCTTTTTGCTGCAAAACGGGAGGCAGACTTCATGCCGGAGAAATAATTGAAACATTCCGGCAATATTTAAATACTGCCTATATCATTTGAGAGCATCAGCCACAGAGGCAACCACATCGTCTGTAGAACCCGGTGTGTGTTCCAGTGTGATCTTTCCGAGTCGGCCGTTTCTGAAATCATCGAGAATGATCTTTGCGGTCTTTGAGTAGTCTATATCTCCGCCCTTCTTGATGCAGCCACGCTTCTTTCCGATTTCATCAAATACCCTTATTGCTTCATCTATACCTGAAAGAGTGTCTCCGTATCTTTCTATAAGTGCGGAAGGATAGTATCTTACCAGATACTTAAGAAGATAAAATACCAGCTCGTCAATGTTTATGATCTGGTCGTTGATGGATCCGATGAGAGCCAGGTTAAGCCCAACGATCTCTCGCTCAAACTTTGGCCAGGTGATACCCGGGGTATCAAGAAGCTGCAGTCTCTTTCCTACATTGATCCACTGGTTGCCTCTGGTGACACCGGGCTTGTTTCCGGTTTTAGCCATGGATCTTCCTACATAGGAATTGATAAATGTTGATTTTCCTACATTGGGAATTCCCAGTACCATGGCTCTGATGCTGGGGGTTTTGATGCCCTTCTTGAGATTCTTTTCTATCACAGGCTGACAGGCCTCTTCGATAAGATTCGGAAGTTTCTTTAAGGAACCCTTGTTTCTTGCGTCGATTTCCATGGTATAGAAACCTTTTTTTGCGTAGTAATCAGCGAATTTCTGAGTGATTCGTTTATCTGCAAGATCTGCCTTGTTCAGAAGCAGTATGCGTGATTTATCCTTTGCAAAACTGTCAACATCCGGATTTCTGGAGGATTCCGGACAGCGGGCATCAACTACTTCGATAACGAGGTCTACAAGTTTAAGATCCTCGCGGATGTTTCTTTTGGCCTTCGCCATATGGCCGGGATACCATTGTATATTCATAGGATTCTCCTTTAATTAACTAAACTCACTTTATTGATCGGCAGCAGTTTGAACCATACCTTGCCGATTATCTGTGACTTATGAACATTTCCAACGTTGATGAAACGGCTGTCCTCTGAGGAGTCGGCATTATCACCTATAAGAAAGTATTCGTCATCCATGAGCTGGACTGGTTTTTCTGCAATGCCTGCGAGGGAAATATTGGAAATAGAGTCGCTTTCAAGAAGCGTACCGTTTATATATATACGTCCGTTCTGGATGACAACTGTTTCGCCGGGAAGTCCCACAACTCTTTTGATGTTTTCCGTGGAGTCGTTTTTCTGGAATATCACCACATCCAAACGGTCGGGAGTGAAAAATTTGTATTTCAGGGTGTCCACCATAACCAGCTCCCCCGAAGATAAACCGGGCTCCATGCTGTGACCGGAAATCTCTACTGTGGTGAGAAAACTGTGGACTATGAACCATGCCAATGCTATCAGAACAAAGATGTTGGTGAGTGTATGTACGGCAATCTGTATAAAGCTCTTTTCACGCATAATGGTTCTCCTGTCGGGTTAATCGGAAATTTAATGTCGGTTTATAATGTAATATTTATAGGACTCAGGATAATAAGAAAGGGGCATCCCGTAAACGGAACACCCCCAAAGATCTTAATCAACAACAGATTAAAGTGCCTTAACCTTGGCAGCCTTACCTGTACGCTGTCTGAGATATGTAAGCTTAGCTCTTCTAACCTTACCAGCTCTAACAACTTCTACCTTCTCAACCATTGGGCTGTGAAGTGGCCATGTCTTCTCAACACCTACACCGTTAGAAGTCTTTCTAACTGTGAATGTGATTCTGTTTGAACCACCCTGGATCTTAAGAACTGTACCCTCGAAGATCTGTAATCTCTCACGGTTACCCTCTTTGATCTTGTTGTAAACCTTAACTGTGTCACCAGTGTTGAACTGAGGAACCTCAGCCTTAAGCTGGCCCTGCTCAATGCTCTTAATGATATCGCTGTTTGCCATTGTGCTACCTCCTAATACTATTTGACATTCATTCACGGATTTATCGTCCGGCCTTATCTATCCGGAATCCTCTATTCCAAGCAGATGGAACCGTCAGAGGAATATCTCTTTTAGTCACAACTCATGTAATTTAACATATATCTATATATATTGCAAGCGGATTTAGGGCTTGAAATATAAACATACTATAAAAGTGTGAAGCGTTTCCTTGTTGTCAGCTGACGCTTACATAGGCTCTGTACAGTCTTGTTCGGAAGCCGTTTCTGAAATCTCAGTGATGACTTCGGATGAAGGCTTCTTTCTGCGCCTCTTTGGCTTTTTGGGCATGAATTCCTCCGGGTGCTCAGCCACATACTTTTCGTAGAGATCCGGACGGCGTTCTTTTGTACGCTCTAAACTCATCTGATGGCGCCATTCATCCACTTTTTTGTGGTCTCCTGACAAAAGGATCTTCGGAACTGTGCGGTCTTCGTAGTTCTCGGGACGGGTATACTGAGGATACTCCAATAGTCCGTCTGAAAAACTCTCTATCTCATGGGATTCATCTTTATTGAGGACACCATGTACAAGTCTTGAAATTGAATCTATCATGCTGAGAGCAGGAAGCTCGCCACCTGTGAGAACATAATCTCCGATGGAGACATTTTCAACCTGAAGGATTTCCAGAGCACGCTCATCGACACCCTCATAGTGACCGCAGAGGAAAAGGATATCTTCCTCCTCCGCAAGTTCTTCAGCCATCTTCTGGTCGAATCTCCGGCCCTGGGGTGACATAAAGAGGACCCTGGCGGGTCTGTGTCCGATTTTATCAACTATGTGTCTGTAGCAGTCTACTATAGGCTGTACCTGCATGAGCATACCTGCACCGCCACCGTATGGATAATCGTCCACGTGGTTGTGCGCATCCTTTGTGTAATCACGGATGTTGAAGGCTTCAACATTCATGAGACCTGATTTTATGGCCCTTCCGGAAATGCTTTCTTTTGTTACATTTTCGATAAGCTCCGGGAAAAGCGTCATTACGTAATAGTTTTTCATAAATCTAAAAGACCCGGGATGAGGTGAACCCTGATATAACCCTCTTCCGGTGCTTTCTCAAGAATAAAAGGATCACAGTAAGGAATCATAAGATCCTTACCCGAAGTCTTAACGAGCATGACATCGTTGGCGCCGGTCTCAAGGAACTCTTTTACGGTTCCGAGTTCTTTGTCTTCTTCATCGAGGACTCTGCAGCCGATGATATCACCGACGAAATACTCGCCCTCAGCGAGAGGAATGGCGTCTTTTCTGTCAACATACAGCTCGCCCTTGCGGAATGGGATCACATCGTCGATGTTGTCATAATCCTTGAATTTTACTATGGCAAGATTCTTGAAAAATCTTACATTCTGAACCTCAAGCTGAAGCATGTTTTCCATGGAACCGGAACGATCCAAAAAGACTGTCTTCAAATCGTAAAATCTGTCCGGATCATCAGTTGTAGGATAAACCTTTACTTCGCCTTTAAGACCATGGGTGGTAACTACTGTACCGACTCTAAGTTTTTCCTGCATATTTTTCCTTTAATTATAAATAAATACTCAGCATAGCAAAAACTATACTGAGTAATTACTCTTACTTAATATCTACGGATACCTTAACCGACGCCTTACTTGCGGCAGCAGACATAACAGAACGGATTGCCTTTGCGATACGACCTGAACGTCCGATGACCTTACCCATATCCTGCTCATTCACAGAAAGGGTCAGGACGATCTCGCCATCCCTGTTCTCCTCGGTGACAGTTACGTCATCGGGATTCTGAACAAGGGCCCTGGCAATAGTTTCGAGTAATTCCTTCATGAGGTCTCCTCTCGGCGGATTAGTTGATTCCGGCTCTCTTAAGAAGCTTTGCTACAGACTCAGTTGGCTGTGCACCGTTTGAAATCCACTGCTTTGCCTTCTCAGCATCGATCTTGATCTCTGATGGCTCAACACATGGGTTGTATGTACCGATCTCCTCGATGAACTTTCCGTTTCTTGGTGCTCTTGAATCAGCTACGATTACTCTGTAGTATGGTGCGTGAATCTGACCCATTCTTCTTAATCTGATCTTTAACATGGTGTTTTCTCCTATTTTCTAAAATTAATAATTATATATGATTAACAGCTTGATTACTGATTAATCCGGTTTCTTTTTTAGTACTGAAAAAGTACTTGTATCTGTCGGATAATGTCTGTGCCGACACAACTGCATCAAAACGGGAATTTTCCGCCGCGGCCCAAGCCGCCGAGGTTTCCCAGTCCTCCGAAGCCGCCTAAGCCTCCGAAAGCACCGCGGCCATGCTTGCTTCGCATAGCACCGCCGAACTGCTTCATCATCTTGCGCATCTGTTCGAACTGCTTGACAAGACGATTTACCTCGGCTATATCCACTCCGGCACCGTTGGCTATACGGCGCTTTCTGGATGGATTGATAAGATCCGGGTTGGCGCGCTCCTTTGCGGTCATGGACTGTATTATGGAGCGAACCTTTTTGAGCTGCTTCTCAGTATCATCCATGTCGATGTCACCGAGCCCCGAAAGACCCGGGAGCATCTTGAGGATTCCGCCTAAGCCGCCAAGCTTTGACATCTGATCCATCTGATCCATGAAGTCATTGTAATCGAACTTTCCTCTTGTGAGCTTGCCCATGGACTCGCGGCTCTTTTCCTGGTCCATGTTCTTTTCCACCTTCTCAATAAGTGAAAGGACATCACCCATTCCGAGGATACGACCTGCCATACGGTCCGGATAGAACTGCTCAAGATCATCCAGCTTTTCGCCCATACCTAAGTAAAGGATAGGCTTTCCTGTCATGGCTTTTATGGAAAGTGCGGCACCGCCTCTGGTATCACCGTCACACTTGGTGAGGATAACTCCGTCGATACCGACCTTGTCTGCAAATGTTTCTGCAACGTTGACAGCTTCCTGACCTGTCATGGCGTCTACAGTAAGAACTGTCCACTGAACATCCACTGCTTTCTTGATGTTCTCGAGCTCATCCATGAGCTTTTCATCTATCTGCAAACGTCCTGCGGTATCCAGAATCACAACATTGTAATGTTTCTCTTTTGCCTCTGCAATAGCTTTTCGTGCTATCTCCACAGGATTTATCCTGTCTCCCAGTGAGAAGAAAGGAACTCCGACTTTCTCAGCATTGACTCTTAACTGGTCGATGGCTGCGGGTCTGTAAATGTCACAGGCAACAAGCACCGGAGTACGTCCCTTTGATTTGAACTTGCCTGCAAGTTTTGCTGCGGTGGTTGTTTTACCGGCACCCTGAAGACCAACCATCATGATGACACTTATTTCGCCTGCCGGCTTAAGTACGATCTCGGTAGTCTCCGAACCCATCATAGAGGTGAGCTCTTCATTTACTATCTTTACAACGGTCTGAGCCGGAGTAAGACTTGAGAGAATCTCTTCTCCGATTGCCTTTTCCTTGACTCTGGCAATGAAGTCTTTAACAAGCTTGAAGTTTACGTCGGCTTCAAGAAGTGCCATACGTACTTCACGGAGGGCCTGAGTTACATCATCCTCTGTAAGCTTTCCTTTGTGTCCGAGATTGGAAAATATATTGGTTAATCTGTCTGTCAGATTTTCAAACGCCATCTATGATTTCTCCTGCCAGTTTCTGGATTACATTGTCTTTTGTGTGCTCGAGAATCTTTACAGCTCTCTCGCGTATATTGATAAGCTTCGATTGAAGTCCAAGAGTGTCTTCAGTATCCTTGAGCTTTTTATCAGCTCTGCGGAAAAGCTCCTGAGCAGCCTGTCTGGAGGTGCCCATTTCTTCACCGATTTCAGTGAAACTCATGTCGTCTACTACGTGGTACTCATAAACTTTTCTTTGGTTTTCATTCAGCAATCCGCCGTAAAGCTCATAAAGATTGCCCCGTACTACAAAATCATCCATAGAGTTCTCCCTTAAACCTTTGCTAGTATATCATAAAAAAAGAGCCTGTCAACAATTTTTGTTGACAGGTCGTGTTGCTATTTTACAGTAATAATGATGCAGCATTGTGATAGTACGATCAATCAGCAAATATGGAATCAACGTATTCCTTAGCATCAAAGCGTCTTAAATCAGAAGCTTTCTCTCCCACACCGATGTACTTAACGGGGAGACCAAGCTCTGACTGCACGGCAAGGGCTATACCTCCCTTTGCAGTACCGTCCATCTTGGTAAGGATGATTCCGGTGACCTCGCAGGCCTCCTTAAAAATCTGTGCCTGAGACATGGCATTCTGACCTGTGGTTGCATCAAGGACAACCAGAGTCTCTCTGTATCCTTCGGCAAATTCCTTGTCGATTATACGGTTTATTTTACCGAGCTCGTTCATGAGATTCTTCTTATTATGAAGTCTTCCTGCAGTATCAATTATGAGAAGATCGGCGTTCTTTGACTTAAAAGACTGAAGAGCATCAAATACAACAGCTGCAGGGTCGGACCCCTCCTTCTGTGCGATGACATCCACGTCTATGCGCTTTCCCCATTCTTTAAGCTGCTCGATGGCTCCGGCTCTGAAGGTGTCAGCAGCGGCAAGTATAACCCGCTTACCCTTATCTTCGAAGTTCTTTGCCATCTTTCCGATGGAAGTGGTCTTTCCAACACCGTTTACACCGATGACGGAAATGATGCTTTTCTGCTTTTCAAAATCATAGTAGGAATCGTCAACCCTCATAAGCTCGTAAAGGTAATCCTTCATGATTTTCTTGATTTCCCGTGTAGTGTTGACGCCCTGACGGTCAGCCTCTGTTTTTACTGCATCGATGACTTTAAGTGTGGTGGTGACACCTACATCTGACATGATCATGGCATCTTCCAGATCCTCATAAAAGGCATCATCTGCCACTTCGTTAGACTGGAAAATGTTATTTATAAGTTTCGAAAAGAAATTAGCCATGAACTTATATCTCCTTATATTGTGATATGAATTTCAAAAGGGGCCTGCCATATCAGGCATCCAGCTGATCCTGTACGAGATCTACAGAAACGAGAGTTGATACACCCTTCTCCTGCATGGTGATACCGAACAGTCTGTCTGCATTCTCCATGGTACCTCTACGGTGAGTGATGACTATGAACTGGGTCTGGGTGAGCGTGTGAAGATACTCTGCAAAACGGGTAACGTTCGAGTCATCAAGGGCCGCCTCGATCTCATCCAGAAGACAGAATGGTGAAGGCTTCAGATTCTGGATGGCAAAAAGCAGGGCTATGGCTGTAAGAGCCTTTTCGCCACCGGAAAGCTGCATCATGTTCTGGAGCTTCTTTCCGGGCGGTTCTGCGATAATGGAAATGGATGTTGTAAGTACATCCGGGTCTTCTGTATCCAGCTCGAGTCTACCCTGACCACCTCCGAAAAGGATCTTGAAGGTCTTGTTGAACTGTTCCTGTATAAGCTTGAAGTTCTCGTTGAACTGCTTGCGCATTCCCTGATCCAGCTCTTCAATGATCTCATTAAGAGATTTCTCTGATTCGGTGAGGTCCAGATACTGGTTGTTGAGGAACTCGTATCGTTCCGATACTTCCTTGTACTGCTCGATAGCATCCAGATTGACAGGACCCAGAGCTTTCAACTGACCCTTCAGCTGATTTACAAGGGTACGTACTTCATTTGTATTCTTATATTCATCAGAATAACGTTTTTTTGCCTCATCATAGGTGAGACCGTACTCGTCGTACATATAGGTAGTGAGCTTGTCGATCTTCTCATCCAGCTTTTCTCTCTTGTTCTGTACACGCATGGACTCCTTTTCCATATCAAGAAGTCGTACTGATATTTCATCCTTTTTCTGGAAGAAAGACTTGCGTTCCTCAAGAAGTTTTGTCTTGCTCTCCTCGTCTCTTGCCATCTTCTCGTTAAGCTTTTGAGAAGCTTCCTCAGCATTCTGAATGAGAGCTTCCAATTCTCTGATTTTGTCGGCTTTACCCTGAAGAACGCTGTCGGAATTCTGCTGGGAATCCTCCATCTCGCCCTTTTCCGTGGTAATGGTTTCAAGTTCGGAATTCAGTCTGTGAAGGTTCTCGGTAACGAAATCCGTACGGGTCGAAAGAGATGAATACTCCACATTGATCTGTGACGCAATGGCCATAGTCTGAGTGTTCTGCTCAAGAGTCAGTTTCTCAATCTCCTGACGATGTGACTCTACGGAAGCCTTGGCGATGGCTCTTCTGCTTTCTGAATCCGAGAGCTTTTTCTTCAGCTCTTCGATGGCCTTCTGAGAAGAAAGGATATGTGCTTCGATCTCCTCCAGCTCACGCTTGCGGCCCATGAGGTTTGAATTGTTCCTGAAGGAACCGCCGGAGATGGATCCGCCCGGATTTAAAAGGTCACCCTCAAGAGTTACTATACGCAGGCTCTGACGGTATTTTCTCTGTATCTGTAAAGCGGTCTCAATGTTGTTTACCACAAGCACACGTCCGAGAAGGAACTCTGAAAGAGTCTTGTATTTCGGATCAAACTTTATGAGGTCACAGCCGAGACCGATGGCGCCCTTTTCTGAAACCGCACGTTCACAGTTTTCATCACGCTTTCCCCGAATGTTTGTTAGGGGAAGGAAGGTGGCACGGCCGTAACGATGCTGCTTTAGGTACTGGACCATGTTCTTGGCAGTATTTTCATCCTCGGTTACCACGTTCTGTATGGAACCGCCGAGTGCTGTCTCAATGGCAGTTTCATAATCCTTGGGCACTTCGATGAGGTCGGCTACGACACCAAGGATTCCATGTTCCTGATCTCGTCTGTCCATGACCATCTTTATGGCATTGCCATAGCCTTCATAACGTTCTGCAAGGTTACGCAGGGTCTCAAGACGGTTCTTCTGGTTATCGTGCTCACGGGTTTTGTGGGTGATCTGATCACGAAGCTGCTGATTAACATCGGAAAGCTTCGTTACAAGCTCTGAATCGGAAGCGATAAGCTGCTTTACTTCTTCAAGCCGGGAATTGATCCTCTCCAGTTCTTTTCTCTGTGTCTCAATGTTTCCGAGGAAATCATCACTCTTGATGTTTGAAGCCTTTTCCGATTCCTTTACCGGACGGTCTTCAAGCTGGAAATCAGGTCCCATGCAGGAAGAAACAGTAAGCTCTGTTTCATCCATGGTTGAGTTGATCATCTCAAGATCCAGCTCGATGTTCTCCATCATCTCATCAGTGCCGGCCTTGTTGTTCTTTATGAAGCTTATCTGCTCCTTGATCCACTTCAAAAGACTCAGGTTGTCCTCAATCTGTGAGATACGGTCAAACATGTCCTTCTGCAAAGCATTGATACGCTGGGTATAATGCAGAGCGTTGTTTTTCTCTGTGTTGATCTGCTCGTTTAAAACGCCGATCTGACCCTGAAGATTAGTCTTCAGAAGGTCGGATTTATTAATATCATCCTTGGATTTGTTGAGCTCGGCATCCAGCGCTCTGATCTTTTCTTCGATCTCGGTATACTTGCCGTTCAGCTCTTCCGATTCTCTTTTTACGGCATCCAGCTCGTCATTTACGGTGCTGGCGTTTTCATTGACAGAATCGAGACCCTTTAAGGTATCATCCATGTCCCGGATGAAGAGATTTGAGTCGGCATTCACAAGCTCATCACGTATGGAGAGATACTGTCTTGCCTCATCGGACTGCTTCTTGAGAGGCCCCACCTGACGCTCAAGCTCATTAAGGATATCTGTAACACGGGTAAGGTTTGCCTGCTCATCCGAAAGCTTCTTCTCCGCAAGGGCCTTGCGGCGCTTGAATTTTACGATACCAACCGCTTCGTCAAAAAGGTCACGGCGTTCCTCGGGTTTACCGGAAAGGATCTTTTCAACCTGACCCTGACCGATGATACTGTATCCGTCTTTTCCGATACCGGTATCGTAGAATAGTTCGTTAATGTCTTTGAGTCGGCATTCTGTGCCGTTCAGCATATACTCAGATTCTCCGGAACGGTACAGGCGTCTGGAAACGGTAACTATATCGTAATCGATGTTCAGGAGTCTGTCCGAGTTGTCGAGAGTTATGGCAACGAAGGCAGAACTCTGGGGACGTCTTAACTGTGTTCCCGCAAAGATAACATCCTGCATGGATGATCCACGAAGCTGCTTGACCTTCTGCTCACCGAGAACCCAGCGAACCGCATCGGAGATATTGGATTTTCCGGAGCCGTTAGGACCTACTATACCTGTGACTCCCTTACTGAAATCGAGGACAGTCTTATTGGCAAAGGACTTAAAGCCCTGAATTTCAATAGATTTTAAATACATATCCGGTTTCCGCCTTAATCTGCTTTAATGTCTGGTAAGCAGCGCCCTGCTCACTCTTTTTCTTGCTGGAGCCTTCACCGATACCATAGGCTTTGTCATTGAGTATGGCCTGCACACGGTAGAATCTGTCATGACAGGGACCGGTTTCCTCGATGACTCTGTACTCAAGCTCCATCTTATTCTGTGAAACATATTCCTGAAGAACGGTTTTTGCGTCTCTGTAAAGACCTGTGTTCTCGATATCCGATAAAACAAAGGTCTTTACGAACTTTTCTGCCGGCTCTAAGCCGCCGTCCAGATACATAGCGCCTATTACCGACTCAAATGCATCTGAAATTACAGAATCACGATTGTTTATGCCTTCTCTTGCTTCACCCTTACCTAAAATGATGTAATCACCAAGATTTACCTTGCGGGCTGCTTCTGCCAGTGTCGGCTCACATACCAGCGCGGCGCGAACCTTGGTCATGACACCCTCCTGAAGTACAGGTGTGCGATTGAAAAGGAATACGCTTGAGATGAGCTCAAGAACCGCGTCTCCCAAAAACTCCAGTCTCTGGTTAGAGGCTTCCTTTGGTTCACCGTTTTCGTTGCTGAAGGATGGATGAGTGAGGGCGTGTTTCAAAAGTCCCACATTGTTGAAGTGATATCCTAAAGCATCCTGCAGCTTGTCTAAATTTTCTTCCATTTGTCCTCCTGTAAAAGATAGTACAAGGGTCAAAAGGTCTGAATTAATGTATGCTGTGAGCTTTGATCAACGGCCATTGATTTATGATTGGATTGTATCATTGACTCACCTGACGGGTATCGTGTGCATTCGATTATTTCAGACTTCCTGACCCAACTGTTTTAAAAAATATGCATAAGTATACCTGCATTCAATTCTCCGGGACCACGAAGTTTCATAACATACAGAAATGTTTGTTGGAAGATGTGGTATTCCGCTTCGAAGCAGGAACAATCAGCTGTTTTGGATTCAATTTGCTGCAACTGCCTTCTTGATGGCGTCCACAGCATCCTGAACTGTGATGAGGTGCTCTGCGGCATCATCAGGTACTTCGATTCCGAACTCGCTCTCGATAGCCATAACTACCTGAACAACGTCAAGGGAATCCATCTCAAGATCGTCAACGAACTTTGCCTCCGGAGTGATCTTGTCTGCATCCACATGAGAAACCTCATTTGTGATAATCTGCTTTAACTTTTCAAATTCCATATTTTTTCCTCTTTTAATATTCTCTTTTTAATATTCTCTATATTTAATTTGCGACTGATGATTAATCGGCTGCGTCTTTTGCCTGATCGGCTTCGATGCTCTCTGCGATCTTGTTTACAGCATCAGCCTTTACGAAATCATAGCACTGCTGAACAGCATGCTTGATTTCACGTCCGTCTGTGTTGCCGTGAACCTTTACCACGAGACCCTTGAGACCGAGAACCGGTGCTCCGCCATACTGCTTTGCATCAAATCGCCCGAGAGTCTTTTTAAGAGCGCCCTTTAATAGAGCACCTCCGAGAAGGGCCAAAGGCCCCGACTTTATGGCAGTCTTAAGCTCGCCCATGAACATCTTGCCGACGCCTTCATACATCTTGAGTACGCAGTTTCCTACGAAGGCGTCGCAGACAGCAACATCACATCCTCCAAGAGCGATATCTCTTGCCTCACAGGAGCCCATGAAATTTATATCCTTCACGGCTTTGAGAAGAGGCATGGTCTCCTTTACAAGCTGATTGCCCTTTTCTTCCTCTGCTCCGACATTTACGAGACCGACTTTAGGATTTTTGATGCCGACAACTTCCCGCATGTAAATGGTGCCCATCTTGGCGTATTGAACCAGCCAGTCCGGCTTTGAGTCTACATTGGCACCGCTGTCAAGAAGCAGTGTGACACCTGAACGTGTTGGAACCAGAGCTCCGAAAGGAGGACGTGGAACGCCCTTGGCACGTCCGACTATGAGCTGTCCGCCTGCCAGTACTGCGCCGCTAGAGCCTGCAGAGATAAATGCGTCAGCATTGCCATCCTTGATAAAGTGGAGAGCCTTTACGATGCTGGAATCCTTCTTACGGCGGATAGCCAGAACAGGAGCCTCATGAAGTGAGATGACTTCCTGTGCGTCTACTATCTCTACACGTTCTTTGAGTTCGGAATCGGTTATTCCCAACTCTTTTATATAAGAAAGTTCAGGCTTAATCTTTTCCTCAGGACCAAATAAAAAAAGCTTTGTATCGGCTGTAGTTTTGAGTGACTCCAATGCACCCTTAACTATTGCGGATGGCGCATTGTCTCCGCCCATGCAATCTATAGCTATTCTAACCATTGTGCTCCTATCCGAGTGACATGTAAAAAACAGATCTGAATATCTGTTATATGTATGTCATCTTTAAATCAGGTTTATATGCAGTGCAGAATTATATCTCTTTTTAAAGCTGTAATTAACAGACTTTTGGCGTGAGGACATAGTCCTGCCTTATACATACTTCGATATTCTAATATGGCAAAAGTTTCGAGTCAAGTTTTTATGGGTATGACAGGAGATGTATCGGCAGCAATTAAATGCTGCCTAAAACTACGGGGCATAACATTATTTTTCAATAAAATCCCCCTGCAGTGGCGGAAGCCACCTTCAGGGGGATATGAATACTGTGTAATGTTTAAAGAGAAATCTTATTTCTCAGCTTCCTGGGCATTCTCTTCAACTATCTGCTTCTGAACATCTCCCGGAGCCTGTTCGTATCTTACGAACTCGTATTCGTAATCGCCGGCACCGCCTGTCATGGAACGAAGATCTGTTGAGTAGCCGTAGAGACTTGACATAGGAGTCTCAGCCTGGATGACCTGCTTGCCGTTTCCGATGGACTCCATACCGAGAACACGTCCGCGACGCTTTGTCATATCGCCCATTATATCACCTGTGTTTGCATCAGGAACAGTGATCTTAACTGCTGCGATAGGTTCAAGGATAACAGGCTGGCACTTCATGAAGGCATCCTTAAATGCCATGTTGGAAGCTGTCTTGAATGCCATATCGGAAGAATCTACAGGATGGTAGGATCCGTCAAGGAGTGTTGCCTTGATGCCGACTACAGGATAACCTGCAAGAGGTCCCTTCTCCGTTCCTTCCTGAACGCCCTTTTCAACAGCAGGGAAATAATTCTTAGGAACTGCACCGCCGAATACCTTTTCTTCAAAGATGTAAGGTGTATCGAGATCACCTGATGGCTCGAACTGCATGATAACGTCACCGAACTGACCGTGGCCGCCGGACTGCTTCTTATATCTGCCCTGAACCTTGGCAACCTTCTTAATGGTCTCCTTATAAGCGAATCTTGGCTTTTCAAGGATGATGTTTACATTGAAACGCTCCTTGATCATGGAAGCAACAACTTCAAGCTGCTGATCTCCGATGCCGTAAAGCAGTGACTGACGGTTTCCCGGATCTGCAACTGCCTTAAGAGTCTTATCCTCATCCATCATACGTGCAAGAGCTGTTGAAAGCTTGTCTTCATCGGCCTTGTTCTCAGCACGGTATGCCTTGTATGTGTAAGGCTTGGAAATCTGAGGACCATGGTAGATGATAGGCGCATTTCTGTCAGCCATGGTGTCACCTGTTGCTGTAACGGTGAGCTTTGCAACGGCACCGATATCTCCGGCCTTGAGCTCCGGAACCTCTATATTTTCCTTTCCGCGGAGAACATAGATCTTGCCTATCTTTTCAACTGTTTCTTTATTTACATTGTAAACCTCGGTGTTTGGCTTGAGAGTTCCTGTGCAGACCTTAAGGAGGGAATATTTGCCCATGAAAGGATCTGCTATGGTCTTCCAAACCTTTGCGGTAAGGGTGGCATCGGAATTGTACTTTGCTGTGAAACGCTCACCGTTTGATGCGTCCACACCTACTGTCTCGAATTCATTTGGTGCAGGGAAGTACTTGTCGATGACCTGAAGAAGAACATTGAAGCCCTGGATGTTTATTCCTGAACCCATAAGTACAGGAACCATGTCACAGGTTCTTACGCTCTTTCTCAAGGCTGTCTGGATTTCTTCAACAGTGAACTCTTCTCCGCCGAAATACTTTTCCATGAACTCGTCGGAAGTCTCGGCAACTGCCTCAAGAAGGGCATTTCTTGCGATATTAAGGTTCTTCTCTACATAGTCGGGAATCTCTGCAGCTTCATACTGGTTGAGATTTGTGAACTTACGTCCTTCCATCTTAACTACGTTTACGAAACCTACGAATTTTTCATTTTCACGGATTGGAATCTGGAAAGGTGCGACAGATCTGCCGAAACGCTTTTCGAGATCGAGAACCAGCTGACGGAATGATGCATGATCATCGTCCATGTTGGTTACGAAGAACATACGTGGAATATGGAACTTCTCACAGATATCCCATGCCTTAACTGTTCCCGGCTCTACGCCTGCCTTACAGTTTACAACGATGATGGCTGCGTCGGCAACTGAGATAGCCTCCTCTACTTCGCCCACGAAATCGAAGTAACCCGGAGTGTCGAGTATATTGATCTTTAAATCTCCGCTCTCACCCTTGTACTCAACCGGGATGGTTGATGTGGAGATAGAAAACTTTCTTTTGATTTCTTCTTTGTCAAAATCTGAAACTGTGTTGCCCTCAGGGATGCTGCCCATACGGCTTGTTGTGCCGGTTACGTAAGCAAGCGCCTCGGCTACAGTTGTCTTTCCTGCGCCGCCATGTCCCAAGAGAACAACATTACGTATGTTGCCGGTGTCAAATACCTTCATAAGTCTTACCTCCTGTCTTCTCAAACGCATGTCGCTTTTATATTCGCCATAGGCAAGTGATCATGCGCTGGGATCCGGATTTTCACGATAACCGGATCCGCTGTATGCATACGAAGTATGTGATATGTAAGTATTTTACTAAAAAAGAGGGATTAATACAAGAATTTAGGAAAATATGTATAAATTATATAAAAACAAAATAAAAATCCTTCGGGCGAAATGCCCGAAGGTTGATGGCGAAAATTAAAAACAGATAGGAAAATTGTTTACTGGTAGGAATCAAGTAATCCAACAATGCATCTCTTCTTGCAAAAGCAAATTCCATAGGACACGGAACCAACATACCCGTCATCTATTATTCCGTCTTCATATTTCTGCAGGACTATCTGATCAAGCGCTTCCTTTAATCCTTCTTCCATTTCTGAGAACTTTTTTCTCTGTTTAAGTTCAAAGATATAAGCCGGATCCTTTGGATTGTCAGGATAGAGTACGATATCTGTTCTTCCATTTCCTTCTTCCCGGTTAGACCTGACTGAATAATCAGGCATTCCATAGAGAAGTGATAAGAAAAAGCCATGGTAGAAGCTTTCGTCATTATCAAAATAACTGATACTTTTAGCAAGAAGACTGTTTACAAAATCCTCAATACCTTCTGGTTTTCCGGAGCTTATAGCATCATACAGCGGCGAATAGTCAAGTCCTTTTATTTTTTTATCAAACCACTGACGAAGCTGGTTTTTATAGATATAGGCAATCTCCCTGTTGGGAATTTTCATCGTAAGAAAAGTCGTTGAATCCGCAAATCTTTCAGATACCTTTTTCAGATAACCTGTGAAATACAGGAAGTTCCATAGGCTATCATCACTCTCATGAATATCACCATAAGTAATGTCTTCATGTATCTGCTTTTCTATTGCTCCCCCGGAAATAAGTGTATCAAGTTCATTCTTTACGGAATCATCCGCGCCTTCGATCATTTCCTTTATGATTGAATTGGAAGATGTATTGGACCAGTATGGTTCTGGAAAACTATTGGGATTGGCTACATGAACCTTTACATATTTGATGACACTCCAGGGATTATAAACCTCAGTCTGACCAAATAAATATCCATCATACCAGTCCTTTACTGTCTCAATATGATCCGGAAGACCATATTCTATAAGCATTTCTTCTGTCTCTTTCTGTGTGAAACCGAAATACTCTCCAAAATCTTCACCATTTATTGAATTAACCTCAAGGTTATTAAGACCGGTAAATATACTTTCCTTGCTTATCCTGAGACATCCGGTTATAACTGCCAGTTCCAGTGATGTATTGGTCTTGAGTGCAGACTCAAACAAAGATCTTATAAAACTGACCATCTCATCGTAAAAGCCAAGCTGATACGAATTTTCCAGCGGTACATCATACTCATCAATGAGAATAACGGTCTTATGTCCGTGGTATTTTGCCAGAAGTTCAGAAAGAGTTTTAAGTGCTACCGCATATTTACCCACTTCAATCTGAAATGCCCTCTTTCTGTCGGCCTCATTTTTGAATGTCTTCTCTAATATGCGCCAATCTTCCTCACCATTCAAAAGGCTTGAAAACTCATTTTTATCTCTGTCATCAAGTTTATCTGAATTAATTATGTATGAATGTCTGCTATATTCATCTATAATAGTCTTCCGCAATATCATAAAGGAATTGTAAAAGTCACTTTGTTTTCCGGATTTCAGTGACAGATTTATGACCGGGTACTGTCCCATTCTGGACTTGATATCATCGGAACCTTCCAGCATTATTTTCTTATTCTCAAAATATCTGCTGTTATCAATCCTGTTTCCCTGTCTATTCCTCTCATCTTCAAGGAAAGTCTGAAGGGTTGAAAGCGCAAGTGTTTTTCCAAATCTTCTGGGACGTGTAAAAAGGGTAACAGTTCCCCCTTTCTCATAAACATCTCTTATAAGAAGAGTCTTATCAACGTAATAACAGTTGTCATCAATCATTCTTTTGTAAAACTCATAACCTATCCCGATTTTTTTCATGGAAAACCCTCCGATAACTGTTGGTCAATTCCGATTTTATCAGAAAAATCAGTGTCAGTTAAGCTACATGGATATAAAAAAGAGATTGTTGTAATCTATAATAACAATCGAGACGGTTTTCGCTTTTTCTATTGCACGTTTTTTGCCATAGAATCACTCCAAAGGATCTCTATCATCAGCTAACATGAAGCACCATTCAGAAATAGTTTATGCGTATTCATGATTGTTTTCTAGCCATCATTATTTAAATCACAGGATCTGGTCCGACTCAAATCTACAATGAGGTCGTTATACATTTAATGGTATTCCATCTTTTTACAGCAGTCTTTACTCTCGTCCCAGTAAATTCTTTTCTTTGTTTTTGAGGTTTCTTTCCATGTCTCACACATTGCATTCATAGCATTTCTGATACGGCTACCATAATCAGTCAAAAGATAATATCTCCAAATGAATACGGCCTTACAGATAAGACCGGCTTCATACGCTCCTATACCTTCTTCAAGAACCGACATAAATGCAGTAAAATCTTCTCCAAAAGTTTCATTTCCTACATCATCATCATCACCATAAGGTGTTATCATCCCGTACCATAAAATAGAATCCTCAAGTCGGACATCTTTGCACTGAAAAAAGTTTGCTTTTTCAGATTCAGATTTTTCCATACATTCCGGATCCGGCAAACTCATTGAAAGGGCATAAATCTTCAGAAGCTGTGGAATCAGTATAAACATTTCATTTACACCCCACGGCTTATCCTTTGGAAGGTTATTCAATAGTATTCTAAAACTACGAAGTTCGTTGTAGAACTCCTTTGCTTTTTCATGAAGTTCCTGGTTTTCTTTTTTAGAGTTATCAAAAAATATCTCTGTTGCTTTTTCATCCTCAATGAAATGTCTTATAATATATTCCCGTGCCAGATTATCTGCTTCAATGCTGTACTCTCTGATAGAAGCCTCAGCGTATTTTTTCTTCCCGTCAACTGTTATACGATACACCATAGCTGGTTCCTCCTTGTTTGTGTTTGTATCGCAGTTTATCATAGGATATATGACTAATCCGTCGGCGTTGTGTCGTGTCATAAAAAGAGCATGTAAACAGAGAGATTTCTCTCAATGTTTACATGCAGCACAAGTCTTAATTCATGTATTGCGAAACATCCTTCTGTAAATACTATATAGTCTGCAAAATCACCGGAGTTTGGGATAGAATTCGGCTTAATATTAGTGCGTTGATTTCTTTAATTCAAAAAAAATAAGTGGGAAGCAGCAAATCTTGGGTCTCCAAAGTTGTTTGGGGTCTGACTTCAATGGGGGCTAACATTGGGGTCAATGTTTAGGGTCTAACTTTGGGGTCTGAGATTGGGGTCTGAAATACGTTTTTTAATTAAATTTATAAGAAGAGAAGATCTCTGTTTTTAGAGACCTCCTCTTCTTTTTGGCGTCTTGCGCCCACTACCTCCCGGATCTATCATTGGATTTGCTCAAAAATTCAATAAACAGGAGGTTACATGAACAGTATAACAGACTTACTGGATCTTGAAGATAATGATGTCACCATTACTGATATCACTGTCGAAGGAGCCACTAAATTAATCACCTTGGAAACTTCTGCAAAGCAGTCTTTCTGTCCTTTGTGCGGTTTCCGTATGCACTCGCGAGGTATCAGGACTCGTAAGGTACTTCACCCTATTCTCCAGGACGGTTATTCCCTTATCTTACTATTAAAGCAGCGCCGCTGGAGATGCATCAATAATGACTGTCGGTTTGAAACAAATGAAAATTTTAAATTTGTTGATAAAAACCGCCGTCAAAGCAACGCTACTGACATGCTCATTGTTCACGCTTTTCGTGATCTGAACGAAACATCTGCATCCATCGCAAAGCGTTTCAACACTTCAGATACTCACGTTAACGAAATATTTGATCGTTACGTAAAGCTGGATCGACTTGAATTGACTGACATCATTTCTATAGATGAAGTTCACACAGAAATAGAAAGTGATTGTAAATACGCTCTTGTAATTCAGGACTTCCATACCGGGGATCCCATAGATATCTTAAAAAGCCGCAAATCATCTATTACCGAGCCTTACTTTTCCAACATCCCTATCGAAGAACGTAAGAGAGTAAAGTACCTGATATCAGACATGTACAACCCCTACATTAGATTTGTTGATAAGTATTTTCCTAATGCTGTCTCCGTTGTGGATTCTTTTCATGTAATCCAATGGATGAACAATGGCATTGATAAATACTTTAGACAACTCCTGAAGAAGTATCGAGATCGGGATAGGGAGCGCTTCTTAAGCTCTCTTCAGTCGGATACCGTTATCCCTGACAGAATTTATCCGCCTTTATCCGATGAAGTATATCTGCTTTCCAAATACCGTTTTCTCGTTTTATCCAACCAGGCAAACATAACCTACCATTCCGATACCAGGTACGATAAGCACTTTCATCGCCTTATGAATACTTATGACTATGAAGATGCTCTTTTTAAGATCGATCCACATCTGCGATCGCTTCGTGATTTAAAAGAACTCTACATTCAGTTTAACACCCATTATGCAGGAGATGTCCTTAATGCCGGAACCGAGCTTGATAAGCTCATTAAGCTGTACGGATCCTGCGAAGAAAAGATCTTTCGGGATTTCTCTCATACTCTTAAAAACTTTCGGGATCCTATACTTAATTCCTTTGTCATGGCTCAGAAAAATGGCCCTTGCGGTCTTTATGATTCAAGATTATCCAATGGACCTATAGAATCCCTTAACAGAAAGGTAAAGGACTTAAAACGCGCGGGCAGAGGATACAAAAACTTCGAGCATTTCAGGAACAGATTTCTCTATGCAACGAGGAACCGTCCTGTACTTAATGGAACAGATTCATCCATACAGATACACAACTATGAAGATGATGATGAATACATTGATTAAAACAGCTTTGGAGGATAATCAGACATGGATAAAAATGAAAAGTATAGTGTTATCGAGCCCGATGACTACGATTGTTTCGAAAATTGTGGAACAATAAATAGCTTATGCTTACTGATTGATAAACTGGTAAAGAATCAGCAATACCTCGAACTTCAGTGCATAGGTCTTCGCTATGAGTTAAGTAAATATCTCAGTCCCGAGCATGGCGAATTTCTAAAAGAAGATATCCTTTCCGCTCTGGGGGATCGTTATGACGGAGAATCGGCTTATGAGCTGTATAAAAATCTACTTTACAGAGGTCATGATCCTATGGCTTCAAGGAAATGGATACGTGAGGTTGAAAAAGCAAGCCGAGGTGATGGAGAGACTTGGTTCTGATCAATAGCAGCCCCCAATCTCAGACCCCACAGTCAGACCCCAAAGTTAAACCCCAATAAAAAGGCATGATAAAAGGGTCAGACCCCACTGTCTGACCCTAAATAACTTTGGGAAACCCCACTAAACTTTGGAGATCC
>NZ_JNKO01000006.1 GCF_000702885.1 Oribacterium sp. P6A1 | reverse complement strand
GTTACTGTTCACAGGTGAACTTGTAGTAAAACAGCCGATCCGTTAAACTGAGTCTCAGTAATAACGGGTCGGCTGTTCTGCCAACTATGAGTCAAATCTTTGTGTCACTTCATCAAACACATTGGCTCCTTCATTTTGCCGTATCTTAACAAGCACGCTCTTGCCTTCACAATGATGCGTTATTGTATCAAAGCATCTGAAAGACATCACCTGCCCTTGTTTGCGCTTGTAGCCACGTAGAAAGCGCTCCGCTATGTTGTTTGTGCTCGGTACATTGACATTATGAAGAAACAGAAGATGTTCTTTGGAATGTTTTCTCATTCTCAAATATAGGTTATACCCATCTTTGTAGTATTTACTCGGAGGCACATACTCATATTCATCTCTGGCTGTTTCCAGCACTTTCATATACCTTGTCTCGAAATCGGCAACAACCTCCGAATCCATATCTGATTCGTGTTCATTACGATAATGGATCATTTCCCGGAGAAGTTCTCTCATTGATCTGTGCCAGGTTTTCTCTGGTTCCATCTCCATTCCATCTTTCAGATACCGGAGGATATGAGCCAGACATTCTTGGTGTTCTGAACCATAGTTATAGAAAGTGGATTCATGATCATGTACCAGTATGCCATTATAGTATTCTGTCACTGTACCTTTTACGCCTTCGTGTCCCTTTTTTTTGCGCGCAAAATAAAGCGCTGTTCCATCAGGCGCAACATTGATGAATACATATGCACTTTTACCGTTATAGCGAGCATTTGTGCAGTCCGTATGCATGACAGGCATAAGAAGCATCTCTTTAAAGGTTTCAGTTCGCTCTTCTTCGGTTTTTTCAGCAAACTCTTTTCCGAGTTTATTGATCATACCCTTCGAGATATTTAATTGATTGTTGGTGAGTTCTGCCAGAAAACGGCTGCTTTTATCAATAGAGACATTACAATCATTATTCAAGAGATAAAGGAATGCTTTGATACTTCCTCCATAGTTGACATCATCAACGACACCTTTAGGAAACGGAGCATGGTATTTCTCGCCCGTCCTTGAATTTCTATAGACTTTTGCGCGATATTCAACCACCTCAAGTACAAGCCTGATATTAACCAGCTGTTTCACAACTTCCTTGTTTGTTTCCTTGTAATCGGGATCATTTAAGATCTCGGATGAGGCAGGGAGAAATATCTTGCTTGTTGGTGCTAGTTTTCTGCGTCCATGACCTTGATGACCAGGCTGAGCTCCGGGTTTACGACCGGTTTTCTCACGATTATTTGTGATCTTTTTATGATTAACAGACTGTGAAGAGGGTTTTGAAGAATTCTCATAATCCCGGTTTATTTGCGCTATCAGTTTTTTGTTTTTCTCACGCTCATCTTCAAGTTCAGACGCTAATGCATAGTTAGCCTGTCGAAGTTCACTGTTTTTTTCTTTTAACTCATCATTCTTTTTGAGTGCACCAAGATAGAGCTCATAAATCTGATGGATACGACGTATGAGCTCCTTGGTCTTTGCCTTATGATCTTTTTCCTGATCTTCACAGACTTCCTGACACCATTTCCATATCTTTTCATTGATATGTGTAAGTTCCTGGATACGGGCATTTTTCTGGTCTATAGTTCTTTGAAAAGCACGGTTAGCCTTTCTATGTTCTTCTTTCATAGTCTGGTATATTTCCCCTGACTCGAAATCAGATATCTTTGTTAACGCAGCCTTTAACCGCATCTGAAGTTGTCCAATAAGATCAGTTTTTGTCATAGTCAAAATTTAAATTTCTTTTTAGCCTTATCAAGTATACCGTTAAAAAACGATAGCTCCTTTTCCTGCAATTCCAAGAGTTCTTTCAGTTGTTCATTTAACTCTGTAAGTGATTTATTCTCTTCCTCAAGACCAGCTATCTGTTTCTCATATCCTTTGATTAGCTGTTCCTGCATTGCTATAATTTTTTCTTCCTGTTTTCCCATGACTGTTACTCCTGAAAAAAGTATAGCAAAAAGCTCGATTTTACGCGAATTTCAAGGATTTGACATTCCGTCAAAATGACATGTGTATAAGCTTATGATTCGTCAGAAACCGGAAAAAATCGGACATGGATTTCCACATTTTCTGACATATGGACCAGAATAAACCGCGAATTGTGGATTACACAGATGATATAGGAGTTAATTTAAAAAATCCGAGAGGCTGTCCACAACAGCGTCTCGGATCCTTTGAAAATTAAATTTTTAAATTCAGCATTTTTAACAATATGAAATAGTAGGGGTGTGAACAGTAACATGAAATTTTATACATTTTTCACTATCCTAACAGCTTATCCTGCCAAAATATATCTCATATTGACAATCCGGACATTCCGGTCTGTTTAATGATTATTTAGTTCATATATAAGACTGTTTAGAACATTATGATTCTTTTCCCATATGCCATCTATATCAGTATCAGGAAGTGGGCAGGAACCAAGCCCAACCTCTATAGTCACTGAAGGTATACCCTTCAAGGCTATATATTCCTTGTATGCGCCGGAACCTTTACTGTTCTTATTGGCAGACTCAGATCCCAGGATATATCCTGTCTCAGACTTTACAAGTTCTGCCAGTTCCTTACTTCTCTTTTCAACAGCCTCCGGAGCAGCACCGAATGACCAGTATATTACGCCTCCCTGGGCATGATAGTTTATTACCTCATCTATATTGGTACCATTCAGTACTTCAATCAGAGCCTTTGTTTCTGCTTCGGATTCAGCAGATGCCCCCTTATAGTATTCGTAGGAAGGAAAATATCTTGAATCATCAAGCTGTTCCCATCCAAAAGAGAAATTCCTGTTTATATCCACACCGTTTATATTATTTTTCCACCTTCTGTAATACCAGTCCGTATTACCGGTATATCCTTCTCTCTCCTTATCATGATTTATCATTGCCCTGAGATTTGCGATATTCTCCTGTTTATTAACCTTTGCCTCGCCAAACTGACTCAGGGTCACTCCATCGGGATTATTCATCGGAATCACATATATACAGGTTTTTTCAAGTAATGAAGAAACAGTCTGACCGTTTATATTTCCGCCGGTCTTAGCCTGTGTCAGCAGGCTGTGGAGCTGTCTCATGATAAGCTGAGTCGTAATATATTCTCTTCCATGCATTGCACCTATAAGAAGAATCTGATTTTCAGCCTCACTGTTTCCCACTATAAGCTCATAGATATTTCTGTCATCAGCTGTGACACCCAGTGCTTTCGTCTTGACATACTCACCGTATTCCGATGTAAATTTACTGATATCTGATTGAAGGTCTTCATAAGTATATGTTGTTACAGCGTCACAATAGTATCCGTTTACAGGAGTACCGTAAACATTGGTACTGAAAGGACTTGTTTCGTCTGAAGCTAAGGCTGTTGTATTTGAAGAAGTCATCGCTGATGTCGGGACAGAAGGCCCCTGACTTTGTATATTTATATCAAAGCTTTCTGTTCCCTTTGAAGGACCGGTTTCTGCATAAACCACAGTACCCGATATGGTCTGAATCATCATTGTCACTGCTATAGCTGCCGTAAAAACAGTACTTCTGATATTTCTTTTCATTTAAACCTCCGAAATTGCCGACACATTTATCAACAATTTTTTCTGAATCCTTTATTTTTATATAAAGCTTATTTTTTCTGAATTCTAACATAAAAAAACTCCCGGGAACCAAATCTCAGGAGTTTGTAAGAAAAAGTAATCAAATATAAATCATATATCATTCTATGATAACAACAAAACCGTCATTATCTTCGTCATAGGTGACCATCTTTTCAGGATGTTCCATAAGCTCAGTCGCTTTTGTTTCGGTATATAAGCCTTTCGGTTCCTTTATGATATCCTTTAGAAGCTCCATAGCTTTATCAAATTCAGCTTTATCTTCCTTACCCTTACGAAGATAGTATTCCGCCACTTCCAATTGCATCTCTTTTTTATAGATTTCATTGGTTGCATACTGAATTTCTTCTTCAAGATATTTTATATCAGCATCCTCTGAACCCTTTGCTGCTGCAATTCTTGCTTCATGGACCTTTATCTGCTGTTCCAGATTTCCTGCCAGCATCTTCGCTCTCTTATCCGCAAGCTCCTTTAAATGTTTAAGATCCTCAATCTGAAATTCCGCTGCTTCATAATCTCTTTTGAGTATCTGAAGATTCGTCTTCTGATTGACTATAAGTGCTGAAGTTGTCAGAGCATGGATTTTCAGCTCGTTAGGTTTGAGATCCTTGATAGCATCAAAGGCTCCGTCGAAATCTCCCAGCGCTTCCTTAGCGTATGATATCCAGTTCTGTCCATTGGCATATTCCGCAAGATTATGAGGAACCTTTTCATTTACAGGTTCAAATGTCTCTAAAAAGCGTTTTGGATCAGCCTCTCTATAAAGGATTGCCTGAACTTTCTTAAGCTTCTTGCTGGCAACGATAGCACCAACAAATCGAAACACAATAATACCTGCAAAAATAAAAAGAGCAAAAACAAAAACCGCTGTCTTGTTTTCATTGTTTAAAATGTTACCCTCAAAATGAATCCAACCCAAAACAGCTCCAATCACTGCTCCAGCAGCCATAAGAAGATTGGTCATCCTCTTGTAATAAACTATCATTAAAACTTCCCCCTGTTGATTTTATTTCATGCAATACGAAGGATTATATCATATTAGTAAAGGTGTAGTAAGAGGATTTCTCTTGTGCGAGCACAGCGTCCGCATGACCGCCTTATCTTTAATCTCCCATCTTTGATGGTCGATTTCGCGTTGGCGGTCCTATGTCCGCTTGTGCGAGCACAGCGTCCGCATGACCGCCTTATCGCGAAAAAAAGAGACACTCCAAACGGAATGCCTCTTGAAATACAAAACCAGCTGCTTAAATAGTTTTGACGATATTGTATATATTCATCATTGATGAACCATATAATCCCTGAATCGAAATACGATCTCTTTATTACAGCATGAATGAGAATACGAAAGATGCGATGATAAGAACTATACCACCACCAAGACGTGATGAAAGCTGTGAATATGCAATGAGATCCATACGATCTGCAGCACCGAGACAAGCAAGGTCACCGTTTCCACCTCTGTTAGCCATGCAAAGACCTGCTGTGATAGCTGTATCGATAGGATAGAAACCTACAAGGTAACCAACTGCACCTGAACCGATAACTGCACCTACAACGATCATAAGCGCCATAAGGATATTTGATGGAGATACTGCATTGAAAAGCTCTGCAAGGTTGAAATCAGCACCCATACCAACCATGATGATGATACCAAGCTGTCCTGAGAAGAAGCTCTGAAGTCTCTTTGCACCTGCACGAACTCTTGCAGGAATCTTACCTGTAGCGGCAAGGATAACTACGAAGATGATCATGTAAGCATACTTATGGATAGCTGCGCCTGCGATCTTTGGAAGGAACTTGCCGGCCATAAGCTCACCAACTGAGAAACATGCGAATGCAAGAAGAAGCGCACCTGCAAGGTCAGTATTGTCTGTTGAAACCTTCTCATCATCTCTTACAAGATTCTCTGAACCACGGATAAGAGTCTTCTTATCACCTGTAAGTGCAGGAACCTTCTCACCGAGAGCATTAAGACCTGCTGATGCGATGATACAGAAAATGTTAGCGATTGTAAGAACGATGATTGCGAATGAATAGTAATTAGCTGCCGCATCGCCAGTTACCTGCTCGTAAATCTGTGAAAGAGGTACGGCACCGGCACCGTTTCCACCGCCCATGATTGGAAGTGTGTACTTAATGAGTGTATCCTTGAAAGGAATACCGAAGATAGCACCTGTAACGCCTCCGAAAATAGTTGCAACAAGGAGACCGCCAAGAATAGCAGGAATGTAACCTGCAAATGACTTTAACAGGATATCCCTCTCAAGAGAAAGAACTGATCCACAAATCAGCATGATGATGAACAGCTCAAGGAAGTTTGCATCATCTGAAATAAATGAATTGATAGCATCAAGTCCTGCCTCAGGAATGAGACCGAACTGCTTAAGGATAGCTACACCGAAGAATGTAAGAAGAAGACCGCCACCGATATATGTGTTCCAGATAGGTATTCTCTCACCAAGCTCGTTAAAAATAACAGCGAGACCGAAGCAGATACCAAGTACTGAAGCCATGGTAGTAGCTGCGATCATCTTAGGACCATCATCGCTTGCCTTTGTAATGTACATAGGTGCAAGTACGAGAATGATACAAATAACTGCCAGCCATGCAGGCTGACCGCCGAGCCAAAGCCCGGTTCTTGCGTGTTTGTTGTCTGCCATATTAAAAAATCCCCCTTAAAAATTGAAGTGAAGCAGCTCACTTCTTTTTGAAATATGACGTTCCGGTTTATTCCGGAAAAAATTTTGTCCATCAAAAAAATGGACACGTATTTATAATACGAGTCCATTTTAACATGATAAAATTTTTTTCTCAATCATTCTTTATGTAAAAAATGATATCAAACTATCACTAATCCCGCACACTGCTTCGCACTAAGGTCGTATACATTGCCCGAATCTATACCCACAACAACAGGACGAAGGGCTAAACCTTTATTTCCTCTTATTACCCGGACTGTATAATTTTGTCAATATCATTCATAAAAATAAATATCCGTCACCCTCCTCTTATGCCTTATGAATTTATGCCAATAAGCCGAATAATTACTTAGTGATCAGTGAACGAATACTTCATTTTAACAGAAAATTTAGTATATCTTTCTTTTAGAATACAAGGAGACGCAAATTATGAAAATCAACGAATTCTGTAACTTAACGGAACTCTCTTCCATTATCAAAAGCTGGTCTGACCTTACAGGATCGGATGTCATGATAAAGGGCACCGATGGCGAGACCATTGTATCCACTTCTTCTGAAGATCCCGGGGCAGGTCAGGGTACTGCCGCTGATGATGAATTAGGAGAGTTTGATTCCACAGACTCCTCTTCAAGAGGCATCAATTTCGATATCATATTGAACGACTCTGTTATTGGAACCGCTACAGTTACGGAATCCTCAAGCGGAGCTGCTTTGAATACTGCTTTAGCCGTAAAGCTGCTTGAAGAACTCATCAATAACTTCATCCAGTCACAGTACTTTAATTATGCCAACGGAAATGTTCTTTCCAATCTCTCCGATGGTCTTAGTCAAACTGTGAAACTTGTAAAAGAGGTCATTACCAGTACAAATAATCTGAAGGACATTCAGAAACGTCAGAAGATCGTAGCAATCAATGCAAGTATTGAAGCTGCCCGTGTCGGTCAGGCAGGTCGTGGCTTTGCCGTAGTTGCCGAAGAAGTTAAAAAGCTGTCCGACGCCAGCTCCGATGCAACAGGAAAGATCGAGCGTGTTGTGAACAAGATACAGTCCATTGTGTCTTCTCTTTCCATTTCAAAAAATGAAGAAGTTTGATTTTTCATGATGTTCGGACTTGCATAGTAATTTGAGACACAAAATAGAGCGGGTTTATACTATTATGAAGAAAAAATTTCTTATGCCACTGTTTCTTATGGGAACAGCGACTGCTGTAATTTCATATCCTGTACATAGCTTTGCCGCTCCGGATGCTCAAGAAGAAGTTGAAACAGAAGCCGATGAAAGCACCGCCGAAGGAGAATCCTCTGAAGACGGAGAAAACCCGGAAACTGAAGCGACTATAGAAGAGACCACCGCACCGCCCCCTGATAATTCCTACTATGTGATAGTAAGCGGTGACGAAGGTACCAAGTTGTATCAGCAGGCCTCTTCCGAAAGCGCCTTAAGCATTAACATTCCTATTCCGAAAAATACCATACTTCATGTTTTGGACGAAGCTACCGATGAATCCGGTATTTCCTGGGGATTCGTTAATTATGCAGATCTTAAAGAAGGTTATGTTAAGCTTTCCGACTTGTCTACCATTCAGGCTAAAACCGCAAAAGAAGTTGTAGAAGATAAGTTTAACGGAAACTGGGGTAAAGAATTCGTAAAGGTAAACGGTTCCGGAACTCCTGTTTCTTTCAACTCTCTTACTCCCGAAGAACTTAAAGCCGCAGAAGAAAGTAATGCTGCTGAGGCAAAAAAAGGCGGTACAAAGGCTGCTGAAACAGCTGAATCAACCGAAGTTGAGACCAGAGAAGACGGTTCTCCTGTTATCGAAGTATATATGGAGACCAATGAGAACGGTGAGCCCATTCCGATGGAAACCGATGAAGACGGAAACATCATTGTACCGGAATCCGAAACCGAAACTGAAGCTCCTGAAGAGAAATCCGGCGGTTTCTCTATAGTTTCTTTCTTTATCGGTTTTATCACAGTCATACTTCTGGAAGTACTTGTTGCAGGAGCGATGATCCTTATCCGGAAATTGAAGCTAAAGAAAAAAGCTAAAAGCGAAGAAGAAACACCTCCTGACGAAGGTGATAGCGGCGGGAAGAAGAAAAAAGGTTTCAAACTTCCTATCCCTAAGATTTCTCTTCCGAAGATCAAGCTTGCAAAAATCAAGATCGGCGGAAAGAAAAAGAAAAAGGGAGACAACGCCGAATAATGATATAAGGCTGTCGAGTTACGTTTATCGTAATCCGGCAGCCTTTTAAATTATGATTATATATACTATTGTGCAGGCCCAATATATTAAGGATATATTTAGCGCAAAAGGACAACCGCCACGTTTTAGGGGAACGTATGGCGGTTGCCTTCACATTGGGGATGTTTATATAAAGTAGGGTCACTACCTCATATCATTCTATCTGCCAATCAGTTATTTACGATCAATACTTATCTGCTCCGTTATTTGAAGAATACTTCTTGAGTGATGCAGGATCTACATTACTTAAGTCCATTCCATCCATATCTGAAGGGATAAATACATCACCGCCTCCAACCGGAGCTGCCGATGGCTTAGGAGCTGCAGGCCTAGATGCTGCAGGTTTAGGAGCTGTCGGCTTTACACTGCTTGCTGCAGGTTTGTCCGCAGGTTTCTTAGGCACCGGAACATTGGCTTTCTTATATGCCGAATCCGGTATATAGTCACTGTTCGAGTTCTCATCTGTCATTACAGGAGGAACATAATCGGCTTTTTTCTTCTTACCTGTATAACTTGATGCCACACCCTTTAACTGGAATTTATTTACAAGATCATTGAGTATGTTAGCCTGTCCTGAGAGTTCCTCTGCTGCTGCCGCAGACTGCTGCGCAGTTGCGGAGTTTGTCTGTACAACTGATGATATCTGATCGATTCCTTCAGTGACCTGAGCAACACCCTTTGCCTGCTCATTGGAAGCATCAGAAATCTCATCAACAAGATTTGTAATCTTTATAGACTTCTCTGTCACTGAATTCAATGCTTCTGCAGTTTCTTCAGATATACGTCCGCCTCGCTGTACCGCCTCTATGGTCTCCTCGATGAGAAGTGCCGTATTCTGTGCGGCTTCCTGAGATTTCTTGGCTAGATTTCCTACCTCATCCGCAACAACCGCGAATCCCTTACCTGCCGATCCTGCACGGGCTGCCTCAATTGCAGCATTAAGAGAAAGGATATTGGTCTGGAATGCGATATCATCGATGGTCTTGATGATCTTGGAAATCTCATTTGATCTTTCAACGATATCCTCCATGGCAGCTGACATTTCTGCCATCTTTGCATTGGAAGTCTGAACAGCCTGACCGGCGCCGGCACCGAGATCAGAAGCCTCCTTGGCCTTGGAAGCTGTAACCTTGATCTTGTCGGAGATTTCATTCATGGTAGCGGAAAGCTCCTCAACCGATGAAGCCTGCTGAGTGGAGCCCTGGGCAAGAGCCTGTGCACCGTCTGAAACCTGCTCTGCGCCGCTGGATACCTGTTCTGATGACTGACGGATATCTAGCATGGTCTGGTTAAGCTCCTTGGTAATCTGCTGCATGGAGTCAAGAAGCGGAGCATATGCTCCAACATACGTACCGTTATCACTTAGATCAGTGGTAAAGTTTCCTCGGCTGATCTCACCAAGTTTATTCTGAAGATCTTCTATTATATGTTTAATTCTGTCTATGACAGTTCCGATGCCGCTGATGGCATTTCCGATCTCATCCTTTCTGCCATAGTTAAGATCAATGTTGAAATTACCCTGTGCAACTTTTTCGGCTGCATCTGAAATCTTCTTAAGAGGCGCCAGATTCTTGCTGATCATAGCATAAGTAAGCACACAAAGTATTACAACTATGACTGCTGTAGCTATAAGGATACTGTTTCTGATCAGATCGGATGCCGCGTTATATTCAGACACTGAAACCGCAGTCTGGATCCACCATGTCTTATTGCCCATAACAAGAGGACTATAGAATCTCTGAACCTTTCCTGAACTTGAAGTTGTGACGATGGTAAACTCTACACCCTTTTCCTGCTCTGTCTTGATCTTGTTATAAGCATCTTCACTGACTGTATCCTTGAACTGTTTTCCTATAACATTTGTGTGTGAAGAATAAAGGATGTTCTCATTTTCATTAATCACATTACTGTACAATGACGGATACTCAGGATCTTCAACATTTATAGTAGAGAAAACGTCGGAGTAAATATCGATAATAAAGGTACCTATCACTGTGCCATCATCCTTCTTTACAGGATAGAAACATGTGCACATATTGACACCCTCTGCCTCATAGGAATCGGTGAAACCGTTGGTACCCTCAGTAAGAGATCTTACATAATAGGATTTTTCCTTATATCTGTCATAGGTATAATTTTCTATGGTATTGGTTTCCAGATCAGCTTTACTGAAATATGGGGCATATGCGCTCGCACCTGCAGGAAATGCACTTGGTTCAAGGAAAAAACCTATTCCATAGATATTGTCATTTTTCTTTACATTCGAGTACAATGTGCCCAATATGACGGCCTCGGCTTCAAACCAGTTAGGCGTCATAGGCGTTCCCGTTACACGGCTCTTTAGATCCATATTGGTGATACTAAGCTCCTTAGGTGAACCCGCATCAGACTTGAAGTCGTTTACGAAATAACCGTCCGGATTGCCATCATCAGTGATTATAAGATCTATAGCATTGGCAAGACTCTGGTTAATAACCTGTGTCCTTCCGAGAATAGCGTTGATCTTACTCGCATTAAGCTGAGACAAGGTCATAAATCGCTCTTCGGCAGAGGCATCCAGCTTTTTACCGGAAATGATGGTTATGAATGTCGTAAGAACGACAAGACACGTCAATATAGCAGCACCTACGATCAGTGACAATCTCTGACTGAGCTGCATATCCTTCTTTACTGCATTTACACGATTATTTTTCTGTTTCATCTTTACTACGCCTCACTTCTTGATATTTCGCGCACCTGTTACATAAACTTCATATCGGCATTAAGATAAACCATTATAAGAACAAAAAATCTTTTTTAGTTTTTTTGAAGTTTTAAGTTTCCACCATATATCTCAGTTTTATTAAAGAAGAAACTCTGCTATCGGATAAATAAAATAAAAATCATATAGCAGTGGCACTTTCGAATAAAAATTTCATCTCAATCACTTATAAATAAACATTCCACTGTCGACAAATAACTATGACAAGTTGATGAGTACCATCATCAGCATAACATGTAACGAACCGGTAACCGAAAAGTATCATATTCAGAAGGATCTGAATCCAATGGAGCGACGGAACGTCGATAAGGAGTCGTTATGCTTAATCTATACGGAAATGGTGTAAATCTTACCCAGCGCACCCTTGATTATCTGTGGGGAAGACAAAATGTCACCATAAACAACATCGCGAACGTTGATACCCCCGGTTTCAAATCTCAGTATGTTACATTTGAAAATGTACTGGGTAGAAACATCCGATCGGCCCAGCTCCGTTCGGCCACGGGCAAAGGCATTGAAAGAGCCATCAGGAGTTCTTATGCAGCGTTGCACACAACGACAAATGAATCCACTCGTCTTGACGGAAACAACGTCGACATGGATCAGGAACAGATCGAACTTGTAAAGACTACCTATGAATATCAGATGATGGTTCAGTCCATAAACAATGACTTTTCACGCTTGAAGGATTCGGTGGCTAATTTTTAAACCAGTTCATTTGTTGCACAGGATCAGTAAAGATCTAAAGCAGCTTTTTTTAGACTTATATGGAGTAATCAGGTTTTTCTTAAGATTGCTCTTATTTTTCAAAATCGTTTTGACGAAATAGCTTGTAGTGTTGGAATTGTAATTTAAAGGTGGTACAGAACATATGAATGCAGAAATGGAAGGAATGCTTGATACCTATCTCTTTGAGACAAATGGTCTGTTGGATCGTCTGGATGAGATCCT
The DNA here is from genome assembly GCF_000702885.1 of Oribacterium sp. P6A1. Classification (GTDB taxonomy): domain Bacteria; phylum Bacillota; class Clostridia; order Lachnospirales; family Lachnospiraceae; genus Oribacterium. Next base: position 193,634 of record NZ_JNKO01000006.1, on the reverse strand, counting down.
CATGGAAGCCGAAAAAGTCGGTGAATTCTCAACAGACAACGTAAATGAAATTTTCCGTATCATGCATACGATCAAGGGCTCCAGTGCGATGATGGAATTGACTCCTATTTCCGTAATCGCGCATCGTATCGAAGATCTTTTCTTCTTCATCAGAGATAAGGGCATCGAATTCCTTAATCAGGATCAGAAAAAAGGTCTGTTTGATCTTATGTTCAAATCTGAAGATTATCTCAGAGGAGAAGTCGGAAAGGTTGAAGCAGGTGAAGAAATAGATCCTAATATCAGTGAATTTCAGTCTGCCATCGATGCTTTCCTTAAGAAACTGAAGCAGGAAGGTGATGAGTCCGGTGATGCAGCTCCCGCTGCCGAAGGCGGTGGAGGCAGTGCAGCTCCCGCATCATCAAATCTTCCAAATGATCCGAGCGCACAGGTATTTATCCATGCTTTTCTGGAAGACGGCATAGGTATGGAAAATCTTCGTGCATTTATGATTGTAAATGCACTTAGGGAAAACGGCATAGATTTCCGCTTCTATCCTGCAGATATGGACCAGAACCCGGACAGTGCCAAGGTGATCGTTGACGATGGCTTCTATCTTGCCTTTGATTCTTTAGATACTGCAAATATGGCCGAGGAAGGCCTGAAGCAGCAGGCATATATAAAGAACTATGATGTTCTTGATGCCCCGAAGTCGGAGGACAAATCCGAAGCTGAAGCTCCCGCACCTGCCCCGGCTCCTGCTCCTGCACCAGCCGCTGCACCGGCTCCCGCTCCTGCACCAGCTGCCGCACCGGCTCCCGCACCCGCAGCAAAGGCTCCTGCAGATTCGGGTGATAAGAAACCGGCTGCAAAGAGCAGCGGTCCTGTCAAGTCCAGTCTTATCAGTGTAAACTTACAGAAACTTGACGCTCTGAACGACCTGGTTGGTGAGATCGTTATTACGGAGTCCATGGTAACTTCATCTCCTGTCCTGAATCAGCTTCCTCAGGAAGAGATGGACAGCTTCATGAAGTCCGCAAGACAGCTTCGTAAGCTCACTGATGACCTTCAGGATATTTCCATGTCCCTTCGAATGGTATCAATCTCAGGTGTTTTCCAGAAGATGAGCCGTATCGTAAGAGATATGAAGACCAAGCTCAATAAGGATGTACGTCTGACGGTTATCGGAGAAGATACTGAGGTTGACAAGACCATCGTTGATGCAATTCAGGATCCTATCATGCACATCGTGCGTAACTCCATGGATCACGGCATAGAAGAAACAGCCCAGGAACGTATTCAGGCAGGAAAAGATCCTCAGGGAGAACTGGTACTGTCTGCTACACATACATCCAGCGAAGTAGTCATAGAAGTAAAGGATGACGGCTACGGTATGGATCCTGACAAGCTTTTGGATAAGGGTGAAGAAAGAGGTATCCTTACAAAGCCAAAGGATCAGTATTCCAAGAAGGAAGCTCTCGGTCTCATCATGCTGCCGGGCTTCTCAACCAACAAACAGGTAACAGAGTACTCCGGCCGAGGCGTTGGAATGGACGTAGTTAAGAAGAATCTCGAGTCTGTTGGCGGTACACTCAGTATCGATTCCGATCTTGGCAAGGGAACCACCATGACCATGAAGATTCCTCTCACACTTTCCATCGTAGATGGTATGAAGGTTGCCGTGGGAGATACCACTTTTACCATTCCTATCGCCAATATCCGTTCTTCCTTCAAGATCGACAACGCTGAAATCATTCGTGATGAAAACGGAAATGAAATGATAGACCGTGACGGAGAGTTCTATCCTATAGTTAAGCTCAACGAATTCTATTGCATACATGGAAAGTATGATGATGATATGCGTGACGGAATCATGGTCTGGGTTGAGTACGGAGACAAGAGCTGCTGTCTCTATGCGGACGAGCTCATCGGTGAGCAGCAGGTTGTTGTTAAGCCGCTTCCTCAGTTCGTTTCCATCTTCGATCTGAAGTCAAGAGGAATCAGTGGATGTACTATTCTCGGAGACGGAACTATCAGTATCATTCTTGATGTACTTGGCGTTTACAATGCGGCTATTGAAAATGCCTGAGAGGAGGAGCAGACATGGCAGAAGAAATCAACACACAGGTAACTCAGACTGAGGAAAACATCAATGATGATCCTAAGAATCTCCAGCGCTGTCTCACCTTCGAGTCCGGTGATCTCATTATGTACATGAGTACAGATTATGTAACTGAGATCATCACCGACCAGTATATAACCACTCTCCCGCTGGTTCCCGACTATGTAAAAGGAATCATCAATCTGAGAGGTTCAGTACTCGCGGTTGTAGACATTCGCCTTCTGATGGGACTTGATGCAACGGAATACACCAGCAAAACATGTATCATTATTTTAAATATAGATAACGTTCCAATCGGAATAGTCGTTGACAATGTCCGTCAGGTAGTTGATATAGATCTTGACACTGTCAAGCCTATACCTATGAAACGTCAAAAGAAGCTCCTGAACGGAATGCTTAATATGGACGATGGCACCGTTGCAATGTCATTTGATTGTGATGCGCTGATCAACGCAAATATCTAAACCAATTCAAACAGACAGCTATCCGGGCTGACCGGGTAGCTGTTGCCATATAAAGGGGAAAAACACGTGGTTACATTAACAGATGAAGATTTTAACCGTTTATATCAGTATATCCAAAAAAATTACGGTATCGATCTAAGTAAGAAAAAGCAGCTGATCGTCAGCCGTCTTTCCAATTCACTTACCGCAGAAGGATACGAAAGCTTCCATGATTATGTTGAGCTCATACTAAGCGGTAAAGATCAGGAATCTACTGTTTCCATGCTCAACAAACTTACAACAAACTATACCTATTTTTTACGTGAGAAGGAACATTACGATTTTCTGTGGAATACTATACTTCCTGAGATCAAAAAGAAACACGCCATGGATAAAAGCGTGTATATTTGGAGCGCAGGCTGTTCTTCCGGTGAAGAGCCCTACACTATCATGATGTATCTTCTTGAGTTTTTCGGTGCTGAGGCTTCCAAATGGGATCTTCGCATTCTTGCCAGTGACATCTCCCAGAATATACTTAATTCAGCCATGAATCCGACTTACGGAGAAGAAAGTCTTAGTAAACTTCCTCCCGCATGGCAGAAGAAATATTTTGTAAAAACACCGGACGGGAACTACACCATATCTCCTGCAATTAAGAACAATGTAGTATTCAGAACCTTCAATCTTATGAATCCCATAAAATGGAAGCATACTTTTGATCTCATATTCTGCAGAAATGTTATGATCTATTTCGATCAGCCCACAAAGGACGCACTGGTAAAACGTTTCTATGACGTAACAGATCCAAACGGCTATCTTTTCATAGGTCATTCGGAAGGACTCAATAAAGCCACCTGTCCTTACAAATATTTGATGCCTGCAATATACCAAAAGGTTTAACAAGATTACTACTAATGTGCTATAATTAAGAAAAGTATTAAAATCCGCAAACGCTTTGCCGCGTTTGCGGGTATTAATGTTATTTTAAGAAAAGGGGATGCCGCATATGGGCGTAAACAAAAAAATCCGAGTATTCGTAGTTGACGATTCCGTTCTGTATCGCAATTTTTTGATGAACAACATAAAGGCAGATGACCGTTTCGAAGTAGTGGGTCATGCTGTGGATGCTTTTGATGCCATGAAGCAGATACCAACCATAAAGCCTGATGTTGTAACTTTGGACATCGAAATGCCGGGTATGTCGGGAATAGATTTTTTGAAAGAGCTTCTTCCAAAACATCCTGTTCCTGTTATTCTCGTCTCCACTCTCAATATTCGTGTATTTGATGCTCTTGCTTCCGGTGCTGTTGACTATGTAAAAAAACCGGATTTCAGTGATCAGGATGCGGCTGTATCATTCGTGGAGAGATTAAGAAATAAAATATATGTTGCTTCGTTTTCAAAGGTTCGTATACCTCAGCAGGATACCATTGATACATCAAAACCTTTAACTGTATCCCAGGGAACACTTATAAAGGAGACTGCCCCAACCAATCTGAAGGTACCTGTTTCTTCTTCACAGAAGATAGTTGCCATAGGCGCCTCTACAGGTGGAACAGAAGCTATCCTTAGTGTTGTCCGTAACTTCCCTGCAGATATGCCGGGTGTTGTTATCACTCAGCACATGCCTGCCGGTTTCACTGCCATGTATGCGGAAAGACTTAACCGTATATGTAAGATGGAAGTTCGTGAAGCTAAAAACGGAGACCATGTAAAGCAGGGACTCATGCTTTTGGCTCCCGGCGGATATCAGATGCGTGTTCAGAAAATGGGAAGCGGTTATACTGTAAGTGTGACTCAGGAAGACAGAGTCAACGGACACGCTCCTTCAGTTGATGTCCTTTTCAATTCCGTTGCCCAGAATGTCAGAGAAAATGCCTTGGGTGTCATTCTCACAGGTATGGGTGCCGACGGGGCAGCCGGACTCCTGCGTATGCGTAAGAACGGAGCTTTCACCATAGGTCAGGACAAGGAGTCCTGCGTGGTTTACGGTATGCCTATGGAAGCTTACAAGATAGGTGCTGTATGCCAGCAGGCCTCTCTCATGAACATTCCTTCTATCATCTATAAAAAACTCGGCATCATAAAATAATCGATTCTTTAGAGGATATCTGTAATGATATGATTCCCCTAAAGTAGACAATGGAAATAACCAAAGTCTCCTTTAGGGGGATTTTTTATGGCCAAAAAGAAACATTCTGTCGAGTGGATGCTCGAAAGAGTAAATGAATATCTTAATGGTGAAGGCTCATATGATTCTATCGCCAAAGCGAATGGGATAGGGTATGCCACCCTTGTGAGATGGGTTGCTGCATATCGTTTTCGCGGAATTGAAGCTTTTTCTGAAAGCGGCGGTAATAACAGCTACAGTAGTACATTTAAAGTATCTTGCGTAGAAGCAGTGTTAAGTGGAATCTTGTCTGTAGAGGAGTGCACTGCTAAGTATGGTATATCTAACGATAGCGTTCTTAGACGTTGGATTTCAGAGTATAATGCCAATAGAGAGCTTAAGGATTATGATCCTAAGCGGGAGGTCTATATGGCAGAAGCTAGAAGAAAAACCACTATTGAAGAGCGTAAAGAAATCGTTAAGTACTGCATTGATCACGGCCGCGATTATAAAGGTACAGCAGCCACCTATGATGTTTCCTATACACAGGTGTACAGCTGGGTGAGAAAATTTGATGCTAACGGAGAAGACGGCCTCATTGATAAGCGTGGACATCACAAAACAGATGATGAAGTTGATGAACTTGAACGTTTACGCAGAGAAAACCTGCGACTTAAACGACAGCTTCAGGAAAGGGATATGACTGTTGAACTGTTAAAAAAAGTGAGAGAATTGGAAGGGATGTGAGGCTCGGCAAGGTTAGGTTTGAGTGCAAATATATAGCAATACAGTCTTTCTACAATGAAAAGCACTGGAGTATAAACTGGATGTGTAAAACGCTGGGTGTATCACACGCAGCTTATTACAAATGGCTTAATCGGGAGATCCCCGAAGAAGAACTAGAGAACCATAAGATTGCTGAACTCATAAGAGAGTATGACGATCGCTTTGGCCATATCCTTGGATACAGACGTATGACACTGTACATAAATCATTTCAATGGTACTGAATACAAGGTCAAACGCATACACAGGATCATGAAGGCTCTTGGAATCCATGCCATTATACGTCAAAAGAGAAAACAGTATACGTATGCTACACCGGAAACAGTTGCAGCAAACAAGCTTAACAGAGATTTCCATGCTGACAAACCTAACGAGAAGTGGGCTACTGACGTTACAGAATTCAAGATTCCAGATGTCAATAAAAAACTATATCTAAGCGCTATTCTGGACCTCTATGATCGTGTTCCGGTATCATATGTAATCAGTACAAGAAACAATAATGCATTAGTGTTCAAAACATTTGATAAGGCAATAGAGGCATATCCGGATGCCACACCTCTGTTCCATTCAGATCGTGGATTTCAATACACCAGCAAAGTATTCCAAATGAAGCTTCAGAACCAAGGAATGGATCAGTCAATGTCTAGGGTTGGACATTGCATTGATAATGGTCCTACAGAGGGATTCTGGGGAATAATCAAGACAGAAATGTATGCAATGTATGACATAAACGACGAAACATCGCTCAGAGATGCAATAGAAAAATATCTACACTTCTACACATATGAACGTCCACAGGAAAGATTTAAAGGAAAGGCTCCGGCAGAAGTACGTCAGGAAGCTCTGCTCACAGACACTCCAGAGGATTATCCTATTGCGGAGAACAAGCGCATCCAGAAGTACAAAGCAAAGTGGGCAGCATAATCATCTATCCAAAACGAAGCCAGAGTCTGGCGACTCTGCCCTTGAATAAAGTGCGCTAAAGCGCACAAATATCCTTGATCTGCTTGACTACAGAATAACTGTCAGGAAATATCAGTCAACCCCAACGCCGCTCCGCGGTGCGCTTGGCGCAGGGTTGACAGTTATTTCCTGGCAGTTATAGTAGTCAACAAGCAGACCAAGGATAAATATGATGGATTTAACCATCGACATAGTAAAAAGGTGATCACTGATTATGTGACCACCTTTTCTTTTGATGTTATTTTGTTTGTTTTGCTTATCTACTTGACAGACCCCAGATCATAATGGGATATCCTCTTTTTTTTAATGAACTCCTCTTACTGTTTTTTGTCCCCCTCCGGGTACTTCAATTGTGCAGCAAATATCCCTGACTTATGGCTTATCTTCTTTTCGATTTAGATTGTGTTTATCCAAATTCTTTTTAATAACAAAAATAATTTTCATACCCCAAAAACGTTATAAATTACACTTTTTCTTTCGATAGTATATTAATACGAGGTGTGTATTTTCATCCTTTTATCTTTAACTGATTACTTCACACCTTACGTGATTTTAGACATGGTTCATTTTAGGGGTATAAAATCATGACCTATCAGACATCAGCCAACAGGAGAAAAGCCTGGGACGGAATCAATTATGAACGAAAAGATGCACGTGTAGCCGGAAGCATAGCTGCCGGAGGTTCAGCTACGTCCAAATCTTTCAAAGAACAGCTTAGTTTATGGCACAGAACCCGTATGGAGATATCTGATTCCATTTCCGATGATCTAGCTGATATACAGTCGTATTTTGCTGAACAGCGGGCCGAAAACCGGTATCTTCGTGAGCATCTTACCACTGAGGAACTCATCATAGGATATATCATACGAATAGGCATTCTGATCTCAGCCCTAGTGCTGTCCTTCAGCATAGCCTATCTCATTCATCCATACACAGCACAGGATGTTTACGATACAGGACAAAAAAGCGCCTCCACAGTCTATGATACACTTTATATGCCCGTAGATGCATATTGCGAGTATAAAGCCAGGAAAGCTGCCATAGAAGCAGCAAGAATAGCTCTTGTGGTGCAAAGACATTCCGATTCAAAAGCCCACACTTTATTGGAATGGCATGATACCAACTCCGAAATCATTGACAATTCAAAGCTATATGAAGAAAACAGTAATGATGTTATATCAGGTGTAGCCTTACCTGACATCATTCACTATGTATACAATGATTATAACCGTATCCTTGACACTGCCATGGGTGCCATGCTGTATTTCAGTCAGGGAGATTCCCACTGGAAGGAATACAGAATAGCCGGAGCTGATCGTATGGGAGGCTATGGATGCGGACCTGTAGCCGTCGCCATGCTGGCAAACAGTTTTGCAGACAGCGATTCCCCTATAACGCCTATAGATGTGGCTGAATGGGCTGTTGACAACAAGGAATATGCCGTTCACGGAGGAAGCTACCACAGCCTCATTCCCAACGCTCTGGCTCATTATGGCCTTAGCTGTACCTCGGTTGAAGAAAGGACTCCGGAAAAGGTCCATGAACTTTTATCCACCGGACATGTACTTGTGGCGCTTATGGGCAGGGGTGCTCTCACGGATGTGGGACATTTTGTGATCATAACCGAAAATGCTCCCGACGGAGGTGTAATGATTGCAGATCCCGCAAAAATAGGCAACAGCGAAACTTCATGGCCCACAGAACTTATCGTTAAAGAACTGAAGGCTTCTTACGACGCAGGGGGACCACTATGGGCAGTGTCCTATGATTAATGATTACAGCATTTTCACTTAAGACGATTGCAGCCGCAGTCGTCTTTTTTGTCACCTGTTATTAGCTCAGTCATATAATCTATTTTAGACGATATTCAAACAATTGATATGTTCCATCTATTTCCACCAAATCATTTCTGATTATATTTTTAACATTCCTTATATATGCCACTATTTTTAACGATATTATTTATTATAGTAATTCAAGGGTGAAACTAATGAAAGTATTTTATATAGACGTTGAAAGTTTCTGTGCTTATGATTTCATAGATTCATTACTTAAGTACAGACTTCATGGGAAGAAAACAGAAATATTTAGATATACCTATAAAAATGTCGGTATATGGCATAATCCCGAAATAGAATCCGATATGCTTCTCAAGATAAAAAAAGAAACTCCGGATTTTGCATTTTCCTTTAATTATTATCCATTGGTCTCGAAAGTATGTCAGAATGCCGGTCTTAAATATATTTCATGGGTTTATGATAACCCTCAAGTGGCCCTCTACAACTATACCTTAATCAATAGTTGTAATGAGGTCTTCCTTTTTGATTCAGAAATGTATGAATACTTTGCTTCCCAGGGAATAAAAACAGTACATTATTTGCCACTTGCTGCGTCTACAGACAGACTTGATAAATTCACCTTGAATGACACTAAAGCAGCTTTATACAAAGCAAAGATTTCCTTTGTAGGATCTCTGTATACAGAAGAACATAATTTTTATGAACGTATGCTTCCGAATCTTGATCCTTATACCCATGGATATCTGGAAGGATTGATGAGATCACAAATTCAGATACAAGGCTACAATTTTGTCGAGAAGTGCCTTAGTAACAATACTATCAACAAAATGTATGATGCTCTTCCTATTGAGCCTCATACAGATGGTGTTGATACAAAGCAATATTTATATTCGGATTATGTAATTAACAGAAAGATAACCGGAATTGAAAGAGTGGAATTACTAAAGCATATCGCCATAAAACACACTGTGGATCTATATACAAAGGATGAATCATTTTCTGCGCCTGGAATAAATAATCATGGCATAGTTACATACTATGATTATATGCCCTATGTATTTAAAGGCTCCGATATAAATCTTAATATCTCACTCAGAAGCATAAAGAAAGGAATTCCTTTAAGATGTTTTGATATCATGGGCTGTGGCGGATTTCTTATAAGTAATTATCAGGAAGATTTCTTCAGGTATTTTGAACCGGATATAGACTTTGTTTTTTATGAGTCACAAAGGGATCTGATAAATAAGATTGATTTTTATCTTCAGCATGAAGATGAACGAAAAGCAATCTCAGAAAATGCCTATAAAAAAATACAGAAAGATCATACTTTTGACATACGAGTTGGCCAAATGTTAAAGGATGCCAATATAGAATAAAAAAATGGGTGTTAGAATTAGGAGTAAACATGATTAGTAATGCTATTGAAAAATTGGTATCAGTCATAGTTCCTTGTTATAATAGTTCATCAACCCTGATACGTTGCTGGAACTCTATTAAAAGTCAAACCATAGGCTTAAATTCAATAGAGGTGATTTTTGTGGACGATGCTTCTGACGATCATAATGCAACATGGGATCTGTTACTACAGATTGAAAGCGAATGTCCAAACTCCGTTATCATACTTCAACTTGAGCATAATAGTCGCCAGGGAGGAGCTAGAAATGCAGCTCTCCAATATATTCATGGTAAGTATTTTATGTTTCTTGATTCTGATGATACTTTTGAAGTAAATGCAATAAAAACATTATACCAATTAGCCGAATCCACAGGCTCTGACATGGTATTATTTAATTGCACATATTGTGATGATAATGGTAATTCAATTCCTAGGGTTGTATATAAGTTACCCATGTCTTTGGATCTTACAGACGATGAAGCCAGACGAAAAGTCTTACTCGGAGATGGATTAACTTATGGTTGTTGGGATAAATTTTATAGAACGGATTTTTATAGATCGGTTGGAAGTTTATTTCCGAAAAATATGATATATGAAGAGCCTCTTTTTGTATATCCACTTTTTCTCTATGCAAGACATGTCGAAATAATTCCAGAGTATCTATACAACTATTTCATTCATCCAAATTCAACCGTAACAGAAACAGCATATCATCGCAGAGGGGATCATCCCGCTGTACAGCTATTGCTTTTGAATTGGTTAAAAAAGGATAGAAAAACATATTTAAAATACCGGGAAGAAATTATGCTTTATATTATCTGGTCGACCTTTGTGGAAACATTAGTTTTTACTAAAAATGATCCTAAGAGTGATACCGCTTATCAGTTCTATGAGTATATACGTTCCATTCTTTTTTCGGAATATCCGGACTATTCCAAAAACAAATATATTTGCAATATGGGTTATAATAATATTTTTTCATATCTTAGTAAGCCTATTGATTCAAGTGAAACTTTATCCAAACTTAATGCGTTGATAAAAGAAACATTTCCTTAATAAGCTAATATAGGAGGAGATACTTATGAAAGTCCTTTATCTTGATATAAAAACATTTTTTGGAAATATGGATATGCTTGAAGCATTTGAGCAGTATAGTACTTTCAATGAGAATTCTCTGGAAATAATCAAGTATCCTTACAAATATGATCCGGAAAAAGTACGCAATGATCCGGATTTTGAAAAGCACTTTTTAAGTGACCTGAAAAAGTATTGCCCTGATTTTGTTTTTTCATTTAACTTTCTACCTGTAATTTCAAAGGTATGTAATCAGGAAAACATCAATTATGTATCCTGGATTTATGATAATCCTGAAATATTCCTGTACAACTACAATATGAAGAATCCCTGTAATATTGTTCTGATGTTCGATTCCAAGCAATACATGGAATTTAAAGAAGGTGGAATCAAGAATGTATACTATCTGCCTCTTGCAGCATCAACGAAGAGACTGGATTCAATAACACCCTCAAAAGCAGATAAGAAAAAATTTTCAGCTGACATCTCCTTTTTAGGTTCACTATATACTGAAAGAGTACAGTATTATGAGGAGATTTCCCAAAAGCTTGATCCCTATACTCTCGGCTATATTGATGGAATCATCCAGAGTCAGCTCCAGGTTGACGGAGTGAATTTTGTAGAACAGTGTCTCACTCCTGATATCACTCAGAAAATACAGGAAGCCAGTAATATCTATCCCTATTCTGACAGCATAGAAACATTAGAGTATCTTTATGCAAATTACATTATAAACAGACAAATCACCATAATCGAACGAAAAGAGCTTCTTACTCTCGTTGGCGCTCATCATCCACTGAAATTATATACCTATAAATTAAACAGTTCTTTTTCACCTAAGGGAGTACATAACATGGGACCTGCAAACTACTTCACAGAAATGCCTCTTATATTTAAATTAAGCAAGATAAACTTGAACATTACACTCAGAAGCATTCAACATGCAATTCCTCTCAGGGTTTTTGATATATTAGGATCCGGTGGTTTTTTGATATCCAATTACCAACACGATCTTGCATATCATTTTATTCCCGGAGAAGATTTTGTTTATTATGAAAGCAGGAAAGATCTTCTCGATAAAATTGACTATTACTTATCTAATGATAAAGAACGTATAGATATCGCCCAAAATGCACACAGAAAAATCCAAGAGCGGCATACTTTTGATGTAAGAGTTAAAGAAATCATTGAGATTGTAAACTTATATCATACTTAATCTTCCCACATAACAGTGGTCATTTCACCTTTTTTGTATGAGAAAAGTTGAAGTATGTTATTCGTTATTCTTAGTAGCATTATAATAGAAAGGTATATCTTACCATGAAATTTCCTGATAATTATTTTGAAGACGAAATACGTGAAGGTTTCTTTGTAACAAGTATGATGAAACGTAATTGGGCAGCTCAGCTTGAGGTTCTTGAAGAGATAGATAAACTATGCCAAAAATACAACATCAAATACTATGGTGATTGCGGTACACTGATAGGGGCAGTACGTCATGGTGGTTTTATACCCTGGGATGATGATCTGGATATCTGTTTACTCAGAGAGGATTATGAGCTTCTTCTTTCTCATGCAGATGAGCTTCCTGAAAATTATGCCTTGCTAAGCTGGCGTACGAGTGATGACTGGCAGGAAATTTACTCCCGTATCGTAAATACCACATGGTATAATCTGGACAAAGATTTTCTTGAGAAATACCATGGTTTCCCTTATCCATCCGGAATAGACATTTTCGTATTGGACTACATGTATGAGGATGATGATCAGGAAGAAGAAAGACGTCTCCGTGCAAAAATGCTTATAGACACTGCTATTACATTTATGCATGTAGATACGATAACAGATGAATATCAGCAATGTTTACATGACATAGAATCTATGTTGGAAGTAAAAATAGATTTAAACAAACCTATTCCAAAACAGCTGTTTCTTCTTGCGGAAAAATCCCTAACAGAAGTCAAGCGAAAAGATGCCTCCAAGGTATGCTTTATGTCTGCATGGATTCTATTTCATTCCTGTTTTTGGGAGAAGAAATTTTGCGATCAGCTTATGGATGTTCCCTTCGAATGTACTACCATTCCTATTCCAGTCGCATATGACGAGATTTTAAAAGCCCATTATGGAAACTATATGAAGGTTGACCGAAACGGTGGAATGCATGACTATCCATGTTATGCAAAACTTGAAGACCATTTACAAAAGAAACTAGGACGAAAACTTTGGGAATGTCAATGGGATAAAAATGAACTTAATCTGAGGAGAAAACTAAAAGAAGAAGAACAGTTACAAGCAGAACAGGTTAATGATAATATAAAAAAAATCGAAGCTCTTATTGAAACAGATCCTGTTTTATACGGAAATTTCAAAGCTCAGTTAGATGCATTAAAACAGGGTTTAAGCATCAAATCATTCTATGCTGATTCTAATCAAGATGTTGTTTTTCTACCTATATCCCCAAAATACTGGCGTAATTTTAACTATTTTTGGCACAAAGAAATCTCCAATCCTGATACAAATGTTTATGTGATTCCTATATCTTATTTTGATACTTCTATTGACGGAAGTACACTTTTTACACACTATGAGACAGATGGGTATGAAGTACCTATAGTCTCCCTGGATGATTATGATATCTCAAAGAGACACCCGAGCCGGATTTACATTCAATGTCCTTATGATGATATAAATCCAGCCTGGACAATACATAATGCCTTCTACAGCAACATATTGCTAAAATATACTGACAAACTGATCTATGTACCAATGTTTGAAATGAAGGATTATGATTCAAATGATGCTAAGTCAGCCTATACGTTAAATTTTATAGTTAAAACACCTGTAATGCTTCATGCTGATATTATTTATCTTCCTTCTCAAAGCTTAAAGGATGAATATATCAATAGATTGGTTGATTTTTCCATGGGTGAAACCGATAAAAATTACTGGGATAAAAAGATATTTGTAGAAGATTATATTCCTAAAGAATCCGAAGATAATTCTTCATCGAAAGCTAAGAAAACCCTATTGTATTACTCGGATGTTGCTCCTATAGCGCTCTATGGTGAAAAATCCCTTAAAAAGATACGTTCATGTCTTGAGCTCCTGCATGATGCTTCAGATAGATTAAATATAATATGGCTTATATCAGAGAATATGAAATCTGTTCTTAATTCCCCATCTTGTAAGGATGGCAAGAAGCTATATGGAAAATTTCTGAATATTGTTCAGGAATTCAAAAAAGGAAGCTGGGGAACTCTTGCAGAACATATATCCGATATTGACTACACAGATGTCGATGCCTTTGCTGGAAATCCATGTCCATTGGCTCATTATCTAAACTACGATAAAAAGCCTGTAATGATACTGAAGGAATATGATGATTAATTGGTCTCCAAAGTTTAGTTGGTATTCCATAAGCTATTTAGGGTCAGACATTAGTGATATGTACCCTCTTTATTGGACAAACCAGTAAGGATGGTACATATCACTGATGTCTGACCCTGATTAATTTAATGAGGTGTACAGCCTAAAGATCACTGTACACCTTTTTTATCTGGTATTCTGCTGTATATATTAAAAAGGAAGAGCCGAAGCCCTTCCTTTCCATTGCAACTATAAATTTTAGTTCTGAAATTATCCAAGAAGTGAAAGTACTCCCTGAGGTGACTGATTTGCCTGTGCGAGCATGGACTGTGCAGCCTGATTAAGGATGTTATTCTTGGTGTAAGCTGAAATCTCCTTAGCCATATCTGTATCACGGATTCTTGACTCAGCAGCTGTTGTGTTCTCATTGGCAACCTTAAGGTTGTTGATGGTGTGCTCAAGTCTATTCTGTGTAGCTCCGAGCTTAGCTCTGTACTTTGAAACAGACTCAACTGCATCTTTAATCTTTGTGATAGCTGTATTTGCCTTTGTTACAGTCATCATTGCTGTGTTGATATTGATCTCCTTGATCAAATTCGAAGCTGTCATTATAGATCCCGTAACAGAAATCTTCTCAGCTGCTGTAGGGCCTATCTGGAACTGCTTAGTACTTGTGTTTGTAAGAAGATTGATTCCATTATAATCTGTACTTGAGGCAATTCTTGAGATCTCTGATGCTAACGCATTAACTTCTTCCTGAATGTTCTTTCTTGCTGTTAAGCTTGCGCCGTAACCCTTCTCGGCTTTACCTGCACCTTCTGTTGTAGCGTAGGTTCCATTTGCAGCCTGGGTTGCAAGAGTTGTCATTCTCTCGAGCATTGCGTGAGTCTCTGTAAGAGCACCTTCTGTTGTCTGGATAAGACCGATGGCATCATTTGCATTAGCCTCTGCCTGATCAAGTGCATTAATCTTGTTTCTCATTGACTCTGAGATTGCAAGACCTGCTGCATCATCTCCGGCCTTGTTGATCTTATAACCAGATGACAGCTTCTCTAAGTTCTTGTTGAGAGCTGAAGTGTTCTTGGACATGTTTCTGTAAGAATTGATCGCTGGTATGTTGTGCTGTATAACCATAAATTCCTCCTATTTCGGCCCGTGTAAGAACCTCCTTGTCCAAACCGGTCACTCATACATATATGATATATGAGCTCCAAGCCTTTTATTATGATTTTTTGTTTCACCTATATTATCGCACCATTTCTTGAAAATATAAATGGTTTTCTAAATAAAATATATTTTTATTTTTATATTATATATGGTTTAGAAATTTATCAAGCTCTCATATACTGAGCTGCCTATTTTGTGGTTTTTCTAACTTCATTAACCCATCAGAAACGACTGATTCAAGTCCCAATCTATTATTCCTGCCTGTTCTTTCTTGGCTTTGCGCCCTTTCTTATCTCTCCAAACATTCTGAAAGGCGATTCCTTGGTGATGGTTTCCTTTATTATATTCTCGATAGATGTCCTGTAGCTTGGATCATTTATAACAGGTACTTCCTGAAGAAGTTCTATCTGATTTTCCGCATCAAGTCCTATATCCTTATATTTAACAGCCACATCACGTACATATTTGTATGAAGCATTTGCGGAACGGCTTTCATTACCGATAAGAACATTGTTCATTTCAGAGATGTATCTTGTCCTCAGGGTCATGTCCGAGGCCTGCTTCTCAAACTGCTTCATATTGGCCCGGGATGCATCATGCCCTGCACGACCGTATCCCATATCTATCCATCTGTATTTATCTATGAGAAGCTTTGCGGAGGAATCAAAACCATAATATATGATCTGATTATCTCCGATCTCAACCAGTAGTCCTGACATGGCATCAGGTATCAGATTCATGATAAGATTAGGGTCGTTAAAGGGCACCTTCACCATCTTCATCTGGCCTTCTGTATAGTAAACATCTATAACGGCTTTAAGAAACTCATTTATCCTTAAGTCATCATAACGATATTTGGCTTCTGCGATGGCAAGCTCTATGAGAACCTTGTTCTTAACCTCTTCAGACATGTTCCTGTTTCTTGCAATCTCTTCGATTCCCATGGCATGCTTTACGAACTGGGCATCAAGCATTTCCTCTCTTACGTTCATGGCGTGATTCACCATAAACGATATTTTCTTTATAACGCTTGAATGAATATCATTTCTTATGGAAATTGCATGTACAGGCTTCTCTCCCGCAAGGCCGATGCCTATGATCACTGCCTCCGGTGAAAACTTAATGTTATTCAAAATAACCTCGTCATTCCAGTAGACCATGTGATTATAGCTTTCATTCAGATCGTAGAAATGAATATTGGAAAATTTCGCGAATTCAGTTTTCAGTATATGTGCAGCTTCGGCATTGTATATATTGTTCGCGGCTGTGTATATGTCCACTCTCTTATTCTGGTGAAGATCGTTTACAAAATCCGAAAGTACCTCATCCTTACGATGATGATTTATAGCGTCCTCCAGCCTGTCCAGATCGATCTCGATGGAAGGTCTGTTTCTGATGTATGCCACAAGCTCGTATTCATTAACCGGAACTGTGATTCCTTCTGCCCCATTACGCCTTGCTCTGGAAATATCCTGAACCAGAGTATTCATCATATTGGATATTTCTTTTTGATCATTGGCATTCTGGGATACATCACATGCAGTTATTACTGTAGCTTTTCCTTCCCCGTCAGAGGCCTCTACCAGAATCTTATTTTTCACTGAATCTGTACGAACATAGATCCTGTCCTCCGGCTGAAGCTCTTTTATCTCTTCTCCCGATATGTCATATATCCATAAAGGCTGATTACCATATGAATGTCTCACATTATCCTCATCCTTTACGTTCCCTCCCAGTATCTTCGTAAACATACTCAGCGGATTATCATCGGAAAACTGATCCAAAATATCGTTGAATCTGCCCATATTTATCCCCTTATACTTATAAATTCTTTAGTCTTTCAGCAGCCTTTTCATATCCTTCATCAGCAGCCATCTTATAGTAGTGACGTGCCTTATCCAAATTTCCGGACACCTCGTACCATGTCCCCAGATTATAGGCGGCTTTAAATGAACCTGTACCTATCACACCCTCAGGCCGGCTCACTTCTCCAAGATCCAGACACTTTAAATAACTTTTTTCAATGTATGGAAGAAGATCCTTGTACTTTTCCGTATTCTTCAGCACCAGCTTCATATAGAAAAGCCCTGAATAAAAATAGAAATCAGGATTTCTGGTAAAGTCATACTGAACCTTGCTCATGATATCATGGGCTTCTTCCAGACTATTCTCCGTATCTATATCATAAAGGGTATAGAGATATCTCATGATGCCATCTGTCCAGTAAGCTGACTGTCTAATCTCTTTCTTTCCTGAATATCTCCAGAAATTCCTAAAATAAGGAAGACTTTCTTCCTTTTTGTTCAAATTCCGAAGTGTGATGGCCATCTGATAATTGTAATAAGGGTAATTGGGCTCCTTTTTCAAAGCCTCTTCCAAATACTTGAAGTTTCTCTCTCCCTTTCCCTTCTGCATATATCCGTCATGAAGGGCATAAAGGGGAGAAAGCTTATGCACAACCTTGGCATTAACCTGCTCGTGAATACTTCCCTGATAACGCATTTCTGCAGGAAGTATACGTGGAATCTCTGTTATACTGCGATCTATCTCGTCTCCGTTTGGATAAGAGTCCTCTCTTCTTATGTTTCCAAGCCACCGCATTCCCTGTTTATCATACATATGATCTATGAAATCTCTCAGGGCTTTTGGATTACAATTCTCGTCCTGTATCAGATATTCATCTGCATCAAGCACCAGATTTATATCTGCATTCCAGTCTCTTTCAGAATTTCCCAGCGCAAAGTTCCTGGCTTTGGCAAAATCGTTTTCCCACGGGAAACTGTATATTTTTGCGCCGAAGCCTTCTGCAATCTCAAGGGTTCTGTCCGTTGAGCCGCTGTCTGCAATGATTATATGGTCCACAAAAGGAGATGCCGCCTCCAGGCATCTCGCAAGACAACGTTCCTCATTCTTAACGATCATTACCAGATTGATGATCATCACTGTCATCCTCCGCTGTTTTTCATACGCTGCTCTCGCAGTTCGTTGAATACGAAACCTCGTATTGAGGTTTCCGCTCCTTCACTAAGATCCAAAAACTTGAGTCCGTATCCGTTCTCACCCGGACCATAAAGCTTTCCCCACAGTATCTTCAATCTGAAAGTTCTTTCAATATTTTTAAAAGCATAGTGGAAGGAAAGAATCTCTCCTATGGTCAGTTCCTCTGAAGTCACCATAAAGATGCCACCGGCACTTAAATTTGTTATGGTTCCGAAAAAACGTTTCCCATACTCTTTCTCTGATGTGAACTGCACCTGTATGGAGACATTAACACGTATATCCTGCTGCCTCTGAACGATTTCGATAACATCCAGTATCTGACACTCACCCATCCAGGCTTCCTTCATAATCGGATATCCCGGATTTCTTTTGATCAGAATGTCGCAGGTAGTCTTTATGCACCCCTTTACACTGTCGTTGAAGGAAACCTCAGCCTTCTTCATCCAGGAATCCTGAAGTTCATCTTTGAAGTAAAGTGCCACGTTATTATCGATTCCTGTAACTACTCGAACAGGATACTGTTTACCTTCAAATAATACAACACCACTTCTGCAATCCTTTAGTACCATTTATAACCTCTGCTTTTTCTTGAATCATCCCTTAATTCATCACAAACAGGATTCAATATATCTTTAATATATCGAATCAGATATCGGAAAAATCGCCTATGCTGTTTGTGGTATTCATAAGCATCTGCAGCCTGAGTATCTCTATCAAAGTAGCGAACATATCTTTATCGATTTTTCCTGTCTCATCCGAATCCTTACTTATTCTGTCTGCAAGAAATGAACTTAATCCCAGCATACCGTTTCCGTTTGAAGACATACCTATCCCCAGGGTATCAAGTAAAGCTTTCATTTCACTTATATCACTGCCTTCTCCTATTAGTTCAGAGGAGCTGCCGACTCCTGTTACCACATAGTTCTTTAGATCTATCTGAGTGTTACTGTTCAGGTCAGCCATGATATTTTTTACATAATTCTGTGTCTCTTTGTAGGGAGGGATACCGTTATACTTCTTCACCGCCCCTGAGCCTGCGTTATAGGCTGCCAGTGCCAGACTCAGATCTCCTCCGAACTCCTTAAGATTTGATGCCAGAAGTTTTGCGCCACCCATTATGTTCTGTTCCGGATCGAAAGGGTCCTTTACCCCGAGACTCTTTGCGGTAGCAGGCATGAGCTGCATGATTCCCATGGCACCTGCCTTGGAAACCGCCGTAGTCTTAAAATCCGACTCATACTTTGCCACAGTCTTTAATATCCTTTCAGGAACCCCATAGGTCTTAGAAGCCTTTGCAAAAATCTCATCAAGGGTTTTTGCAACTCCGGATACCGGATTGTTTTCACTCGTTCCCGCCGCCTTCATACCTTCCAGAACATTTTTAAATGTATGGGCTGTATTGGAAAGCAAAGAAACATTTGCCGGTCTACCTTTCCCCGTATTCGTTACTTCGGTAATTGACTCCATTAATGGCATATCTTACATCCCCTTTTCAACATCATATTTCCAGTTTTTACCCTTCACATAAGACCTTCACTCCACCGGTCATAAAAGAACTCCTCACTACTGTTCGGCAACCATCTGGCCATATTCATTTAGATAATACATCTTTCCGCCATCATACAGGTACCCTGTCTGCATTCGTCCGCTGCTGTTGAAGTAGTACCACGCTCCGTTGATGTATTCCCATCCGGTTTTCATATAACCCATGTTTGGATCCAGATAATATACGCTTCCGTCAGTGTCTGTGAGAAAACCTGTGAGCATCTGTCCCTGATCATTGAAGTAGTACCACAAATTCCCTATATACTGCCATCCTGTGGCAACTCTCCCGTAGGTATCATAGTAGAACCATGTTCCTCCCGGGTTGTACCAGCCTGTGGTACTGGTCTTACTACCATTGTAATTTGGCAATGTTCCTGTATTGGTGGTTGTGTTGTAACCTATAGGGGTGACTCCCGGTGAACCCGTATGTGAATTTACTACATCATCCTCCGATGTTATCCAGTTGCCTTCTTTCAGGTATTTCTTTTCATCGGAAGTCATGGGTATAGCTCTTACTTCATAATAAAACTTATCCTTTGTGTAGTCCTCTATCTTGTCAGAAAAATCTACGGTGGTGGTCCTTACCTTCTTTGTTCCCACTTCCTCATCATTCTTATAAAGCTTTACCTCATATCCCGGAGCATAATCCACTTCTTTCCAGACAGCCTTTTTAAATTTGTAATCCCATCCTGCAGAAGAAGTATCCCCAAGCACGGCACAGGGAACATAGTAAACCTTCAGCTGAAGCTTCTCTCCGTCATCTATCCTTCCGCAATGAGAGAATTCAGCACCACTCAGAGTCACTGCCTCTCTGTTCCATACCGCTCCGAAATAATATCCGGATGCCGCACTGAATTCTATGGTCACAAGGACTCTGGATCCCGGTTTCCATTTGTCGGGATCTTTTGCATAGCTTATATCTTCAATTGAAATATTACTTGTACTTGTTTCGATAGTTGGTTCAAGGGTTTCACCCCCATCGCCATAATTCTGAGTGAATTTTACATTGATCTTATCTATGATGCTGCCATCCGCAGCATCAGCTCTTTTCATATGGGTAAGCACAAACCATCCCACAAGGAGAAGAAGCATGAAAAGCTTTGCCGCCTTATTGCTGCGTTTTGCCTCACGCTCAAGTCTTTCAAGATTTGTCTCCCGCTGTTCTCTTATACGGTCTCTGTATGAGCTTCTGTTTCTATTGGTCAGGTTTGCCATCACTCACCTCTACTCATCTATTGAAGGCTTTTTTTCAGCCTGAATATCTGACTTACGGATTCCTATTTGATAGGCTCATTGTCTTATACCATCATTGTTCACATAATAACCGTCAATGTAGGCATTGGTAGCCATCTGTCCACTGCCCGGATAGAAATAATAGAAATTTCCATTGATTGCATGCCAGCCTTCTACCATCGTACCGTCATAATCACAGTAATAAGTTTTCTCATTTCTATGTATCCATCCCGTGAACATGACTCCGTAAAGTGAATTGTCTATATCGTTTAAGAAATAATACTTTCCGTTTTCATATAGCCATCCTGTATACATGGCTCCGTTGCTCTTGAAATAATAATAGTGGGTATTGATCATACGCCATCCGTTGTTTGCAGTCTGTCCCCACACCTCTCCATTTCGAAGTTCCTCCTTGGGAATCAGATAGTACCAGTCATTTCCGTTCTTCATCCATCCTGTATACATGGAACCGTCTTTAAGAAGGAAAAATGTCTTGTCATTGATTATCTGCCAGCCGGTCTGCATCTGACCGTATTGATTGAACAGATACCAGTTTTTATCTATATACGCCCATCCGGCTCCCTGAAGACGGTTATCATCCAGATATCTGTAGTACCAGAAACCGTTTTCCTTATACCATCCGAACTTGTAGAGACTTCCTGCGGTTCCTCCGCTTCCCTCCTTACCTTTTCCATCAGAAACATCTCTGTCGGTTATAGTGAGTTCCGCTGAAGACAGCCACTCACTGTTTTGTGCGTACTGCCTCTGTTCTGTGGAAGTAAGAATGGTCCTTATATTTACATAATACTTTCCTGCCTGAGTCATGTAGGGATAAAAATTATAAAGAAGACCCGAGGTGGTAACCGAGGTCACCTTGGTACTGTCCCTCATGAGCTGAAGCTCATAGGTACCGGAAGTATTGTCGGGTCTTGTCCAGCGAATCTCTCCCAGCTTGTCATCATTCCAGTATACGTCAGTAGGCTCATCGAACTTTCCTTTTATTGGATCAAGCTTTAAATTAATGATGAGCTTGTCACCGTCCTTACTGGCACTTGAAAAGGTTCCCCCGGTTATTGTCACATTGGAGCTTCTGTAACTGCTTAAAAAATAATTTTTACTGATATCCTCCGACTCAAGTTCAACCCTCATAGCCGGTTTATCGCCGCTTTTCACCCTCATATCACTGCCGCTTGTCCACTCTGCTTTAGTGATCTTATACTTACTGCCCGAAGTCGATACAGCTATCTCATTGTCATCAACCGAAGATTTCTCTATAAGAATATCTGATGGAAGTTTTCTTCCCGCTTCAATCTTGGACTTTATCTTTATACTGACTGTATTGATGGGCTGTGTTGCTGCCATTACCCGCATACCGAAAATCAGTATAAACAGTAAAAACAGAAGTAAATATACAATTATCTTACTAACCGGACCGTACCCTTCAGATACGGCTTTCCTGCCTCTCATGCAGCTTTCTTCCTTTCTATTTGATGATGTACACTGCACACGAATGTGTACGGTGGGTACTATAAGCGAGTAGCAAATATTTTTACACTCACATCATCTGATACCTTCATCCATCAGATCCTGTGGCTGCGGAAGCTCTGCCTCAGCCTCTTTTTCATTCTTATCCGCAAACTTCAGAAAATAAACATATATCTCAACCACTGCGCTGAAAAGTTCCTGGGGTATCTCTGCCCCGAGCTTCAGCTGGGTAAGGAGAGATGCCAGAGAATCGTCTTCATAAACCGGAACCCCCGCCTTCATGGCAGTCTCGGTTATCTTCTCCGCAGTATACCCCATTCCGGAAGCCACTATGACGGGAGCTCCGTTTTTATCGGGATCATACTTTAGAGCAGCTGCTTTTTTCTTTCTTATAGAATCAGACTGCGACATTTATACCCTTCTCCTTTTCTTTTATTTCAGGAAATACCTCATCAACCCTATGACTTCTGGTGAGGACTCCAAGTTCCATATTGCTTACATTAAATCCGTTTTTCTTCAATATATCCTGTATATTTCTGGATATATTTTCAGGAGGTTCTTTTAATGTAGGCGGAATATATACCTGCATATTCACATTTCCGTTATCTACCATGGAAATAAGCTCAAAATTTCCCACATTCTGAATGCTGAATTTAATGAATATCTTCTGCTTCTTTGCCGCATCCGGCTTGTCACGTTCTGCATCCGGATCAACCCACATCTCGGACATGACATTTTTATCCTGATACCTGAAAGGAATCAGCATGTGAAGAAGAGGCATATATACGCTTTCATTCATCAGAAGGTGATTAAGCACCTGATAGTATCTTTCCACATTTTCAGATCCTGCACTTCCCTCAGTGCCTTTCTGGATAAGCTTTGTAAGCATCTCGGGGAATTTTGTAGCCCTTTCCGATTGAGGTCTCAATTCTTCCATGGCCTTTTCCAAAGCCTTTTCCGGATCTCCCTTGAAAAGCATCCGGAAATCCCCATTCTTCATAAGCTTTGAAAACAACTGCCTGACGCCTTCTTCTTTGCCGTCTTCATACTTCACCGCATATAAAGAAAAGAGAACACTGGCTGTTCTGACAGCACCATAATTATGGGTTCTTGAAACATATCCGGATAAGAACGGAATGATAAGCTTATTTATGACTTCTGTGTTTTTTTCGGTATCTCCCGGAGGTGCGCTGAGATCCAACTGGTCCATCAGTTTTTCAAAGCCATCCCGCTGGGAAGGAAGCAGCAGACTCTCGATATCATCTCCGAGAGACGCCAATTGATTTAGCAGATGCTCACTAGATGCATAATTGTTATATGATTTTATAAAATCAAGAATGGTTTCTCTGAAAGCAGGTGATATCTCATGGTTGAGAATATTTCGTAATCCGTCGAAAAGCTCACCTGAAAATTTCACTTGGGCCTGCTGCTGTGACTCTATAAAGTTCATCAGCTCCTCGGGGTCCTTTGCTTCTATCTCTGCGAACAGTTCATTTAACAGACCCTGCAGTTCCGTATCCCCCAGGGTCTGAAGGGCAACTCCGTCAGTAAACAGAAGCTCTTCCATTTCTATCGGAAGCTGCATGCCTTCATGCATCCTCTGAATGAATCCGGTATAATTTGATTCAAAATTTACGTTGCCGTTTTCACTTTCAGCGCCTATCTGCCCGCTATAATCGCCGGCAGGAGAAGGCTCGACCTTTCCCGGAGTCACAATCTGCGGGTTTTGGCCTATATGTGGATGAATTCCCGGTGTATTGGTTACCTGCTGGTTGTTTAATGAGGTATTCTGCACCTGCAAAATATTAGGCATATATTTTATCTCCCAACTGTATGAGACCTGATATATCAGTGCCTCATTACATATTTTTAATTTTCTTTTTATAAATAAATCACGATTCTCATTCTTCTAATGATATTATATCGTCATATCCAACTTGAACTATTAGAAAATTTGTAAATTTCCCCTTATATTTTTTTCTTTTTTTGCCGTAAGATATCTGCAATTTAAATTTTTTATAGCATTATTCATTTCTTGATGTTATATTACCAAGGCAAAGGACGATATTATGTTTAAATCAAAACCAGATGCACAGTTTTTTAATGGAATTATTTTTAAATAGGAGTTATTTTTTTGAAGCCGTCGCCGATATTATAAGCAGACGGAACTCATTAATTTAATTGTGCGTTTATGCAAGGAGGCATTTTATGGACGTCAATTTACGTACAACTCTGATTGGAAAAGTGGGCTATTCCGGTCAGGACAAGAAAATCAAAAAAGACAGATCCTCTTCCGCATCATCCGCATCTTATGTGAGTAGTTATGATAAAGCATCTTTTTCAGCTACCGACTCAGTCAGCAATGAAAGTTTCGCATCCATGCTCGCATCAAAAACTGCTTCTTCCATGAAGTCAGGTGTAAGTGACGCAAGAGTTGCAGAACTTAAAGCGCAGGTTCAGTCCGGCACATACAATGTGGATTCTACCAGGATAGCGGAGCGTATGTTGGGATACAGGGGATGATCCCGCAAAAGGAGACATTATGTCAGACTCTGCAGTATTTAACGATTTTACAGAGGTGCTAGCATCTCAGGCAACAGTTGTAAACAGACTTATCAAGCTGGAGCGTGATTTCACCGTTTCCGCATCCGAAGACGATCCTTCGAAGCTGGAATCTTTGGTGAAGGAAGCCCAGCCGGATCTTTTGAATTTTCGTGGTCTTGAGAAGAAACGTATTAAACTTGCCGAACAGCTTGGATGGAAGGGATTAAAGTTTTCTCAGATCCTCAGCAAGGCATCCGAAGATCAAAAGCTCGTTTTAAATCCTCTTTTCGAGGAACTCAGGATCGCTCTCTATAGTCTCAAAGAAGCACAGGAAACGGCAGACCGTATCATGAGGGTTCGGCTTCATGATGTGGAAACAGTCATATCCCGTCAGCCTGTGCCGAAACTTTTCCAGGATACGCTGGCCTGATTTTACCCTTTAAATCTTCATCATTTCAGAAAGCGGTCGTACTGTTGTATGTACGACCGCTATTTTTCTATATTTTTTACCCCGATTAACTAATGTTTCTAAAAAATCCGCCGATATTAGATACAGAAATACGATGATTATATTTAGTTTTCTTTCTATATAGGAGGTATATATGGTTCGCGCAACATTCGCTGGTTTTCAGACAGCCCTGACATCGCTGCAGGCGAACTCAAAAAAACTTGATGTAACTTCTCAAAACCTTGCAAACATGAATGTTGAGGGTTACACAAGACAGCAGTTAAAGACTTCCAGCGTAAACTATGAAAATCCCGTTTCATTCTATATGAATGAAAACGATGTAAATGTTGGTTTTGGTGTGTCCATGGACGAAGTTCTGCAGATTCGTGACAAGTTTTTGGATATACAGTACAGAGATCAGAACACTGCAACAAATTATAATACCGCTATAGAAGAGTCACTGAATTCACTTTCCAGATTCATGGACGAAACAACTCATGATGGTCTGAGAGCATCTCTTGATGCCATACAGACAGCTCTCACCACCATGCAGGACACCTCCAAGGTTCAGGATCCTGTTTATGAAGGGCAGCTTCAGTCTGATATGAACGCCACAGCAGTTCTTTTAAACTCTGCCGCAAGACAGATAAAAACTGCGGAAGATAATGAATTTGAAAAACTTTACGGTAAAGGCACATCAGGCAACGGTGCCGTAGAGACCATCAATACTCTGCTCAGTGAAATTGGTGATTTGAATAATAAAATCAAACATAATCAGCTTATAGGCAACCCTGCTCTGGAGCTTCAAGACGAAAGAAACCTGAAGATCGATGAACTGTCAAAATACATTCCCATAACCGTTGAGTATTACTCAGAAGAGTATACAGTTGCCGGAGAGACAAATCCCCGTTACCGCATCTATACCTATGATGCTAACGGAAATCCATGCGGAAGGGCTGACTGGCCTGAAGATCTTCGTATAACTCTGAATTTCACAAAAAAGGATGGGACACAAGACAGTATCATTTTAGTCAACGGCACATACAAAGATGCTAACGGTCTGAATTACGGTTCCGTAGATTTACTGAAAGATAAAACTAAAGTTCCGTCGGAGCCTTATTATTCCAAATGGTCCGATACAACAAATACTTCAACAAATCCTTTGGACACTCAGCTCGTTTTTACATCTGCCGGGACGAAAAAAGATGGCACTAAAACAACTCCAACTGATGTCATCACTGCAAACAGCCAATCTGATTCATCAAGTGGACATATCACTTTCTCCGGAGGATCTGTTCAGGCAGGTCTTGATATGCTTGCAAAGTCTGATCCATCAAAAACCGCCACCACTGGTCTAAAGCAGGGAATCTACTATGGTTTCGACTACTATATGGATCAGCTTGATAATCTGGCTCAAACTCTTGCGGATGAGATGAACACCTACAACCATATGGGTAATACCTGGAACTATCCTTATGAGCCGGAAGAGACAGCAAAGGCAAACTCTACAACTGCGATAAAAGCCAATGGAACTACGGATCATATTCTGCTTGTTAACAGAAGCGATCAGACCGGCAATGACATCAATGCAGAAAACATTTCTCTCAGCAAAAAATGGGTAAACGGAGAAACAAAGATAGGTCTCAGAGGTTCTGATTCCAATCTTACCATACTCAATATGATCAACTCGTTCACCCAGCCTCATTCAGAGCTTAAGGATAAGACCTTTGCCAACTACATGAACAGTCTTTCAACAAGACTTGCAAACGACCAGGAAAGCAACAAGGATTCCCTTGATACCAACACAAACGTGCTTAACAGCATCACCAGTGCGAAGGATCAGCTGTCTGGTGTCAGCCTTGATGAAGAAGCCGCCAATATGATGATCTATGTATCATCATACAATGCGGCAGCAAAAATCATGACTGCCTTTGACGAAACTCTGCAGACGCTACTTGGTTTGGTCTGATAGGCA
This sequence comes from Oribacterium sp. P6A1, assembly GCF_000702885.1. Lineage (GTDB taxonomy): Bacteria > Bacillota > Clostridia > Lachnospirales > Lachnospiraceae > Oribacterium. The sequence continues at coordinate 166,200 of NZ_JNKO01000006.1, read as the reverse complement.
GAAAGGAGATAAATCATGCGTGTCACATCTTCTACCTTTTATAAGGATTACGCAAGATCCGTTCAGGATCTTAAATCAAAATATAACAGAAGCATGGAGCAGGTCTCAACCGGAAGAAAATTCGAGACCATGGGAGAGAGTCCTCTTGACTACTATGCGGGCAAGAAAATCGACAACCTGTATACTGATGCTGTCACCAAGGATACCATGATAAAAGACGTTATGAATCGTCTTGAACAGCAGGAAGCATCTTCCCGTTCCATGTATGAGCAGATGGGTGTACTTAATGTAAAATACGAGCAGATAGCATCTGCTTCTTTCCAGGGCCTTGAAAGCACTGTTGATACTATGAATACCCTTATGAGAACTACTCAGCAGACCATGGCACAGGATTTAAATGCCAGCTATGAAGGCTATTATGTAATGGGCGGAAATGATGCTACCACCGTTCCTTTCACTATGTCTGATGACGGCATGACTCTGACTTATCATCATAAGTTCCCAGGAGATGACAGTGAAACTACCATGATTATGTCCTACGATCCAACATCTAAGTCCTATGCCTATTGCGGAACAGACGCTTCAGGGGCAGCTATGGACGAAGACGAGACCCTAAAGTGTATAGTGACTGCCATGAGAGAACAGGGGCGTATGTCTCTCGGCTACGGAGATATCACAAACATCTCTACTCTTCCGGATACTTATTACGGTGGACTTAACATGGTGACCGGTATCACCTCTGAAAAACTCAGAGCTCAGGATCCCGTCGGTTCTACTACCCCGAATTTCACAGATAATATAGCTACCTTTAAGGAAGCTATGAACCGATCTGTGTTTGCCTTAAACTCACAGGTTATTCATGCTACAAATTCCTATCTTAATTCCTTTTCAGATTTAAATGATTACTACTCTACTACGTACAATTCAATAAGCACCACACCTGCAACGTATACTTCAAACTCGTTGACTGATCGTTCAACGGGAAATACAGCCACATATGGTTCAAAATTGGGAGACCTTGGTTTCACAGATACAGCTTTAAGTAAGATGAACATTAATGGTACTCCTGTCAGTGGCCTTACAATCGATTCCACAGTCTCGGCTTTAAAGTCTGCCATTAACAGCAGCGCTGCCGGAGTGACAGCTTCTTTTGACGGAACTTCCGGTACATTCACTTTTACGTCAAAAACATCCGGTTCAGATTCTAATGTAACGCTTGACAGTACTACTTCTGGAATTATGGGAGGCTCTACAGTTCCCGGAACATATACTACAAATTCTTCAAAAGTCAAAACTGTTTATTCCTCCGATGAACTGAATGAAGATGTTACATATGTAATCGAAAAATGGGATCATGCTATGCAGGATGTAAGTAACACATTCAGGCGCATAGGTGTCACCTACGCTTCTCTTGAAGAAGTACAGTCCAGACTACAGACTGCTCAGGACAGCTATCAAAAAGAATATAACGATCATATGGCCATAGATACCTATGATGCCATTGTTAAGATGTATCAGAATCAGTTCTCCTACAATGCTGCCATGCAGGTAGGATCAAAGATCATGCAGAATTCTTTATTCGATTTTGTACGTTGAAAGTGATAATTTTACGAAAAATATAGTAATTATTAATTTTATAAGATATACTTAATGGAGGTTGTCATTCATGTTGACATTAGATACCAAAGACTATGGCACAATTGAGTACGAAGAGTCCGATCTTATACATTTTACAGACGGGCTGTTTGGTTTTAATGATTTAAAGTATTTCATCCCTCTCGTTCTCGATGAAAATGAGGATAATACGATTCTCATGCTTCAGTCCATCGAAAACACTGACGTTGCTTTTGTTATCATCAACCCGTTTTCGCTGGATCCGGACTATAATCCGGTTCTGAGTCCAGAAGAGCTTTCGTATCTTGGTGTCAAATCAGAGGATGATCTTTCATATTATGTGATTTGTGTTCTTCGAACCAATCATCTCGAAAACACTGTTAATATGAAAGCACCTGTTGTAATAAATCCTGATAAGCGTATCGGTATGCAGGTCATACTCAATCAATCCGAGTATGAGTTCAGAAAGAAATTAAGTTCTTTCACTACCGGTCAGGAAGGTGCCCCTCAAGAGACACCAGACGCTTAACAGTCGGTAGGACCGATAAGATTAAGTATAGGGTAGGTGATCAGATGCTGATATTAAGACGAAAAAAAAATGAAAGTATACTTATTGGAGACAATATCAGAATAACTGTTGTAGAAAGTGCTTCTGATGGCGTAAGACTTGCCATAGATGCTCCTAAACAGATTTCCATTCTCCGTGAAGAGCTTTCTATCGCAGAACAGGAAAACAAGAGTGCTACATCACCTCATCCTACTGCAATTACAGGTTTGCAGGATTCACTAAAGCAAATCACCTTAAAGAAGCATAAGGCTGCTGATTCATCTGAATCATCAGACAAAGATGAAAAAAACGAGAACAATTAATACTTGTTTTATATGATAATTAAAACCCTTCGCCGTCTTAGGCGAAGGGTTTTTGATTAAAAAATTTACAGGAATAACTCCCTTAGATATACGGTTTACAAATTTGATTATCAGGAAATATTATGTATCTTCCTTTTCCTCAACCTCTTCTATGGTTGGGAAATGCCATTTACGAACTCCAACCGAATTATGATTTTCATCCTGTGCCACAATTATATCCGGTTCCAAAGACTCTTTTGATGTTCTTAATGGTTCTGAGTCATTCTCCTCGTTTTCCTTAGTAAAACCGTATTCTATATTTCCGGAATCAGTATATTGTGAAGTGATAGTAACCTTGTCAGAAGTTCTGTTTTTGTCATTTGACATAAGATTGTTGAACAGAGAAACATCCATACCTGAAAGTGTATCTCCTCCTAATGAAGCTGGAACCTTTTCCTGTGAAGATGTATCACTATCTTCACTTATTGCCTCATTTTCATCCTCCCGCTTAAATCCAGGCATAGATACTGATTCCAGCTTAGGGAACTCCCAGAGACCGATTTCTGTTTCGGCATTCTCATCGATTCTGAAATCATCTTCTGTGACATTCTCATCGGCACTTGCCTTGATCTCTTCTTCAAGCTTAGACCTCTGCTGTTCTTCCGCAAGAACTGAATCGTAAATCTTTCCTGTTCTGTTACCATTTTCTATAGATACAGCAACATCTCCCATGCCATCGTTTTCCAAAGCTCTGGTAGTCTTTGTCTCTCTTGGAAGATACGATATATCTCCGGACTTCTTCTTTCCTGAAGCTTTAGCTTTATCATCATTCTTATCTCTTCCGGAATCAAACTGAACTTTAAGAGAAGCCTTAATCATACGAATGCCTCTGAAAATCCAGTATAACGGAAGCAGAAACGGAAATTTTTCCAATGAAGGATATAAAGAGATCATGTACTTGTACTCAGGGAATACCCAAAGTATCTGCTGCTTAACTCTCTTCCAGTATTCATCTCTCTGCTTTTTCCTGAGCTCCTTCTCCTCTTCACGTTTCTCTTTTTCAAGTTCCTTCTGGATTTCATTTCTCAGAGAATTGGCCTGAGGCACCATCTCAGTACCTATGACTCCACTGGTAAGTATACGGCTTTCCACACCGTCGTAAACCTCTCCGTCCTCTATGGCAAGATCCAGGATATCGTCTGCCTTGGATCCAAACCACATGGCTGCAATATGAATCATGCACTGAACCAGCACATCAATTTTGAACTCTTTAAATCTGGTCCAGATAAAATTCTGATTCATCTTGCCCTTGAACTGATGGTAAAACAGGAAAACATCCAGCAATTTACGCACTGTAAGAGCATTTTCACAATAGTTATAACAGACCTCTGCCATGCGAAATACGAAACTGGACTCAAGGGAAAAGGTGTGCATGGAATTGAAGGTTCTGTCAATATATGCTCTCTCCATGAGGGATGTCATGCACTTCTGATAGTTCTTCGTAATAAATGGGAGCTTATAGTATATCTCTACCATAAATCCGTTTCCCGCCCGCATATGCTCACCGAACTTTGGATAAAAATGATCAGTCAGATATCCAAGATCCACAAGAAATCCCTTAGCAAGACTATAATCCTTCTCACTGAGTAAAAGCCTCAGAGGGCTGTTGCTTGCACTCTCAGGGATCCTGTAAAGACGCCTCGTGGCAGATGATTCAAGAACAGTTGCTGTTATTTTATGCATGTTAAGCAGTGTGAGGATCTCAAGCTCGGAATTCTCGTAGCTTGAGGAATACATCAGACTCTCCTGGTAACGTTCAAAAAATCTCTCCCCCCACTTTTGCGGCACATGCTCTGAAGCTCCAAGCATACCCAGATAAATAACATTGGCAATCTTATGATAATCAGCAAGACGAAACAGTCTCTCCCAATCCATCTTCATGGATTTTTTTGGAATCTCCTTTTGTTTGATAACTGCCCCAACAAGATTTATCAGATATCTGCCTTCAAAAACTGTACGATTCATCCCCATCCTCCCGTAAAAGCATATTTATTATGCTTTTATAGTCGTTACCATTTATTATGAATAACTTTATTATAACACAAGAGAACCACAGGGATATACTCTCTGTGATTCTCTGTTTTTTAAATGTATACCATTATCTTTATCATCATGTCCCGGTCATTCAATTAGTGTTGTATTAGTCCTTATAGAAAGACTGATCCCTTGTAAGGCGTTTATTCAACATTTTATCCTGCTTCTGAAGAACTTCTACCAAAGCCTTTGTTTTCAGTCTTATCTCCCGGACCAGTTTTTCATCGTCTGTTTCAGGCGCGATATCATCAGGTTCCGTATATATAAGTCTATGTGCAGTAAATGCAGCTTTAGGCCCCGCCTCTCCGAGAAGCCGAATCTGTTCTGTGGCATGCTCAACTTTTCGTATAGCATCCCCGCGCTCTTCAAGGATCACTTCAGCAGTATATCCATCATTCCCGGATATGGCTTCCGAAAGCTTATCTGTAATATCCTTCACATCTTTTATAAAGCTATACCTTCTTTGAAATAATATAGCTAAATCAGCAACATTTAAAACATCTTCCATATGTGCTCCCGGAATATGGCTAATCAGCCTACTATACTTGCCTCATGAACCTCATGTGTATCCTGAACCTGTTGGCTTGCCCCGTCAAATCCATCTCTCAGATTCTGAATGATTTCTATAAGCTTGGGTATCTCATCTGGCATACGTTTACCGGCTGCTCTGACCTTTGAAAGATCAAATATGATATAATCATACAGCCTTCTCAGATCCTTACTGACAGGTATCGACATATCAAGAGTCTGAATAAGATATCTTATTATCTTAAGTGATTTTCCTATAAACTCCTCGAACATAGTCATGTCGCCATCTTCAAGAGCTATTTGAGCCTTTCTGAGATCCTTCATACACTCGTCGTACAAAAGAATCAAAAGCTCCACTGGAGACATGGAAAAAACTGTATCCTCTTTATATTTTTCATAAATCATGAATGACACCTTCTCTTTGTATTTTAGTAGTTATCTTCGATTACTATATGTTATATCGACAGAAAACTTAATATGATAAGCTGGACAAGTAACTTGCCTGAGTATTCATCTTGTTTATGAGTGTTTCAAGATTTGAGAACTGCTTGATATATCTGTCCTCCTCTGTCTTCAATTTATCTTTCCATTTCTCCAGTTCATCATTATAACCTTTTATCTTGTCATAAATTTCATTTTTATTCTTAGTGGCTACAAGCTTTTCGGAACCTGCAACTTCTATAAGTCTTCCATATGAATTGCCATTTCTTGATGCATATCTTGTTGCATACGGAGTTAACTGATTATTAATAATCTGACCAAACCCTTTTTTTTCTTCTGTTCCGCACATGATATCTTCAACCTTTTGCGCATCAGTTTCCATAGCTTTACGGAACTTATCTTCATCAAATGTAAGCTGTCCTCCGTCTACATGATCAGAACTTATTGTGATACCTATACTTTCAAGATCGTCATAACTGATTCCACCTGCAACTATATCATTCATCATGCCATGAAGCTCAAAAGCAAAGTCTCTCATTTCATTATCGTTATAAAGGATTCCTTCCTTTGCTTTTTTCGTCCACTTTTCGATTTCCTTTTCGGTCATCTCATCTTCCTGCTCTTCAGTAAGAGGATCATAACCGCTTGTAGGTCTCGTTGTTACATGAGTATTGACCTCATCGACCATCTTGTTATAAGCTTCGATAAATGCTTTAACTCGTTCTGTGGCTTTATCAACATTGGCAGTCGCCGTAAAACTCACACTGGCTGATGCATCGTAGGATACTTTACCATCTTCACCTACACTTATATCTCCAAAGGTTCCGCTTGCTTTAACTGAAAGGCCGTCAACATTGAAGGTGTTTGTATGGCTCTTTATGGCAACAGGCTCTGAACCGCCGTAGCTTACATACATTACAGCATCTTTACCGGCTGTGAACTGGGATTCTTCTCCTCCAAACAGCTCTTTTGCCGTATCATTTAACTCGACTGCGCTTTCCTCACCGGTATCCTTGTCAAAAAACATGAACTTTCCGGTACTCTCTACATAAGTCGCCTTTACTCCTGCATCGCTGTTATTGATAGCATTTACAAGGTCATTTACAGTAGACTCACCGGTCACTTCAAAAGTTTTACCGTTGATAGTCATGGAAGAAAGCTTATCGTCGGTAAACCCGGTAATGCTGCTGAGTTTTGTAGACTTTGATGCGGTATTACCCTCACTGTCAGTCATCTTTTGTGATGTAAAGTAAGCAGATGACGCAAGCTGACTTACACCCTTTACTGAAACATAATCAAGAACGTTAGAATAACCGGATGCAGAAACAAGAGCCGCTGAGGCACTGTTTCCATTTGCTGTAACAACCGACTTTGAGTAAAGACCATTATGTACTATGCTGGTCTTTCCGGAATAGCTCAGATACTCATCTTCCATATCAATCATCTGATCGGTAACGCTTCTGTACGCCTCCTGACGCCATTCCTGTTTTGTGATATTCTGCTGTGTCTTTGTTATCTTATTGTTTGTGTTGAGTGTTAACTGCTCTATCAAAGCATCTCGGTCAAGTCCGGATGCAAGTCCTCCAAAACCTTTTAAGGAGGTATTTCCCAATGCGCTCGTTGATGAGCTGCTGCTTGATGATACGTTCATATGATGCTCCTTCATTATAATACAGAGACCTTCCATGGCCTATTTACACTATGTCCTACCTTTCTTATCGGCACAAAACTGAAATAAATAAACTAAATAACAAAAAAACACTATCGAAATAATAAATACTATCCCGATAGTGCTGACATTATATAAATATCACTAATTATTGTATACGGTCGTTTCCGTGATGAGGATGCTCCTTTACATCTCTTATAGCCCTCATTATGGAAGAAAGGATGTCCATTTTATAGTTGTCATGATAAAAGCTTATACGTGCATTTGTAGACTTTTTATACATAACAACATACTTGGCCGGAAGATGAGACAGAGTAGCTGCAAGTACATCCGCCTGACAGCGCTCACAGGTGCAGCAGGACATATTCTGCATATACTCCAGGATATTCTCACTCTTCAGACATTCCTGCATTATGTTTACGATATGGAAACCTTCCTGTATCTTGGCTTCTCCGAAAACACTCTCCTCCAGATGCTTCTGGATGGCATCAGACAGAACATTGCTTTCCTCTGCAGACTCAACTCTTATGGCCCTTCTCTTATCCTGAACCACCTCGTTTCGAAGTTCGATATTGTCTATACCATAGGCATGTGCATTTCCATATTTTGAACCAACCACCTTTTTTGACTTCTTCTGGTTTTTCACATATTTTTCTTCCTGCATATCTTCAGCTTCCGGCTCGTCATGATCTTCATCTGTCCCTCTTCCGAGCATGACACTGATGGCTTCCAAATCTTCCTTCTTTACAGATTCCGACGCCTCTTTCAGTCCCTTCCTGATGGTGGCGGCGATGTTCTCCGCAAAATCCGCAGCATCACCCGCTGTGTCAAACATATCTTTACGATCATTATTCTCTTCCATTGATTCTATACCCATTATCCTTTTTCACTGAACAGTGCGATCTCTTCCTCTGATGGATACATATCTACCTGTTCGTCCACTGTACTCTCATTAAGGTCATGATATACTGCAAAGATTCCGGAACCCGTGCTGTTTCTTCTGTAAATAAGCGATGAATTCCATTCCTCAGGATCCGCCTTATCATTATTTATGTAGTAAATCACATCACCGTATTCATTATAACCGAAATGATAATGCTCCACATCCTGAAAATAATATTCCTCTCTGGGGAGTCTCTGGAAATCAAAATCGTTGATATCACGTGAAATGATAAGCCACGCATCTCCATAGTTCTCTTCACGTCTCAGTACCGCAGTTTCATCAGAAGTGAAATCAAGCTCCATTAATGCATAAAACTCTTCTTCCTCCGGATTCCAAAGCTGGATATCCAGAACCTGTGCTGCGTCAGATTCCTTATTAATGACTATAAAGTCCTTATATCCGTCACCATTCAGATCATATAATGTAAAAGCAGCATTTGACGCGTTTAACGTGCTAAGATAGGCCGTCTGTTCCGATGAGACGGTTACTTTCCTGTTCAATGCCGAAATAACCTTTTTCAGGTTCTTTTTAGCACTTTTTCTCCACTCGTCAAAGGATTCAAGTTCCGTACCGTCAGGTCCCACAAACTTATCTTTGCTGGCAGTATAGGAATTTTTCTTTTTTATCCCGTCAAGACCAACGTAGTACTTTTCTCCAGTAGATTTATCACTAACCCACTTATCGGTAGACATGAGACCTTTGCTTCCGATGTAATATTCATTACCGCCATCGGTTATCCACTCATTCTCAACCGGATCGTCGTATGTATAGTAATAGTACCATTTACCGTCTTTAAACAGCCAGTTGTTTGCATATCCTTTTACTTGGATTATCAATATAAATAACAGGCTAATGACAGCTCCTGCAGTAAATCTCGCATCCCGGCTTTTTGCTCTCATCATGAAGGCGCCCCTCCTTTTATCAGTTAAAGGCAGGCATACCATGCCTGCCTTTAACTACCTGAGAATTTACATTCCCTTAAAATTCGATTTTCTTTGTTCCTCATATCGTCCGATAAGAGTATCCATGATATGTACGAGATGACCGATCTCAGGCTTGGAAAGCTGTTCATCAGCGCCAAGCTCCTTGCCCTTGGCACGCATCTGCTCATCGATAAGAGATGAGAAGATAACTACAGGGAGATGACGAAGATGAGGATCCGATTTGATAAGCTTCGTTAATCTGTGACCGTCCATCATAGGCATCTCAAGGTCCGTGATGACCATGCTGACCTTCTCATAAACATGCGGGTCATCCTTTATTCCATCAAGATAATTCCAGCATTCCTGTCCGTTATTGAACATGCTTATATCAGTGAAACCTGCTCTCTGAAGAGAATCAAGAATCATCTTCTGGAGAAGAACAGAATCCTCAGCGATAACAACTGGAGCCTGGTTGATAGGTCTGTCACCCATCTCATCAATTTCGGATACCTGAATCGTTGTTTCCGGAGAGATCTCTGCTACGATCTTCTCGAAATCCAGAACTGTTACCAGCTGGTCATCGCACTGTGCGATACCTGTTGCTACAGACTCATCACCTGACCCAAGGGTCTTGTCAGGCTTCTGAATGCTCTTCCATGAAATACGGCTGATACCCTCGATGCTGTCAACTCTGAAAGCAACCATCATCTTATTAAAACCGGTGATGATGAAGAGGTCTCTGTCTCCGTAGTCCTTACGCTCTCCCGTAAGATACTGCCCGAGATTTATAACTGTAATAAGAACATCTCTTGGTTTGAAAAAGCCTTCAACAGCAGGATGGGAATGTGGCATCGGCTTTACTTTTTCGGTCATCATGATCTCAACTACCTTGGCAACGTTGATACCATAGTACTCATTCATGACCTTGAACTTCATGATCTCAATTTCATTTGTACCGGACTCAAGCAGAATTCCGTCCTTTTTATTGTTCTTCAATTCAGGTTTCCTCCTAACGGGTAAAAATTATAAATGTTTCTCCGGATGACCAAAGGTTTTTATCACGACGTCACCTGTTGCCACATCCAGGCTCATAGTTCTAGCGTAATTTGCGCCGCAATCCTCTGCGCGTATATGGAATCCTTCTCTCTGCAGTATCTGTCGTACAGTCTGCGCGTTCCTCTCTCCAATATTACCAAAACTGGCATTACCGCTGATCTCGAACATCTTGGCTCCACCTGCAATCTTAACGATGGCTCTGCTTTTGACCATCCCAAAGGCTGTCAGCTTACGAATAGTCTCTGCAAGACCGGTATCTGCATATTTCAGTAAATTAGCATCATCTTTGTTTTGTCGTATAGGAAGCATGATATGAAGCAATGCTCCTAATTTCAAAACAGGATCATAAAAGGCTATTCCTATACACGAGCCAAGCGCATAGGTGATTATCTCACCCTGTCCGCGTGTCAGCTTCATGTCGCCGATCCCGACTTTCAGTTGTCTATCCATAAATTATGAAACCCCTAACTTTTCCAATATACGATTCAGGGATGCAATATCCGGCAGCATAAGCAGCCAGTCATTGTATGTCTTACCGTCCATAACAAAGTCTGCATTACAGTACATAAGCTTATCTGTCTCATATCCGTATTCGGCTATAGGCACCGTAAGGATAGCTCCAAGCATATTCACAGCAGCACTGGGAACCGAAAGTGAGATATTCATATCCACAAGTTCCGTAAATGCATTGACATAAGAACAGATGATAATGTTGCCAATCTCTGTCAGGGCCGAATGTGCCATGGCATCCATCTGCTCGAAACCCGCATAGGAAATGCCCATCATCTTGTCAAAAATGGTATTAGCGAACTCAAGATTAAAAAGGAACAGCATCAGACCGTTTATATCGCCGTCCATCTTAACAAGTGTTGCACCGACGATCTGTTCTATATCTCCTCCGATGGCCTCTATGGCTTCATCATAACCAAGTATCTTTACCTGCGGAATAGTAATACGGACTTCTTTCTGGAGCATCTGTGACAGCGATGTTGCTGCATGCCCCGTTCCGATACTTCCAATCTCCCTCATGACATCCAGATCCTGAAGGTTCATCTCACTATAGTCTTTTATCCTCATTACCCATTCCCCACTTTATATTTATCTTAAACTGTTGATAGTCGATTCTATCTCATCAGATGTTGTAACCATCTTTAATGCATACTGAAAAGCTCTCTGACTCTCTATGACCTTTGTCATTTCCTTTGCAAGATCCGTACCTGAACTTTCCAAAGCCCCCTGCTGAATATGCGGAGTCTTTATAAGAGCTGCCGTGTTCTGAGTATCACCCTCCTGCACGATAAACTCATTGTCTCCTTTACTTAATAATCGGCTGGGATGCGGAAAAGTATAAACTCCAATCGTAGGTTTTTCTTCCTTTTCTTCAGTATTTGTCTCGGTATTTTCCTCTTCATTCTCATCTTTTTCCACAAGTGTTTTAAGATCAAGAACCGATGCCTTCAGCTTCTGTCCATTCTGATCGAGAACATATTTGCCTGCCTCAGTCATAAGATAAAATTCGCCATCCGGCATAAGGCCACTGTGAAAATGACCGTTTCTTGTATATGTAATAGAGTCATCTCCGGGATCCTGGAGCATGAAGAAAGCATTGTCATCCATAAGGGCATAATCCGATTCCATATTGGTGATATTGAGACCGGATAACTTGAAATTCATATTGGTCTGATGCACTACTGCACCTGCCCCTGCCTGAAGCTCTGTAACAGCCTCTCTGGAGTCATTTATATTATAATTTATAAGTTCTCTGAATGGCGCACTTTTTGCCTTAAATCCCGTAGTATTTATATTTGCTAAATTGTTGGAAGTGATAGCCAGCTTCTTGGTGAAATTGTCGGCACCTACCGCCCCTGTCCAAAATGACATATTCATATCCAATCCTCCAAAACATCAGCACGATTAGTTCAAAAAAAGCTTTTTATTAAAGTTTTCCTACATCTGAAGAAGCTTTTGCCATAACCGTGTCATACATCTTAAGCATCTGAGCAGCTCCCTGAAGGGCTCTTTGGGAAGAAATCATCAAGGTCATCTCATCCACCAGATCCACATTGGCTTTTTCAAGCATGGTCCACATAAGCTGGGTACCGTTTGCACCGTTTACAACAGTAGCTGCCTGATTGGTGGAGTAAAGCCCGTTATCCTCTTTATGAAGCTGTGTAAGATCCTGAAAATCCACAAGCTTTATCTGTCCGTAGGACTCCGGCTGAGTGGCTGTTTCTGTCGTGGTTTCTGCTGTGTTATCTCCCGGCTTTCCGGTTTCAAGCGCAGCCGCAGAAGTATTCACCAGGATATTTCCCGCTGAATCAACAGTAAAGTTTTCCGTCGGAATCTGAATAGGCTGATCGTCGGAGCCCAGCACTCTTCCGAGACCGTTCAGTTCCAGATACCCCTCACTGTCAACTGAAAAGGAACCATCTCTCGTATATCTGGTTCCGGCAGTCGTCTGTATGGAGAACCAGCCGTTCCCGCCTATTGCAAAATCATAGATATCATCAGTCTGCTCAAAGGCACCCTGATCATAATTTGTATAGGTCTGCTCCGCAGTCACTATCTTTGATGTAGTTGTAAGATCTGAAGGATTGTCTTTATTGTATTTTCCTGTGCGGACAAGCATCTCCTCCTGAAACGTCTTTTGGGTCATAGTGTCTTTTTTATAACCTGCCGTCTGTACATTGACCATGTTGTTGCTGACAACATTCAATCTTCTCTGCTGTGTCAGCATACCGGATGTCAGATTGTAAAATCCCTGATACATAATACTCCTGTCCGGGCAACACCCTTTAAATTCCGCACTTAATTTTTTAAATAGCGGATGTCAAAAAACTTGATTCAGAGTTATGACATCTTTGCCATGTAATTCTTCAGCTTCTCAATTGCTATAGAGTGAAGCTGAGACACTCTTGGCTGACTAATATTCATAACCTCTGCAATCTGGTTCATATTTAATTCGTCAACATAGTACAAAGATATAACCTTTTTCTCACTATCTTTTAAAGAATCGATGGCTCTGGCCAAGGTTGCTACTGTTTCGCCCTGCAAGAAACTTCCCTCCGGTTGTGTATTTAAATCGTCCGACGCTACCTGGAACAGCGTCTCATCATTATCATCATAGGTCATGTCCAGTGAAAGGACATTGACCATGGTCCGCATACGATCAACTTTTTTGATCTTCTTAACATCCATTTTGTAATACTTGGAAATCTCCTCATCACTGGGAGAATGTCCCAGCTTTCTCTGAAGCTCGTCCCTTGCATCCTCGATGTTCTTGCGGTCCCTGTGATAATTTCTGGGCATCCAGTCATTCTTTCGTATCAGATCTATGACCATGCCTCTTATACGTCTGGAGATGAATGTCTCGAACTTGTTATCCTTCTCCACATCATAACGGTCGATGGCCTTCATGATCTCAATTACGCCTTCATTGATGATATCTTCAGGCTGCATCGTATCGTTATAAACATCCCTCATCTGATACGCTACACTTTTAACTATGTAAATGTAGCGCATGGTAAGTTCCTGTTTAACACTATTGTCCCTTGTTCTCTTGTAGATCAAAAACAAATCTTCATTGCTTCTTGTTTCGAGATCTTCAACCTGCTCCCTATAAATTGTATCCATCATAAAACTCATCCCCTCTAACTATTCTTATACTCTCTTACTTATCTTCTTTCCCCTGTTACTTATTATTTGTTTTCCAGCTTCAGACTCCCTATAGCTTGAATCTGAACATTGTTTGCGACTTCGTTGAATGAAAGGACTCTTACCTGAGGATAGAACTGCTCTATAAGATGATAAAAATGAGCTCTCATGACCTCCGATGTCAAAATAACCGGCGTCTGTGACAGATCCTTGAATTTCTTCATCTCCTCGGAAACCTGTCTTACAAGACTCTGTAATATCTCAGGGCTCAAAGCCAGATAATATCCGCTTTCTCCCTTTGAAAGTGAGCTGACCATAGACCTTTCCAGGTCTGCATCCAGCGTAACAACCTTCATGTTTCCATCCTCACAGTACATTCTGGTGATGGTTCTCTTGAGTGATATTCTGACCTGTTCCACCAGAGAATCTATATCCTTAACCGGAAGTCCGTTCTCTGTAATGGAGTCAACCATGGTCTCAACTATGGTCTCAAGATCCTTAATGGATACTCCCTCCTTGAGAAGAAGGGTGAGTACCTTCTGTAAAAGATTGTATGATACCAGTGCCGGAAAGGCCTCACTTACCAGTTCCGGTGCCGATTTCTTTAAGTTTTCAACAAGTCTGAACACTTCCTGCCTTGTGATCAGTTCATAGCTGTGCTGCTTTATGACTTCACTCATATGTGATACAAGCACCGACAAAGGATCAATGACTGTATATCCGTACATCTCAGCCCTCTCCCTCTGTTCCGGTTTTATCCACTTGCTGGGGATGCCGTATGCGGGCTCGATAGTCTCTATTCCATCGATTTCCCTCTCAACATTCTCCGGTTCAAGGGCCAGATAGAAATCCGTCAGGATCTCTCCAACCGCAACAGCTTCTCCTTTTATCTTTATCACATATTCATTTGTGCCGAGTTTTGCACTGTCTCTCAGTCTTACGGAAGGAATAACATATCCCATATCCTGAGCATACTGTCTTCTGAATACCACTATTCGGCTTATGAGTCTTCCTCCTACGGTCTCATCCGCCAAAGGTATAAGGCTGTATCCAAAGTCAACCTCGATAGGCTCCACCTGAAGTAAGTGGTAAACATTGTTTACATCCTTGAAGTACTCCTCCTGAGTCTGAGCAGGTGCTTTTTCGGTTTTTTCTTCAAGTTCCTCAGCTGACGGCTCTTCTACGCCAACATTTCCGATTCTCTGTCTTGCGCCGTGACTGGCCGCTCTGTAAGCTTCAGCTCTAACTGCCTCAGGGGCTTCAAGTATCCTGCGCTGCATCATATATCCTGCCAGCATAAATCCAAATCCGATTAAAAGAATCTGGAAAAGAGGCATGCCCGGAATGATGCAGAGTACACAAATGACACCGCCTGCGATCATAAACGATCTTGGCTGTGCCAAAAACTCCTTTGATATGTCCTCGTTAAGTGATCCCTCTGCCACGGCACGGGTTACGATCATGCCGGTTGCGGTAGAAATAAGAAGTGATGGGATTTGTCCCACAAGACCATCACCAACGGTTGCAATAGTGTATGTGTTTAATACGGTACCTATGTCCTGTCCGGACTGAACGATACCTATGATACTACCGCCTATAAGATTGATAGCGGTGGTGATCAGTGACATGACTCCGTCACCTTTTACGATTTTCGTAGCACCATCCATGGAGCCGTAAAAATCGGATTCTCTTTGAACATTCATCCTTCGGCGGGCAGCTTCCTGCTCGTCGATGAGACCGGCGTTAAGATCCGAGTCGATAGCCATCTGCTTTCCCGGCATAGCATCGAGGTTAAATCTTGCGGAAACCTCTGCTACACGTTCAGCACCCTTCGTGATGACCGTGAAGTTCATGAGAACGATGACGATATAGATTACAAGACCGACAACAACATTTCCCTGCAGAACGAAGTCACCAAATGACTTAATGACCTGTCCAGAGAAACCGCCAGTGGACAGGATGTTTCTGGTTGTAGAAACATTGATGCCAAGACGGAACAGTGTAGTTAACAGAAGCAATGACGGATAAATCGAAAATTCCAACGGGCTGTGGATCGTCATAGTGATGACCAGAATCATCATGGATATAGCCATATTCAGGACTATACACATATCTGCCATAAACGGCGGAAGCGGGATGATCAGCAGCAATATGATAACCAGTGCCATAACAACTATGGAATTATCTGCAATAAATTTCGTCCATTTCATAGTCTGTGATCTGTTTTCTTATTCTTTTTTATTCTACTCTCTATACCTTACGTACATAAATTAGATATATGTTTATTATAATTGCTTTTTATCAACTTGTCTCGATAAAATTATAAATTCTATTAATTTTTTTAAAATTTTCTTTAATTTCTGTAAAATGTGATAAATTTTAAGGATAAAAAATGAGAAAATGCCATTTGAAGTCGCTTCGCTCCGGCATTTTCGTTTGATTTTGGCTAAAGCCAAAACCAGCCTCGCCGGCTGGGCGGCATCCCTATTCCTTCGGAATAGGGATTTATGCCGGCAGTTCTCCGTTTTTCTGCCTGTAGATAAATACAAGAAGTTCAGCCACCGCGCTGTAATAGTCTACGGGGATTTCCTGACCTATCTCGCAGGAAGCATAAAGTGCTCTGGCCAGTGGCTTATTCTCTATCCACGGCACATCATGCTCTTCACCCGTCTCCACGATCTTAAGTGCGATAAAATCCAGTCCCTTTGCCACCACATAAGGAGCACCGTGCCTGTCCGGATCATACTTTAAAGCAACAGCAACATGGGTCGGGTTTCTGATGATGACATCCGCCTGAGGAACTTCCTGCATCATACGACGATTGGTCATCTCTCTGTGCTTCTGCTTCATTTTGTTTTTTACCTGAGGATCTCCGTCAAGCATCTTCATTTCATCCTTTACTTCCTGCTTTGTCATCATGAGGTCTTTATGATACTTCCATTTTTGATACAGATAATCCAGGAAAGCTATAAGTGAAAAGGCTATCACCACCCTGATTATCAGATCCCAGACAAATCCGAGAAGCATAAGTGTCGAGTTAAATGGAAGCATATCCAGTGTCCTTGCAATAGGCAAAAGCTTTTCATTTATCACAAAATACAACAGTATAATCAGGATACTTATCTTCAGCAGATTTTTAATCACCTCAACAACTTTATTGAGTGAGAATAACTTCTTTACTCCCGAGATCGGATTAAGCTTACTGAATTTTACTTTTGTAGCCTTCTTCGAATAATTGAATCTGGTCTGAACCCCATGAGAAAGGACGGCCAGCACAACTGCCACCAATAGAATTGGCAGGGAACATACCAGGGCATATACCAGAAATCTGTAAAACAGGGTACCGCTTATAGGGTCATATTCGGAATGGGCTATGCAATCAAGAACATATCTGAACATACTGACTATGTAATTATATATAGTCGGAAGCATGAGCCTCACCATCACAAAGACTCCAAGCAACATTACTACTGTGGCAACATCTTTGCTCTGACAGACGTTACCTTCTTTTCTTGCCTCACTTATCTTATGCGATGTAGGCTCCTCGGTTTTATCGGCGCCATCATTACCCATAGGTTTTCTCCTCTCAAGATGATATGCTATTTACTGGCATAATGTTTATTTCTGCATCTATCCCGCAAGTATCATGGTTATCTCGTCGAGATGTGTAAACATGTTATCCAGAATTCTGATGATCATCTCCGACATGGGAGTATAAAGTATGAGAAGCATCACCATTCCTGCAATTATCTTTAACTGAAAATTCACAGAAAAGATATTAATCTGCGGGATGACTCTCATAAGTATTCCCAGGCATATCTGGGTCAATAGTTCTATGGCAATGATGGGGAAGGCAAATTCAAGTCCCAGCACCATGCAGCCATTGAACAGTTCCAGCATATATACCGCAATGTTGTAATCAAGCTTCACCATTCCAAAGGGAATGAGCTTTATGGAATTGAAAAGAATCTCAAAATATCTGAGATGCGCTCCTGTAGTGAAGAACACAAGGCACATAAAAATCGCGAATCTGTTTGCATTGGGAGTAGTCTGCTGATGAGTGGAGGGATCATACATCTGTGCCATGTTAAGACCCATCATAAAATCAATGACGGTACCGCCGAAGCGAATTACCGCCAATGTAAGCTCCATACCGAATCCGATACAGGCACCTATTGCAAGCTCCTTCACGAGCATAAACGCATATTCCAACAATGTCTCAGGCTCTGCCATAAAGTGACCGTCTGTCCAGATGAATATAAGGGCAGAAATCATAAAAATCAGCATTCCTTTTACAGTTCTGGGAAGCTCTGACCTGGACAAAACAGAATTCAACTCGATTATCCCTGTGACTCGCATAAAGATAAAGCTGAACAGAATAATCATTTCAACCTCCGGATGCGATCAAATGAAATATCTCTATCGTAAATTCCTGCATCTTAACAAGGATGGTACTTCCCAGAAGTGCCAGAACCGTAAGTATGGATAAAAGCTTAGGAACGAATGTCAATGTCTGTTCACTTATAGAGGTGGCAGCACTGAATATGGCAAGTACGATACCAACGATCATACTTATAAGGAGAAGCGGCAGCGCTATCTCCAACGCAAGCTGAAATGTCTGTCTCAATGTATCAAGGGCTAGTTCTGTAGTCATCTTTTTATCCTCCAAACCTTATTACAGCCTGAATCTATGCCTTATGTCAGCTTTTTTCTAACGGAAACTGTTTATGATGGTAGAGAACAAGAGTTCCCATCCGTTTATGCTGATAAAAAGCAAAAGCTTAAAGGGCATAGATACCATGGTGGGCGGCAGCATAACCATACCCATGGCCATAAGTGTCGTGGAAACTACGATATCTATCAAAAGAAACGGAAGATAAAGAAGAAATCCTGCTGTGAAACCTCTCTTTAACTCAGAGGTCATAAAAGCAGGTGTGATTACAGTAAGAGGATAATCCCTGACATCATCCTGTACAGCAATATCCGCCATCTCCACAAAGCGGTCAAGAGTTTCCTTTTCCGTATTTCTAAGCATAAACTCCTTGGCAGGTCCTGCCATCCTTTTTATACACTCTTCCTGATTTATGCGTCCGGCACGATAGGGCTGGTAGGCAACTTCATTGATCTGTGCTATGGTGGGGCTCATGATGAACAGGGTAAGGAACAGAGTTATGCCTGCGATGACCATATTGGGAGGTGTATTCTGGACACCCATTGCAGTACGTGTAAAAGATAAAATGATGATTGTCCGAGTGAACGACGTCATCATGACAACAATGGATGGCACCATAGCCACCATCGTCAGCATGAATATCAGATCAAGAGTCGGCACATTGCCGCCATTTAAGCCGGTCAGTAAATCCCCTATCATTTACTGCTATCCTTTCCGTCTCTGAACTGCTTCCAATATCTGTTCAGATACTGAGAAAAATCGCTTTGAACCGGAGCCTCGATACTCCTTTCCAGCGAGAAATCGCCATCGAGCTCTTTGAGGAAAGAAACCCCCTGAGAACTTGAGCTCATAAGATAGTACTTTTTATCTATCTTAACGATCAGAAGCAGACGATCCTGTCCAACTGCCAGCTGATCAATGACTTCCATATATTTTGCGGAACTTCTCATCCGCCAGGTTTTGCCCAGAAACCTGCTGCAGGCATAAGCCAGCAGCAGGATAAGAACAAATACCAGAAATCCGGATACAAGTGAAATAGTGCTATGCATAAGCTCACAGACTTTCCGGATTTATTTCCTTGCTAACTATTTCAGTGATACGAATACCGAAGTTATCTTCAACTACAACGATATCACCCCGGGCGATACATTCACCGTTTACATAAAGGTCTGCCTGTTCACCGGCCATCTTGTCCAAAACAACAAGAGAACCCTGTGTGAACTCAAGGATATCCTTAACAAGTTTCTTGGTTCTTCCTATCTCTACGGAGATTTCCAAAGGAACCTTCATGAGCATCTCTTTATTTTCTTCCTGCTCGCCGTTATCCTCACTCTCACCATATTCCGGAGAATTTAAAGACTGAACCTTTACTCCCTGTCTTTGATTTCTTCCGGCCTTTCTGTCCTCTTCTATGTCCTTGATAAGCTGCATCATCTGTGTCTGAGACTGCTGCATCTGATTAAGAAGCTGCAAGGTCATCGGATCCGGTGCTGCCGCAACACCGGGTACATACTGAGGTGCTGCTGCAGGCTGTGGAGGTACCGCTGCAACTGCCGGTGCAGGAGCGGGTGCAGGTGCAGGAGTTGGCGGCGGTGCTGCAGGGGCCGGTGCAGGTGCAGGAGTTGGTGCTGCCGCTGCAGGTGCCGGTGAAGCCGAAGCCCCTCCGTTCAAAAGTGCATCTACAGCTGACTGATCAAGTGGTCCACCGGATGAAGCAGGTGCAGGCTCAGGTGCTGCCGAAGCTCCTCCGTTCAAAAGTGCATCTACAGCTGACTGATCAAGCTGTCCGCCGGATGAAGCAGCTGCGGGTGCAGGCTCAGGTGCCGGTGCGGGTGCTTCAGCAGAAGCTGCCCCGGCATTATCCGCATCTTCGCTTAGTTCTATGCCAAACTGCTCTGCAAAAGGCTGAAGCAAACGCCTTACCAGGGATACAGACATGATATTGAGGAACTCACTTTCCAGTTCTTTATCCTCAATCTCAAGAGTAAAGCAGACAACTACCTGTTCTTCATCTCCCGGAAAATACTTATCCTTGAATTCCTCTTCATTTGGAACTTCAAAAGATACCGGTGTAGATATATCGACAGTTACCCCAAGAAACTCTGAAAGAGCTGTTGCAGAGGAACCCATCATCTGGTTCATGACTTCTCTGATGGCAGATGCATTCATCTCGTCCATCACGAACTCATCCTCGGGAATATCCATACCCATCATCATACTAACGATGATACGCACGTCATTCCTGCTGAACATCATGACGTTTCTTCCATCAAGTCCCTTTACATAAGAGATCTCTACTCCTACTGCAGGTTCAAGTTCCCTATACTCAAACTCTGTCCTGTTCTGTACCTTTACAACAGGCGTAGTGATATTTACTTTTGTGCCGAGCATTGTTGATAATGCTGTTGCCGATGAGCCAAGGCTGATATTCATTATCTCGCCTATGGCGTCTATTTCCATGTTATTGAAGCGACCAGCACCCATTAGCTACTCTCCTTTACCCCTTCATACTACAAGTTATACCTTTATCTCAAGTGCCTTCTGTGCCATCGCCTTCATAGCATTAAGTGCAGTAACGTTCGCTTCATAAGATCTGGTAGCGGACATACTGTCTACTGTTTCCTTCAGTACATCAACATTGGGCATTTCCACATATCCATCTGCATCGGCATCCGGATGTGACGGATTGTATACTCGTTTCATCTCGCGTGTATCAGCAATAATCTGAGACACCCTGACTCCCGATTTTTTTGCTGTATGAAAGCCTTTTCCCAGCTGAGCATTTCTGAATGCTTCAGCAAAAGATCCCTCACCATAGCTTTCAAACACAACATCCTTACGTTGATACGCGCCACCGTTTTCGGTACGCGTCGTATCAACATTGGCAATATTCTCTGCAGCCACATCCATCCTGATACGCTGGGCGCTCATTCCGGATGCACAAATATCAAAAGAGCTCAAATAAGACATCTTCATCCCTCTTTCTTATTAAGACACAAAGGACGATGCCGTGCCGTTTCATTTAAGCGCCAAGAATATTCTTTACAGTGGAAGTAATTCTTTCTGCATTAAATGGCTTAACAACGAAATCCCTTGCGCCGGACTTTATAGCATCAACTACCATTGATTCCTGTCCCATGGCTGTACACATAACGATCTTTGCATCAGGATGATTCTCCTTGATCTTCTTAAGTGCCTGGAGACCATCCATGTTAGGCATGGTAATATCCATGATAACAAGATCCGGATTCTCCTCATCAAACTTCTTTACTGCTTCTGCGCCATCCTGTGCCTCAACATATTCACAGTCAGCAAAGCCACCCTTTGTAAGTGAATTCTTAACCATCATGCGCATGAATGCAGCGTCATCAACCAGCATAATCTTTGCCATACTTTTTTTCTCCTAGCTTTTATTTAATAGTTTACATTTATATTATGAACTGTGTAGAGAGACTCTATCCTGTCTTCTGTTCCACAGATTCATCCAACAGTGTTTCTATATCCTCATCCGTATTTTTCTCTTTGCCTGTCGGCCTTATGCGGTCATCAATGCGTACAGCTATATTCTTTTTGTAAACCCCCATGGTTCCCATAAACCATGGCTGTTTGCCTACGAAAAGCTTTACCTGACTTTTTGAGGACTTATTCATATCTATAACATCACCGACCTGCAAATGATAAATATCACTTATATCAAGTCTTATGATTCCAAGCTGTCCTGTAATCGGGAATCTCGTATCCTTGATGTGGTTCATGATCACATCAGAATTGTTCTCGTATGAGAATCCTCTTGCGATGTGCTTACGATTATCAATAATCTTGAAGATGTGTTCCAAAAGAGTTCCCGGAATACAGAGCCTTATCTTCTCTGCTGCAAGTCCGGATACGTCAACATTCAAAACTATGATAACCACTGTCTCATCAAGACCGATTTCCTGGGTCATGGAAGGGTTCTCTTCAACTCTCTGCATCTTGAAATTGATGTTTATATAGTTTGAGAATCCGTCATCCATGGAATGGATGATATAATCCAGAACACGTCTGTAAAGTGCCATCTCGACATCTGTGTAACGATAGTTCTCTTCTACACGGATAACCGAATCTCCGCCTCCCAGCATATGGTTTACAAGGGTAATGATCAGTCCCGGAGTAGCATAGACCATCAGCGGAACGTTACTTTTTCCCTTATCGGTGAAGTGGGCATCAACTATGGACATACAGTCGTTCTCATGGAACATGTTCACATATTCATAGTAACGGCTCTCCCTTAATTCTATAACCGTTATATCCGTCATGACACGGAACACACCGTTTACCTGGGATGTAAGGATTCTTGCATAGTTCTCATATATACTTCTGAGGAGCTTTATCTTCTCCTTCGTGAACTTACGAGGACTGTAGAAATCATATTTGTTATAGTTTTCTTCTTCCTTCTTTTCTACTTCGGCAACCACCGTTTTGGTTTCTGCCGCTTTCTCTTCTGCCGGTGCAGAACCTCCTCCGCCACCGCCAGCCATAGATTTAAGGAGTTCGTCAATCTGACTTTGCGATAGTACGTCTGCCATATGTTAAACACCCCACATCATTCTCACACTCTGCTCAACAACCCTCTTCTTTACTATCCGGCGGGTACTATCCTGTAGCGGATTGACCGGCCTGTAAAGCTGCATCCAGTGAATTCATATCCTCCACTGCTTTTTCTGCATATTCCTGATATTCAGCCTGCCCCGCCACTCCTTCGACAGATGAGCTAATGTTGGATGTATCTGTATCTCCTGTAGGAGTAAGTACAACCGTATCTTCACTTATTCCGGCAGATACTCCTTCATCTGCCGTTGTAACGCTTTCACCTGTAGTGATGATGGTGGTGTCAGCGTTCACACCTTCATTAAGTTCCTTATAGTACTGATCCATATCTCTCACTTCGCCGTCCTTATCAATGATAAGGATTTCAACTCTTCGGTTGGCAGCACGTCCCTCACTGGTGCTGTTATCCTCCAAAGGTCTGAACTGTCCGTATCCGATACTTACCAGCTTGTCAGGATCAAGGAAATTTTTATTTTGTACATATATACAAACCTCTGCGGCTCTCATAGAGCTCAGCATACGGTCATTTCTTGCACTGTTTATATGATTCGGGTCAGCCTGTGCCGTATGACCCATTACATTAACCTGGGATATAAGTTCGTTATCACCGCTAATGACATCACAGAAAATATCAAGGGTTTTCTGTCCCTGTTCTGTCAGCACCGCGCTGTCGCCGGCAAAGAACGCCTTATCCTTAAAAACAACGAAGGTATAGTCTTCACCTCTTGTAACAGTTACACCTTCAACTCCGGCTTCGTTCAGAGCCCGGGCGATCTGGAGATAAATCTGGGAAAGGTCCGATTCCATAAGCTGGTTCTGTTCGATCTCAGGATTACCTATGATACCCTCAGGCTCCACACCATCCTCTACTACCTGGGCGTTTATGAGTGCCGTATCTTTGTTAGCTTCCGCAGCACGTTCACTGGGGGTCTTGCCATCGGGATAAATACTTCTTACGAAAAGATCCCACTTGGCGCTGTCCACGCTTGACATGGAATACAAAAGAACGAAAAAGCATAGTAGCAGGGTTACGAGGTCACCATATGTGTCCATCCAGCTTCCGCCTTCGTCCCCTCCTCCGCCTTTCTTTTTCATCTTTTACTTACCTCCTCCGTCGGCTTTCTTGAGAAGCTTGGTCTGCTGACCACGCTGCAGTGATGCAAGCAGATGCTCTCTTATATACTTGGGGTTCTCTCCCGCCTGTATGGAGATAACACCCTCTATGACTGTAGAACAGTAGAGGACTTCTTCTCCCTCACGTACAGCCAGCTTCTGTGCTATAGGATGGAAGATAACGTTCGCAAGTGCCGAACCATAGAATGTTGTGATCATGGCGACACCCATATCCTGTCCAAGTGTACTGGCGCCTCCCGAACCGGAAAGATCCATACCTCTAAGCATGTTTACAAGTCCTACAAGGGTTCCGATCATTCCGAAGGCTGGTGCAAGAGCCGAACCCTTAACATACATTCCTCTCGCCTCATCATGACGAGTCATCATATCCTCAACCTGACGTTCAAGTATGAACCTGACCTTATCAGGATCGTTGGCATCTACAATCATAAGAACAGCGGATTTGAAAAAAGGTTCCTTGATCTCACCTGCTTTTTCTTCCAGTGCAAGGAGTCCGCTCTGTCTCGCTATCATGGCGAGATCCACCAGCTGCTCTACAGTTTTGGGAACATCATACTTTTTGCTGCCTCTTAAACAGGTTCCGATATGCTTCGGTATATCCTTAAGCATCCTGAAAGGGTAACAAGCTATAAGACAGGCTATGGTACCACCTACTACGATGACCAGTGACGGTATATCTACAAAGTTTCCAAGTTTATCTGTTCCGATACCATTAACGATTAGTGCCGCAGCTATAATCCAACCGATCAGAATCGTGAAATCCATTTATGCCTCCTGTAACCCTCAACTACTCTCGTCCGATTTTGCAAAGCCCTTGAATACAACAACATCATGAAGAAACCTGACTATCTGGGCTTCTATGTCTTCCAGGGTGTTCCTGACGATATAGTAGTCCCCGCTGGTGAGCTTTACTTTCGTCTCCGGAATTTTCTCTATAGTCAAAATCTGAAGATAACTCACATATAACGGTTCCCCGTTCAGTCGGATGAGTTCAATCATAAATTTATACACCCTTCCATTTTATCGGCTATAGCGGCGCTATGTATAACGCCGCTATCAAATATTTTTAATTATTTAAGAACTATTATAAGTTTATCTCTTCATATTTACAAGTTCTTGTAATACTTCGTCAGAAACCGTAATGATTTTTGAATTGGCCTGGAAGCCTCTCTGGGTGGTGATCATATCCGAGAACTCCTTAGCGAGATCCACATTGGAACCTTCCAGATAACCTGCCATAAGTGAAGGAGTGGCTCCTTCTTTCGGCAGTGTAACGGTAACTTTACCTGTATTATCACCTGGAGCAGCATTGAAGGTATTGTTACCTGCCTTCATGAGTCCTTCCTGATTCTGGAAAGAAGCAATTGCGACCTTTCCTATAACGATATGTTTCTCTTCACTGTTATGTTCAATAACACCCTTAATTATACCGTCATTTCCTATCTCAATGCTCTTAAGTTGTATAGCAGTACCTTCCCATGAAAAGCCAGATGTTTGAGTAAAATCAGTAATTGTTTCGTTCGGTGCTCTTAATGCGTATAGTAATCTTGTTTCCTTTGCAGTGTTTTCGTCTGCAGCACCATAAGCTGTAGGATCAACCAATGTATTTGGCCTGTAACCATAAACAAAGTTCCCGTTACTGTCAACGATATAACCGTTAGAATCTACCTTAAATTGTCCGACTCTGGTATATGCAAAATCTTTATCTTTCATATTTGTGGTAGTTGTACTATCATCCTTAGGTTTAATGGTTATCCCAGCTGTTTCGTTAGATGAATTTGTAATAAAAAATCCTGAGCCATTGATGCATGCATTAAATCCTCCTATGTATGAGGGTGTCGATGAGGTAAAATCAGTCGCTATACTTCCTGTAAGAGAGCCATAACCATACTGGGCACCGTTGAGACCACCTTCAACCGCTTGACCGGCT
The DNA here is from genome assembly GCF_000702885.1 of Oribacterium sp. P6A1. GTDB lineage: Bacteria > Bacillota > Clostridia > Lachnospirales > Lachnospiraceae > Oribacterium. The sequence goes on along the minus strand of NZ_JNKO01000006.1, from coordinate 140,106 downwards.
GTGGTAGTTGATTGCTTGCCCTGAGCTGATGCCGTGGAAGTCTGATACATGGTATCTTTAAAGCTGTATGACTGTGACTTGAAACCATAGGTGTTAACATTGGCGATGTTGTTACTGATTACATCGAGCTTGTTCTGGTGTGATCTCAAACCTGCTACTGCTGAATCCATTGCTCTTAACATATTTATATTCCTTTCTATCCGGATGTCCCAAAGAACTACTCAGGGGATAACTTCATCCCGGTCCTTCATGACTGATCCTGACCAATATTAGATAGAATAGTGCGATACCGGACGCGTCACTTCAGGGCGCGCCTCAGGCATCCTTTAAAGGTCCTGCCTACATAAATACCGCACTGTCTATATTTGTAAGTGTCCTGTTCTTCATATCATCCTCTGCCATGGTAGTCACCACAACATTGTTTGGTACATTAACTATAAAAATTCCCTGCCGGCCTATCACCGCTACATCTCTGGCGCCTTTCTTTCTCGCCTCTGAAACTGCATCCCGGAGATTGTCCATGAGACTTTCGTTCATCTCTATGTGTCTCTCCTCAAGACGTTTTGCCGCATGCTTGCTGAAACTGAGTTCAGATTTTACTTCATGCTGCAGTTTATCTAACTGTTCCTGAAAGGAAGTTCCTTCGGTACTAATACCTGTAGCCTTAGCCGATTTATCAACTAAGTTCTGATACTGCACGGACTGAATCTTTCTCGAGGTAAGATCAAAATCCATTGCTGTTCCTTTCCAAATTCCATATTTAGTTTTTATAATTTTCCGATTTATATCTGACTTTGCAGGTATGAACCATCATAAGTTTTCATTGTACGTCATCAGATTTGCGTTCCCGGTCCGCCACTGTAGGTATCGTTAATTACAGGTCCGTCACTTCCGTTATCCACTGTTACTGGCCCGTCACTTGATGCTACTGAACCTGATGATGTGGTGCTTCCGGGTCCTGTACCTGATGCTATCCCTGACGATGTTCCTGAATTCCTGATACTTGCAATCTGGGATATCTTATAATCCGTTGTATCACCCTTTAACCTAAGCACAGGTTCATCATCGGTAACATACACCGCTTCAACGATTCCCGTCCTTGCTTCCGCCGTCTGTCCGCTTCCCGCATCCGGTTCAGTAAGTACTGTTACTTCCTTGCCTATCATGCCAACAGAATAGTTCTGCTGTGCAAATGCTATCTGACTTTCTACGGATTCTGTCATGGATGTCAGAGACTGAACCATGGCCATCTGTGACATCTGTGCCAAAAGTTCACTGTTATCCATAGGATTCGTATAATCCTGATTTGCAAGCTGTGCTGCAAGAAGCTTGAAGTAACTGCTTATAGTCAAGGTATTCTTTTCATTGGATTCCGGACTAGCTGTCTTCGAAACATAAGGATTGGTCGAACTTGATATGCTTGATACATCCGCCATATGTACGCTCCTTTCTGATTATCAGACAAGTCCGAGTCTCATCTGTTGTAAGAATGCCGAACTGCTTTGCTCGCTTCTCTCTGACTGCTGAGCCTGCTGTCTCGCCTGCTGCTGCTCCGCATTCTCGTTGGATTCTCTGCCGCTTGCCATATCCTGTTTTGTATTGCTCTCTTGTGCGTTCGGTATGTAGACCTGCGTCTCCTGCCCTGTTTTCTGCTGTATGATGTTTGCCATGGCAGAAGCGTTCTGTGTAAGTATCTCTACTGTCTTCTGGTTTGTGGCACTTATGGAAACTGCTGCATGTCCGCTGTCGTAGCTTACATTGATAGTTATCTTTCCGAGGTTCTCGGGATCTAGCTCTATGGTAAGCTGACCGTTTTTCGACGGGAATCTGGATGAAAGAAGATTTGTAAGATCCGAAGCCATGCTGGTCTCAGAAGTTCTCATCATCATAGATTCGTTTACGACTGTTTCTGTCTTTGTTGATTTAGCTGTCTCAGCCGTCTGTGTAGTTTGAACTCCCTGATTGGACTGGTTCGCAAAAGGCGTAGGCGCTGAAGCCTGAATCTCTGTGAAACCTTCCATCGGGTCAGTTTCTTTGCTTTCTTCGGAAGTCTCAGTCTTTTCGTTAGTCGTTGCTGCAACAGGACCTTTTGCAATTTCCTCAGGATTTCTCTTCTCTCCCGGATCTCTTCCTGTAGGGCCGTTTGTATCCGTTGATGGAGTACCGCTGGGACTGTTGCTGCTGTTTACAACCATATGTCCCTGTCCTTCAAGACTCTTTAATACCTCCACAGGATCATACTTACTTGATGTCACTTCATTAGAACTCTTCGTTGCTGTCTCTTCTCCACCGTTTCTTTCTGTCTCAAGTGCTGTTGTCTTTGATGCTGCCTCACTTCTTACCTTTCCTTCGGACGATTCACTGCCTGAAGCCGAAACCAGCTCTGATGCTGCTACCGTAGACGCTGCACTGTTTAATCCACTTACATCCACACTCGGTGGGGCCGCCATTGTGCTTGTCCTTTCTGTAACAAGCTCCACTCCATTACTGGCGGTAGTCATTCGATCAGCCTGTAGTGCTTCAAAGATACCTGTTTCTTCTGTCTCCGGCTCTGTTCCTTCACTTGCTGTAGTGATACGGTCTCCCTGTAATGCATCAATGATACCTGCATCTTTTGTCACAGTTTCCTGGCCGATGCTTACTGAAATGTGTGCGTCTTTATCAGATGCATCAATGGTGCTTATTTCTTCTGTCAAAGTCTCTGTGCCATCACTTACTGTTGTGATACGGTCAGCCTGAAGACTGTTTATAAGAGCAAGCATAGCTGCCATCTCTTCGGCATTATAGTTCACATCAGTCTGTCCTGCTTCTTCGACTGCCTTTCCTGTGTCCTGGCCCCCGGGCCCGTCAGAACTTAGCTTATTTGTCACCTGAGTCTCTGCTCTTTCTGTCTTGTTATCGACTAAGCTCTTCATTCTGCCGTCTCCGGAACTGTCACTGAACTGTACTGTTCCTTTACCGGAATTGTCTTTTCCCTTCACAGGCTTACTGTCTTTCATCAAACTTGAGAACTGAATTCCTCCTGTCGCGGCGGTTTCAGAACCATAGCCGCTTCCGGAGGTTCCTGCCCCCCAGGAAACTGTTTTAACAGAACCTGTAAAGTAGTTGTTTACTGCTTCCAATTTTTTTCCTCCTTTCCTCATTGGGATATAAATATGTAATCCATGCATAGCACGGGATCACTCTTCTCTGTCCTCCTCACTCAGGCAGATCTGATTATGGAGTTTTGCTGATTTGAGACGAACTCATCGATGAAAGCTTCCTGATCCTTTTGCTCCTGGGCTTTGAAGATCTCCTGCTTTTTCTCTTTAAGCTTTTCGAATTTGTTGACGTCGATGTTCGCCGCAATTACCTCCTCTTTCTTTTTATCGGCATTTGCCTGCAAAATCTTAAGTGTCTCTTTTTCAACTTCTACCTGTTTGTCAAGATTGTCAATCATGGAAGAATACATCAGAAACTTCTCGATAACCGCTCCCTGCTGCTTGACCTCATCGAACTCCCGGTTCAATGCATCTGCCTTTGCTCTGAGACCGGCTATCTCCTGCTTCTTTTCCTCTACAAACTTCATTCTGAGCGCGTACTGTTCCTTCAGATCGTCAAGAACTCTCTGTTTGTACTCAAGCACAGACTGAAGATTATATTGAAACCTCTTCATACGTTGCCACCTTTCCCCGGGATGTCAGCCCCGTTAAAACCGCCATACCGGTATTAGTACTACGGATTTTCCTAAAACCCGTTAACCCCATCTACCCGACAATGCTTTTTATCTGTCCCAATACCTCGTCATAGGAAAAAGCTTCCTTTGTACCCTGTATCAGGAACTTATTTATATCCGGATACTTACTTATTGCCTCATCAAGTGCTGCATTGGTACCCTTTTTATAAGCGCCTATAGATATAAGATCGGCATTCTTCTGATAAAGTCCCAAAAGATTACGCATCTTAGAAGCATATTTGTTATGCTCCGGAGATACTATCTCAACCATCAGTCGGCTGACGCTGGCGCCAATGTTTATGGCCGGGTAATGATTCTCCGCCGCCAGGGCTCTCGAAAGAACTATATGTCCATCAAGAATACCTCTTACAGTATCGGCAATGGGTTCATTGGTATCATCACCTTCTACAAGCACTGTATAAACGCCGGTTATGGAGCCCTTTGTAAACTGTCCTGCTCTCTCAAGGAGTCTCGGGAACTCCGCGTAAATGGAAGGAGTATATCCTCTTGCTATGGGAGGCTCTCCAGTAGCAAGTCCTATTTCACGCTGCGCCATGGCATATCGTGTAAGGGAATCCATCATAAGCAGTACATCCATCCCCCTGTCGCGGAAATACTCCGCTATGGTTGTTGCAACTAACGGACACTTAAGTCTCAGCATGGCGGGCTGATCCGAGGTGGCCACTACAAGGACCGATCTCTTCATCCCTTCCTCTCCGAGATCTCTCTGAGCGAACTCCAGAACCTCTCGACCTCTTTCGCCTACCAGTGCTATAACATTTATGTCTGTTTTTACGTTTTTAGCGATCATACCCATAAGAGTGGACTTACCTACACCGGAACCTGCAAAGATCCCTATACGTTGTCCTTTTCCTATGGTATTAAGTCCATCTATCGCTTTTATGCCAAAATCCAGTCTTGAACGAATAGGAGGCCTGTCCAGCGGATTTGTATACGCACTGTTTACTGTGTATGTAGTGGCATTGACAGGAAAAGGTGTTCCGCCATCCATGGGCTGGCCTAAAGCATTGATGATCCTGCCCTTAAGGAAGTTTCCTACCGGAACCCTCAGCCTGTGCTTTGTATTTCTTACAAAGCTTCCCGAGGTGATACCCGATGTAGCCTCATAGGTCATGAGCTGGATCTTGTCCCCCTTGAATCCTACCACCTCCGCCGGAATACTCTTATTCAGTTCTTCGTTATGGATCATGCAGATATCACCGATACTCGCCTTATCTCCGGAAGCTTCTATAGCCATACCGACGATATTTTCGATCTTACCTACACGTCCGACGGTTTCTGTCTTCCTGATAATTTCCGGAAGTTTTTCAAACATTACTCCATTCCCTCTTCGCTATTTTCATTTAAGTCCACGCCGTTCAGGTTCTCTCTTATGTTGTCTATCTGGGAATCAACGCCTATATCTATCATCTCACTGGGTGTTTCTATGACCGTATAACCAAGCTTCTCCTTATCCTGAACAACGAACTTTACATTGTCGGAAATTCTTGCAAGATCCGCCGCCACATCCTCATCCACAGATATAAGCTGTTCGTAATCAAATTTATCTATATAAATCTTGATCCACTCGGTTTTCTTCATCTTTTCCACTTCGGCTATGATCATGCGCTTGATGACCTCTCCCGATGTTTCAAGACTTATATGTATAACCTTTTCAGCCACGGCTATGGCCACATTCTTAAGTTCATCCAGATACCTGTGAAAACTCTCTTCCCTTTCCTCTCCTATCTGAATGATGGAATGTGCCACCGCTGTCTGATATTTTTCTACTGTTTCCTTAAATTCTGCTTCAGCCTTCTGACGGGCTGCCTCATGACCATCCTGCATTCCCTCCTGATGACCGCTGTTGTAACCCTCTTCATAGGCATCCGTCTTTATCTGTTCAGCCTCCATCTTTGCTATATTGATGATTTTCTCTGCTCTGTCCGCCGCATCCCTGAGCATCTTTCTCTGCATGATGGCTATCTCTTCATCTGACTTGATCTCGCCGTTCTGCATAATCTGTTCGGGACGCTGTATGGGCATATCCCGGTATGACTGATAGGATTCTGTATTTTCCGGGCGGGTGCTTTGAACCTCTGTTTCCTCCGGTTCATCTTCCCCCTTGCTGAACTTCTCTATGGTAGAGATATACTGCTGGATACCCACATTGTTCCCACCCTTAATGATGGAACGAGAGGATTTTCTCTTATACAATGATTGTATCTTCTCCACCTCCCTTGTTGATTACAAGCTCGCCCTGCTCTTCCAGCTTACGGATGAGGTTGACGATACGCTGCTGAGCTTCCTCAACATCCTTGAGACGTACATTGCTTGTAGTTTCGATATCTGCACGAACTGTCTCTGCCTGACGCTTGGACATATTTCCGAAGAAGATATCCTTCATCTCGTCGCTTGCAGTCTTCATAGCAAATACGATATCCTTGGTATCGCAATCTCGTATAAATCTCTGGCAGGAACGGTTGTCCATGGAAAGAATGTCTTCGAATACGAACATCTTGTCCCTGATATCCTTGGAAAGATTCGGATTCGATACGTCCAGTTCGTCGAAGATCTTCTTCTCGGAACTTCTGTCGATATGGTTCATTACGTCAGCTACATAATCGATACCGCCAAGGTTCATATTGTCCTCACTGGTAATGATAGAGCTGAACTTACGCTTCATCTCATTTTCAATGATCTGAATGGCATCCGGGGATACACGATCCATGTTTGCCATGGCTGTAACGGTAGGAATACGCTTCTCTTCCGGAAGATTCTCAAGAACCTTTGCCGACTGCTCAGCTTCCATATATGACATGATAAGCGCGATAACCTGGGGTCTCTCGGTTGCAAGCAGGGACAACAGCGCTTTCGGATCTCCCTTTGCAAAGAAATTGAAAGGTTTGGATGCAAGGGTTTTTGATACCTTGTCCAAAAGGTTTTTGGCAGTTGACTCACCGAAGGCCTTTTCAAGTACCGACTTGGCGTAGTCAATACCACCATCTGTCATCATCTTATGAGTGAGACAAAGCTTGTAAAACTCATCAAGAGTGTCCTCCACTTCCTGGTTTGTGGTCTTTCCTACCCTTGCCACCTCATAAGTCAGATCTTCTATATCGGCTTCGTTAAGATACTTATAAAGCTGTGAAGCTCTGTCAGCTCCTATGGAAACCACTACCAGCGCTGCTTTCTGCTTAAAACTAAGCTTCCGGCCTGAGGAAGCTGGCTCCGGAGCTATAGCAGGAGCGGGTGCAGGAGCCGCCGCTGCGGCACCTCCTGTTGCTGTCTTATTTTCTACCTGAACGTTCTCTTCTCCTGCCATTGGTGCTCTCCTCTTCTTCTTCACGCAGCCATCCCTGAATCAGCTTTGCAACTACCTGAGGATTGTTGTCTATGAACTCTCCGATATTCTGCTTCAGGCGCATACCATGCTGCATTGATGCATTTGTATCTTCTTCTGCTCCGAGTTCCATCTCTTCGTTTCTCTGTCTCTTCTCGGCAGCCGTCTCCGTCTGTGCTGCCGCTGCCTCCGCCGCAGCTGCCTCTGCTGCTGCAGCTTCTTCCGCTGCTTTCTGTGCCGCAAGTCTCTTCTTCTTTTTCTTTCTGAGAATAATAAGTAAAAGTATAAGGAGAAGAAGTACTCCTGCTGCTATAGCTATGATAAGTGTAACAAGCGGGAATTCAGGTTCAGGCTCAGGCTGTGTCTCAGTTTCAACCTGAGGTGCCTCTTCTGCCGGTGTAGAACGAATGATGGTTATTTTTTCCGCCGCATCCGCTCTTCCTATTCCGCCTGCGTCAGCAACAAGATTTACAAGATCCTGCTGCTGTACAGATCTGTCATCAGTCATGATAACGACTGCTACCGTCGCATCCTTAAGAACTCCCGGAGATATCTCCCTCTGTTCCTTAAGTACGTTAAACAACCAGTCTCTGGAGTAGGCATTGGCCGAATATCCGTTTGTGGTTCCATTTGCCCCGTTCAGATTTGTATATCTCGGTGTGTCTGCATTGGCATCAGTACCAACCACGCCTGCTGCCCCGTCTGTTGTGGAACCGGAATTCTCGTTGTTGAAATCTTCATGATTGAGAAGTCCTGAACGTTCTGTCTCTTCCACCTGCTCCGGAACCGTATACTCAGTGTTCTCGGATATGAGCTTGGTCATATCCAGAGTACCCTTAACAGAAACCGCTATGTTCTCCGCTCCGTAGAGCTTTGCAAGAACACGTTTAATGTTAGCAGCAATACTGTTCTCTACCTGAGTGGTGAGATCCTGAATAACCTTACTGGTATCCCCTCCGTTGTCACCGCCCACTTCTTCCATGGTTCCTGCATCAAATACGGAAACATTGGTAAAGTTCACACCCTTTACGGATCTGGAAATAAGATTCCTGATGGCGTTGGCATTGGCATCACTGAGGGTTGCCCCTTCCTTCATGGTGACCACTACCGATGCGGAAGCATCTATAGTCTTTGTAGTGCTGAGAGCAAATTTCTCATTTGAACCCTTGGCTATGGTCACCTTCGCATCCATGACCCCGTCAAAGATACGTATAGTGGCCCCCAGACGATCCTGAAGATCATAAAGTGTATACAGCTCTTTATCAGACTCTGTGGTCATGAGACCTGCATTACTTATGTACATGTCATAAGTAAAACCACTTTTAGGATATCCCTTGCTGAGAAGCGATACTCTGGTAGACTCTACCTTGTCCTCCGGTACCCTGATGGAACCGTCCGTTGCATTGTAGGTATATACTATGCCCTCATCCTGCAGAAGATTTGCCACCTGGGATGCTTCCTCGGTACTTAAGCCGGTGAACAATGTACTGTATTTAGTTTGACTGATTAGATTTAAGTATATGATTGCAGCTGCAGCGGCAATGACCGTTGCAGCAATGATGCCAATAATCGCAATTCTGCTCTTTTTTGGCATCTTTCCCCATGATTCTTTAAAGTTATCCAAAGTTCACTCCACTCTGAAACCCATCCCCAATTGCTACTAATCTTTATCAGTAAAGCCGGTCATCAGGTGTTCATCTTGATAAGCTCTGAGTAGGCGCTAAGCGCCTTGTTCCTCAATGTGATCATCATGTTCAGACTGATAGCCGCCTTTGACTCAGCGATCGGAAGCGAATGTGCGTCCTCAAGCTGCCCTGTAGCCAAAAGGTACTGCTTGTTTTCCACGTCTGCCTGAGTTACCTTTACGTTATTCACCACATTGTCAAAGATGTCCTTGAACAAAGTGGCTCCCTCAGACTCCTGTGGTCTCTGATTTCTCTGGGTTCTCAAATCCTCCAGAGTCCATGATCTCATAGGTGTGATAAATTGATTATTAATTTCCATTTCTTAGGCCCTCTATCTTCTTAAAAATAATCAAAAGCTCCTTATTTTTAAATTCAGCAAATAGCACGCTAAATTTTATAAATAGCGTTTAGTAACGTTTGCCCTTCCCTGGAAACTAACTTTTCATGGAGTGTTATACCGATTCCTGAGGCTGAATGCCTATGATTTTGAATCGTCCCTCTCTTTTTAGATGATCTCAACCGCTTCCCTGCAGTTGACGTTTTAAAATACTCTCTACCCCTAAAACTAAAAAAATAGCTTAATCAAAAGTGTCGTAAATATATCATGGACGTACATACCACATAGCATGTAACGTACGAGAGTCAAAGTTAGTCTTGATAATCGTTATTAAATCCATGATATATTTATCGACAAAAAATCCTATATTATTAGCATCATGAACATATTCCTATGCACTTATGCCAAAAATCTTAAATAGACCGGCAAATCCGGAATAAATAATTATCAGTAAATGATCTTGTCAACCATTCCCTTAAGAACACTGGCGTTATCATTGAGCTCACTGCTGGAGGTTGAACTCTGCTCCGCTGTTGCACTGTTCTGCTGAACAACTTCGGATATCTGCTCAAGACCTGTGGTAATCTCGGAGATTGACTGGGATTCTTCCTGCATCTCTGATGCTATAGTGGCAACCAGCTCCTTGGACTTGATGGAATCGTCCTTAACCGCATTGAGTTCCGATGCGGCTTCACCGATCATCTTGGAACCGTTACGTACCGCTGAAATGGTTGATTCAATAAGTGTTGAAGTTTCCGAAGCTGCTGCGGCAGACTTTCCTGCAAGGTTTCTTACCTCATCTGCAACTACCGCAAATCCCTTACCTGCTGAGCCTGCACGGGCTGCCTCTACTGCAGCATTGAGAGCAAGGATGTTTGTCTGGAAAGCGATATCATCGATAGCCTTGATAATGTTTTCAATCTGATTTGACTTGCTCTCGATCTCATCCATAGCTTCCTGAACCTTGCTCATCTGTTCATTCTGTATGGTGATCTTATCCGCAACACCGGCAGAGAACTCTTCCACGTCTCTGGCTGACTTCGCGCTGTTCTTTACCTTGTCGTTCAAAACATTGATGGTAGCCGAAAGCTCTTCAAGTGTTGATGCCTGTTCTGTAGCACCCTGACTGAGGGCCATGGAACCGTTGGCGATCTTCTCTGATCCGTTCTTAACCTGTGTGGCTACATCGTTCATGTTAGAGAACATATCGGAAAGATTCTCGGAAATCTTTTCAAATCCCAGCCTTATGGGCATGGTATCCTTAACATAGATTTCGGGATGTTCCATCCTTACGGCAAAATTTCCTTCACTCATGGCTGAAAGCATGGAGCTGACATCCTCAACAAGAGTACGGAGTTTGAATGTCATACCGGACATGTTTCTCACCATGCTTCCCAACTCATCCTCTGACAGCTTTGATACATCTATATCTATCTGGAAGTCTCCGTTCGCCATCCTGTCCATGGTATCGTTTGCAACGTCCACAGTGCTCACGATGGTGTTCGCAAGGAAAAGGAATACGATAACCACGCATACGATAACAACCACTGCAAGGATTACCAGCGTGAATGTAACCTTCGTCTTAAAGGAATCCGATTCCGCAATAAGATCTGCAGCCTGCTGATCGGAGAGCTTTCCAACCGCACTAAGTGCTGATACAAACTCTTCGGAGGTCACAACGTTGAATCCGCTCTTATAGTGTTCCATGGCTGCTTCCCTGTCTCCGCTGTCTATCACATCCAGAAGTTCATAGGAGCCTTTCTTCAGGGCATCAAACTTCTGCTGGAGAGTATTAATGAGGGCATCGTCACCAAGAGTCTTGCTTATGGAGTCTATATCTCCCTGCATATCACCGAAACGTTCATCAAAATCAGCCTTCTGATCCGCTACAGAATTGCCCTCAGGATCCATAATTGCAAGAAGGATACGTTTATTGACAGTCTGAATATCCTTACGCATATTCATCTGAGCTTTCGTGTTGGAATACTGTACTCTGGAAAAACTTTCCATCATTCCACTCATCCTGAGGAATGCGAAAAACGACGTACCGACAAGGATGATTATCGCCAATGCGATGACTACCACAGTCGTTGTGAATTTGGTTCTGATCTTCATGTTCTTAAAACCTTGCATAGTGCTGCCCCCTTTAAACAGGCTAAACCAATCAGCGGATGCCGAACCCCCGGAACCCGAAACTTAAATATCTTCTATAGAGGTGCCGGTTGACATCTCTATTTACTTATTCGTCATGAAATAGGGGTTCTATTAGTGAAAATTTGAGATTTGAGAATAAAAAATCATAGGCACGCCCACAGTCCGCCCCATCATACAAATAAGCCGACAGAACCGGTGACTAACACTGATTCTATCGGCTTATTTATAGTTTTATTATGCGTTACTTATTTTTGGGGGTCCTTCAGCAGTATATCACCAATATATATTAAATTACATATTACTATATCGCTGTTTGTCAAGGTAGTTGTCAGTGATCTACTGCTCCCTGATAACAACAAAATCATCCTGAATGGAACGACCCTCAGTTTTTTCAAGAATCAAATCCTCCCTATAATTATTTAATCCATAAGATTTTAAAAACTGTCCTATGTTTTGTCTTTCGCTCGGGACCAGTCTGTTCCTTACCCATAACAAACTAAATTTAGGATTCATAACATATTCACCTTTACTGACACTGGCCCGTAGCAGCATAGGTAATTTACGTTCATCCTGCTCCTTAGGAATCTCTATCTTAAACTCTTGTTTATCTTCATCATATAGAAGTGTAGCTACAGACTTATTTTTTGATCTCTTATTTGCTATTCTGTATCTTTTCATACTTTTCCCATCTGCCTATTATCATTTTCCATATCTTATCAACATACACCCTTGGAAGAACCATATCTATTCCGTGCATTATGTAATCGAAATCATCTTCATGAAGATGATTTATTTCCAATGTCTTAGGGACATATCTCAAATTGTATTCCAACGACCTGCTGAAAAAGTAATTATTTACAGGATAATCCTTCATGACATCAAAATCACGAACAGCATCTTCATCATCATAGCATGAAAAGATCAGGGAGAGTCCATGATCAAAAAGAGGTGCCAGCATCACTTCATCTCCTGTCTGAAGTAACTCAATATTTGCTCCATGACGATCTCTATTACATATAAGGTAGTCGAAAACCATCATTCTATATATCTGCTCAGCCCACCCTCTTTTTTGGCAAAAATCTATGGGAAGCTCATCATCCTCTCGCATCAGTTCAAAGTATGCATCAAAGGCCATTTTTTCTTGGCCTTCTTTTCTAAAATTCCTTGAAGAGCACATCCATGTTTCATATTCAGAATTGTCAATTTTCACTCTCGAATGAATAAGTCGATAAGAAACATGATCAATTCCCAAAACATCTAACAAACGTGATGCAATCAACTCATTTACGGATTCATGTCCATAAATCCCTCTATAATCAGAATTTGAAAGCTTATAGTATATTCTGTCTACTCCATCACCTTCATAAGTTTTTAAAAAACTTCCGGGTGTTCCCTGTGATATTCTCGTTCTGTCATTCCATTCAAGATGTGTATAATCCTGCAATTTATATATGATATCATTCTTTTCTTTTAATGACATATCCAAATACCTTCTGTATCTACAAACCATATAACATCTTCATACATCAGCTTATCACAGATATTGTTTAAATCACATATCAACAATAAATCTCATTGGCTAAAATTCTTATCCGCATATACAACTTTATACTTATTCGCATTGTGGTAAAAAAAGAATGTAATGAGTCTTTCTGACAAGAACCCCGGATACCTGTTTTGATATATATTATCGATTTGACCGATACGTCCCGCCACTTCAAATACTATAGGAAATAACCACTCACATAAATCATTCAGCACATCCCGCCTGGCTATTATCATATTACAAGGTGAGTAACAACCGGTATTCTCAAAAAAATCCATCGCAGAGTCATATACCTCAGGTTGACGACGTAATACAGACATCATCGCATCCCACACCTTCTTTTCATGTCGTCCACGATAATTCTCCGCAATAGATGGATGAACATACAGCAGAACAGGCAAAATAACATCAATATTTCTTTCCAGCATCTTATCGAACCAATCATCTTCCAATGTAAAATGTCTTCTATAATGTTCCAGCCCAACTATATCTTCCTTAGAATTTTTCCATATCCAATACAATCCTGTTAATTCACAAAACTGTCGGTTAAGATTAGATATATTATCCCCTATATTGTCATACTCAGTACATTCTGCGAGTCTCTCATCTGTAAGTGTACATCCAACCTGAATATACCTCTCCCACTTTTTTTCATCATATGATTCTGTTGTTTGTTTATCATAAACTGATTTAACCACATAAATACAACAATTTGTTTGAGGATCACATTTATCTGATAATCTCGAAAAATTTCTACCGATATTCTTGAAATATCGACCCACAAATATGTTCCTTAGTTAGCTGTCCATATCAACTGTCACAGGAACAAATTCTTTAAATCCTTTTTCTTTCATTCTCGAAATAATATCACTATGATATACACCTCTGGTTCCCAGATATACAGGCAATGAATAATCTAATATATAATCCAATTTTTCTTCACACGATTTACAGTCAAGCCGAATAACTGGAATACCATCAACAGTCGTAGGATTTATTTCATCATTATCCACCAGATATGCCTGAATTTTTATGTCCGGATAAATAGTTTTGAGATATACACCCAAAGTTTGTTAACGTGAATGTGCACCAAAAATATATATATTACCCTTTGGTTCATTTATCATATTATAACCTCATCAGAGAACATAGACTATAAAATAGATTTTAGCTCGGCTATTTTTCATTACCAGATAAATATTTTCACTCACATTTTTCCATCAAGAGATTTTCCGGTTTCAATATGTCGAAAATCTGGAAGATACTCTCTAATTATTTCTATAATTTCTTCCTTTAAAAAATTTGTCATTAATAATTCATAAAGCTTATTTATAAAAATATCCAGCCTACTCTTATCGGGAATTTCTTTATTTATTATTACTCCAAGTGAATTATACCTATCAATATCCGTACGCTCGTCATTAGTAACGAATTCTTCAAATAATTTTTCACCGGAAGTATCCGATTTAGAATAATGGACCGGGTATAAATTAGCTCCCCTTTTTAATTCTTCTGCCTTTTCTATAGCTTCTTCATCGGTCATACATTGCAATACATCATATCCGTGAGCTTTGAGTAATTCCGTACCTATCGAATCAAAAGACATCATTTGAGCTTCTCCTAGTTTGGGAAAAAAAATCTCCCTATTCCCTCCTAGAATCGCAGCCAATAAGCAAATTTGTCCTGACTCCTCTTGGCTGACAAAATAACGTTTGATATCCGACGGTGCCGATAATGGCTGTAATTTTTGTATCCTTTCAATGAAACCTGCCGGAAGAGATCCGTTTGAGAATGCGACGTTCGCAAACCGAGCTGTTTTAACAGGAAATCTATCAGAATAACTAAAAATAACATCCTCCATAATTCGCTTACTGGCCCCCATGATATTTACTGGATTTGCTGCTTTGTCGGTAGATACGCAAAAGTAAACTTCCGGCGGATATTCAGAGATAAGATCCAGCAAATCTTTTGCATGAAGAACATTGTTTTGTAACATAGCCTCAATAGAAAATACATCCTTCTCACTTCTAACATGCTTATGAGCAGAAAAATTTGCTATTATATCAAACCCGCCACGTGCCCTAAACATCTTCTCAAATACCCTTGACGAAAAATCCATAGGATAAGTCACATAGTCTTTAGGTATATACATTCCGTTCGTTGATCTCAAATCTCTTGTAAGCTCTGCAAGTGCATTTTCATTGTAATCTACTACCACAAGTGCACCAGGTTTAAAGCATAAGATTGCCTTTATAAAAGAAGAACCTATAGATCCCGCTCCTCCAATCACTAATACTTTTTTTCCATTAATTCGCTCTAGTAATATATCTCTATTTTCTTCTATATCAGAAAAAAACATGGATTGTGTGCGCATTACCACATGCTCAGCAACAAACTTTTTCAAATTAAACATTAGAATTCTCCATTTTTTGAATCAAATTCTTTATTTTCAACTCATATATCTCTTTTAGCGTACCTTCTAACGAGCAGTTTGGCATCCATGATACAGCATGTTTTAACTTATCATTATTTCCAACGATTATTGGAATATCGTTTCTTCTGACTCTCGCTGGATCTGTGCAGATTTCCACATTTTTGCCTGTAAATCCAACTATTATTCCTAACAAATCAGATAATCTGATCTTTCGACCACTGCATACATTAAATATTCCTGTATTTATATCCGATTCCAGCAATTTAATATATGCAGCAACAACATCTCTTACATCCAAAAAATCTCTTTCAACATCCAGATTTCCCGTAAATAAATAAGGTTCTTTAATTCCTAGTGCTATTTCTGCGGCTTGTTGGCAAAATGAAGATATTACTGTATTTGTTTTTTGATTTATCCCTGTATGGTTGAAAGATCTCGTACATATAACCTTTACACCATCCATTCTAGCGTAAAGCTCTGCAGCATATTCTTGCCATAGTTTCGTCATCCCATACATATTTCGAGGCTTTAATAAATCCGATTCCGAAAGTAAGTCCTGCTTTGAATCATACTCTTCACTCGATCCAATCAATAGCAGCTTTGAATTTGGTGAATAGATTTTTATTGCTTCCATGATATTCACAGATCCACATACATTAATATCTATAGCGTTTTTAATGTCTTTTTCAGTGTCAGCGATACTATGAATTCCTGCTAAATTAATAATATAATCAGGTCTTACTGCCTCAACTGTTTTTTTTACTTCATCAGCTTTACTTATATCTACTGAAATCGAGTCACTATCAATCTCTTTACCATGTACAGCTTTAATCAAATCATATCGTGAACGATCAACATAATCACATAAGGTAGACCCTACAAATCCTTTTGCACCAAATATCAACAGCTTCTTCTTATTTTGCATATGCATATGCACATCCTCTATCTCATATTCATTTTTGTACACGGCAAATTATATTTTATTCAATCATTTTATAAGAAAGCTGAGTATCTGTTTCAATATCTACAGTAGCTCTCCTTCCAAGCACCTTTTCATATTCTTCAGCTAAAATTTCACCTGTTCCAGGTCTTTTTACCCATAAATTATCCTTAGTGAACGTCTCTCCTTTTTTTACAGGTTTTATTGTCACAAGTGTCGCAAATGCAAAATCAATCGTAACCTGTTCTTCTTTAAGAGCACGCTTTTCTCCGCCTAACATAAGTGTTACTTCATGGCTTGCCTGTAGCAGTTGCCTAAGCATTTCCTCATCCATAGAGCACACTATATCCGGTCCTGTTCTATCCATTTTATCTGTAAAATGTCTTTCAACAACCTTTGCCCCCATGGCAATAGCCGCAATACAGGAATTATTATTAACTGTATGATCAGATAGGCCGATTATAGTCTCAGGAAAAGCTTTCATCATCTGCTGCATCGCACCAAGTCTGACTTGCTCTGGTCGTGTAGGATAAAGATTTGTTGTGTGAAGTAGTGCATATGGAACATTGTACTCTTCCAATATCGCAACTGCTTTTCTTATATCATCAAGTGCATTCATTCCTGTGGATACGATCATCGGTTTTCCAAAAGAAGCAACATGCTTTAACAACGGATAGTTATTCATTTCTCCCGAACCGATTTTATAGGCCTTAACGCCAAACTTATTTAGTCTATCCGCAGCTGTTCTGGAAAAAGGAGTACTAAGAAATTCCATACCTAAGGATTCCGTGTACTTCATTAGCTCATATTCCTCTTCCTCAGATAATGCCGCCTTTTCCATGATTTCATAAATTGAAATATCTGCATTACCCGGGATTACTTTTTTTGCCACCTGGCTCATCTCATCCTCAACAACATGCGTTTGATGCTTTATTAGTTTAGCACCTGCTCTATAGGCTGAATAAACCATTTCTTTGGCTACACTCAAATCTCCATTATGATTGATACCTATCTCCGGAATCACCAAAGGATCATATCCTTCTCCAACAGATATTTTTCCGATTTCAAAAGTTTTATATGGCACAATATTACCTCTTTACCTCAAAATCAACATCATAAAATTTCTTTTTCAAATCTACATCGGATTTTATTACGTGTTCTTTTATAATACGTACAATTTCCGAAGATGTATTCTTTCCGCTATATGGATTATCAACTGTTCTACAAAAATTTCTGAATTCAGAATCCAATGCCTTATCCATCGCTTCAACTATGCTTTCATGATTCGGCGCACAATTTATTACGCTGGCAGCTCTTAGTCGTCCACGTTCTCTATCTCCTATATCAACAGTAGGAACTCCAAAACTAGGAACTTCCATAATACCGCTTGATGAATTCCCCAAAACAAAGGCACTATACTTAACAGCACTTAAATATCTCATATACCCTAAAGAATCATATACTTTTGCATTTTTATGTTCCTTACAGTATTGAATAAGTGCGTTATTAATGATTCTTCCATCTGCGTCTGAATTTGCTTTTGTGAATATATATTTAATTTCAGGGTGCTTATCACAAGCAAGTAACAACTCTCTTACCTGCTTTTCGGCGCTATTATTCTCCAATGTCACGGGATGAAGAGTAACGACTGCATAATCACCTGTAAGATCAAAATCCAGCTGAGCCTCTAGCTGTTCTAAAGACAACAGTTTTAGATTCCTTATATTTTCAGAACCGGTTCCACCTACAGCAAAAACTCTCTCCGGATCCTCACCTAGCTGTATCACTCTCTTTCTATATTCTTCAAGCGTTGTGAAATGCAGATAACTCATTTTTGAAATTGAGTGACGTATACTTTCATCAATTGCTCCCTCAGTTGTCTCTCCTCCAAAAAGGTGAATAATAGGAATACGCATGACCATAGCCGTTGAAGCAACAGCCATAGCTTCATACCTATCAGCTGTAACAATAACGTAGTCCGGTTTCTCTTCATCAAAATAATCCGCAAAGCTGATCATAGTTAATCCCATTGTCTTTGCTACGGAAACAGTGGAATCTGAGCTGAGCTGCATCTCTATCTTTTTATCAACCGTAAACCCACACTCTTCAATTTCTTTATATGTAAGACCAAACTCCGGTGATAAATGCATTCCTGTAGCAACAATTATGATTTCAAACTCTTCTACAGATTTCATTTTTTCTATTATCGGTCTTAATAGGCCAAATTCAGCTCTAGTTGCTGTCACGATGCAAATTTTTATTTTTTTCATCAAACATCCCCAAACAATCTTCTTCTCATTTTTTCCAACTCTGGTAGTTCTCCCATGTCCATCCATTCTCTTTCATTGATTACATAAACGGATACCTTATTACCCTTTTTCATTTCATCCTCAATAATATCCGGAAAATCAACAGGTTCATCCTCCTTCAAATTATCCAACACATGTGGTTCGACAACATACATTCCTGTATTAGTCAAATAGGATAATGTCGGTTTTTCTTTCATACTACTGACCGTACCATCGGCATTAATTTCAACGATCCCATACGGTATTTTGATGTTCTTATCAGCACATATCATGGTTATAGAATCATGGGTTTCTTTATGAAATTTTATTATTTCCTCATAATCCACAGCAAGAAGAGTATCACATGTTGCAAAAAAGAAAGTTTCGCACATCTTTCCTTTAAGAAGACTTAACCCACCACCTGTTCCCAGAGGTTTTTCTTCGTCATACCAGCTGATATCATACGACAGTTCATTATCATAGAAATATGCCTTTATAATATCTTTTTTGTAGTTGACAATTACATGAAATTTATCACACCCATATGACATAAACTTTTGTATGATCAACTCTAAAATCGGATATTTTCCAACAGGTATCAGTGGTTTCGGCAATACTCTTGTAAAGGGATCTAATCTCGTTCCCTTACCTCCGGAATTAATAACAACAGGAATATTAAGTTTGGCTTTTTCTTCCGGTTCATAATCTTCTCCTGTATAAATATCAATCCCTATTCCTTTATCATCCACTACAGGTACTGCAACACAATCCTTTGAATGATAGAATCTCTTAGCATCCTTAAGTGAATGAACAACAAGCACATCTTTGTTTGCAGCCAATGAAACCTTATCGGTTACTTTTCCACCATCTATTAAAAAACGTCTTATGTCACCATCTGTAACACTGGCCAGAATTTTACCTTCTTGATTAGCTAAAAATAAAATCCCATTACAATTAAGATCTATCATTCGCATCGCTTCAATGATGCTCAATGAATCATTTCCTATGAATTTTGATATTTTCTCAATATTCATAAATATCCTCATCTTCTTTTGATTGTACTGGCGGCATACTAATTTACCAATGTGGATTTCTTCTCTCCTCTATATTCTCCTGCTTTAATCTCCACTGTCCAAGAGCATTCACTTCAAATAAATCTTTATTATATAGTTTATCCAGAGCATTATAGAATTCCTCTATAGTCATCCCTGTAAAGTTGCAGAAATCCTCTATTATCTTAGGATCAACTGCATGATCTCTTTCTTCGGCAAGTTTTACAGCTTCTTCGCGTGTTAATAATCCATATCTAACCCATCTAGCACCATAATCAGTCGCATATGCATGCCCATATTTAGGGAATTTCATCCATGCATTCAAAAGATATCCATAGCTGTCTATTTGATTAAAGTTTTCTATATGATTTGTTCTATCCCATTCGTGTGTTAAATCTTTAAATCCACGTCGTTTTGCAAATTCATAATTTCTAACGCTATTCCATTCCAAGAAATACGACATATATATTGGATCCAACTTTTCAAGTAGTACTCTGGATGGTGCTTCAAGATAAGTCAGTTCATCTCTTGGAACCCCAGCTTCAACAAGTTCCTCCAAATCAACATCCGGTGCGACCCCATTGAAAACTTGCTCTCTTGCAGAATATGTTTCAATATCATTTATTCCCCCATACTCATAAGATACATTTTCACCATATACAAGAAGTGGAATATTTAATGCTGCAGCATAATATAAAGGGACGGTATACAGTAATCTGTCTACATACCACAACGGTCTTCCGTATTTTTCAAACATGTACCGTGAAATCACCTTCGCCGCTCTGCGATTTGGTTTAAAAGAGATAATATTACAGCCGAAAGCCTCTGATATATTCTGAATGTTATGTTTACCGGCTTCTGTCATTGTGAAGAAATCTTCAACAGTAATCAGAAGAGGATTCATACCCATCTGCTCTTTCATAACATGAACCTGATAATGCGAATCCTTACCTCCAGATACGGCTATGATACAATCATATACCCCATTTTCCTTTCTGCGATACTTGTCACACAGTTTTTCTAATTCCTTATATCTAAGATCCCAATCCACACTCTTTTTCTTTTCATTGTTTTGGCAGGCTATACAAACCCCATCTTTGTCAAAGGAAATATGCGGCCTGGTATCAGGCATGATACATTTCTTACAGAATTTCATATATTATCTCCTTCGTATCCTAAAAATATAATGGTTGTTAACAAGTTGAAGTCCATTAATTATCATTCGTTTTCCATCATCCTTTTTTATTGTCCAACTTCTAACTGTATCATCTTTGTTCTTCGGAATATCGATATTTATCTCAAATGGAATCACCTCAGCCACGAAATCAGTTTCTTCGCAATATCGTTTTATACTGTCTAAAGAAATCATATTCCAGCCTGCTTCAAGCACCCCACCACTCTGATTAGAAGGCTTATATTTAACAAATACATCATATGGTTCAGGATTAAATACTGATAGCATATACATGACACCTTTATCATTTAATAATGATAATGCGTTTCTCAATACACCTTCCCACTCATCGAATATCTGAATAACTCCAGTCATCGATACAATATCAAATGTCCCTTTTGGTAACTTCTGCTCATTTGTTATATCCCCCAAAAATGGAATTATTTTTTTACCATCAATTCCATCATTGAGATGTTCTAATAGTTCTGGAATAACATCCATTCCGGTTAGTTTCATATCAGGATACTTATTTCTTAAGTAATACAGAAAACTTCCGGTTTCACATCCAATATCAAGCCATGATATCTCTGACATCCTATCTAATTTACTGTCAGTTCTTGCCTCACTTTCAATTAGTTTGAAATACTCTTTTGAATTTTTTTGTACTATTCTTTTAAATAAAACTTAACTTGAGTTCTCTTGCACTCCATTTTCTTTCCCCTTTCTCAAAAAAAACTCCGCCATCACCAAATCTTTTGGTTCATCTATATCCACGGAATGTGAGGATTCCATGACATATCCTATTGGATTATCATTAAAACTTGTTTGACGAGTTAAATCTTCAACTCTGTTTATATATATACATCCATTCACCTTGTAATACGACGGCATATCCTGACGACGACATGTGCTGTTCATCTCAAGAATACCTTTCAGCTCTCCATTATCACCTATAGTCCTTATCAGAATAGGATTATCATCTACCGGAGAGACCGACACCAATCCCTTTTCTCCCTTTTCAAAAAACAGCTCTATAGCTCCATCTATGTCCGTTTCCGTTCTCAATGGCTGTGTTGGTTGCAAAAGGATCAAAACATCAAACAAATCACCTATATCTAGAAAATATTTAACGGCATGCATAACTACATCGACTGTTCTGGCTATATCAGAAGCAAGTTCATCCGGTCTCATAAATGGTACTTCTGCTCCATAGTCTTTTGAAACTCTTGCTATATCTACGCTGTCTGTTGAAATAATGACTCTGTCTATATATGAACTTTTTTTTGCTGAAGCTATAGTATGTGCAATCAGTGGTTTTCCGCACAGATCAACGATATTCTTATTCTTTATTCCCTTACTTCCACCTCTTGCCGGAATTAAAGCCAGAATTTTTTTATCAGCAAACATACTGCAATGTTCCTTTCAGTCTAATTAACATTAACCATTAGTTAAAACTATGTTTATTTTACTCTGCATTTTCACGAGTCATCAGGTACTTTCAGCATAAAAAAATTCTTCCGGAATAGATATTATTTTATTTCTGCCTACACCATTATTCACTAGAAATTCTATTATCCGTTTTACTGTTTCTGTGTTAACTATTGCTATTACATAGTATCTGTCTGAAAATTTCTTATATTCATATGTTTCAGGGTCTTCAATCTTTATCCCCGATGCGCATATTTCATTCTTTTCTCTGTCCAACCATCCTGATATCTTTACTACTGAAATATTCTGAAGATAGTTGAGCAGACACTTTCCCATAGCACCTGCACCATATATAACAACATCACATGGAATCTTCAGCCCCCCCATTATTGAGAGAATTTCACATTTATTTTCATCAAAATAAGATATATCTCTGGTAAGTCTTATCATTTTTTCATACCAGTTAAGCTGAGGCAAAAGTACTTTTGCCTGTACATCTTCCGAAAAACGTTTTCGCAGAAAATTTATTAGGTCATTACATCTTCTGCGCTCATCCTTCGGATAGACTGCACACATGGAATCCTCTCTTTTCATATAGTGGTAACCCAGTTCGTTAGTTACATATAATTTCTTTGATTTGAGGATACAGTTGTAGGTTATTGCAACATCTTCACCTGTGCTTATACTCTCAGGTACTATTTCTATAACATCTTTGATGATATTATTTTTAAACAGTTTTGACCACACATACTGCGTAATTGAAAACTCCGCGCCATCGCTTCTATGAATCATATTTGGAATTATATCTTCGGAATCATATACCCCCGTATCAAATCTGTTTCTATTCTCCTTGATTACTCCACTTGTATAATCAATATAATTCCCCCCACAAACCACATCTATACTGTCATTACATATGGCTTTTGTAAGCTTTTCTATCCAGTCATCATCTATCCAATCATCTCCGTCCACAAAAGTTATATAATCTCCATCTGCCAGTCTGATTCCGGCTTTTCTGGCACTTACCAGTCCACCATTTGATTTTGTGATGCTGATTATCCTTGTATCAATTAACTGCCATTTTCGAACTATATTCTCACAACTGTCCGAAGAACCATCATTAACAAGTATTATTTGCAATTTTTTATAAGTTTGATTGCAAATGCTTTCTATACATCTTTCCAAATATCTCTCTATATTGTATATAGGAACCACAACAGAAATCTTTAGCAATTTGTTCACTACCCCTCATATTACATGGTTATACTTTCTATATTACTTTTTGATCTATTTGTTTGCCACATCTTAGGCACGCGTCCTGCTGTTCATATTCTTGATACTCAGCGGCTATTGACTGGTAATAGAAGTTACTTTTATGATAATATCTTAAAATTAATTCATTTTCGTATCCCTTTTGAATTAGATATTTCTTAATCTCATCAAAACCATTTGTTACAGATACTATCACTATAGTATTTCTTTTACTAAAACTATCAGTATTGACGTGGAAAATTTCTACTCCATCCACAAAAGTACCACATTTCTCACTATTCATGTCTAAAAATCCGCTCACAGAAATACCATTATTGTTCAATGACTCCAATAGTTCCTTACCATTTTTACCGGCACCATAGATAACAACCTCCTTAGCTTTATTCATACAGAGTTGTAATTTCCACCATAAATAACTCCAATCTCTGCATTCTGTATTCTCCTGAGCAATATCTCTCATTCTTTTATATACTTCATCACCAACAATTCTTTTTAAAGTATTCCACCACAATTCACCATAACTCACTCTGAGATTCAACCATGGTTTTGCATCTGCACCTGCAAAATGAATTATAGCTGGATTGTTTTTGGCATCACATATCTCTTGATATGAATAGACTGGATTAGTAAACAGTTCCAAAGTATCATTCTCTGTCCATCTATTTAACATACAGTATCTGAGAGGAAGTAATGCTATATGTCCATAACAAACTTTATTTATTATATCTTGATCTTCTGATGGATATCCTTTCATTATTTCTGAAGAAAAAATCTTTGTAATGTTATCTGTCCTTAACTTCTGTAAATTAATTATCAAATCTCCTGAAAACACATATCCTTCTGTACTAGCGAATCCCCACTTATCTATTTTCGCTTTACTCCATTCATCCTCTTGTGCAGCATATATTGATGGTATCCCTCCAATGTAATTATCCTTTAAATCAACGTCATACATTTTTTTTAGATCATCGCACACCAAAATATCTCCATCATGATACATGATCTTATTTTCCGTTTTAATCAGATCCGGCAAAAACAATCTATAAAAAGCACTTTGAGATAAATGTTCTGTTTTTATTACACCTTGTTTAAAGGTAGCTTCTTCTATCCAGATTATTTTATATTCAAATTCATTATATACATCTTTTATTGCGCTAAAATAGCTTTCAGCCCATTTTAAACTACTATCCAATACCAAATAAAAAAAATAATATGCTTCTCTTCTACTTTCCATCATACTGGCTATCGCAACACATGTTGGAATAACAAACTTCTCATCAGGTGTAAAAACAACTGGAATCCGATTCTCTAATTTTTTCATATTATATTTATATTAACCTTTGTTTTATGAACATTGCTACTGCATCAGCAAGAACCATTCTTCCTTTATCAGTATCAAAATGAACCTGATCAGATCTGGCATCATCAGGAATTTTTTTTGAGACTTCCCATAAATCATTTATATCTATTCCCATTTTATTAAAGACACCCTTCGCAATCTCGTTGTACCTCACGATGTCCTGATTTCTCCGCTCTCCAATTTCTATTCCCGGTTCGAACCCAGGTTCCTTTACTGAGGTTGTAAGTGCAAATATTATCTTTACCCCCGGACACATGAACCGTATCCTTTCCACGATTCTGACAAGCGATTCATGATACAATTCTTCACTTATCATAGGCCCAGATTCATTTGAAAGTCTAAGTACATCCCAAAGACCACAATTAAAATGTACGATATCAAACTCTCCATCCTTTGGAGATAAATCCTTTATCCACTCATGTATGTACCTCAGGGTATAAAGACAAAACCTGCCGTTATCTTTTGGATAGACAACATTCGCATTCACATTTAAAAGCCTAGCTACCTCTTCCTGATAGTTTAGACGTATTGAATCTCCAAGCAACAGAACATTGATCATACAAAACATTTCTCCTTAAAATAACGTGTCACAGACTCCATAAAATGTTCATTGATATTTTCATGTTTTTTTATTCTTTTAGGCTTAGGTGTTATATACTCTTTAGCAAAATCCACAACTTCATCTTCATCTTTCGCCAGCCTGATATCATATAAATCTCCATACCTGTCGCAAAAATCCCTGACTTTTCCAGTAGAATTACTCAGTGCAAAACAAGGTATTGAAAGCAAACAGCTGAAAATAGATGCATGCAGACGGTCTGTTATGATAAGCTCTGCTTTACTCATCTGTGACCATAAATCACTAAGGTATCTTTCTCTGTCATCAAGGAAAACATTTTCCTCTACAACAGTGGAGAATTCTACAGTTTCATTTCCGAAAATCTTTTCAATTTCTTCAATAAGTTTTGTCCTATCATAATTTACACTTTCCTCATCTTTCCTTAGGCATATGAGTACTTTTCCTTGATTCTTTTCTAAGGCATTAGATTTGATATCCAGTGCCATCGCCATATCATTTGCTAATTCAAAGCACGAATCATCTATACTGCTTTTCTTCAGATATTCATAAGTTGATACATCTCTTGCAAATATATGTACATTTCCATGTCTTATCACCGCTTCTTCAAACATATATCGCTCCGAATGACCAAATTGATCATCTTCAAAAAATATAGTCTGAGGCATTATAACCACTCTGTTATCCGGAAACTGTTCCAGTATGTTGATAACCATGTCTTCCAGCCAGAGCCATATGGATCCCATATATCCTCCGCCTGTAAGCAATATTACATCATCATTTCGTACTGCCTTTTTAATTTGAAGACATTCTTTTATATACTGGGTACATGATATTTCTATAAATTCTTTATCAGGAAACAGCCTGCTAAAAAACACTCTCTCCGAATAGGCTATAGCCTGATCTCCCAGATTTCCATAATCCGGACTATTAAAAAGTATAAATGCACCTTCTCTCTCAGCTCTGAACAATTTGGGATAGTCACTCCATCTGTCTATCCATGGAAAATTATTATCATATAATTTCTGATTCATCAGTGCTCGATATGGTTTTTTTATCCAGACAGTACCGTCCTTTTCAATTCTATCCCTCATTGCAAGATAAGTGTCACACTCTATATCCGGAACATCCCCCCAAGCAATAAATGCATGATTATTAAAGCAATAAGTCTGAGCACATTTATTCTTTACTGTCACATTCTGAAACGGACTTTCCATATGATCATAGATGGTACCTGATAGCTGTTGCTTATAACAGCTTTGCAGATTTCCATTCACCAGGTTTATCCGATAGCTCCAGCACCCAGCATAACAATTCTCTGTGATTTTTCTTTTATATAAATAGGATTTCAGATTAAACAGGCATGATTCAAACTGCCCCCAAATTCTGCGATACTCATCCAATGACAATTCTGAATATAGATCCAGGCCCTCCTTTTGGCTATCACGTGTAAAGGTAATATGCGGTAAAGCTCCACCCATACGTATCGAGAACTCTTTTTTTATTTCTTCAGTTTCATCAATCAAGAGATCAGAAGGAGTAATCTCTAAAGTAAATGAGCATGCTGATGATTTGATTTTTTCAACATTATTCCAAAAAACATCAACAAGCTTCAATCTTTCCAATTCTTTTTTATGATAGGATATCTTAAAAAATATCTTTTCCTGAAGATCTTTATCAAATAACAAAATCTCATCTATAGCCGGCGAAATGGTTCCGTTAGTCACTATCCCTAAATAGTGCCCTTCCTCTGTGAGCGCTCGTACTATTCTTATAATTCCTTCTGAAATCAATGTCTCTCCAAGTGCACAAAGATTAATATGACACGGACCACCGAGACGTTCTAAGGATAACGCTTTTCGTATTTCATCAGCACTATACTCTGATGAAATTCTACCAGCCTGAAACCCTCTGCTCCTCCATACATAGCAATATTCGCAGTGTAGATTACATGCTGTTGTACCATTTACCAACAATTCTATGAATTTATGTATTCTTGTTTTCTGAATTTTCTGAGGCCACTCTACACTATGATTCTTTATCTCATGTTGATGTAAAAATGATTTCGCACTTATATATGGAATACCCTGTTCTTCCAGTTGTTTACCTATATCACGTACAGAATTGTCTTTTGCAGAACAAATTATAACCATGGGATCATTGATCTTTTTAAGATCCTCAGGTGAGATACATACTCTGTCATCTCCCATCAGATACTGACCCCATTTTCTACTGTCATTATCGCAAAAGAATTCAATGCCAATTATGGTGTCCAACCTTTCCAAAAAAGAATGAAAAAATTGACCAACTCCAAATGCAACGTAAGTCATCCTGTCTACCTCCTCTATTGCTGTAGTTTTTTCTACTGCAATATCTCACTCACAGGCCTAATCCTTATCGATACACTATCTTATGCTCTTACTTGCGAAAATACTGAACTAACTGACTTAACAATCATTTACTCTGTAGCACATCCGAATAGTATATTTTTCCGATTTTATCTTTATTTAATGGATCGTTAACTGCGGCTTTTAATGCTTCTAAGTCAATGACCTCAGCATTTATTTCCCCCCAATAATCCAGTGGTAGTCCCGCCGTAAGCACTTTTACAAAACCGTATTCTGAAGAACAATAATTGCTATTTTTTAATATTTTATTTGAGCCGTTTAGTATACGGCTCTCATATTCTCTTTCTCTCCCGACTCCCCAAGCCTTTTCTCTTAATTCCGGATCTGCACTGACAGAGAATACCTTTTCCAATTTACTATCTATACTTAATTTGCAGTTCTCATTAAGCATACTTTCGATTTCTATTGTCAAATTTCTTAAACGTTTTAAAATCACAAAATCTATATATACATTCTTAGGTATCAACCATTTTTCATATAACTTTAATGACATATTCATAATTTCATTAAACATGTCATGCGTATAATCATAGTATTTTAATGAAGCGTTAAATCCTTTTCTTTTATATTCAAGATATCGATAAACAGGCTCTTTCAGGATCACCATACTGTTAACTTCATCGGCTATTTCCAAATTCAGGATAGTATCAGCACCGTATACATCTTCTCTAAAACTATGTTTTTCTAACAGTGCTTTTTTATAAAGATTCGCCTGATTTGTAGCCAGTCCCGATTCCTGAAGGAAAAACCATTTTTTGTGTACCTCATTTCTATTCTTACAATAAAAATCCTCCTTGACTTTTTCGTTAAAATCCCTTGAATCTAATACTCTCTGTTCATCATCGACGAGTTCCCATACTACCTTTGTCCAAATCACATCAGGATTGTCATATTCGTCAATTGTGCTCAAAAGAAGCGGAACAGTTCCCTTAACCAACAGATCATCTGAATTTAATATATAAACATATTCACCAACAGCATTTTTCACACCACTGTTCATACTGCCAAAAATCCATTTATTTTCTTGATGTATAACATGTATACGACTGTCTTTTTCAGCTAGCTCATCAGCTATGATTCCTGTTCTGTCAGTTGACCCATCATCCACTATTATCACTTCTATCGCTTCTTCTTTTATTGACTCCAATTGTCTCAATATGCTAAATACGGCATTTCCAAGATAATATTCATTATTATAGACCGGAATCACAAAACTTATAATAGGTGACATCTGTTTAAACCTTCCATAAATATCAAATATCAAATTGATCAAAGAAAATTCTATACCTTTCTTCCTGATCATCTGGCGGCAGCATTTCTATACTTATTTTTTTCTTTATTTCAGTCCAATTATTTCTGCAGATATCAAGTTCAACTTCATCGATGAATACATTGTTATTTGTTCCCCCTAATGTATCATTATTGCTTCCCATTCTATATATTTCCCCTCCCATGATCATGACTTCGATAAATACAGAACTTGGAACACAAACTGAAAACTCTACGCTCCCTACAATTTCTTGTATGGAAATTTCATTCATCGTACCTGCATAATTAGAATCAAATAATTCTCTATAAAGATTATTTGTGCCATGATGATATCTTACATAGTATTTATACCCATGTATTTCAGCATATCTTTTACATATAGCTAAAATGTGACTATTGTCATCATCAAAGGATCCTAAAAAGATACATATACTCCTGTCATCAGTATTTCTTATTTCAAAACATTTACCAATATATCCAGGCATGCCGGCAACTATGATCTTCTCTTTCTTCATTCCAGATCTAATGGCTTCACTCTTTGTGAAATTGTTCCACATCAGAAAGTAATCAACAACACTTTGTGATAGTTCTATTGAATTCCATTCATTTTTGTCTACGCCAGCTCCACAAAAATATCCATGTTGTAATGTCGCTGTTTTTATATTCCTTTCCTTACAGGATTCCACGATATATCTACCTATTGGTGAGAGCTCATTATATACGACCACAAGTTTATATCTGGATAAATCTATTCTTTCCCATTGTTCAAGAAAAATGGGAAAATTTGACATAACCGCCATTACACCAAGCTGATAATTGACACCTTTAACTTTAGGCATATTTCTAATGACCCACAGAAGACTCTTAAGTACCCCACGCCTGCTGCCTTTTTTCTCTGCATAGTAAAAAGCATCATACTTATCAAAATAGGAAATAAAGTTATAATAATAAGAAAAGTGATTTTTAGTAAAGAAATCATGCGGATAAACAATAAGAATAGATGAATCATTATCTCTATATCTGTATTCTCTATACCCTGTAAGAAGATTCTTTATTCTGCAGATATATTCACTATTTTTTCTCCGAGAAATCAATTCCGGATATTTATATGCTGTTCTAAATAATAGTGTGACTTTTTCAGCTAATTCCTTACTAAAATCTATATTCCACATTATTTTCACTTGTAATATATTCAATAAAACTATCTAAATTTGCAACACACATACCTGGAAAAAAATCATTTTCAATGACCACTTCATTATTATCAAGTTTTTCTTTATAGTACTTGTTTAAAAATTGAAGCACTTCTTCGCCAATCACAATAACTGATTCTTTTACCGAAAGTGACTCTGTATCGATTTCAATCAAATGTCCAAGATTCATATCAATAGTTAATATCTTTTCTGCCACCTTGATTCCACATAAAAAGTTTTGTATTCCATATTTTTTCACATCAACCATTTCAAACCTATGAAAGTACTTAAGTTCATCTTTGTCGGTATCAACATAAAATAAGTTCCCCCTAAATTGAGGAATGAAAAACCATTTACCATCAACTAAAGTACTCCAGCAATATGGGTTCTTCTTTTTATTTGATGCCCACGTTTCAATATGAGTTCTTTTCCATACCCTTTCACTTTGATAATACTCTTCTACATTAATATCTCCCTCATTTCCCAAACGAATACATTCGCTTTTTCCATCCCTAATGCACACTATATTTTCAACCCATTTTTCGGTGGTAGTGCCCATCACATTTAAAGACACGTCACCATTGTTACTTAATTCTGCAATAATGTTAGAACCAAAACATGGCAGCATCAACTTATCATTGACAACTTCTCCGTCCCACCAAAAAGAAATATGAACATCACTTATATAATCACTGAGTTTTATCTTAGATATGACCTTTTCTTTCTTTATATCATATCTAATTACTTCATCATCAGTATTGCTATATATATATAAATACTCATCCAGAAATGTACCTCCGATAAATTCGGGCTTATTTCCACAATCAATTTCCAATCGCCTGTATATTTCCTCTTTGAGGTCATACAAATACATATTATTACTTCTATATGGAAGCAAAATCAAAGTATCCTCATGGTATACTAGTCCTCGATATGCTATTCTTTCAACCGGTCCTGGAATCTGTCCCAAACATCTTAGCTTCATGGTTTCAATCTCCAATTCCATAAGAAAAGAATATGGTTGTGCTATGTACCAGACTTTTGTGCCATTTGTTACCAGTTTTATATGATGAAACAAAATATTAGGAAACATAATTACTTTCTCCAAACAAACTTATCTACAACTCCGGTATATGACTGTATGATTTTTACAACCTTAGTACTTACATTTAAATCTGAATAATCCGGAACATCTGCTGAATAATCTTTTTTATTCCTCATTTTTATTGCCATATCTACCGACTGTAATAGTCCGGTCTCTGTTATACCAGACAGGATAAAACACCCTTTTTCCATTGCTTCCTGTCTCTCTGTAGAAGACCTGATACATACTGCTGGAAAGGATTTTCCAATATTGCTGAAATATGCACTTTCTTCTGGTAAAGTTCCACTATCGGATACCGTTACATAACTATTCATCTGAAGATGGTTGTAATCATGAAATCCCATAGGACTGTGGCTATACACATTTCTATGTAATATAAATCCTTTGGTCTCTAATCGTTTCTTTGATCTCGGATGACATGAATAGATCACCGGCATTTGATATTTTTCAGCCATGACGTTTACTGCGTCAAATAAACTGATAAACTGTTCATCATCATCGATATTCTCTTCTCTGTGAGCTGATAACAGTATATATTTTCCTGTCTCTATAATTACTCCCAACTCCTCTGTTAGCCGTCTGCAGATATCTGAACTTTCTATCTTTTTCAAATTCTCAGAAAGTACCTCCGCCATGGGTGATCCCGTCACAAATGTTCTTTCTGGCGGCAATCCACAGTCCCTAAGCCATCTTCTGGCCTGTTCGGAATATGCCATATTTACATCCGAAATGATATCAACTATTCTCCGGTTAGTTTCTTCAGGAAGTCTTTCATCTCTGCATCGGTTTCCTGCTTCCATATGAAATATAGGAATATGAAGACGTTTTGCCGATATTGCAGACAAGCAGGAATTAGTATCACCCAATACTAAAAGTGCATTCGGATTAAGTTTCTTTAAGGCTTTATATGATTTTGAAAGGATTGCTCCAATCATATCCCCGAGATCATCCCCTTTTACCTCCAGATTCAGATCAGGAGCATCTATTTCCAGATCTTTAAAGAAAACTTCATTCAAATTGTAGTCATAATTCTGCCCGGTATGTATAAGCAGTGTATCGAAATATAATCTGCATTTCTTTATAGTCGCAGATAAACGTATGATTTCAGGTCTGGTTCCAACTATGATCGCAAGCTTTAATTTCCCATTGTTTTTCCATGAATTCATATCACATCACCCTTTGTTTACACACATTTTTACAACAATACTTAAATACTTACCGGCAAATCAGTTTGGAGTCACAGCCTCATAAAAGGTATCCGGATGTCCGGCATCGAACTGTTCGTTTGCCCACATAACCGTAATCAAATCTTCTGAGTCGCTCAAATTAATAATGTTATGCGTGTATCCCGGGATCATCTGAACAGCCTTCATCTCATTCCCATTTACTTCAAATTCTATTATCGGATACTCTTTCCTCGTCGCAGGATCGATTCCCAATCGTCTTTCCTGTATTAATCCGTGCCCTGACACGACCATAAATATTTCCCACTTAGTGTTATGCCAATGTTCCCCCTTTGTTATCCCTGGTTTGGTGATATTTATACTTATCTGTCCCGATGTCTTTGTCTTTATGAGTTCTGTAAAAGAGCCCCTATTATCGATCTTCATATCCAGATTGTATACAAGCTTATCCTGTGGAAGATACGTAAGATATGTACTTAACAGCTTTTTTTCAAAGGAACCCTCAGGTATGTCCGGTATGATTTTTGTTTCAGTAATTGTTTTATACTCTTTTAGTTTCTCAACAATATACCCAAGTGTAACTCTGTGTGTATATGGTATATAACAGTATCTTCCCCTGATATCTTCACAAACTTTTAATCCGTCGTATTCACAATGTTTCTCTTTCTCTTCAAGCGCATCTAACATGCCTTCAAAAAAATCATCGATATATAGTAATTCCAGTTCCGTATTTGGATCATTCATCTTATATTCAAGATCGTTCGCTATGGCATTACAGAAGGTAGCAACCACCGAATTGTAATTTGGTCTGCTCCATTTGCCAAAGAGATTTGTAAATCTATAAACTAAGACTTTTGCACCGGTTCTTTTCCCATATTCAAAAAAAATCTCTTCTGCTCTCAGTTTACTCTTTCCATATTCGGAATTTGCAAATCTACCAACGAGACTCGCCTGAATTGAGCTTGAAAGCAACACGGGACAAGTATTTTTCTTCTTAATAAGAAGTTCTAACAATTCCACTGTAAAATCAGCATTACCTTTTTTAAATTCTTCAATATTCTTTGGTCTGTTAACTCCAGCAAAATGAAATACAAAATCAGCTTTTTCACATGCTGACTCAAGTTCTTCATACCTGCTTTTAGTGTCATATTCAAAGATATCATCTATTTTGAGATCAGGCCTTGTACGGTTCTTACCATCTCTTATCTCTCTAAGATTCCATACCATATTCTGACCTACAAAACCTTCACTTCCAGTGATCAATATATTCATTTACTACCCTTCAATGCGTTATTTACATAATCCGTTGTTAACAGTTTTAAAACAGTATCCTCCACGTTAAGAAGTCTTGTATTAGATGAAGTATATGGTTCATCATTAAAACTTTTATTACCTTTACTGAAATATTTGTCGTAGTTCAGATCTCTATTGTCTGCTGCCACTCTGAAATATTTTCCCATGTCTACAGAACGAAGACTCTCTTCACTGGTCATCAGAGTTTCACATAGTTTTTCTCCATGCCTCGTTCCAATGATTTTCTCACCTGTTGAACCGAATAATTTCTGAACTGCTTTTGCCAAAACTCCTATAGTGCTTGCATCGGCTTTCTGAATGAATAAATCTCCAGGAGAAGCATTTTCAAATGCGAACATCACTAATTCTACAGCTTCGTCCAAGTTCATTAAAAATCTAGTCATTTCCGGATTAGTTATAGTAATCTTCTGACCATTTTTAATCTGATCAATGAACAGTGGAATAACAGAACCTCTTGAGCACATAACATTACCATATCTAGTACAACATATGACAGGCCCATTCTGTTCAGCAGCTACTCGTGCATTAGCTCTTATCACATGCTCCATCATTGCCTTTGATGTTCCCATTGCATTTATAGGATAAGCCGCCTTGTCAGTACTGAGACAAACAACCTTTTCAACCTTTGCTTCCATGGCCGCATGTAATAGATTATCTGTTCCGTATATGTTTGTTCTCACAGCTTCCATAGGAAAGAATTCACAACTCGGAACCTGTTTTAAGGCAGCGGCATGAAATACAAAATCTACACCATTCATTACATCTCGTATTGATTGAAGATTTCTGACGTCGCCAATATAGAACTTTACTTTTGAATAAACATCCGGATATTTCGACTGAAGCTCATGACGCATATCATCCTGCTTTTTCTCATCACGAGAAAAGATTTTAATCTCATGTAGATTGGAGTTAATAAAACGTTTTAGAACCGTCTGACCAAATGAGCCTGTCCCTCCTGTAATCAATAACGTTGCGCCATTAAAATCAGTCATAAAAATATGCCTCCCAAAATCTGGTGTCTGTCACCCTTACGTAATCGCTTAAGTAATTGTACTTCACGAATACATTTGAAAATATCATCTATAAATATCATATCGCTAGAAAATCTTTGTTCGTCAAACCATCCAAATAATACATTCTTCTTATACCATTGGGTTGTATAAAATGTCGGCTCTTTATCTGAATTTTATAATTTTTTATTATGAAGAGGTCGAAGGGCCTATTCCTTAAAAATCGAATTGATATTGCAAAAAGAATAGAAAATTCTACAATTCAAGAATATAAAAATTCCTGCTCTAAGGTTTTTAGATATTCTGTTGTAGTAGTAATTACTTTTCTACGTCTATTTCTTGATTTTCCAAATCCCTGATATTGATAATCATATACTCATGTCTTTATCACTGCTTTATCAAGCATGGACTTCTTTCAATACACTTCTAATAACCTTCTTTCCATTAAAATCTGGTGAAAACTTTGCCACAGCATCATAAATAGTCTTTATCTTTATTTCATTTTCTTCAAGATCTTCGGCCATCTTAGAAACAGTCCTTGACTTACGAAGCCTTGGTGCCTGTCACTGTAACGAATACGACCTTCCCATATAATATTAACTACTATGCCTTAAGGAAAACCCCTGAACTTAGATATTCAATCTTGGATTGAAGGTCTAGTAGTTACTACCTAACCTCTTTTAAGTTAGTATTACAACACTTCAAACACAACTTTTATCTTTCTCATAGCTTCACCATGATGACTTCATTCAGTCGCCACCCGCTATCGCTATGTCAACTGCCTCCCGCCATGCGCCTATCACGACACTTTGTTCTTCAATTTCTTTTAGTCTTCTGTACCATTTAAAAATCTTAAAAAAACCTATCTATAAGCATCATATCATTGGTGAAATATTTTTTCACCATATTATCCAAAAAATTATCTTCTCAAACATTTAGATTATATAAATTGTCGACTCTTTATCTGGATTTTATAAACATTTTTTAATTCGGGGCGCTTGATGGGTTCATTTCTTATAAATATATTTTATATTACAAAAAGAGCAGGGTTCCATACAATTTGAGAATGTAGGAAGTCCTGCTCTAAGACTTTTATATATTCTGTTTTTACCCGGAATCACTTTTCTTTATCAAACTTTGACTTCTTCAAGTACACTTCTAATAACCTTCTCTTCATCAAAATCTGGTGCAAACTTTGCGACAGCATCGCAAATAATCTTTATCTTTGTTTCATCTTCTTCAAGGTCTTCAGCAATCTGAGAAACAGTCTTTGCCTTACGAAGCTTTCGACATATCAGTCTGATAATTTGCTCTTTACAACCTTCCTCACGGCCTTCCTCTTTAATACCATTCACAAACGTTTTTTCATCATATTCTGTCAAGCACATATCTATTACCTCCGCTCGATGAGCAATAAGAAAGTCTCTTAATATCCCTTCATCAATACATGAAACAACTGCTGAATCCACAGCCTTCTCAATATCTTCTGTGCTTTTTAGATTTGCCCTGATTCTCTCGATCAGCGTCATATATCCGTCCAATACTTTACATTGAAATCTGAGCTCGTCATTTTTTCCCTTATTAAGATTACACAATGTTGCTGTCCATTCAAAAGCTCCTGTCTGATCCGGCTTAATAAAGGAATCTGATAATCTCAGCTGCTTTATCGAATTGATATCCTCTGTTCCATTGTAAAAAACTATATATCGCGGTGTTGGAATCTTTATCAGCTTTGATCCATAGATATTGAGTGACCTGCTTTTAATATATTTATCATACATTTTAGCGTAATACATCAATCCCCGCACCGGCATGTTCGGATTATATGTACTTTGTTGTTCCCACAATGACAAGTAGCTCTCCAAAATGAAAGCCACATCATTCTTCATCTTGATATAAATAACATCTTCTATGGTGTATAGTTCCAGTTCTGATACATCCTTGTAGTCAGAATTGTTCAATGCATTATAGAGACTCATGATGGGCTCTTTATTTTCCTCTCTGCCAAACAGAAGTCTGAATAGCCTGTCTTTATATTGATTTTTTCTTTTCCCATATATATGTTCCTTCATATAGCTTTAGTATAGCATCAAAAATAACAGCATTTATTAAATTTTTTGTTAACAAACGTTGGTTTACGTTTTTAGTTATCTTGGTTTCCTTATTGAAATAATAGAAGATTATGATCCGGAAATAATCTTAGAATTACGTACTCCAAAGAAGTGGAGCTACTGAACTACTTATTCAGAATACTGGAATCCAGCCCGCTCTGTCAATACCTAATCTTGAAGAAACATTTTTCACTTTTTGGCGATGTTCGGAATGCAGGCTGTTCCGGGAAGGATTGAAGATGCAGAGTTCTGATATATTATGAAAGGCAGATGTTTACGTTCAGAATGTAAAAGCCGGTATCTTATGTGAGACTGATGAGGGCTATAGTTTCACATATGACGCTTCGTATCTGACCGGTACAAATCCTTCAATCAGTATAACTTTGCCGCTGAGACAGGAACCGTATACCTCTTCTGTTTTATTTTCGTTTTTTGATGGTCTTATACCTGAGGGCTGGCTTCTCAATTTAGTTAGCCGAAACAGGAAAATAGACAGAAAGGATCGTTTCGGTTTATTACTTGCCTCATGCTTTGATTGTATCGGAGATATAAGCATTAGACCTGAAGGTAAGGAATTATGAGATGTTTATGTTGTGGAAAGGAATTGAATAAAGAAGACGGGCAGGAAATGGTTTCCGGCTGGCACTCAAGATGCATCCGGAAATTTTTTCAGACTTCTGATATGCCTAAGATAGATATATCAGATGATGAACTGGAAAAACTCGCGGAGGAAACTGTCTCTCATGGATTCACAGTCACCGGCGTTCAGAAGAAACTGTCTTTGCATCTTTCACAAAGCGATGAAAAAAAAATTGACTATTGTTGATTTTCCTTCCGGATACATTCTGAAGCCACAGACCAGAAGTTTCAGCCATCTTCCCAAGGCTGAGGCATTGGTAATGAACATAGCTAATCTGGCAGGTGTCAAAACTGCGTCTCATGCACTAATCAGAATGAACAGTAGCTCCGGGGGGGGATCTATGCTTACATCACAAAACGTATGGATAGAGATATCGCCTTCAAAAAAGGGGTTGTATCTCGTGTAAGTTTATATGCCATGGAAGACTTTTGCCAGTTAAGTTTCAGATTAACTGAGGATAAATATAAAGGGGCTTACGAAAGGTGCGCAGGAATCATCAATAAGTATTCCGAAAAAAGAATGCTTGATATTTCAGAATTATATCTGAGGCTTTTAGTTTGTTTCATCACCGGTAATTCCGATATGCATTTAAAAAACTTTTCTCTGATCGAGTCCGCTCCTGCATCAAGACATTTCAGTTTGTCGCCGGCATACGATCTTCTTCCTGTAAATCTCGTCATGCTTGAAGATAAGGAAGAAACTGCTCTGACTCTGAATGGTAAAAAAAGGAATATACGAAAAAAAGATTTCTTTGCCTTTGCCGATTCAGCCGGACTTTCACAAAAAGCCGCCATTAAGCTGATGCAAAGTATCGTGTCAAAGAATTCGGCTTTTCTTAAACTTGTTGACGATTCTTTTCTCCCGGATGATATGAAACTTTCGATGAAAGAACTAATCATTTCAAGGATTGACAGGCTGAATTGATTCTCTTCCTAACAACAAATCAGAGCCGCCATTCGCCTATTACGACATTTTTAGAATGTAGGAGCCCCTGCTCTATGCACTTACTATCCTCGCCATTTCCCCTCTATCAGGTTTTTCGTCTGGCTGAAGCTCGTCACCGGAAATATTCTTGATTATCTCAAGACCTATAGTCACTTCCACATCTCTTCCCATCATAGGAACACTGATGACTGCTCTTCGTTTGTGACGATCGATTTTTATGATTTCACCCTTCCATCCTTTAAAGGACCCTGAGGTGATACTCACCATATCATCCACACGAAATCCTATTGAATTTCTGACAATATGTTCATCTCCTCCGATTCTTGTGAGATATTCCTCTTCCTCTGGTCTTATAGGTGTGACCTTGCCATCCACCAGAAGAAGCTTCAAGGGATATTTTTCCTTTCTCAGTCTGATATCGAAGTCTTCCGCCTTGGCTTCATCATTATCTATAAATATATATCCCGGAAAAAATGGATTTGTATCTTTGATCCATTAGCCTTTTACCTTATATTCCATTTCATTTTCAAAGACAAAGACCGTTTCATCCGCTTCCGCTACATCATATCTGATTGCATCTGCGACTTTTTCTTCACGACCTTTCATTGTCTGAATCACATACCACATAACGACTCCCTATATAAGATAATCTCATGCCTATACATAGAACTCTTTTTCAACATGCATTATTCGCAGATCATGCTGATGGGACATATAATAAACACTCGTCAAAACCTCAGACACATATCCCAAAGTTCTGGTTGTCATCAAATCCGTAACCTCTTCTGCAAAATTCTTTTCCATATACTCTGTGATTCCAAACAACCATCTGCAATAATTATCAAATACATATCTTCGGGCACATATAATATTGTAACAGTATTGATATTGTCCATACAAAATCTTGCGATACTCTTCATATTTATCAGGATATAGAACCTTCAGAGTTTCCAATAATGCATACATCACTTTTTCAGTCGTAAATCTGAGAACATGTTTCATCTCATGTGGATAACACATATATGGTAAAGGCAAAAATACATCAATATCATCCCTTAGCATTTCCGGTTTTACCAAAAAATGTCTGCGATAATGTTCTATCCCTATCCAATCATGATCAGTATTCTTCCATATCCAGTACACCGCAGACATTTCGCAATACATACGATTCTTCTCCGAAATATTGATTCCTGCATCATCTCTTATATCGGCAATACTCTTTTCTGCAATTGCAGCTCCCGCCTGAATTGTTTTTTCATATGAATATAATTGAGGAAAACATGATAATGGTTTATCTCTATCATTTTTAACCTCATAAAGCATAAAATCAGGCTGTCGCTTTGTTGATTCATTGATCACACTTAATTTTTCAATAGTCGGAAATAACCCTAATCTTCTATAGTATTCACTCATCAAGAGATGCTCTTCATGCTGAATTAATGGAAATACATGTTTATATCCATTCTCAGCAAGAAATGGTAACACTTCTTTTTGAATCATTTCGGTCACACCAACAATTATGAACATCTCCTTAGATATTTCTTCAATCGGTCTGACAGGAATTCCCTCGATATCTTCTGGATTTCCCAAAGGATATGTAGGTTTGCCTTTCGATTTCCCTACAGCAAAGCATTCAGGAGATATGCCCGTTAAATTCATTAATGCCTTATATGCTCCAAATGCTATTACCTGAGCACCATATATAACGTATTTTTTGTTTTTCAAAACTTCATCAGCAACCATATAAAACACCCGTTCTTTTTGTTTTCAAAACGAATAATACTAAGTATCGTTGTATTATAATATTTCATACTCTCTTCTTAGTAGTTATGTGTTTCAATCATGCTTCCTATTAACCTGCTATAAGCTTCTTCGAGACCAATTTCCGGTTTCCATCCTAATGCCATCATTTTTTCAGAGTTTAAACGCATCTTAGTATCCGCTGCATATCCAAATACGTTATCTTCCGGAACATCAAATATCACCCTGATTTTGTTATTTGTAATCTTTTTGCAAATCATATCAGCCATATTTGCAATAGTTGTATGTGCTTTAGGATTTGAAATATTATATGCTTCTCCATCCTTTCCACATATCAAAAGTAATAACAACGCATTTATCGCATCTCTGGAATAGCAATAATTGCCCTCTGATAACCCCTTTGTATGTAATACAATGTCCTCATTTCTAATTACACTTCTTGCAAATTGTGCAAATACTCTGTTTTCTGTCTTTAAAATCCCTGGTCCAAACGTCTGTGCCAATCTGGCAATTTTAACAGGTATACCAAATTCCGAATAATAAGCTATGCACATGTTTTCACATAGTCTCTTACACTCAGGATAATTACTGCGTACAAGTAATGGATTTACATATCCCATATCATCTTCCTTTACATCAGAAGTCGATATTGTAAAAGTACCATATACTTCCATAGATGAAATGTAAACAAAAGACTGTACATGTTTCTTTCTTGCTAATTCTAGTATATTTCGTGTACCTGTGATTGCGACATCAATTGTTTCTACAGGACATAAAATCATCTTCTTTGAAGATGTGATGCTGGCGCAATGAAATATATAATCTATATCGCCATCTACATTAAAAGGATCCAAGATATCATTAATAACAAATTGAATTCTTTCAAAATCATCTTCATAGATATCTTTTGCTTTTTCTAAATCCCTAATTAGAGCTATTACATTTACTCTATGATCTAATCTAAGTAATGCTTTAATAATTAAAGAACCAATAAGACCAGTGGCCCCAGTGACAAATATTGTCTTATTCTTATATTTTCCTTGTAATTTTTTGTTTTGAGAAAGACGATATAAGTCTTCTTCTAAATAACGATCCACATTTTACACCTTTTTCTCTATTTTCATAAATATTAAAACACATATCTGTACTTAATCATCATATCCATATATCTGGCTATTTTCCTTCGCTTCCAGAATTGCACGCATGGTATAAAAATCATCCGGAGTAGTTATTTTGATGTTCTCATATGGTCCATCGATCATATGAAGTTTTTTTCCATACTGCTTCATAAGACTACATGAATCAATAGTACTTCTCTCTCCATCTTCCAGTGCTTTTTCATGGACAGCCAGTATTTCATCAAGCCAGAACGACTGTGGAGCCTTCGCCATTCGCGAATACTTTCTGGAAGGAACCTGTTCTATATCCTGGTTTTCATCGACAAGCACAATAGTTTCCTTTACAATCCCCGCTGTAATTGCAGATCCATATTTCTTTACACTATCGATATTATCAGACAGCAGCCTTGTATTAATAAGCGGTCTGACTCCATCATGAATAAGCACTATACTCGGTTCATCCCCCGCTATTTTTTTTGCAGCCTTTAATCCTTCATATATCGATAGTTGTACTGTTGGCCCACCGGGAACGATCTTCTTGACTTTTTCAATCCTAAACTTATATATAAGCTTTTCAAGATATGGTATCCAATCTTCTACACAGGCTATAACAACCGCATCTATCTCGTTATTCAGCTCAAAAGGTTCTAATGTATGCAGAATAATCGGCTTATTATAGAGTTTTAAAAATTGTTTTGGTTTATCTTTACTGTGCATTCTGGAACCGACTCCGCCAGCGAATATTACCCCTATATTCAATACTAAAACACCCCTCTTTTTTTTATGACCGAATTCTTACTATAAAAACACTTATTACAATACTGACATTCTTTACTCTTTTAAATGATTCTATCATATAAAAGAGTCGACTTTTAAGCTGGAATTTATAAACATTATTTTATATTTTGAAAGGTTGAAGACTTAATTCCTTAAAATAGCTTTGCGTCAACCCACTCCAAATAACCTTCTCTAAAAACAACAGCTACTCCCTTACCTAAGGATTCATATCCTTTGATTCTTCTATCGCATGTGCGTTCTGTATCATTATCGGCATCCCTATTGCCTTACATAACGTTACCAGACTGCTTGCATCTCCGTAGTAGGCATCCGCCATAACGAGAGCCCTGTCCATATCCGCAGTATCATCATAAATACCGAAATCCTCAGCCTTATATATATCCACGATTTTCTCATAGGCTTCATACAACTGCGGTCTCATGGAACAGATAGTTGCTTTTATAAGAGGATGTGGTCGCCAGAGAAGTGTCACCTCATCCCTATGCTCCTTAAAAATCCTGAAAACATCCAGAAGCTTCCTGAGCATCTGTTCCGATTCCTGAAGAAGTGCTGTCACACTTGTATTGTAAATGATTATCTTCTTACGGCTTCCGTCCTCCTTGAAGATGTGTTTCTTCCATTCCTCGGGGATTTCCACATCATCGATGGTCATGGACTTGATCTTCTCTATCTTTGGAGAGCCCGTTCCCTTTATTTTGTTCTCAAGGAAACGTCTGTTTTTCTCTCCCGTATACTCCATAAGACACTCAATATAGGCCTGTCGCATATTCTCTGACTGCACGATAACTTCATGGGAGTTTAGAACACCCGGAGTCTCTATAAAATGCTTTATTCCTTCTATTGCAGCCCGGTTTCCGGGGTCAATCTCATCAAGCACGAAGTACGGAATATATACAAGCTTATCTGTAAACTTTCTTATATTTGAAGAGTAAAAATAGGGATGTACACTGGTTACAAAATTTCTGTCATCATAAGGATTATGAATGTATATCTCGTCAGGATGATTCTTTTCCAGACTGTACTTTTCATATGAGACTATGGGAACATCCTTTGGAAATTCTCCTCCCTCGTAGTGAAACTCCCTGAAGGAACCATCCGGATTTTTGTCATAGTACGGAATCGGAATAACTATGGCATTCACCATCGGATCGGCTGCTGCTTTTTTCCACACGCTTTCCAGAGAATCCCACATCGATGCTTTATATGGAAGGAAAACCACTTCCTTTGTATCGGGAATCTCGTACAGTAATTTATTGGAAATGTCTATGTAGCATTTCTTTAACTTTTTTTGAATGCTCTTTTTTTCGGCATTTCCGCCCGTTACTTCCTGATGAATCCTGAACAGCAGCTCACAGTATGCTTCCAGAGCCTTCACTGTGGTTGTTCCTTCTCCCTCTGACTCATCGATTTTTGTACCTATCGAAACAGCAGCGTTCTGGCAGTCGGTAAGGCATACAGTAATCGTATTGGCATCGTTATCATCGATACCTTTTAGTATCGTTTCATGAGCTTCCGGCAA
This sequence comes from Oribacterium sp. P6A1, assembly GCF_000702885.1. Taxonomy (GTDB): domain Bacteria; phylum Bacillota; class Clostridia; order Lachnospirales; family Lachnospiraceae; genus Oribacterium. The sequence goes on along the minus strand of NZ_JNKO01000006.1, from coordinate 96,426 downwards.
GAGCGCGATAAGCTCTGCCAATTGATTTTTTAGCGCCTTCCGCATACCACACCCTCACAAATCTAATCTTTGCCAACTGAATATAGCGATATCGAATCGTTTAGCTAACGTATTCTCATCATTATATAAATTTTCGACTATTCATAAGATTTTTATAAATATTTTTTCATCGTACTCCGATTCCTTTTCTTATGTTTCCGGTTCCCTTTAATTTTTAATATACACAAAGCCACCATACCTTTCGATATAGTGGCTCTGTGTATTTTCTATATTTTAATTCATTCAGTTATCCACTGATTCCAACACCGCTTTTATAACCTTATCTTCATCATAATCTGGTGAAAACTCAGCAGCTTCGTTACAGATTGCTGAAACCCTGGCTTCATCTTCTTCAAGCTCTTCAGCTATTTGTGGTATAGTTTTTCCTTTACGTAGTTTGCGACATATCTGGCGTACAAGCCATTCAATTCGGCCTTCTTCACGACCTTCCTCTTTAATTCCATTTACAAATGTCATCTCTTCAAACTCTGTCAAGCATATATCTGTCACCTCTTCCCTATGGGTAAGCAGGAAGTCCTTTAGTATCCCATCCTTTATGCATGAATCAACTGCTGAATCCACCGCCTTCTCAATATCCTCTAGTATGGTTTGATTTAGCTTATCTTTCTTATCATCCAAGATGGAAACTTTGCCAACTGACTCATAAAACTTATTACTCGCCATAATATCTTCCCCATTTTTATTTCTATTCTTACTGTTTAAGTTTCTCTCAAATTGATCCATATTCTTCATCATCCTACGCCTTTCTGTTCATCCCAACTTCATACCAGTTTTTTGATTTACCCAAATCATGCCATAACTTAGCATCAGCATTCAAAAGTAAGTGCCCATCATCTATAACATCATTACCCATAAGTACATCTAGAGTTTCCAACAGCACTAGAAACTCCTGGGCATTTCCACCTTTAAATTCCTTTGTGAAAACATCTTCCGCAGCAAGATCTCCATTCCAGGCACTAACATATTTCGAATACATTTCTAAAACATCTATCTTTGCCGTATCAGATTTGCTCCTCAAATAAGTACAGATCAATGTTGCCTGCACCCCGTTATGACTCTCCCACGACCAGAACTCTCTGCTTATTCCTAGTTTATTTCTGTATGCTACAAATGGAAGCGGCGTAAACAAAATACTATCGTACTTTCCGAGATGTTGTTCCAGTGTAAAGAAATCTTCTCTTGCCACCCATATACAAATATGGTCATTTCTTCTATAACAGGATATTTTCGAATGAAACAGATGTTGTCCATGATCAATTAAAAAGTTTACAACATCTTCAAACACTTCTGTGATTCTGCTCTCATCACATACCGATAGGTAAACCTTCACCAATCCGAGATCACCATACCCAGGTTCTTTTTCAAGCCTTCTCACATCAAATCTCACCCAGTGACTATCATTTGCCTTTACTTCACATCGATGCAAAGACGTATTAGAACTAGCAATTTCTTTTAACCGAATAACCAATGAATCAATACCTGTGATTTTTTCGTTTCTTTTTAAGCCCTGCATATAATCATAGACATCATGAAGTTTTATCCTATTTCCATGTTCGCGGGCAAGCGTCTGTATAATACAGTTTAGTCTCTCATATTTCTTCTTATCGCACACAGTTATATCCAAATTTCTGATTCCGGCATATTTCGATGGAATATTGCTTCCATCTGGAAGATTAGCCGCATATTCCTCTGCTTTCCGCTTTTCTTCCAAACACTTTTGCTCAATAGCCTTTTTCTCTTCTTCCTTGATCCATTTTCTTTTCTCACATACTAATGCTTTCATTTCAGGACTTAAAGCAATCTCTTCTCCTGTCTCCCTTGCGCATTTATCTTTGTATTCCTTCTTATACACATGAAAGCATTCCGATAATGTTATCTCTTTATCAAAATATCTGTAGTCCCAACCATGAATCCTTCTCTGACAATCCATATTCATAGCCATCGAATGACTTAGGCAATATATCGCTAACGGTTCAACATCATTAACCGGCCTGTCACTGATGTATTTCAGCTTATACTTGACATCAGTATTCAGAGGTGCGAAAGATGTAGTGTAAATTCCCCCTGTTAATTCGTAATGATCAATTTCCAAAAAATCATCATAAAACTTTTGCAAATCATTATAAAAACCGTATTCCGAAGCATATAACAATGGCTTTGATATTTCATCAATAAAAATCATAGGCCTTTCATGACATCCACCTAAGGTACGGCGCATCCTTGACAGATGTACAATCTTAACCAAAGAACGGGACAGCAGTTTATCGTTACAGGTTCCTTCGATAATATCCAAATATTCAGAATATGAAGAATACCCCCACAACTCGTCCCGACATTCTTTCCAAAGAGAAATATATAGCTCAGACATTTTCTTCCTTATATACTTCATCATTTTTTCCGGAGTATTTGAAGAACAATCCGAAAAATCAAGGAAAATGATAGGATGCTTTCCATAATTTGACAGATGTTCCCTCTCAATAGGTTCAGAATCAAGCCTTTCTTCGCCGATATCACCGAAATATTTCATAAGCGCCTTTAAAAAACTCGTCTTCCCCGTCCCTCTGGGTCCACAAATATTTTCACACTTAAAATACATATCCTCGAGGTACGATTCATCATAGTTATCAAACATGCCCATCTTTTCCATCTCCATTACGTTCTTTCCCATGGAACAACCTGCGACAAAAATAATCATTTTACTACTTGTCCACTACGTTAAATGATACTTTCGATGCCTTGCTACCATTTATATGATATATTACATATATATGATTTTCAATATAATACGCAATTTCTTTAATTTTTTTGATTAGCAATGCTATACTTTGAATATGTAAATGGAACTAACAGAAAAGACTTAGAATTTAAATGATCATTAACATTCACAGCAAGGATTTCTATGACAATAAGTGAACGAATTTTCGAAAAAATGGACGAACTAAATATGACTCAGAAAACTTTTTGTAATCTGACTGGCATTAGACAAACTACCGTTAGTGAGTGGAAAAGAAACAACACCAATCCCTCAACAGATAAAGTAATGGTTATTTGTTCAGTGCTCAAAGTAAGTCCTGAATGGCTATTGTCCGGAACAGAAGTTAAAGGTGAATACAGAAACCAGGTAGACTGGTTTGTGGTTGATAAAAAATGCGAGTTAGGAAATGTGATTATTGAATACAATAAAATGAACAGTATTCAGAGAGCCAGATTAATGGGATATATAGATTCGCTGAAGGAAATGTATAAAAAGAGATAATACATATATAAAGCATCACACAAAAAACCGCGGCTTCAACATTAAATGATGCCGCGATTCTGAAATTAAAAAAATATATCTACTAAGTACCTTATATTCTTTACTGTATTACTGCATATCGAGATACACCTTGTGATCGGGCGCAGGATATGCCTTATCAATGAGAAGAAGATCCTCTTCCGTCAGTTCAATGCTGTCTGCATGAGCATTGGACAGGGTGTGCTCAACAGCTAGGTGCCTGTCACCATTAATAGATATTCTGTTTTTATCTGTATTCCCTTCGGTTTATCTGTTTGCATATTCGTAATCAGCTCCCGGATCTATAGGATTTATAAGCCATTCTGCATCATATAATGTATTAGGACAGGAACGAGCAATATGGTCTTAAAATAGACAATATGCAATTCTTTGGAGTTGTGATATGATTCTCACATCTTTAAACATGCAGTTCTATTAAATTTATCAATCATCATAGCTTTCTATATTTAGTTTCAAGTTTTAAATTCCTCATTTCAAATCGCCGTAAAAAATTTCGCAAAATGACGGCTATTATTCATATTATCAAAAAACTGCATATCAATTTATTCTCCGGAGGTGTTGTAGTTAATTATATGGGAAAGAAAGATGTACTTGCAAAAATGTATCTTGGACAGAATGAAATCTTCGCAGATGCCTTTAACTATTATTTGTTCGACGGAAAGCCTTACATCAGGCCGTCAGATTTAGTAGAGAAGGATACAACTGAACTCTCAGCCATATATAAAACCGACAAATTATTTACCAACCAGAAATTCAGAGACGTTTTGAGACTTTGTAACATCAGACATTTCGGACAGACCACTCTTATCCTTCTTGGTATCGAAGGTCAGTCAGATGTACATTATGCCATGCCTGTGAGGGATTATCTGTATGATGCACTGAATTACGCAGCTCAAGTTGATGATATAAAGAGGAATCACGATAAGGCAAAAGACTTAACTGACGCTGAGAAAATATCAGGTTTTTCCAAAAAAGACCATATTTTACCGGTGATTACACTTTGTATATGCTTTGATAACAACACTTGGGATGGCCCTAAATCTCTTTATGATATGTTTAGTGATATTCCGCAGGAAATACTGAAATATGTAAATAACTATAAGCTTAATCTTATAGCTCCTGCCGAAATAGACGATTTTGGAAAATTCAAAAGTGAACTCGGAGCCCTATTAAAATTCATACAGATTTCAGATAATAAAACAGCAACTCGTGATATACTCAATTCAGGTGAATACGATAATATCAGTACAAACACTGTTAAGATGATTAATGAATATACCGGTGCAAAAATTTCAACTGAAAATGCAGAAGGAGGGCACATTAATATGGGTAATGCCTGGAAAGAATTAATGGAAGATATACGTATTGAAGGACAAACTGAAGGTCAATCTAAGGGCGAGGAAATGCTATCAAAACTTCTTAAGAAACTTGATCCCGGAAGTACAGAATTCAACAAGGCTTTGAACGCAACATCAGAAGAAAGACAGAAAATGTATCTGAAATACGGCATTAAATAACACATGGGTACCGTGTACCATTACAATAAAAATATAAGATTTTCCTCGCCCCTGATAAAAACCATTCACATATATTATATCAGGAGCTTAAAAAATCTCGTAGGTAGTAATTACACGTTCATTCAAACATCTGCCATTTCTTTATTATCTCTGCAAATCTCGGCAGGCTGAATCTCACTTTGCCATGACCATTTTCTCTGATAAGGCCTTTGTCTATCAGCCTGCGTCTGTAGCCCCCCATCTGGCTTGTCGGAAAAGCTTCACCCCAACAGTTCCATGAGTTGCTCCTTGCTCATGTTCATCAGAGATTCACTTTCACCGCTAAGTATGGCATCAGCCAGGTCTTTCTTGGCATTCTGCATCTCGACGATTTTTTCTTCGATGGTATCCTTTACGATTAGTTTAAATACAGAAACTTTTTTGGTCTGTCCTATTCTGTGAGCACGATCTGTTGCCTGATTTTGAGCTGCAAGATTCCACCATGGATCATAATGGATAACTACATCTGCTCCCGTAAGATTAAGTCCGGTACCGCCTGCCTTCAGTGATATAAGGAAAAGAGGCACCTCATTCTCATTAAATGCGTGAACCAGTCTGATTCTGTCCTCTTTTCTGGTTTCTCCTGTTATCTTATAAAACTCAATTCCCTTTGCCTTAAGATCCCTTTCCAAAAGTTCGAACATTGATGTAAATTGCGAGAATAAGAGAATCTTATGTCCTCCATCTATTGCGCTTTCAATGAGTTCAAGGCAGGATTCGCGCTTAGCTGACTCTCCTTTGTAACCTGCTGTGATCAGTTCCGGATCGCAGCATATCTGCCTTATCTTTGTGAGCTCCGCCAGGACTTTGAGCCTGTCCTTACCGGACTTGTACTCTTCGCTTTCCAAAACCTTCTTCATGTGAGTGACCTGAGCATCATAAAGCTTTCTCTGTGCAGTATCGAACTTTGAGAAACGTATCTCCTCCATCTTGTCAGGCAGATCCTTTAGTACATTATCCTTTAGTCTCCTAAGGATAAATGGTCCCACCATATTCTTAAGTTGCTTTGTGATTTCTTCATCCTTATGTCTGGTTATGGCAGTTTCAAAATCACTCCTGAACCTGTCATAGGTATAAAGGAATCCGGGCATGAGATAGTCAAAAATACTCCACAGCTCACTAAGCCTGTTCTCGATAGGCGTACCTGTAAGAGCGAACCGGTGCTCTGCATTTATCACCTTTACCGACTTCGTTGCAGCTGCTTTGGGATTTTTGATAAACTGTGCCTCATCGATGATTTCATAATCAAAATATTTATCCTCATATATCCCGATATCCCGCTTCAAAAGGTCATAAGATGTAATGAGTACTTCCGGAAGTTTATCAGCAGACATTATAGCTTTTCTATCCGTCTGGGTACCCGTTACAGTCTTAATGTTCATGTCGGGAGCAAATCTCTTAAATTCTTCCTCCCAGTTATACACAAGTGATGCAGGGCATACTATAAGGGCGGTTATCTTCTTACCGTCCTTTTCATTAAGCTCTTTCCTGCTTTTCAGAAGTGTTATGACCTGAATGGTTTTTCCAAGGCCCATATCATCTGCAAGTATTCCACCAAAGCCGACCTCAGAAAGCATGCTCAGCCATTTAAAACCGTATACCTGATACCCCCGAAGAACCTTTGTGAGCCCCTCCGGCACCTCTATATCACTTTCTTTTACAGTGTTGAAATTTCTTATAAGTGACTTAAAGTTCTTGTCCCTTTCGGAAGCAATCTCATCATGCTCTTCAAGAAGTTTATTGATGAATATAGCGCGATAAAGCGGTAAATGAAGCTTACCCTTTGTGAAGTCCCTTTCACTTACTCTCATGGCCTGCATTGTAGTCATGAGTTCTTCGATTGTATCGTCCTGCTCAAGTCTTATGAACTCACCGTTTTTAAGCTTATAGAACTTCTTCTTTTTCCGATAACTCTCCAGCAGCTCCAGGAGCTCATCCTCTGACATGTCATCAGTTGATATCTCAAGGTTCAATATTCCGCTTTCCACTGATACACCAACTCTTGTAACCGGAGCCTTACGTATTTTTAGATTTTCAAAATCCTTACTTGCATGGATTTCACCTATTGCCATAAGCTCCTTTAAGCCTTCATTTAAAAGGTTAAAGGTATTCTCTCCGGTTTTTTCACAGGTGAATGCCTCCCCGTCTGCGCTTACATCAGGAAGATATTTTTCCAGAGTGCTCAATGCATTCTGTTCATACTCCATATCTCTTGATTCAGGGAATGGAAAATCCGAATCTGTCAGCTTATGAAGAGTTATCTCTTCATCACCGTATTTTGCCTGTACTCTTCCTGAAATATAATCCTCATTTGCGTCCATATAGTAAGTGATTTCACATTCTGCAGGAAGATAATTTTTTAATGGCACTTTTCCCTTTTCTATAACTTCTATTTCGGGACACTCAATGAGCTTAGGCAGTATCCTGTAGTAGAACTCGGGCAGTTTCTTTTTTCCTATCGTAAAGGAATTATCATCTGTTTCACTTACACTATCTATCAGCATCTTCGCCATAGGAGACATATTGCCAATCCTGTAAAAAGCTGCTTTTTCTTCGTCTATGAAATAACTGTAATCCTTGCCCTTCATTATTTCAGGGGAATCAACCTCCACCGACAGTCCTGCGAATTCATCCGTCTCATCCACATACCGGCTTATTTCAACCCGGATATTTAAAGTGCCTTCTGTTATTGTAACTTTCTTTGTAAATGGACTTCCGTCCAGATCGACGGTTTTCCCTTGAGCCGCTTCAAAAAACATATCGAGAATTTCCGGTGATAAATCCACCCTGTCTTTAAGAGTAATCTGCTCACCGTAGTAATAATGCATCTTATATATCTTATCTGAAATATACTCATATTCTCTTTTGGTTTTTTCTATTATTTCATAATATTTTTTGGCTTCCTCATCAAAATCATAGTCCATGAAGGAAATCAAAGTTTTTGTTCCAAGCTTAAGGGTTCCGTTCTGCTCTCTGGTCTCCACAAGTTCGTTTAAGCTCTTGACCTTAAAAAGTTTTTCAATGCCTATTCTGAAGGTAAGTGCCAGTTCGGAATATGAATTCCTGCCATAAGACAGCTTCGGCTCTATCCTTAAAACATTCTTCTTTTGTGAAGTCTCATCAATGATCTTGTTACTTATGATTTTTCGGTAGGCATTGAGAACCTTATCCCCATTCATATCGGTGTCATCGCCGGGATTGTATTTTGCTATATAGTCATCTGCCAGCAGCATCAACGCCAGTGTATGCATACAAAGAGTGTTATAGTAATATGAGTGATAATTACTTCCGTGGATAGGGCAGCTGCCTAAAAGCAGACTGTCTTTTGTGATAAGCAGCTTAAGGCCTGAATAGCGGTAGATCTCATCATCTATTTTTCCGAAAATATACATTGCCAGCTGATTTTCACCTGATGTGGATCTGAGATATGTTATGCTTGCCTTAGTAAATTGAACTTCTCCATTTTCAACCAACTCCCTGGCCTTATCGATATCATCCTCGTCTATCATATAGTCATCAAGAAGCTTTAATACATTAAAATATGTATTCCCAAGGGCTGATTTAAATCTATAGCCCCACTTTAAGTTATCCTCTTTATTCCGAATCCCCTTTTTTCTCATTATATGGTCACTGCTCCCCGCTTATTCTTTCGCCTCAGTATACGTATGTATCTGCCTATTATTCATGTATACTGAAGTCACTCTATTCGGCCCACTATCCTGAATATGGACATACTGAAAGATTGTACTAAAAAACCTATGACACTTGCAACACAAGCCGCAAATGCCATAGGTAAATTATCTTACAATCACGATGAAATAACTATGGTCTCCATCTTTTCTCAAGATACCTATACTTCGATAAATCAATCATGCTGCCTTCCATATTACAATTCCCTCTGTACTCACATTTTTATTAAACGGAACCACTTCATGCCACTTCTTAATAGTTTCTTACTCTATGTCTATAAAAAACTTGTAATTGATCCTCACTGCATATCCAAATACACCTTCTTCGCAGGCGCAGGATATGCCTTATCTATGAGAAGAAGATCCTCTTCAGTAAGTTCAATGCTGTCTGCATGAGCATTGGACAGGGTGTGCTCAGGTCTGGAACTTCTTGGTATGGCGATGGTATGACCGTTTCTTATATTCCATGCAAGAAGGATTTCAGGTACCGATACCCCGTACTTCTTTGCAAGCTCCTCCAAAGTCTGATTCTGCATGAGACCTCTCTTAAGTGAACCCGCCTGAGCCAGCGGACAGTAGGACATAAGGGCCACATCATGCTCCATCATCCATGGAAGAAGTGAATACTCTATGCCTCTTGAACCTGCATGATAAAGCACCTGATTGACGAGACAGTTCTTTCCCTCCGGCACACTAAAGAGCTCTTCCATGTCATCTATATCAAAGTTGGAAACTCCCCAGGCTTTTATGAGTCCCTCTGCCTTAAGCTCCTCAAGTCTCGACACTGTTTCGGACAACTTGAAGGATCCTCTCCAGTGGTAAAGATACAGATCAAGATAATCGACCCCCATACGTGAGAGACTTCTCTGAAGAGCCTGACGCATGCGCTTTCCTCCTGCATTTGTGGGAAGAACCTTCGATACCAGATAGAGCTTACTTCTGTCTACAGTGCTGATAGCCTCACCAAGCATATCCTCTGCCGCACCGTTTCCGTACATTTCCGCTGTATCAATAAGGGTCATTCCGGCTTCAATGCCCTTACGTATACCCTCGATTTCTCTTTTTCTCAGAAGACTGCTCTCTCCCAGATACCAGGTTCCCTGTCCGAGAGCCGGTACTTTTGTACCATTTCTTAGTGTAACTTCATGTCTCATAACTGCCTCCCATCATCCTGTTTATTAAATTAAATATACCACATGGCAGAAGATTTTTTACAATGAATATCTGCTTTCCATGGCACTTTCCCCATGTTATCCGGAATTTCCAAACAATATTAGTACCGTGTATCATAAAACTTGCGATGATGATATCTGCGCCTTGATTTATAGCCTGTCTCGCTTCCGTAACAGCACTTTCAGTTTCGATTACTTTCATCATAAAGAGACGTTTCTTCATCTCCTGCAGTGCGTCATGCGCCAGGCGGAACAGTTCATCATTAGGTACAAGTAATGCAATATTTGCCATAAATCCTCCAAAATGTACAGGTATAGCTCCAAATGAATACGTAAATTCATTCTGATTCCGACCTGATTGCTTATATCTCAATTTTATTAAGCCCTTAGCATGTAATATTGATTTCAAATTATTTCATCTTGTTTCATTTTTGTATTTTAGCACAAAAATGAGCACGGTACAGAGTACCATGCTCTTAGTCAGATTAGAAATACTGATTTCTTTATAAGTTTTTCTCAATCTCCTTATTCAGCTAAATATACCCTTAAGGGGGGAAGGGGGTATACTAATCGTTAGCTACTATCGAAAGATTTACACTATACCAGCGATATGGTTCAGGATTAAAGGCTCTGGAAGGGCTCCCTTTACTTGAAAGAATTTCATTCACCTTACTAAAGTATTCATTGAGATCTTCTCTGGAAGCTCTTGCATTATTGTGATGTAACGGCATCATCAACTGCGCCCCCATATCTAAGATCTGCTGAGCACAATATTCAGGGCTATAGCTTCTGATTCTGTGGCGAAGCATAAGATTTGGCTTTTCCTCAGTCATATGCTTTACATGTTCCTCATAGTCACGTCCTGCAGAAAAATCTATTTTGAAATTCTCATGGGTTTCAATCATAAAATTCATGTTAAAGATTGACCCCAGTGCTCCAAGTCGAGTCGGACATGGAACACCAAATCCCTCAAGCCCTCCTGTAAGGTTACCCGGATCACTCGGCCTGCGGAACCTACCTTCTCTGAAAGATCTGTTATCGTGGGCTCCCGGATAAGTTTTTAATGTAAAATCATCGAAATAATAAGTATTGCTGGGATACAAAGGATATATTGTCCCATATGGTATATCAAATGTTCTCGCCAGTTCTTCACAGCATCCTGCCGGACACAGCACTCTGCCGTAAAACTTATTCCAAAGTTCACCAACAAGATTACAATGATCTCCATGAACATGATTCAAGATAATATAATCGGCACCTGTAAAATCATCAACAGAAAAACCAGTCTGTGAATAAATATCCCTTTCCATTTTTTGACTTTTGCTAAGATCAGTTATCCCATCATATTTTGATGCATCCAGATAGAATGGATCTGTTACAATAACTTTTCCATTAGGCAGCACTATCTCGTAGCATTGAACAGATATCCATCTAATCTTTAAAGCGCAGGATATTATCTCTGTTTTATAATCTTCACTCATTTATAATCCCTTTCATTTCTCTTTAAGCATATGTATTTTACATTTTTGGCAAATAATTCTATCTATAAGTCGGTTGAATGACCTAATTCTTATCTTCATTTTCCGTATTCAAATTCAAGCTGTGTAAGCCGGAAATATAGTCATGATCCACAATACACCAATTATTCCGATGATAAGACTTGGAATCCAACTCATCTTAATGAGATCTTTCTGATCATAACCTCCAAGTCCTACAGCAAGAGCTATAGTTCCGGTTGAAGCAGGTGTCCAGAATGCACTCTGTCTTGCGCAAAAAAGAAGAAGCAAAGGTCCCACAGGATTACAATTCAATGACTGACATGTTAGAATCACGATAGGCGTAAAAATCTGACCTACACTGGTATTGTTCATAAATTGAGTCATTATGAATGGTATAAAGAAAAACATTCCGCCAATTATATAACCATTTCTTGTGTTTCCAACTAAAGCGGCAAGGACATCACCTATAACTTCGCCAAGGCCACATTCCACCATAGCGCCTCCAACAACACCCGCTGCAGCCAACATCAGGATGATACGCATAGGAATTGCTTTGATACCCTCCTTAGGTGTAAGAACACCGGTAAACATGACTATCGAAGCGCCTGCAAATGCTATTTCCCAGGCTTTTATATCGCCCAGCTGACTTTGGAAAATGAGACAAAGTGTAACAACCGCAAAAATAATATATCCCAAGGCTTCCCTTACCGGATTAAGTGGCGGAAGCTCTTCCTTATTCTTTTTCTTTGCATCTGCTGCACCAATATTGATCTCCGCCGAAGGCTGATCTGGACATAATTTAGGTGCAAAAAAGATAGCATAGATCATTATCATCAGTGCTATAGGAAGCCGCCCCTTCATGGGGTCAAGTAAAGTCATTGCGTAATCTGTATAACCGTAACTTTCAAGATAGGCATTTTGCGATGCATAGGTAGTTGCAGCAACACTGAGCGGTACTACTCCGCATCCAGCGATATCTACAAGTGCAAGCGGAAAAATCATCTTAGAAGGACTTACATTAAAATCATCACAACAACATACTGCCAATGGTCCAACGATAGCAAATGCCGTTGTAGGAAGAAGTCCAAGGTTGACAAGCGCAAATGTCAAAATCGAATATCCCGCAAGCATGACAGTAAATCTACCACCACTTACTTTATATACAAGTTGAGTTACTTTCTTTACAGCCTGAGTTCTGCTAAAACCTGCGGCTATAATAAACATACATATGATTTGAATCGAATTAGACGTGAGAATATCCGACACTATAGTTTTTGCCGGCAATATACCAGTTATATCAATCATAAGAATTGCCATCATAGCAACTGCGCCGTTGGATATTTTGAATTTTTTTCCAAACACATAGCCCGACATCATAAATATCAAAACCGCCAGACATAGTATCATTTGAATAGTCATTATTACATGTTCCCCTTTTTCTTTTTTTAATCGCATGCAGGTATTTGCACAAGTCAAGACTGTCTTTAAATATTATTTTTGGTACCTTTGATGAGATTATTCTAATTGGTCGTACCTCAATGTGTCCAATATCACATAACGTGAAACTCATAGCTATTTGGCATGAGTTTGCACCTGATTGTATACATTTTTTTGCACCAAAAAAGCTCGCTACTTTGTAGCGAGCTTTTCATGTCATCTGGAGTCTACTACATAAAAATGGCCTTTACCACATTAATGAGACGTATATATGACGCTGTATTGTAAAATTCATTTAAACATGTCAAGTATACTTGATAATTTATATTTTGTTCCGGATGTATCAAATAGAGATTCTCTTTCTTGTCAGAACTATTCCAACCATTCTTTTCTACAGGAACAAAAGTACTGGCTATCCCGGACTTAACCATAGCAGCTCTGCTTTGACTGTTTGTAACATCCATTATTTCCAAAGACACCTCATTCTGCTTTAGCATACTTTCAACTATATTTCTGCTGGAACTACCAGGTGCATTAACCGTGAATGTTTCATTCTTGAGATCTTCAAGACGCAATACAGGGTATTCTATCCCATCCACAAAACAAGCTTTTTTAGCCAGTGGACTCCCTGTACGTAGTCTGACTCCAACACAAATGTCTTGCAGAGGCTCATAATGCATATCATTCTCTTTATCTAATGTTGCAAGGATTACTGCATCCAAAGATTGATCCAACAATCCATATTTCAAACTTTGAGTGTCTCTGGTTTGAATTTGTAATATCTGTTGCGGATTTTCTCTGTAGAATTTTTCTAAAATGGTTCCCGCCAAGTTTACTGTTCTCTGATATGTCAATCCCAAAACCAACGTATCTCTCTGTTGTTTAAGCCTTCTTAGTTGTTTTTCAAACCTAGAATGAGAAATTACTATATCTCTCGCCATTTCCAAAAAAAGTTCTCCTTCTTTTGTCAACTTGACTGATACTCCCTTAACACGCTTGAACAACGAAATATCATATTCCTTCTCTACTTTTTTTACACACTTGCTAAGCGATGGCTGCGCAACAAAAAGTTTCTCAGCTGCTTTTCCAATACTGCCTGCTTCTGCAATAGACGTAATATATATAATATCCCTTATGTTCATTGATTAAAATCCTTTCGTTAGCATATTCACCTTTCAAGCTAATACTATTTATACATAAGTATACTCAAAAATTAATGATTACGCTCACTTGAGTAATGATTTATCATCACTGTACATCCAGATATTCCTTGCTTGTTGGTGCGGGATATGCCTTGTCTATAAGCTGAAGCTCCTCTTCTGTCAGTTCAATGCCGTCTGCATGAACGTTAGTTAATGTGTGATCAGGCTTCGAGCTTCTGGGGATCGCGATGGTATGTCCGTTTCTTATGTTCCAGGAAAGCAGTATCTCCGGTACTTTTACTCCATTTCCAAGTGTGACTTCATGTTTCATAACTGCCTCCCATCATCAGATGAGCCCTGCTTCCTTCATGACCTTTCTGAAGTACTCAAGTGTTGCTTCATTTGTGGTTGGCAGTGACGGAAGATAAGGATCTCCCACATTCTCACCACGGATGTTTGCCATATCCTTTGCCGCTACAGGAAAAGATGCCTTGTCCATGGCGAGACGCACAGGATTAAGCTTAAACTGTGCCTCACGGGATCCCTCGAAATCGCCTGCAACGTACTTGTTATAAACATCACCTATAAGCTCAGGCATGAAGTTTCCTGCTGTACATACACCGCCTACTGCCCCTACACACATAGAAGCAAAAAGAAGTGTATCCTTGCCTCCAAATACCTTGAAGTTAACATCGCGGTTTCTGCGAATGCACTCTTCTGTAAGAGTGATATCTCCTGAAGTATCCTTCATACCAACGATGTTAGGAACTGCATGTGCGATCTCTGTTACGAAATCAGCTGTCATACCGTAGCCAACACGGCCGGGGTTATTGTAAAGAAGCACCGGTGTCTCGGGAATAGCCTCTGCGATAGCCTTGAAATGATTGAAAAGCTCATCGTGAGTAGGCTTTAAGAACATAGGCTGAAGGATAGATACACATGCAGCGCCATTTGCAACTGCCATCTTTGCAAGACGGATACACTTCTTTGTATTGATAGCTCCGATACCAAAGTATACAGGAACTCTGCCTGCTGCCTGATCAACCATGATCTTCAGGCCTCTCTCCATCTCCGATTCTTCAAGCTGGTAGAACTCACCGTTTGAACCAAAGGCGAGAATTCCATGCAGTCCACCATTTATAACATAGTCAACCTGTCTGCGCATTCCGGCTTCATCGATCTTTTCTTCCTTATCGATCACAGTAATAATGGGAACTACAACGCCCTTTATAAAATCTGTATTCATAATTTTCACCTTTCACTAGATAATATGGCTTATGCTTTGTAAGTATATCTGCAGCCTGTACAGCCGCCTGATACTTTACTTATATAACGAAACCCGGCCCAGGATGCGTAAACTAAGGGGAATCGCACGGGACCGGGTATTTAGTTTATAGAGAATTACTTAACGATTGATGTTCCTGAGATTCTCTCATAGTATCTTACGATATCGTCGTGATCGCATGATCCCTCATCATGGTTCTTAAGCTCCTGCATAACTTCCATCATCTGGGCTGTCATAGGAACCGGCATGTTGATAGCATGTGCTGCGTTAAGAGCATTGGTGAGATCCTTGATGTGAAGATCGATTCTGAAGCCCGGCTTGTAGTTGCCCGAAAGCATCATAGGCGCCTTTGCATCCATAACTGTTGATCCTGCAAGTCCGCCGCGGATAGCCTGATATACGAGTTCAGGATCTGTTCCTGCCTTCTTTGCAAATGTAAGAGCTTCTGCAACTATGCCAATATTTGCGGCCACAACCATCTGGTTCGCAAGCTTTGCAACATTTCCGGAACCGATAGGTCCGACATATACTACTGAACCTGCCATAACCATGAGCATGTCATAGTACTTGTCAAATGTCTCCTTCTTGCCGCCTACCATTACGGAAAGTGTTCCGTCGATAGCCTTTGGCTCTCCGCCTGATACAGGAGCATCCAGCATATCTACGCCAAGCTTCTCAAGATCAGCAGAAATCTTCTTTGACTCAACCGGGTCGATGGATGACATGTCGATGAGTACTGACTCGCCCTTTCTGAATCCCTCTGCAAGGCCCTTCTCATTGAATACAGCAGCTCTAACATGTGGTGAATTTGGAACCATGGTGATGACAACATCTGCGAACTCTGCAAGATCCTTTCCGCAGGTACCTGCCTTTGCACCACAGGAAACCACATCATTTACCGCCTCCTGATTGAAATCATAAACCATAAGCTCATGACCTGCCTTTAAAAGATTCTTCGCCATCGGGCGACCCATGATTCCAAGTCCGAGAAAACCAACCTTCATTTTTTAAATCCTCACTTTCATTTGTTGATACTTAATCTTACATTACGGATCAATGCTTACATCCATACATTAAATCCATATATTTGGAAACAATTTTGTTTCCTTATTTCTATAGACCTTGTATGGTCATGATATTAAATTGACGATTTTGCCACAACACGTAAAATAGCCAAAAAAAATATATATTCTGTGCTTTTCGTCAAATGGATCATTTAATTACAGATATATTTCAAATTATTTCAGATCAGCTTGATCTCGTTTCAAATACTTTCGATTTAAATTCAACAAAAAATATAGGGATTCGGTTATCAGTCTGTACTTTATCAACTGATAACCGAGTCCCTGATTCCTTATGTATTATAAGTATCACAACTGATAGTTCACCTACCTAAGATGACAGTATAAAGTTATTTGAGGATATTTTTTTAACGCAATTGACTATCATGTGTATAATACGCATAATAATATAATAGGAGAATAGCTATGACAGCACGAGAACTTGAACGTATACTTAAGTCTGATGGTTGGATTCCTGTCTCTCAAGTAGGGTCTCATAAACAATTCAAGCACCCCACAAAGTCAGGGAAAATTACACTTCCTATACATTCCGGTGATATCAATATTAAAACAGCAAACACTATTCTTAAACAAGCAGGTCTTAAATAAAGATCGCCTTATCAGGAGGTACACAAATGAAACTTGTATATACAGCAATATTTGATCCTAATGATGACGGAAGCTATACTGTAACAGTACCTGATCTCCCCGGTTGTATCACAGAGGGATCAAACCTTGCTGAAGCTATAGATATGGCTGTAGATGCCGCCAGCGGTTGGATTTTAGGCGAACTGGAAGAAGGAAATAACATACCTGCTGCCACACCATTCTTTGATGTCCGGATTACAGAATCCAATTGTTTCAAAAGCGTTATATCCCTTGATATGGATGCATATGCCGAGAAATACAGTACAAAAACCGTGAGAAAAAATATCACTATTCCTGCGTGGCTCAATACATACGGCGAAAAAAATAATATCAATTTTTCAAGAGTACTTCAGGATGCTCTACTCAAACAGGCTGAAAGCCAGACTAGAGCTAAGGGGTAATTCACGATTGTAAATCCGGAGCAGCAATTCCTGTTGTCCTGCAAAAAAGGATGCCAATGTTGAAGCATTGTGCATCCTTTTCGCTTTGTATAATTATGATTAATCACATTTCATATGAATGTGTGGCAAATTTTTTTTGAAACTCACATCATTATTATTGACGGCTTTTATCAATTCAAGATATTTTCGTCCGCCTTAGAAAGTCTAAATTCACCTCACAAGACAAGGCTTCTTATGATCATACTTCCACCCAGGGATCAGATACTGCATTGACTTCGCATCATCCCTGTCATGGCTCGGAAGACTGTTGTAAAGCTTATTGGCTTCCATAACTCTTTCCATATTGAGATGGACACCAAGGCCGGGAGCATCCGGAACCTGTAGCTTTCCTCCAACGATCTTTGGAGTATCGTAAAGCAGATTTTGTCCGTCCTGCCAGATCCAGTGGGTATCAAGAGGTGCAGGAGTACCTACAGCTGCGGCGCCAACCTGAGCAAAGGCCGCAAGAGTTATATCAAAATGATTGTTGGAGTGAACACCCCATGTAAGTCCCCATGAATCAAGGAGCTGCGACATACGGATAGCACCGTCAAAGCCCCAGAAATGTGGATCCGCAAGTATGATGTCGCAGGCATTGAGACTCACGGTATGATAGAACTGTCTCCAGTCTGTTGCAATCATGTTGGTTGCCACCTGGAACTGGGTTGCATTCTTGAACTCACGCATGATCTCACGGCTTGAATATCCTGCCTCAGGTCCGCAGGGATCCTCCATGTATGTGATCACATTGTGCATATCCCTGCAAAGCTCTATAGCCTCATTAAGACTCCAGGCACCGTTTGGATCAATGTTAATGCGGGCCTCCGGGAAACGCTTCTTTAATGCTCTGCAGGCTTCCATTTCATCTGAACCCGCAAGTACTCCGCCCTTGAGCTTGAAATTTTTAAAACCGTATTTATCAAAAAGCGCCTCTGCCTCTTCAACTATCCTCTCCGGAGTAAGTATCTCCTCTCTTCTTAAACGGAACCATGGATCAAAGCTGTCACTCTCATCAAGATACTGCATATCTCCTGCCGGAACCTTTTTCTTATCGGAAACATAGAAAAGATATCCCAGCATCTCAACTTCCTTACGCTGCTGACCTTCGCCTAAAAGATCGCACATGGGAACACCGAGGAACTGTCCCATAAGATCAAGCATGGCACATTCTATGGCCCACTCGCTCTTCACAACGAACTTAAGCTTTGAGATATCAAGGGTCTGTATGCCCTCGCCGTCATCATCGGAAGATGGATTTGCCATCTTATGTATCTTCTGAAGAATCTGACGATATTTTGATACGGGCTGTCCCTCTACGAGAGGACGCACGGCATTTAAACATTCACAGGTATAATCACCGCCGTGTATCTCGCCGATTCCCTGATGACCGGCATTATCCGAAAGTACTACCAGATTTCTGGTGAAGCAAGGCGCGTGACATCCCGACAAGGTCATCATCATGCTGTCGTATCCCGCAACAGGGATGACCTCCATTTTTGTAATAATAGGTGTATCTGTCATATTTATACCCCTTAGCGGACCATACACGGACGCTTGTTATCAAACTTCCATCCGGGGATCAGATACTGCATTCCGATTGAATCATCGCGTGCACCGAGGCAATTGTCGATGTAAAGCTTGTTAGCCTTCATAATCTGCTCACGGTCAACTTCAACACCGAGACCTACAGTCTTGTCGATGTCATTTATGCATCCGCCGACGATCTGCATAGGATTCTTTGTGAGACGCTCTCTGCCTTCCTGCCAGATCCAGTGTGTATCGATACCGTTAAGCTTGCCCGGAACAGCTGCAGCGCACTGCGCAACCATCGCAAGGGAGATATCAAAGTGGTTGTTTGAATGGCAGCCCCACATAAGACCGAACTCATTGCAGAGCTGGCCTACACGGACAGAGCCTTCCATAGTCCAGAAATGAGGGTCTGCAAGAGGAATGTCTACACTCTTAAGCTGGATGCAATGTCTCATCTGTCTCCAGTCTGTGTCGATCATGTTGGTAGCTGTAGGCATTCCGGTCTCCTGCTTGAACTCAGCCATGATCTCACGGCCTGAGAAACCGTTCTCAGCACCACAAGGGTCCTCAACATAAGCAAGAACCTTCTTTAAAGCAGGTGCAACACGGACAGCTTCTGCAAGGCTCCAGCATCCGTTTGGATCAAGGTCCACCCTTGCGTCCGGGAAAGCTTCCTTAATTGCTGTAACAGCCTTAACTTCCTCATCAGGCTGAAGAACTCCGCCCTTAAGCTTGAAATCCTCAAATCCGTACTTCTCATGGGTTGCCTTTGCAAGAGCTACGATATGCTCGGGATCCATAGCTTCCTCATGACGTAATCTGTACCAGTCGCAATCTGAATCAGGCTCTTCCTCATAGGGAAGATCTGTCTTCTTTCTGTCACCCACATAGAAAAGGTATGAGAGGAATCTTACGGATGATCTCTGTAATCCGTCACCCATAAGGGAAGCTGCCGGAACCTCCAAGAACTTGCCCATAAGATCAAGAAGAGGTGCCTCGATGGCAGTAACCACATGTACACCTGTACGTAAGTCAAAGGTCTGAAGACCTCTTACATCATCCTTGATATTTGCATCAAGCCATGCTCTTACCTTGTTAAGTGTGTTCTTGTAATCAGAGATCTTTGTTCCTATAACCAGATCCTTGACTGCCTCTAAAGCATTAGTGATCTTCTGTCCTCCCGGAACTTCTCCGACACCCTCTACTCCGTTTGAATCTGTAAGGATAACGATATTTCTTGTGAAATAAGGTGCGTGGGCTCCTGAAAGATTGAGCTCCATACAATCATGTCCGGCTACAGGGTATACTTCCATCTTTGAAATTACAGGTATCATTTTTATATTCTCCTTTTCTATAGGTGCTAAACTTTTATATCTGATAAAACAGCACCGTCGACATATGCTGTCTTATACTCAAAGGAATTCAACCATATCGAGAACATGCATAAGTTCAGGATAAGGATCACGGAGGAGAGTTCTTTCATCCACCTCCTGTCCGGCTGTAAAACCGGCTGCAAGAAATCTGTTTTTTATGAAGACATCTACGGTATCATCACTGATACATACTCCAAGCTTTCCCGGAGTGTAATCAGAAAGTGACTTTAATTTAGCGAGAAAGCTCTCACTGAGCTTCTTTTCGCTCACTGTTTCATTGTTCTCTGTTTCACTGCTCTTTGCTTCACTGCTCTTTGTTTCACTGCTCTTTGTTTCACTGCTCTTTGCTTCACTGCTCTTTGTTTCACTGCTTTCATAAATATGGAATCTTTTGGGAAAGCCCTCGGGAAGATCATATTCTCTGTATGAATCTTTTGAGAAAAAATCTGTTCTTGCTGAATTCCTCATGAGATCATCTTCCACTATACAGAGCTTCTTGCCCGTCCCTTCAGGAAGCACGATATGAATCCAGTTTCCTGTATTTACCTCCGCAGCTATTCCCTTATCGTTTTTTCTTTCTACAACGGAAATATCTGTGGCTGAGACCTCTATTCCCTTTCTCTCGCCTTTTATGGCCTTGAATCCGTTAAAGGTCTTCGGTACAAAGGGTATGATATGAGCCTTTTTAAGGGTCTCTTCAGTAATATATGTTCCCTTTTCCTGTATTTCGGAAGCATTCAAAGGTTCTTTCAGGGTCAGGGCAATGTTTACATCCTCACAGTGCTTTATGTATTTTTTCTGTGCCTTACGAAACACAAAAAACTGAATCATAAGCGCAATGATAAGTAACCCGAAGGTCAGATAGAACTGTCTCCTGAGAGACACGATCAGTACTCCCACAAGTACCGCCATCATAAAATATGCAATGATATGAACTCTTTTGTTTTCCTTTTTCAGATCACTGATATGATCCTTAACTGTCTTTTTGGTATCCAATTTTTTTACCTCTCTTTTTATAGTGTCCCCGGCCTTAGTTTCCACAAAGGCAACTGACACTATCTTCAACAGGATTCGGGATCATGTAAAGAGTATCTTTGCATCATCCTGAACTCTTTTGGATGGGCCCGGATAAGCCGGGCCCGGGATAAAAAATCAGGATATAGTGTCCGATATATGACGTAAGTGTCAAAAGTCGATATCGGGGCGTGTCATAAAGTACATCTCCCACTTTTGTGCAAGTACAGGTGGAAGAAGACTTATGGCACTGATATCGTATTATTGATTCTTAGCTGTTTAAGCTTTCTCAGTTCTCTACAGAAGCAGCAACTTCCTTGAAGATCTCAAGATAGTTCTTGTCATTCTCTACAGAGTCAGCAGCTGAGAGGTAGTAAGGATTGATCTGCATGTTCTTGAGATCCTCCTGGCACTTCTCATTTTCTGTAACAGCCTTTGTTGTTTCCTCAAACCACTTGATAACTGCCTCCGAAGTTCCTGCCGGGAAGTAGAAGGAATAGTCGCAGTCAGGATATACCAGGTCTACGCCCTGCTCCTTAAGTGTAGGAACATCCGGCATAAGAGATGACTTCTCGGCAGTCGGGATACCTACGCAGAGGAACTGTCCTGCATCGATGTAATCCTTTGTATTTACAAATGCGCCCGGCATCATGTCAACCTGACCGGAAAGCATGGCTGTAACCTTGTCTGAGTTTGATCCGACGTCTACAAGATCAAGATCAATTCCGGCAACCTGCTCGAACTTAAGGAACTCATAGTATGTGTAAGCACCAACCTCTGTGCAGGCCTTAAGCTGTCCCGGATTTGCTTTTGCTGCCTCTATGAACTCCGAAAGGCTCTTGTACTTCTCAGGGTTTACATAGAGACCCTGGGCATCGTTCTTTGCAAATGTCGGTCCCAGTGTGAATGCTGTGTAATCGTAATCAGTGATTCCCGCAACATTGGCAACGTTTACGAGGTTATGTCCGTAAAGAACTGTTAGACCATCGTTTGCTGCTGAAAGGACCTGGTTTGCTGCAACAGATCCTGAAGCGCCGGAAGCATTGACAACTACGAAATCAGCTCCTGTAAGCTCCTTTGCGTACTGGGCAAAGATTCTTGCTGAAAGGTCTGTATCTCCGCCTGCGCCTGCAGGAAGCACCAGTGAGATAGGTCCTGATGGTGTCCATCCTGAAGCATCAGATGAAGCGCCGCCTTCAGCTGCCTTTGTCTCAGCTGCCTGTTGAGCTGTTTCCTTTGCTGCGGCTGTTGTTGATGCTGTGTTTGAGGAACCGCATGCTGCAAGTCCAAGTACCATTCCTCCTGCAAGTACTGCTGATAAGATTCTCTTTTTCATTTTTTTCTCCTTTTATTTACTCTCCCCTGGGGAAGCTGTGATTTCTTTTCAAACACCCTTCAATAAAGAAATCACTCATTATGGACTTCATAGCCCACAGGCTTCCTTCGGAGAAAAACATATGTGTTCAGATCAGAAACCGGCTTTGCCGTTTCTTTAATTACCTTTGGTTAAGCGGCAGCCTTTGCCTCAAGCTTTTTCTTTTTTCCTGTCATAACTTCCTTATAAACTGACCATATCAGAACTCCGCAGGCCACAAACCAGAAGAAGTCGAAGATAGGATGTGTGAAGAAGGCTCCGAAACTCTTGTAGCTCATGATTCCTCTTCTTAAGTAGGTCTCTGTCATGGAACCTACCAGGAAGCAGAGTACGAATGGAGTGGTGGGAAGTCTGAACTTGTGATATACGTAACCGACCACACCAAATACGATGATGGACTGTACATCGAAAACTCTGTTGTTTGTTGCGTAAGCGCCTACTGCGCAAAGTACAAGGATAAGAGGCATGAGTATATGCTTCGGAACCTTAAGTACCTGTACAAATGCCTTGATACATGTCCATTCCACCAGGAGCATTATGAGGTCACATACCATACATGCTGCGAATATTCCGTAAACCACATCTGCGTTCTTAACGAAAAGAAGGGGACCTGCTGAGAGACCGTGAATGAGGAAACCACCGAGCATCATGGCTGTAACACCGTCACCCGGGATACCTAGAACCAGAAGAGGAATCATTGCTCCGCCGATGGTAGCATTGTTGGCACACTCTGTTGCCACGATTCCTTCCGGATCACCCTGTCCGAAGGTTTCGGGATGCTTGCTCATATTCTTTGCTGTTACGTAGGAAAGCATTCCTGATGTGGAACCACCGATTCCCGGAAGGATACCTATTCCGGTTCCGATGATGGCTGATCTTACTGCCCCCGGAAGCCATGAAACAAATTCCTTCATGGAGAAGCCGAAGCCCTTTACCTTGGTCACGGGAATGGTCTGAACCCCCTTCAGATTCATCTCCTCAGCTGATATGAGGATATCTGCAACAGCGAAGATTCCGATAAGAGTTGTAAGCTGGTTGAATCCTGCCAGAAGATCCTGATTTCCGAAGGTGAATCTCGGTGTACCGTCGATAGGTGCCATACCTACGAAACAGAAAACCAGTCCGAATAGTCCGGCCAGAAGACCCTTCACCATGTTTCCGGAGGAAAGGATGGCCACCATGGTAAGTGCGAAGAAGCAGATACCGAAGTTCTCAACAGGTGTAAACTTAAGTGCCACATCCGCAAGCATAGGTGCAAAGAATGAAAGAACGAAGAATGAGAAAAGTGATCCCAGGAAGGAAAAAACTATTCCGATTCCCAGGGCTCTCATGGCCTCTCCCTTCTGAGCCATTGGGTACCCGTCAAAGGTGGTTGCTATTGAAGAAGCGGTTCCCGGCATATTGAGAAGTATCGCTGAGATAAGTCCGCCGGAGATACCTCCGATATAAACGGCTACCAGAACATTCATTCCAAGGGATGAATCCATGGTGAATGTCAGCGGAAGCATCAGGGCTACTGCCATGGAAGCGGATAGTCCGGGGATTGATCCGAAGACGATACCGATTGCAACACCTGCCACCATAAAGAGCAGGGAAACGGGCTGACAGACGGAAACCACCGCAGCTCCTAATTGTGCCAATGCATTCATTTGTTTCCCCTCCTTACTGTATTGCGAAGATTCCCGCCGGAAGCACTATCTTGAATCCGTAACGGAAAAGCAGATAAACAACTACTGTGAAAACCACATCTATGATGAGATAAGTAACGACGTCCTTTTTTGTTCTGCTCTGATCCGGAGCCAGTATGTAAATCTGAACCAGAAGATATACCAGTGTGCTGATGATAAATCCCACAGGCTTTAAGATATTTACATAAACCGTGGCTGCCGCAAGACTTCCCAGAACTCTCTTGTAGTCCGAGGTATCCTTGAAACCTGATGACTCAAGTTCAGCTGACTGGCTCTTAAACCGTGTTGCTGTCTCAACCAGGAGTATGCCTGCCAGAATAAGGATGATGGTTCCGATCAGAGTAGGCATGAAATCCGGACCGATTTCCATGACCTTCGATTTTGGAAGTGCCCTGGACCCTATGATAAGAGCTGCACCCAGAACTGCGTAAAAGATGCCGACAACAAAGTCGCCATATTTTCTAAAGAACATTTAAGTTCCCCCTTTCTTTCCGGTCTCCCGGAGGTCCTGCCCTTCGGCAGTGATTTATCATTTCATAAGACCAGATTCTGATCTTATTCAATTTCGTGGAAGTCACTGAATATTGTCTTTTTCTTTGACGGTATTAGGATAACTTACACAAAATCCGTTGTAAAACTCGTAAATCTTATGCTTACATTAGCAAATCTTATCATTACTCTGTCATTCATAAGTTTTACTGTTAGTTATGCTAATGCTTACATTAGAAAAAATAATGTCAGGTATTTATCATAAGAAAAACCCTCTGCATCCCGTATAAACAGCAGGACACAAAGGGTCTTAAATCAGGTTATAGGTGCCGGATTGAAAATGCAAAGGTCGTTGGCAAAGCCATACTGCTCCGTAAAAGGCTTCTTTATACCTGAAGCCACATCAAGGATGAAGTCAAAAAGCTCCTCTCCCTGCTCGGCTATGGTCTTGTCACCGACAGCTGCGGGGCCGGCATTGAAATCAATGATATCCGACCACTGCTCCTTCATTTCGTTTCTGGAACAGAGCTTGATAACAGGAGCAGCCGCAAGGCCGTAAGGCGTTCCTCTTCCTGTCATGAACACCTCAAGGCCCATACCGGAAGCCAGCTGTGAAGGACCGCAGACGAGATCGGAAGCAGGAGTTGCCGCAAAGATCTCCCCGTGCTTTGTGGGGCGGTCACCGGGTGAAAGGACCTCAACTATAGGGGATGAGCCGGACTTTGCAATGGAGCCCATGGACTTCTCTATAATATTGGAAAGTCCCCCCTTCTTGTTTCCGGGAGTTGTATTGGCACCGCGGTCCACACCCCCTGCCTTCAGGTAATTGTCATACCATTTCATTTCTTCAACAAGGCGCTTGCCTACGGTCTCATCTATGCATCTGTGGGCGATGAACTGCACTCCGTCCCTTACCTCTGTAACTTCCGAGAACATGGCTGTACCGCCCCCGGACACCAGAAGGTCAGCGGCATAGCCCGCTGTGGGATTTGCGGTGATTCCGGAAAATGCATCTGATCCTCCGCACTGCATACCAACCAGAAGATCGGACAAAGGCAGCTCCTCTCGTCTTCTCTCATTGAGTATCTTGAGTTTCCTCTCAGCCATTTCGATTATAGCGTCCATCATAGCCTGATAACCCTTGTGATTCTGCAGGACGATGACATTGTCCTCATTGTTAAGCTCAGGCCACCACTCACAGAAGCGGTCCACCGTGAACTTTTCACAGCCCAGGGACACCAGCATAAACACACCTCCGAAATTGGGATGCATGGCGATGTTTCTGATGATCTTCTGGGGAATATATGCATCCGGGGCATCTATGGCAACGCCGCAGCCATAGGGATGGTTAATGGCAACAACGTCGTCAACATTGGGATACTTCGGAAGTATCTCTTCCTTTATTTTTCTGATGGCAACATTAAGAACTCCGGCAACACACTGCACTGTTGTGTTGATACCGAGAATGTTTCTTGTACCTGCATAAAAGCCATTCGGATTTCTATATCCCATCCAGGTGGTTCTCCTGGGCTTAGGGAGATCTGTGCGGATATTGGTTGCGAACTCCATACTGTCAAGATCCGGTGCCGGAGCCATGATGAGGTTCTTTTCGTTTATCCAGCCACCTACGGGGATATCCTCGGAAACTGTGCCTAAAACAACACCGTATCTCAGGACCTCAGCCCCCTTCTTTAATTCTTTCAATGCTATCTTGTGTGCCTGTGGTATATCCTCTGCCGTTACTATGCCGGGCATCACTTCTGTTCCTTTTTGAACATCACGGATAGCTATCGCAACATTATCTCTGTCTGTTATCCGAATACACAATCTTTCAGCCATATAAGCCTCCCTCTGCCTCTGATTTTCCAGCCGTTTTTTCTGTCCTTTTCGGGCTATCACTTAATACCTTATCTTTCAGCCTTGTTTAAGGTATGTGGTATATATTCTTACCAAAATCTTCCTGATATCAACAGCAATACCTGTAATTGGTTTTCAATGATAACCTGTTATGATGATGTATCAACATTTACAAAACTATTTGTTCTGTGTAAAATGAGTATAATTGTGCTGCCTGGTTAAGTAAAATTAATAAAAGTGAATCTTCTATAAGTTTTGCTAACATTGATTGTTTCTTTTCGGCCCCTCAGGAAAGCTTTTATAAAACTAATAAGTCATTCTTTTACACTTTGTTTTATCAGAGGAATATATGGATACCAAACTGATTGAATACATCATTAAAATAGCGGATGAAGGCTCCATTACCAAGGCTGCCGAAAAGCTGTTCATAACCCAGTCAGCCCTTTCCCAGCAGCTTCAGAAACTGGAAAAGGAAGTTGGGACTCCTCTTTTCGTCCGCAACAAAGCAGCATGGGCTCCTACTCCCGAGGGACAGGTATATCTGGAAAACGCCAGGGAGATGCTTCGTATAAAGCAAAAGACCTACACCATCATCGCTGATATGGTGAACAAGCATAACGGCTATCTTTCTGTTGGCATGACTCCGGGAAGAGGTTACGATATGTTCTCCTATGTATATCCCATCTTCCACAATATGTATCCGGAGTTCACTGTTGAGCCAAGAGAGCTCAGTGTAAAGCAGCAGCAGGAAGCCGTGCATAAAGGGGAACTTGACATAGGTTTTATAACACTGACAGATTCACAGAAGACCAATGATGAATATATAGACTTGTACAAGGAAGAGATCTACATCGCAATTCCGGAAGAGTACCCCATAAGTCCGGAATATCTGAAAACCGATGACAAGTACCCTACCATGCCTCTTTCAGCCTTACAATATGAGCCTTTTGTAATGATGTACAAGGAATCCACCATTCGTAAGACTGTGGATCAGATTTTCAGAGACGCCGGCTTCACTCCAACGGTTCTTTTTGAGACTTCCAGCAACATCACTATCCTTTCCATGATAAGAGCAAAGCTGGCCTGTGGTCTCCTGCCGTATCACTATGTAAAGCAGAAACCTGAGGGCATACGCTTCTTACGGCTCCCCTTTCGCCCAACCTGGAAGGTGTGCGTAACCTATCCCAGAAATGCCTACCTCAGCAAAGCTGCCAAGGACTTTATCAAGCTCGCCAACAGCTACTGGCAGGACGAAAAATAAGGGCAGCGGATTTATTTTCATAGATCCGTGCCCTTATTTTTTATTTACTCATCAAGTATTTCCTGAAGAAGCATCCAGTCAAGTTCATCTGCCGCCTGACTGAGTCTTCCGATTTTAGCCTTGTGGTGCTCCGGAAGAGCATATCCCTGAACAGATTCAAGAACCGAAGTCAGCTTATCATAGTCATAATTCTCTACCGCTTCTCTTATGACTTCGTAGGCTTTATCAATTCCTCCTGCAGCTCCTCCCTGTTTCTGATCCCCTCTTATCTTACTGAAATCCACATCTTTGATGCTTAAGTACACTTTATTTATGAGTTCAAAAAGCTCCTGTACCTTTTCATCGATATCCCTGACATCTTCTGCATCTCCGTCCTTTTCCAATATTCCGCAAAGTCTGCTGAGTCTCATAAATCCCACCAAACCGGAAGAACTCTTCAATGCATGTACCTTGATGGTGAAGCCTTTGATGTCTTTTTCATTGTACAGCCCTCTTATTTCCTCCTCAGACTTTAAAAGATACTTATTGAATTCCTTAAGATTCACAAAGAATCTCTGAGGACCTCCGCAGGCTTCAAAGGCGTGATAAATATCCAGCTCTTCATTGAGATAAAGCTCCAGAGGAACCGGCGGCTCAGATACATTACCCTTGTTATCCACCACTATGCTTTCAGGCAGCTTGATATCCCGCTCTGTATTATCCGGTACAGTCTTCATAGTGACCATCTCCTCCGGAAGATAAAGCAATATGGTTTTTTCCAGAACCTGAGGCTTGATGGGTTTTGTAACATAATCGTCAAAACCGGCATTCAGGTACTGCTCTCTAGCTCCGGTAAGGGCATTGGCAGTAAGACAGATAACCGGTACTTTCTCTCTCCAACCTCCAAGTTTTCGTAAGGCATGCAGAGTTTCTATTCCGTCCATATTCGGCATACGGTAGTCAAGAAGTATCAGGTCATATTGATTTTCCTGCACCCAGCTCAGACAATCCTCACCGCTTATGGCTGTATCCATCTGCATCTTTGTGCCCTCCAGAAGTCCCTCCACTACCTGCAGGTTCATGGGGGCATCATCAACTATCAGAATTCTCGCTTCCGGAGCTTCAAAATCAGGAATGTAAACTTCATTCTGCTTACTGTTCACACTCAGGAAAAAGGCGAAATTACCAACAGGACTCCAATCCGTAACTTCCTGTTTCAAAGTAAATCCGAAATTTGAACCTACACCGTATATACTGTCTACTTCCAAACGGCTGTCCATAGCCTCCAGGAGTCTCTGGGTAATGTTCATCCCCAGTCCCGTTCCTTCTATTGCCCGGTTTCTGTCC
This sequence comes from Oribacterium sp. P6A1, assembly GCF_000702885.1. Taxonomy (GTDB): domain Bacteria; phylum Bacillota; class Clostridia; order Lachnospirales; family Lachnospiraceae; genus Oribacterium. The sequence continues at coordinate 67,229 of NZ_JNKO01000006.1, read as the reverse complement.
TCCTCGATACGGTCAAATGCTTTGAAAAGACGTGGTATATCTTCCCTTTTGATTCCTATTCCCGAATCGATGATATTGATTCTTATATCGGCGGTTCCCTTTTCCTGATCGTAATCCTTCATGATTCCTTTGAGCATGATGGAACCGTAATTTGTGTATTTTATGGCATTGTTGACTATATTCAGGATGATCTGCTTGAGTCGTATAACATCACCCCGCATAATACAAGGGATTCTCGGATCCATCTGAACCCTGAACTCCAGACCCTTATCACTGGCACGCTTCTTTACCATGTTGAGAAGATCATTAAGAGTAGATCTTACGTCATACTCAACAGGTATGATGCTCATCTTTCCTGCTTCTATCTTTGAAAAATCAAGAATATCGTTTACAAGTGACAGAAGAATATTGCCGGCATTCTGTATGTTTTCTGCATACTTCCTGGTCTTTGCCTCCTTCGTATCTCTGAGGATGATCTCATCCATTCCCAGAACCGCATTTATAGGGGTACGTATCTCATGGGACATATTTGACAGAAAATCCGACTTGGCCTTGTTTGCCTGTTCTGCTATATGGGCCATTTCATCGTATTCACTGGTTGTGACTTCCAGGAAGTTTATCAGACGTTCATTCAGCGGTATGAGATCCTTTTTTTCGGAAGTACTTTTCATTTTGAAGAGATCATTTCTAACCTCCTCATTTTTTTCACCTTCCCGCATGGCAACTGCCGTCAGACTTCCGCTTTGTACTCCGCCTGTATGATCAAATCTGTATATCTCTCCAAGTGAATAAAAGAAATTCAGGCTCACGCAATTACGTAGATAGTACTTTATCTCCTCAGCAGTATCCTTTTTCAGAATCATCGGATGGGTAAAGCAAACAAACAGCAGAACCGATTCTGCTCCGAAAAGATCTATGAACTGGCTTCCGGAATCTGCCATGGAAAGGAAATCCTCCGGATTACCGTATCCGAGTCTCAGCTTATCACCCTCCCTGATCTCGTTGTTAAAGTACAGGGAGCCCTCCTTTGATACATCCATGGGGATGTAAACTACATCACTTGAACCGTAGCACTTCCTGATAAACGGAAACTCTATGACATTTTGAAGAAAGAATTCATTGAACTCCACTCCAAGATAATGGGTATATATATCAACAGCGGGCTTTCCGTCAAGCTGCGAAAGGCAGACTTCCGAAGAATAATTGCCTGTTTCTTTCTTTTTAACACTTGCTGTCAGTTCTCTTCCCACAGCCTTCCACGGAATCTGCTGATTCACCATGATATGAAGATTTTTTCCAGACATCGCTGCCATGACGATACCGCGATCAGTCATGGAATCTGCCATGATCACTCCTGTCTGATCATCGGGTAGTTCCGATCCCTTAGGTTCGCCTGTGATGCATCCGAAAAACGGAACATCGGGAAATTCATCCGAAACTTCCTCTATAAATCTACCGATCTCCAGATTATCACCTATACTCAGAAGGCATACACCTCTCAGATCAATCTGCTTACTCAGGAAATCCTTGGCATTCTCAATCACTGCCTCTTTACTCAGCTTGTTATAGTCGAACACAACAGTATCCACATCCGACTCATCAAAATATATGAAACTGATCCTGACAGTGCACCTGCCGTGGGCTCCATCATTGACAGCCTGAGAACCTGCGATAATCTTTATCGCGGGATAAGCGCTTTTCAGCACTCTCACAACCTGCTGCATCTGTATATGCTGAACATTTGAGCAGCTCAAAAAAGCAAGAGTTGTCTTTGCTTTCTGATACCATGAATACAATGTCACGCTCGCCAGTAATTCAAATGTTTCACTTTCGTCATGAATGATGAAGGTCTTCTGAATCATGTATTTCCTCTGTTTTTATGCTATTAATCTGCTTTTTGGGTATTTAGACTTTCGTTTTTTGGATCTTTTTGTTTTTTCGTTTTATGAGATACGGTGATGTCTCAGGCTTTGCACTCCACATACAATGCAGAGAGCCCGATTCCCCCTCTCGGCTCCCTGCTTGCAAAAGTATAGTAGAAACTTGAATAAGCTCCTAACGTCCTATTAATGCTATGAAAGACCGTGTCTTATGCACCATGCTCCTTATAATAATCATCGAAGAGCTTATTGGTTGCATCCAGTGTCTTTGAACAAATCTCAGGAAGATCTCCACCCCATGCCTTTGTGGCTTCATTGTATCCATCCATAACCGATGACTGAAGCTTCTGCATGAGTTCAACATTATCTCCTGCCATAGCAGCTACAAAATCAAATATTCTCTGAGAAGTATTTTCAATACTGTAATATCCTCCCTCAGAGATAGCTTCCTGGGCGGCAGCCTTTGTCTCCGCATCCACTGTATAGTTTCCGCTTGCAATGAACTTCCAGATTCCGTCACCATCCTGGGTCAGATGGGAATTGGCTGCACTCCATTGACGGAACTGCTCGCCAAAGGTACCTGTAGTCATCTTCTGTAAAAACTGCTGCTGTATGGATTCCTGCTCATCTTTGAGCTGGGATACCAGTGCCGAACGGTCTGCTTCACTGAGCTTTGTTACACCGAATCTGTCGGCCTTTGATACATCAAGAAGGGAACTGTCCTTTTTCTGTGAACCGGCAGAGCCATCTCCTGTCCCTTCTTCCGAACTCTTCGAATGTACAAAGGAATCAACGGATATGTTTAATTCCGCTGCTTCTTTTGAAACATCCGCTGCTGTGGTCGCCTTTGAATCTGACGCGGACTTCCCTGTCCCTTCAGTCTTCTTCAGGTTGTCGCTTGTTTTAATGATCTTACTTGTCAAATTGTTAATTTCGAGTGCCATCCTTGTCTCCTCTCTATCACAATTATCATCATATAACTACGCAAAGATAGAGCTATACGTTCTACCTTCTTACAAGTATATCGACCATTATTCACTTTTTATAACTGTCAAAACATGATACAGCAATAATTTCAGCTGAATTTCCCGACCTTAATTTGCGATAAATCTTCCATAGGCATAAGGCTGCTTATAATCATAACGGTTCACCTTGATCCCCGCCTTTTTGTTTGCGGCATGTATGATCATGTAATTTCCGGCATATATGGCCACATGATTGATATATCCCGTTGAATCTGCATAAAAAACCAGATCTCCGGGCATAACCTCCCTGCCCTTAAGATAGAGACAGTTAGCATACTGATCCCTGGAAGTTCTTCCCGTCACTATTCCGAAATGCTTGAATATCTCCTGTACGAATCCCGAGCAGTCCGCTCCGTTTGTAAGGGACGTTCCGCCCCAGACGTAGGGATTCCCTATAAACTGCATGGCATAACTGATCAAGGCCTGACGGGATCTTGTGGTATATTCGCTTTCATTTGTAAACTGCTGAAGAACAGAATAGTTCGCCTTAACATACTTTTCTATCTCGGCAGTGCTGAGAACCTCTTCCTCCTGCTCTTTCGTCAGTACCTCTTCCGGATCGTAAACCACCGTTCCTTCATTGAGATTCCCTGTACTTCCGGTGCTGCCGCTGCTTCCGCTGCTGCCATACTCTGTTCTGAGGCCATATCTGCCTGCCGAAAAAGCAGGTGTTGCCATAAAAACAGACAAAGCGGTAAATACAGACATAAAAGCGGTCGAAAAATGTTTTATTCTGCCATATCTTCTCATATTTCTACTATCTTTTTTCACTCTATACACCCTAAACGGTCCGGAATTTTCCGACCGTTCCCTAATAAGAATGTACCTTCGGATTATCAGGACAAGGATCATTCTCCCATACTTTACCTGAATAAAATATGTCTTCTCCCCCAACCGGAATCAGGACCCTTATCTATAAGATTTATTTCGGCTTCTGAAAATTTCAAATAAGCAAAAAAGCGTTATTCAGATGAAAAAAACATCTGAATAACGCTTTTTAATTCTGCTCGATGCACCTAAAGGGTTCTGCTGTCTGCTTTTAACCTCATATCCTTATGTGAAGTTCAATGTCACAATAGACTCACTTTCCTGAGGTATTAAGCCCCGGTCATCATATCAGCTATCGCCCTGCCTATTTCCTCAGCACTCATGGCATCAGTCTCTATCACCTCATCCGCCGCTTCACGATAGACAGGATCTCTCTTACCGAGAAGTTCCTTTACATAATCTATATCCACGTGACCTGCCAGAAGTGGACGCTCTGTCTGATTCACCGAAAGTCTTTTAACAACTGTCTCGGGTTTCACGGAAAGATACACTACCTTTCCCTTTCTAGCCATGATGTCCCGGTTCTCAGGCCTCATGGGGGCACCGCCGCCTGTTGAAATTATGGCTCCCTTCATATCCCCGACTCCCTTCAGGGTCTCAGTCTCTATCTCTCTGAATCTCTCCTCCCCGAATTTGTCGAAGATATCCGCTATGCTCATACCCATCTTATCGACTATACACTGATCCATCTCAAAAACAGGCTTTCCCGTAAGCTCTTTAAGCTTTGCCGCCACTGTAGACTTTCCAGAAGCCATAAAGCCTATAAGGTATAGATTTTGTTCTTCATGGCCTCTCAGTGCATCCATAATATAGCGTGCTGTTTTTATAGGCAGCTGGCCCGGTGCGCTGGTCTCTCCCACCGCCGCAAAGGTATAGTCGGAGCCAAAGACGGCACCGCTGACACGACTAATCTTCCCAAGGTCCCCCATGGACATGGTGATCATACTGCTGTTCCTGCCCTCATGCTCCTTATAGTAAGCAGTTGCGCTTAGAACCCTTGCTACGTCACTTGCAGTTACCGGCATATATGCAGTCTTTATTATGTCTGCTCCCGTCTTCCTTATGGATTCAAACTTTGAAAGGATATCCTCAAAATCCGGAGTCTTTTCAAAATCATGATAGGACACTATGGTCTTCACCTTATATTTCCCGGAGATCTCCATGATTTTAGACATCCTGAAATCCGCAGTTGTATCCTCTATATCTATAAGGTCAATGCATCCGCTCTTCGCAGCTTCACACAGAAGCTTCTCATACACCTCCTGAATATCCGGAAAAGCACCGCCCTGACAGCCGGTCCTGATAGTGAACAGTATTTCCTTCCCCCTGAGACGTTCCGAAAGCTGCCTTAGTATATCCTGTATAGTCTCTGCGGTACCGTAAAGCTCTGCATCGCCTGCTGTATTCCATGATTTAAAATCGTAGAGTTTTTTTGCAAGATCAAATCTCCACTCCACTGCGTCCGCATCTGTCTCAGCTATAGCTGCGGCTTCCTTCATTATCGCGTCTTCATCAGCCCCTGTAATTGGAACTATCACCTTAACCTTATGCATTGGCATCTGTGTCCGTCTCCGTTTTCTGATTTTTTAACAGCTTTCCTATTTCATCCACAAAAGTATTTACATCTTTGAACTCTCTGTAAACAGATGCAAATCTTACATAAGCTACCTGATCAAGAGCCTTCAGCTTATCCATGACCAGTTCTCCTATTGCGGATGTAGTGATTTCACGCTCTCCTGTTGAAAAAATCTCATTTTCTATTTCATCCACCACGAGATTTATCTGAGCTGTTGAAACCGGTCTCTTGTGACAGCTTCTGACTATGCCGGCCTCTATCTTGGACCGGTCGTAGGGAACCCGGCTCTGATCCTTTTTGATGACCATCATAGGCATGGTCTCAAGCTTCTCATAGGTTGTAAATCTTTTACCGCAGACTTCACACTGACGGCGTCTTCTGATGGCTGTATTGTCATCTGCCGGTCGTGAGTCGATAACTCTCGTATCTTCTGCATTGCAAAACGGACATTTCATATTCTTCCTCCCTCTGTCAGGCATTTCATGCCTGTGCTCCCGATTTCCTGCCGCCGCTCTGTGGCTTAAGGACATATGTTAGTTTTATTCTTTTGTACTGTTGTCTGAATCCTGTGATTTCACATTTGAACCGGAATACTTCCCATGGAACGGATCCGGATTATCTATGCTTATTCCATGATCCTTTTTCCACTTCTCGTATGCTGCAAATCCATCTTCTTCAGACTTATAATTGTTTTTTTCTGTATCCGCCTTGATATTATCGCTGCCGGAGGTTACTGCAGAACTGTCAATATCCTTTTCTGCATCACTATCCACCTCTGTGTACTGTCTTCTGACTTCCTCAAAGCTCCGCTCAGGCTCTTCCTTTTCAGGCACCGCATCGCCTCTTACGTAAGTGTCCTTTGGTTCCTCTGTTTCCTCCGGTTCCTCTGACTCCTCTTTTCTCTTAAAATCCTGACTGTATGCGCTCAGGTAGAAAACGGAATAAGCCGCGTAGAAATACGGTATGACCCAAAAAGCCGCAATGCCGCAGGTGATCATCACCAGCAGGAACCATAAAAAGAAACTGAGCTCAAATAAAATCAGCTTGAACTTACGTGCACGCATGAGGTGAAAGGACACCTTTAAAGCATCAAGGGCTTTCATATCCTTATTGTCTGCAGAAGCATAAGTCGAAAATCCCAGGAACAGTGTGATTATAAAACTCACAAAACTGGTGATAAGCTTTGTAAGTTCATAATCCATAGATTTATATCCCGAATTCAATCCCACTAAACTCATGGGTATCATAAGGATAAACTCCACAAGATAGAGGATAAGAACCACTCCCAGATAGTGCCTAAGGTGTGCATTATCTGAAAATCCCCTGAAAATATAAAATGCTCCTACCCTCTTTCCCTTGACCATATCAAGATAGAACATCTGGGTTCCCAGCATAAGTCCCACACATATATACACTCCCAGGAACAGCAGCGCTGCAATAACGATTCCAAGAATCGCAAAGAATAAAAGTCTCGTTTCAGGATTACTGCCAATGTTTATAAGCTGTAATCTTCCTGTTACGGGACCTATGATACCCACCAGAATCACGGTAAAAAACACCGATGCCCAAAGAGAAAAGCAAATAGAAGAAAGCAGCATCGCGCCTATGGCTGACAAAAGATTGCCCTTTAACTGACGCTTTGCAAAGCTCTTTATCTGAGAAATCGTCATCATAATACCGGAAAAACCTCCTCATAAAATGAAGTTCTTGAACCATGTAATTATACCACATCTTGTGTTATTCCTATAGCTTAGTACATAAAAAAGGGCTTCAAGGTATCATACTTATATTCATGAGAGTTATTCCATGAATATGTGTCTCAACCTGAAGTCCTTTTTCTGAGCTTTTTTAATTATTACACTGATTATATCTGAAATTTATCCTTTTACCTATGGCAGTTTGAAAGGCTCTACCAGTTCATTGAGTCTGTTTGCTTCATTGGCAAGCTCGATACTGGCAGCTGCACTCTCCTCCGATGTTGAAGAGTTGTTCTGTACGACCTCCGAAATCTGATTGATTCCTATACTGATCTGGTTGAGGGAATCCGCCTGCTTCACAGATGCTTTAGAAATCTCTTTTATCATCTTGTTTGTTTCTTCAGCATAACCTGATACCGTTCTCAATGCTTCTGCCGTGTCATCGGTTATAACCTTACCGTTATTGACTGCCTCAGTCACCATCTGGATAAGATCACTGGTACTCTGTGCTGCCTCCTGACTTCGCTTAGCAAGATTTCCTACCTCATCCGCAACAACCGCAAAGCCCTTTCCTGCCTGACCGGCACGGGCTGCCTCAATCGCGGCATTCAGAGACAGGATATTGGTCTGGAATGCTATATTGTCAATTATGCTGATGACATCCTGAATCTTATTTGATGCTTCCTCTATGGCATCCATGGAATCCGTAAGCTTATGCATCTCATCATTACTTACCTTGATTGCGTCCTGGGTCTTCAGAGCAATCTCTCTTGCTCTCTCAGCGTTGTCGGCATTGCCCTTAACCTCTTCGTTGACAGAACTGATGGTAGCGCTCAGCTCCTGAACGGAACCTGCCTGCTCCGTAGCACCCTGGGCAAGGGCCTGTGCTCCGTCTGAGATCTGTGAAGAGTTGTTGGCAACCTTGGCTGCAGAAGCATTGATCTCCTTCAGAGAATTTCCAAGTATGGATTTTATCTTGTTGATAGACTCGAGAGTATTCCTCATATCTCCCACATATCTGTCCGGGCAGGAGCTGCTCTTTGTGAAATCACCCTGGGCCATGTAAGCAAGCACCTGATCCATATCATGAATGATGAGTTTCAGATTATCTGCCATTTTAAGGAATATCTTTGCCAGTGTGCCAAGCTCGTCATTCGGATAATCATAGCCGGAGTGATCGTTTCTCAGATTGAATGCTCCTACGTCTTCGGCTATGCCCATAAGAGGCTTAATGGGAGCTAAAGCCCGCCTTACGATGAATGCTGAAATAAGTGCCAGAAATACGATTCCCAGTACTCCGATAAATCCCACTATGGCAAGTGACCGGTAAAGATCTGCGTATAATTCACTCTTATGTACTATATTTGTAAGTACCCATCCGAGATCTGAGCCCTCCAGAGTGACTGGTGTAAAGATGGCGAAGGAAGAGGCATCTCCTATGAAATCATGAACCGAGTTTATAAATGTCTCTCCGCTCAATGTCTTCTCAGTCTTTTCCATTGAGAATCCTGCCTTCTCACCTACGGATTTAGGATCAGCCGTATGTGCGATGTAGGTATTTTCGGAATCGGAAAGGGTAAGATAGGTACTGTCAAATCCTCCGTTTGCATACTGAAGCTTCTCAAGAGTGTCAACAAGCATATCGCAATTGGCAACTCCGATGAACTGACCGTTTTTTATTATGGGTGTGCTTAATGTGATGAGAAATACCTTCGTTCCGTCTGTAAGCTCGTATGCATAGGGGGCTGTTATATGTGTCTTAAGTGTTTCCTTTGTAGGCGCGTAATAATCCTCCCCGCTGTAGGTATCATAATCAAACAGTATGTCCGTATTGATATCACTTCCGCTTGGATATACATAGTAGGAAAGGCCATCCGGTGTATCTGCAAATAGTCCGTTTGGTTCAAAGGCAAAATATGCCGAGAATATCTTTCCCGAATTAACAGCTTCCTTTAAGGCTGAAACTATGGCATCTTCTCCTGCCTCACGCCCGAGCTTCTCATAATTCAGAACACTGCTGCCCAGGGCATCCGCATAGATATTCATTCCGTTCATATATTTCTGAACTGTGAGCACATTCTGTCCTGCTATATTCCTGAACTGGTCCTTCGCCATATTATCCACATTCCGGAAAGTCATAAAACCGAATACAACACATATGATTGCTACAACTACAAGTACAGCTGCCGCAACGATGGCAGGAATACGCACAGCAAGACTAACATACGGCTTGCTGCCACCCTTTCTGATATTCTCTTTAGACTTACTCATACTGCCTCCTGATTGTATGTCTAAACTATCCACGGAATTAATAATTAATTCCATAAAACTACAGTTTTTCTATAGTCTTTATCGACATATAACAGACTTTAATTAATTAATTTCCCTTGATTTCCACTAATACAATCAAATTTTATATCATGAGTGTCAAAAATCCGCGCTTCGATCATTCCGCGCTCCCGGGTCGCAAAATATCCTTATGTACTCCATTGATATGTACCTTACTCATGAAAGTAATAAAGAAAAAGAGACCTGCCCCGGATGAAAATATCATCCAAAGTAAGTCTCTTTTTTTATAGATGTGTTGTTTTCGAAACTGTGGTGCCTTCACCGGGATCCCACTGCACTATTTCTCCCGAGGCAAGAGATTTCTGCACATCTATGGTTCTCTGGTTAGAAGACCCCTTATACAGTAAAGTAATGTCCTTAAGAGCCAGTTTGAATTCCCCGTCAACTATGACATCGGCACGTTTGAGTATTTCTCTGGTCTCAGGAAGCTTTTCCGACATCCACCCCAGCATATCCTCATCAAAAAGATATCCTGAGAAGATCCAGAGATCCTTTTCCGGATATCTTTCTTTAAAGCGGGTGATAAGTGATATAAGTCCCTTCTGATTAGCCGGTTCAAAGGGCTCACCTCCAAGGAGCGTCATACCCTGATAGGCCGGATCCGAAAGATCTTCAAGTATCTGATCTTCAACTTCCTTTGTAAACTCCATACCATAGTCAAAGGGCCAGGCAACCTCATTGAAGCATCCCGGACATTTATGAGTGCAGCCCGAAACAAACAGACTGAGTCTCACGCCAGGGCCGTTGGCTATATCAAAATGCTTTATTTCTGCGTAATGCATATTCGTCTCCCTTCTCTCTTTCCGATCCTGCAGGGAAAAAGCTCCCTGCAAGATTTTGCCTTACCCGCCAAATCTCCTTCCCTTATTTTGCGGGAGCAAATCGCCCCAATGGACGTTTGACGGGCTTATGGCGTAAACAAAAAGCCGCAGGATTATTTCTACCCTGCGACCTCATAATACATCTTTAAATTGTCGTTTCCTCAGGGGCAGGCTCATCACCCTCCGTATCATCTTCTTCCTCTTCATCAGCATTCTTTTTTTTGAATACCCCGAAAATAGTACAAAGTATGATACTAAACTCGTATAAGAGCAGCATAGGCAATGCTACCATTACCTGTGATACGATATCCGGCGGTGTCACTATAGCAGCCATAAGGAAGATAAGTACTATCATCACCTTACGGGCCTTTCTCATCCACTCAACCTTTATGATGCCCAGCTGGGAGAGCAGAACCGATACCACCGGGAACTCGAACAGTACCGCAAATATGATGAAAATAGTCATCAAAAACGAAACATAGTTTCCGACACTTATAGCGGCAGAGACATTGACACCCTTGCTCATATCCAGAAGGAAATAGAGCATAAAGGGAATCAGGATTTTATAGGCAAAAAGTATGCCCAAAAATCCGAAGATCATTCCGAAAATGATGGCCAGCATCATGAAGATCTTCTCTCTGTGCCTGAGTCCCGGGCTCATAAAGGCATAGGCTTCATAGAAAATGATGGGAAGCCCTATGAGAGCCGCAAAGATAAGGGATAGTGAGAAGTACTGTATAAGCATCTCCTGGGGTGCCAGGTATACGAACTGATAGCCTCTGGCCCGTCCTATATCCAAAAGAGCTGTTATGATGGCCTCTGCAAAGTGAAGTCCCACCAGCATAGCCGCGATCAGCACAACGATGATGACTATGATACGGTTCCTTAATTCAGTGAGATGACCTGAAAGGGTCATCTCTCCGCCGTTTTCACTGTTTTCAGTCCTTCTTTTCATCCTCTGCTGCCTTTGTCTCGCTTACCTTGGTCTCGTCCTTCTTCTCTTCTGCATCTTCCTCGCTGACACCGTCACGGAAACTCTTTACTGACTTACCGAACATCTTTGTAAGCTTTGGAATCTGTGTAGGTCCAAAAACGATTACTACGATTGCGAGTATGATTATTAATTCCTGTGTTCCGATTCTCATGATTATCTCCTTTTAAATGCAGATTGCCTGCAAATTTTACTTATCTATCAGAAAGTGACGGCGTCACATTTCCTTTTATTTTACTCTGAGGTATCGACGGTTTAAGCCTCAGTGTTTTCAGTGGCTTTAACCTTTTCTGAAAATTCATCTTAAGCCTGCGCCGGAGCAGCCCCATCTTCTGACGCCTCTATAACTTCTTCGGCCTGCGCCGGAGCCTCAGCATGTACATCATTTACTGCCTGCCCATCGCCTGCTGCAGCTTCTTCAGCCTGAGCCGGAGTCCCGGCCTGTACATCGCTTACTGCCTGCCCATCGTTCTTTTCAGCTGCTTCCTCAGTTGCTTCTGCCTGAGCCTTAACTTCAGCCTCTTCTTCCTTCACATTCGAAGACTCCTCTGACTTGCTCTCTTCCTTTACAGGCTCAGCCTTCTTTGGAGTTGACTTCCCGATGTTGTTCACCGATGTTTTGACTTCTGTTATGTTCTTTTTGATATCGTCTGCCGCGTCAGTCATCGGTTGCAGTGCTTCTTTTATAGGCTTTTGCGCTTCCTCCAGAGGCTCTATAACAGTTTCCTTGATATCCTTTGTCAGATCACTGGATACATTACGAAACTGGCGCAATGCCTCTCCGAGCTTCTTTGCATACTCCGGAAGTTTTTCGGGTCCGATAACAATCAGCGCCACGATGAAAATGATTACTATTTCAGAAAAACCAATCTTCATATCAATTCCTTAAATATAAAAAATTTATTAAATATAACCAATACATTATATCGGTTTAATATAACACTATGCAATCATTTTAGTGTTTTTTTGGTAATTTTTCATCCACTCATTGCAAGGACCGCAAAACAAAACCGGTCATAGAATCACATGATGTAATCCTCCTGACCGGTTTTTTTCATATGTAGTAAGAATCTGTCCGCCCGTTAGCGGGAAAATTTGATTTTACTTTTTTTCCGGGGACATAATAACCGGTTCCTTATCACAGATGAAGCACTCTGTCCTTTATCTCCTGGGTTCTTCCCTGATTCCAGTACTGGGTACCGATGTAACCGCAGGTTCTTCTGGCAACAGACATCTTGCTCTCGTCACGGTTTCCGCAGTTAGGGCACTCCCATACAAGCTTACCCATATCATCCTCAACGATCTTAATCTCGCCGTCATATCCGCAGCACTCACAGTAATCTGACTTTGTGTTAAGCTCAGCATACATGATGTTGTCATAGATGAACTTCATAACGCTGAGTACCGCAGGAATGTTGTTCTGCATGTTTGGAACCTCAACGTAGGAAATAGCTCCTCCCGGTGAAAGCTTCTGGAAATCAGCCTCAAACTTAAGCTTTGTGAAAGCATCAATCTTCTCACGTACATTTACATGGTAAGAGTTTGTTACATAGTTGTGATCTGTAACACCCTTGATGATTCCGAATCTCTTCTGAAGGGCCTTGGAGAACTTGTAGGTTGTGGACTCCATCGGTGTTCCGTAAAGTGAATAGCTTATGTTCTCAGCCTTTCTCCACTCTGCGCACTTGTCGTTCATGTGCTGCATTACCTTAAGTGCAAATGGCTTTGCCTCAGGATCTGTGTGTGACTTTCCTGTCATGCGCACGCACATCTCATAGAGACCTGAATAGCCGAGTGAAATGGTGGAGTAGTTTCCGTAAAGAAGTCTGTCTATCTTCTCACCCTTCTTAAGTCTCGCAAGAGCTCCGTACTGCCAGAGGATCGGTGCAACATCGGATGTTGTTCCCTTAAGTCTCTCATGGCGGAGTCTCAGTGCTCTGTGGCAGAGCTCAAGTCTCTCATCAAAGATGTTCCAGAAGAGCTCCATGTCACCGTGTGAAGAACATGCCACATCAACGAGGTTTATGGTAACAACGCCCTGATTGAATCTTCCATAATACTTGTGCTTTCCTTCTTCAAATGTCTTGCTGTTTGACTTGTTTCCGGCATCGCAGAGACCTTCGTCGTTCTGCTCATTGTCCGGTGTAAGGAAGGATCTGCAGCCCATGCATGGATATACATCGCCCTTGTACTCGATCATCTTCTTGGCTGAGATGTAGTCCGGAACCATTCTCTTGGCTGTGCACTTAGCAGCAAGCTCTGTAAGATAATAGTATCTTGACTGAGGATAGATATTGTCCTCATCAAGTGTATAAATAATCTTAGGGAATGCAGGTGTGATCCATACGCCCTTTTCATTCTTGACGCCCTTCATTCTCTGCTTCAGAACTTCCTCTATCACCATGGCAAGGTCGTCTCTTGTCTGACCCTCGGGAACCTCATCAAGGTACATGAACATGGTTACAAAAGGAGCCTGACCGTTACAGGTCATAAGCGTGATGAGCTGATACTGGATGGTCTGTACACCACGTGTAACCTCCTCATGGAGACGCTTCTCAACGATCTTTCCGATCTGATCCGAAGTCATCTCAACACCGGCCTCTGAGTTTTCCTCTATAACCTGACTCCTTATCTTCTGACGGGAAATGTCTACAAAAGGTGCAAGGTGTGAAAGTGTGAATGATTGTCCGCCGTACTGGTTTGACGCAACCTGCGCGATAATCTGTGTTGTAATGTTGCAGGCTGTGTAAAAGCTGTGAGGCTTCTCGATCATGGTCTGAGAAATAACCGTTCCGTTCTGAAGCATATCCTCAAGATTGATGAGGTCACAGTTATGCTCCTTCTGAGCAAAATAATCGGAATCATGGAAATGTATGATACCTTCCTCATGTGCCTTTACGATATCCTCAGGAAGAAGAAGTCTCTTTGTAAGATCCTTTGACACTTCTCCTGCCATATAATCACGCTGTGTTGAATTGATAACAGGATTCTTGTTTGAATTCTCCTGCTTAAGCTCCTCGTTTGACTGATCGATAAGTGAAAGAATATCATCATCCGTCGTGTTGGACTTACGTGCGATTTCTCTCTTGTAACGATAACGGACATACTTTTGGGCAACCTCATATCCGCGCATCTCCATGATGCCGGTTTCTACCATGTCCTGAATCTCTTCAACCGATACCGCACGGTTGAGCTTTGCGCACTTGTCGGCAACGTTGTCCGCAACACCCATGATCTGGTACTCGTTCATCTGATAGATAGGCTCTACCTCGTTGTTTGCCTTTCGTATAGCATTTGCAATCTTTGTAAGATCGAACTGTACTTCCTTTCCGTTACGCTTGATTACGTTCTGCTTTACAGCTTCTTTTACTTCTACCATCTTTGCATCTCCCCTTTTTAATAACCCCACAAATCGAGCAGGGAAAACACCCTGCCCGATTTCGCGTTGGCCGTCATATGCCCGCTGGAACAAGCCCGGCTGCCGCATGACGACCTTATCGCGAAAAAAAACAAATCGAAGTAAACTAACGACGATCTGATATCTGTTTGTTATGTAATCTGATAATAATGAAATTTAGATCAAATCATCTAACAAAAAATATTTATTTCCGAAATCTTTTCTTTACCAAATATTGATTTCTATTTTGTTATGTACACTATATCTTGTGCATGAATTAACTATACTACTATTCTCACCGAAATGAAATATCTAAATCCAAAAAGTCACTTTTTTGTAGAAAACAGAGAATTTCAGCATATTTCCACAATACCGGAGATGTACGTTTTTCCAGGCACTAACACAGCCTAACCCCAGTATTTTAGCGGATTACCGCAGTATCTGCCGATTATAACCTGTTTTGTGAAAAATGCCATATTGATTTCACTACATTAAGTGTTCAACTAATTATTCAAGGCAGAAAAACACCATATATAGAAAAACTCTCCGAATGGTTCTGCCACCCGGAGAGTTTAAAACATTTATATTCAGATGTCTATACACAATATCTAGTGCCGAAACATAGCTTCATCACTTAATAGGGATAACTCCGCCCTCGTATGTGCTATTGATGTAATTTGCAATCTCATCAGACTGAAGAACTTCTACAAGCTTCTTTGCCCAATCCGAATCCGCATCACTATCAGCTACTGCGACAACATTTGCAAAGGTCTGGGCTGCCTCTGAAGAAGCATCCTCCTGCTTAAGTGCATCTGAAGGCTTGAAACCTGCATCAATAGCATAGTTTCCGTTCATACATGCGAAATCAACAGACTCGATGGATCTTGGGATCTGAGCAGCCTCAACCTCAAGAATCTCAACATTATGCGGATTCTCGGTGATATCCTGCTTTGTGGCAGTAAGACCTACACCATCCTTAAGTGTAATGATTCCGTTTGCCTGAAGAAGCTGGAGTGCACGTGCCTCATTTGTTGTGTCATTGGGAACAGCGATCTGTGCTCCATCCTGGATATTTGAAAGATCATTTGACTTTCCTGCATAGATTCCGAAAGGCTCATAGTGAACAGCTCCAACTGATGTAACATGAGTGTTGTTCTCCTTGTTGAAGTCATCAAGATATGGCTGATGCTGGAAATAGTTGGCCTGAAGCTCTCCCTGGTCTACAGCGAGATTTGGCTGAACGTAATCATTGTAAACAACTATTTCAATGTTAATGCCTGCTGCCTGAAGTGCGTCCTTAGCCTGCTCAAGAATCTCAGCGTGAGGGCTTGGTGTTGCACCGATCTTTATGGTTACAGGCTCCGAAGCTGTCTCTGCAGCGCTCTCCTCAGCCTTTGTCTCAGCTGCTGCCTCTGTCTTTGCTGCCTCTGTCCCCTGAGAAGCCTCTGTCTTTGCTGCCTCTGTCGCTGCTGCTGTTGTTGCTGTGTTTGATGAACCGCAGGCTGCAAGAGATGCTGTCGCAAGAACTAAAGCAAGTGCCAATGTGATCTTTTTCTTCATAATCTCTCCTCCTTTTCGAAAAGTCTGCCTGGCTTTATAAAGCAGTGACTTTTCTCTGCTGTCAGGATATCTCCATATCCTTTCCCTGCCGGACCCGTGTTCCGGCCTGCAACTTTTATTTTATGCCGGCTCTTTATGGGATTAAAACCAATAAAGCCCGGCTAAAATACATATATTTATCAGTTTCTTGCTCTCTTGTCAGTAGCCTTTGAAAGTCTCATCCAAAGCTCCTGAATGATCTGAACAAGTAAAACAAGTATGACTACAGCTACCATCATGATATCTGTCTTATAACGGTAATATCCGTAATTCAGAGCGATGGCACCGAGGCCCCCTCCTCCGACGAAGCCTGCCATTGCCGAATAGCTGAGGATGGTAGTGATACAGATAGCCGCGCCTACCAGAAGACTGGGCTTGGCTTCAGGAAGCAGTACCTTGTATATGATCTGCCAGTTGCTTGCCCCCATGGACTTGGCCGCCTCGATGACACCTGCACTTACTTCCTTAAGAGAAGACTCCACCATTCTTCCGATATACGGAGCAGAAGCGATGATAAGCGGCGGAATAATGGCCTTTGGTCCAAGTGTTGTTCCCACCAGGAATTTAGTAAGAGGCAGTACCATAACAAGCAGAATCAGAAACGGAATGGAACGGAATATGTTAATGATAAAACCAAGTATCGTATGAACTGGTCCGCAGGGAGCTATACCGTCCTTATCTGTCACCACCAGAACAACTCCCAGTGGAATGCCTATAAGATAGGAAATGGCACTGGAGATAAGTGTCATGTAAATAGTTGACCAGGTCTCCTCTATATACATGGAAATTGATGATGCATCCATTAGTCCACCTCCTCAAATATTATATTGTTGTTTCTCAGATACTGTCTGATCTTCTCCGCATCCTGAAGATCTTCCGGAAGCTCCACTATCATCTGCCCCACTGCCTGTCCCTCAACTTCCTTTGTATTGGCAAAAAGGATGTTCACGGGAACCTTACAGTTAAGTATCATATCCGAAAGTATAGGCTGATGAGCTGAATGACCGTCAAAGACTATACGTATCTTATTGTTGCCGCTTTCCCCGAAAATCACAGGCTTGACGGAATCCGCATCACCGTCTCCGAGTATGAGCCTCTTTCCTATCTCAGTCTTCGGATTGTTAAAGACTTCTGAAACCGGACCGCTTTCGGCGATATGACTGTGATCAATGATGGCAACATTGTCACATATTGCTTCAATGACCGACATCTGATGGGTGATAACTATAACAGTAACTCCCAGATCCTGATTAATCTGTTTAAGAAGATCAAGTATCTGTGCCGTTGTCTTGGGATCAAGTGCCGATGTGGCCTCATCACACAGAAGCACCTTCGGATTTGTGGCAAGAGCTCTTGCAATGGCCACCCTCTGCTTCTGTCCTCCGGAAAGCTGGGCCGGATAGTTCCTGTATCTGTCCTCAAGCCCTACAAGCCTAAGAAGCTCCATGGCTCTTTCTTTCGCCTTTTTCTTATCCTCACCGGCTATCTCCAACGGGAATGTTACATTGGAAAGAAGATTTCTCTGATCCAGAAGATTAAACTGCTGGAAGATCATCCCCATGTTTCTTCTTGCTTCCCTGACTTCTTTATCAGAAAGATCACCAAGAGATTTTCCTTCGAAAATGACCTTACCGCTTGTAGGTATCTCAAGATAGTTTATACATCTTACCAATGTTGACTTTCCTGCGCCTGAAAGTCCGATGATTCCCTGAATGGAACCCCCCTTGATATCCAGATTGATATCATCAAGTGCAATCACATCCCCCGAACTTGTATGGAATGTCTTGCCCATGTTTACCAACCGGATGATATTATCACCCTTAGCCATTAAACCTCCAATATCCTTAAGATATACTGTATGATTCGTAACACAGATTTTATTATATGTAAAAGCTTAATTCAAATAGGGATAAATGATAATGAGTTATAAAATATGGCTATAACAGAGATTACCATCGAGCAGAAAAAACTCCCTATTCGACTCCGCGTTGGTCATCAAGTGCCCCATTGGTCTTATCGAAAAAAGCATTGCCTCTTTTAAATGGCAATGCTTCTTACTCTTATATATTTTCAATTCTTATTTCTCTTATAATGATACAGTAACCTGACATTTCCCGCATACTCCACTTCCTCACCGGTATCCACCGAAAGCTTAAGTATCTCTTCTCCGCTGTAATCTGCTATGGCAGCCCCTATGTAGAATTCATCTTTTATCTCATCTATATAAGGGAAAGTTGCCTCTACCCTTGTATCCTCATCGGACCTAAGCTTCCTGATATCTATATCCAGCCCCTGCCGGAACACCCTCTTCTTATCCTTATCGAATACATACACAGTCACCGGCCAGTCAAAGAAAAATCCCGCATTCCCGGCGTTTCGGAAGGACAGTTCCAGATTTATCTCATCCCGGACAAAATCATACCTTGCCGCAAGTTTTGATGGATATATTCTGTATCCCATTCTCCTCAGTATTGAATCTTCCTTAAGAGCATATTTTTTATCCGTAAGGTCCGGCACCATAGGACCTATAAAAGTCATCTGTGAATCCGTAATATCCTGAAGTACATTTCCGAAATCCTCACCCAGCATTTTGTCCATAGGGATATCACTGGTAAACTCACCCCCAACAGGGCTCTTTAAACCGATGTCACTAACTGCCTTAAGACTTAGGGGTCTCCCTGAGGTTTCCTGCGTACCGCCGGTTTTCAGCCATGTCAGCCACTCCTCAGTGTCATCTCTGTCTCCCACCATATCATTGAAGACACCCATTTCACCTTCCACTGAAAAGTCATAGTTTCTTCTGGTCATGAGCCTCGGATTTTCAAAGCTATCCGAATATACCTCAGCATATTCACTGCATACAGAGGCGTCCGGCATGAGGGATTCATCTCTGTTGTCCGATGCATGCCACTCTCCCCAGTGTCCTATACTTCCTAGCTGCACAAAGGAAATAAAGAAATCCCTGTCACAGTATTCTGCCAATGCCTTTAACGCGATATCGTGGTATTTCCTGAACACTGTATCCCCGTAATCCGGTGAATATCCCATGCCTATCTCTGTATCATAGAAAGTTCCTTTTTTGGTCTTTTCATAGAGCCAGCCCGGAATATCCATGTGCGCCTCTTTTCCCGGGATATCGCAGATAAACCTTATGATTCCGTGCTTATGCTTATCCTTCCACTTTTTTATATGGAAGTTTTTTTCCAGTCCCTCTATGTCAAACTTTCCTTCTTCCGGCTCCCATTCCGCCCAGGTAAGAGGAATATAGACCATATTTGCTTTCTCACAAAGCTCAAGGTTCGATGCATCCGGTGCAAATCCCATGAGAGGATTGTCAGTAACAGTATAGTCCGGTGAATATGTAACATCAAAATCAAGACCCGAAGGATACAGCATATTGAAGAGTATCCCTGCTACAGCCGCACCAAGAATCAGGATCACAACATACTGAATGGCATAACTTTTACTCTTATCCATTTTATTCCCCGTTAGAACATTCTTGTTCCAATTATTAAGTTAGTGCACTTTCATATAAAACTACCATGTCATATATTTGACATCAACTTAAATGAACCATCTTTCTTACCTATGCGGAGGATGGGGCGCCTGCTTAGCGCCGACCGGAGAGGAGATTGAACCCACTGGTTCAATTTACGCCTTCGCGAAGATCAAAAAAAGGGCTCTCATGCTTTGCATGAGAACCCTCTTTTTAACCTATGCGGAGGATGGGACTTGAACCCACACGTCCTACCGGACACAAGATCCTTAGTCTTGCCTGTCTGCCAATTTCAGCACCTCCGCTCGACCTGTTTAAGATACAGGATTTACCTTCATTTGTCAACAATAAATTTAAAAAAATATCCAAGAAGGAGTCTGCACCTTCGGTCACGCAGCATAGCGGAGAGTGATCCCATTGTGTTCAATTTACGCCTCCGAAAAATGTCAAAAAAAGAGCCCTCATGCCCTGCATGAGAACCCTCTCTTTTAACCTATGCGGAGGATGGGACTTGAACCCACACGTCCTACCGGACACAAGATCCTTAGTCTTGCCTGTCTGCCAATTTCAGCACCTCCGCTCGACCTGTTTAAGATACAGGATTTACTTTCATTTGTCAACAACAAATTCCAAAATCTTTTTCAGCCACCGTAATAACATATTTTTTAACGGCTTTAATTATAGTGTTAAATAAGCATACAGCTAAAGGGAACCTAAAAATCAGGTTCCCCTTAGACATCACACTAAAGATTTTTATCAACATCTGTGGTTTTTTATATCAGCCGCAAAGCTCAATGATAGCCTCTGCATACACCTTCGTAGCGAGAACGATGTTATCGAGATCAAAGAACTCGTCAGCTCCGTGCATGCGTGTGTCGATACCCGGAAGAACCGCACCGAAAGCAACACCGTTCTTTAATTCGTGTACGTAGGTTCCGCCGCCGATGGCCATAGCTTCACCCTTAAGACCTGTAACAGCCTCATAAGCTCCGAGAAGCTTCTTAACAAACTCAGAATCAGAAGGAACCACATGCGGAGGAACCATACCATGGCTTGTCCAGTCAAGTGAAAGATCTGTTACAGCCTTTGCTGCCACATCCTCACAGTTCTCCTTTGTAGCCATAATCGGTGTACGGCTGTCAAACTGAACATTAAGCTCAGTCTCTGTTATGTGGAACATATCAAGGGTGCATGTCAGATCATGTGACTCCTCATCGCACATCTTTATGCCGAGACCTGAACCATCTGTAACTCCATAAGGGAAAAGCTTAAGCACATTCTTTATAGCAGAAATCTGCTCACACTCCGGAAGAGGAAGCTTTGCAACAAGAAGAAGCGCTGCAATACCCGCATTCTTTCCTGTCTCGGGAGTTGATGCATGAGCAGAAACACCTGTAACGGTTATCTCATCCACTCCGGTCTGTACACATTCTACGCCGCACTCCTTTGCCACCTCATTCATCGGTGCTTCACAAAGATTCATATCGAGACCTCTGAACTTGAGTACAGCCTTCTGGGGAACAGCATTAACAGCAACTCCTGCTTCCATTGAAACAAGCGCCGGAAGATTCTTTGAAGCCTCAAACTCTTTGGAAATCTCACCATGAAAACGTCCCTTCTCTATATTAATAAGAGGGAACTCCGCATCAGGTGAAAATGTCATCTCAGCCTCCGGCTCAACGGCATAGTACTTTGCTATATCTGTTGAACCTGTCTCTTCATCAGAACCCATAATGAGACGAACGCCCTTCTTAAGAGAAACACCGCACTCCTTAAGCGCACGCATAGCATACAATGCGCAAAGAAGAGGTCCCTTATCGTCGGAAGTTCCGCGGCCGTAAATTCTTCCATCCTTAACTACAGGCTTGAAAGGTTCAGTCACAGTCCAGCCCTCTCCTGCAGGAACAACGTCACAGTGGGCAAGCATGTCAAGGCTTCTTGGAAGGGAAGCGTCAAAATCCGCAGTACCTACATAACCGTTATAATTATTTACAGAAAAACCATACTTTGCAGCAAGATCTATGGCAAAATTGAGAGCATCAAAAGGACCGTCCCCGAAAGGTTTTCCCTGCTCATAGGATCCCTGTACAGAATTTATAGAAACGAAATCCTTGAGATCCTCGATATACTGATCCAAATGTTCGTCAATCCACTTATTTACTTTCTCATTCATTTATTATGCCTCCATCCAGGTCATTAACTTATTTATGTAAAAAACAGGCGACGCCGGATCGACGCGCCTGTCCTTTGTTATTATATGTGCCGAAGCTTAAATAGGCAACCGGATTAAATCAGTTCTTACCGAACTCAGTAAGCTTCAAATCCTTGTTTCTGTCAAGCACCATGCCAACAGACCACTCATGTGCAAAAAGAAGCAGCGGGCGGTCCTTCAAATCCTTAACTATCTTCATATCGGAAGTACCCTGTATCTTGTCAATGTCTATCTCGGTGTAGTTCTCCACCCAGCGGATATACTCATAAGGAAGTGTATCCAGCTTAACTTCAACATTATACTCATTCTTAAGTCTGAAAGTAAGTACCTCAAACTGAAGGGCACCTACTACTCCGACGATGATCTCCTCCATTCCGGTGTTGTACTCCTGGAAGATCTGGATAGCACCCTCCTGAGCGATCTGGGAAACTCCCTTCAGGAATTGCTTACGCTTCATGGTGTCCACCTGACGGACTCTTGCAAAATGCTCCGGAGCGAAGGTAGGGATACCCTCATAAGCAAACTTCTTTGAAGAAAGCTCAAGTGTATCACCGATTGAGAAGATACCCGGATCAAAGATTCCGATAATGTCTCCGGCGTAGGCCTTGTCAACTATCTTACGTTCATCCGCCATCATCTGTGTCGGCTGGCTGAGCTTTACCTTACGGCCTGTCTGTACATGGTTTACTTCCATGCCGGCATCAAATTCACCTGAACATATACGCATGAAGGCAACTCTGTCTCTGTGCTTTGGATCCATATTAGCCTGAATCTTAAAAACAAATGCGGAGAACGGCTCTTCAACAGTATCAACTACGCCCTTATCGCTTGTTCTTGGCATAGGTGGCTGAGTCATCTTAAGGAAGTGCTCCAGGAAAGTTCTTACACCAAAGTTTGTAAGTGCAGATCCAAAGAACACCGGAGTAAGATCACCTCTGTTGATTCTCTCCTCATCGTACTCATCGGAAGCTCCGTCAAGAAGCTCCAGATCCTCCTGAAGCTTGTCAAAATATTCAAATCCCACAAGATCCTTTAATCCGGGATCAGAAAGAGCCACGTCTTTTTCCTCAACGGCCTTGGTTCCGCCGGCATTGGCAGTGAACAGCTCAACTGTCTCTGTCTCACGGTCAAACACACCCTTAAAGTTTCTTCCGCAGCCGATAGGCCAGTTGATGGGGCATGTACGGATTCCGAGAACGTTTTCTATCTCATCAAGAAGCTCGTAGGGATCACGGGCTTCACGGTCAAACTTGTTAATAAAGGTGAATATAGGAATATGTCTCATGACACATACCTTAAAGAGCTTAATAGTCTGTGGCTCTACACCCTTTGCACCGTCGATAACCATGACAGCACTGTCCGCAGCCATAAGTGTACGGTATGTATCCTCGGAGAAATCCTGATGTCCGGGTGTATCAAGAATGTTGATGCACTTATCGCCGTAATTGAACTGGAGTACAGAGGAAGTAACCGAGATACCTCTCTGCTTTTCTATCTCCATCCAGTCGGAAACCGCATGCTTTGTTGCCTTACGTCCCTTTACGGTTCCCGCAAGATTTATAGCTCCTCCATAAAGAAGGAACTTCTCTGTCAATGTGGTCTTACCGGCATCCGGGTGAGAAATGATCGCGAATGTTCGTCTCTTCTCTATTTCTTCTTTTAAACTTGCCATATTTTCTCCATATAAAAAAACCAAAGAGACTATGTCAGAAGACATAGTCTCAATTAACATTCAAATAGTTATCAACTATAAGCAGCCGCAAATTATCTTCTGGACTTTAAGAACTCAGGTACTCTGATCTCACCACCGCTCTGCTGCGGACGATAAGGCTGTGGAGCAGGTGCAGGAGCAACACTTGGTGCTGCAGGCTGTACAGGCTGCTGAACAGGTGTAGTCTGAATAGAAGGCGCTGCAGGTGCAGCAGGTGCAACATGTGTTGCAGGAGCTGTATTCTGAACCTGATATGCTATATTTGCGCCCTGTGGATTAAGGAAGCTGAGTGTAGGTCTTGATGCAGGAGCTGCCGGCTGCTGTGCCTGAACACGCTGCTGAGCTGCAGGCTTCTTCTCTGCTGTCTCAAAAGAAGATGCTGCTGAAATATCCTGAATACCTGTAGCGATAACAGTGATCTTGCACTCATCCTGAGCATTCTCGTCATACATGGCACCGAAAATGATATTGGCATTATCGCCTGCAAGCTCCTCAACAAATGAAGCTGCCTCGTTTGCTTCAACGAGAGAAATATCACCGGAGATGTTGATGATAACATCTGTAGCGCCCTGAATGGTTGTCTCAAGAAGAGGAGAAGAAATAGCCATCTTAACTGCCTCTGTTGCCTTCTCGTCACCCTTTGCTTTACCGATACCAACATGAGCGATTCCCTTATCCTTCATTACTGAAGAAACATCGGCAAAGTCAAGATTGATAAGACCGGGAACATTGATAAGATCAGTGATTCCCTGAACTGCCTGCTGAAGGACCTCGTCTGCCTTTCTGAGAGCATCCGGCATAGTTGTTCTGCGGTCTACGATTTCAAGAAGTCTGTCATTCGGAATAACGATAAGTGTATCAACAGATTCCTTAAGCTGGTCGATACCCTTAAGAGCGTTAATCATACGCTGCTTAGCTTCAAAACGGAACGGCTTTGTTACAACACCGACTGTAAGGATACCCATATCCTTTGCGATCTTTGCAATGATAGGAGCTGCACCTGTACCGGTTCCGCCTCCCATACCACATGTTACAAATACCATATCTGCGCCCTGTAACTGCGCCTTTATATCTTCCGCACTCTCCTCAGCTGCCTTGGCACCAACCTCAGGTCTGCCGCCACAGCCAAGTCCTTTAGTAAGCTTCTCACCGATCTGCATCGTATTTGGCGCCTGGCTAAACTGTAATGCCTGCTTATCTGTATTAACGCCTATGAACTCAACACCAACGATACCGTCAGTCACCATGCGATTCACAGCGTTATTACCTGCGCCACCAACACCAACAACTATAATTCTTGCAGCTGCCTCTGACTCAGGAAGTTTAATCTCAAGCATAATCTTCCTCCTTCAACACTATATGTTTTCATTATCATAATAGTAGCCTGAATTCCGTATGACCAAATACGCTTGCTATCTATAAATAATCAGATGTGGTCACACGCCCGTCTACTATACATGGAAATATTATTAATTTCAATAGCTTAACAGATTTTAGCACGCGTATTCGTTATACATTACTAAGTTTTTTTCAATTAATTCTTACGTTTTTATAACGTTTATGAATATTATTGTTTTTTTGTCTTAAAAATATAACTTTCATGGTCAGAACTTTCACTGTATACAGAAAGATTCAGTTCTCCTTTCAGGCCGTTAAGCTTCGGAAGAATATCCTTCAGAGTGAATATCTTCATCTCCATATTCTCATTGCCGCCAAGATACACTTCTATATCATCAATATAGAGCCTGGCATTCAAAAGATTGTCGTATGCTATCTCGTTACATTTTATACCATTATCGCTTAAAGCACCCGTTAAATTCAGTATATCCCTGAAAATGAGCGGGTTTTGAACCGGCAGTTCCTTGTAAAGAACTATTGAGCCGAAACTTAAGCCCGTTATCATGGGGATGCCCTCCAGTTTGTCCCCGGTGGATTCCACCACTATACCGTCCTTGTCAAAATACATATGGCTGGACATATAGTCCACATAGCCTACTATGTTTTTCTCATATACGGTTATCACTACGGAAAGCGGACTTTCCCAGTCTATATCATATCTCTGAATGAAGGGAACCTGCTTATGTTCCTGTGTACTGTCCTTAACAAAACAATAAAACGAGTTAGTGTCCCATCTGTCAGAAAATATCAGATCAACAACCTCCTCACTGCTGTATCTGGTGTTTCCGATTACCTTAAAGTTTTTTATCCTGGCACTTGCAAGAACAATAGCGGTGAGAAGAACCACCATCACCATGCCCCAAAGCATCAGATGTCTCTCTTTCTTTTTTTTGTAGTACCGGTCGTCATAATCGTCCATATCATCAGAGTCAAAATAATCCCGGTCTCTGTTGAAGTTTTTTATATTTCTTTTCATATTGCCTATTTTACAAAAAAGCGATGTTTTTTCAACATCGCTTTAAAGAACAGTATATTCGTTTATGTTTCCAGTCTGATCTGTCGTGAAACCGACAATGCAAGCCCCATCTCAGCCATAAGGATAAACAGTGAAGTTCCTCCGTAACTTATAAAAGGAAGGGTGACTCCGGTGTTTGGAATGGTATTTGTTGCAACCGCAATATTTAAAATGATCTGCAGCGCTACATGACACATGATTCCGATTGTCAGCATGGAGCCGAACAGATCCCTGGCATTTCTCGTATTATCATAAAGTCTGTAAATGATAAAGGCATATACAAGAATAATGGACACGGCGCCAAAAAGACCAAGCTCCTCACATATGATGGTGAATATCATATCATTTTGCGCTTCCGGCATCAGAAACTTCTGAACGGATTCTCCAAGACCCTTTCCGAAAATACCTCCGGATCCTATAGCATAAAGTCCCTGCAGTGTCTGGAAGGTTTCATCCGCATAACTTGATGGATCTTTCCATGCAAAGATTCTGACCAGCTGATATTCCTGAAGTATATTCAGCTTCTGAAGCAGCTTTGCAAAAGGATATGCAAATACATATATTACTGAAATCAAACCACCGGCTGCCGCAAAGGGTGCCACTCTTTTGCAGGATATCCAGAGCATAAAGAATGTGATTCCCATAATGATCATGGCCGTTGACAGGTTGGTCTTTGCGATGAGTATCGCCGGGAACACTCCCCATGCGGCGGTGGTCAGCATCTTTTTCCA
This sequence comes from Oribacterium sp. P6A1, assembly GCF_000702885.1. Classification (GTDB taxonomy): domain Bacteria; phylum Bacillota; class Clostridia; order Lachnospirales; family Lachnospiraceae; genus Oribacterium. The sequence goes on along the minus strand of NZ_JNKO01000006.1, from coordinate 40,503 downwards.
CTCATTCATCTTGTAACCGTTGTGGGTTATCAATATGGAGAGCTGAATAATGACCGCAACCTTCATAAACTCCGAAGGCTGGAAGGATACACCTCCTACCCTCAGCCATCTTGCGGAACCATGGGATGCGATCCCCAGGGCCGCCGTCACAATCTGCAGGCCGAAGGAAAACAGATAAAATATTAAACCGAACCTCGCACAAAGGTGATAGTCAAATCTCGATACCACCAGCATCACCACTATTCCCGCAGCCGCAAATATCGCCTGTCTCTTCAGGAAATACATAGCATCCGACATGGTAGTCTGTGCAGAATAGCCGGAGGCGGAATACATGACTATCAGTCCGAATCCGGTTATAAAAATTACAGTGAACAAAAGGCTGTAATCAAAGAAATGTTTAATTTTCTTTTTTTTCGCCAAGTATTTCCTCTCCCTTTAATTCTAAATTTGCTTTCATACGTGACTCTATAAGTTAATGTATGAAAACTCAGATTGTTACTTTATATTACTAATGAGTGAAGTGTCAACCTTAACCCTGCCTGTTTCATTAAAGAGCCATTACGCACTCTTTAAAAATACGTCCTCTTTCCTCATAATTCGGAAACATTCCCCATGAAGCACAGGCCGGACTCAAAAGAACATAATCTCCCGCATCGGCATAAGCCGCGCAGTCCTTTACAGCCTCATCCATATCCTCCGCGAACATAACATTGGTAAATCCATACTTCTTTGCACAGTCTGCTATGAGATTTCTGGTCTGTCCTATAAGAACCAGATATTTCACTCTTCCTTTAAAAAGCTTGCACCATTCATCAAATGGAATCTTCTTGTCGTATCCGCCGCCTATTAATATAGTAGGACCCGGCATGGCCAGCAGAGCCTTAATGGCCGCATCAGGATTTGTTCCCTTTGAATCGTTATAATATCTTACACCGTTTCTCTCACGTACGAACTCTATACGATGTTCAACGGGTTTGAACTTCTTTATCGCCTTGATGATATTCTCCATAGGAACATCCATATTCATACAAACCGCTATGGCACACATGATATTTTCGTAATTATGTGCTCCCAGAAGATTTGTGTCATGCACATTCAGAAGAACCTCATCCTCACCATCATGCACATAATGTATCTCCGGCTCAGTATAATAAAAACCATCCTTCAGAACATGTGAGGAGCTGAACCATATTACTTTCGGTTTTAATGTTTTTCTCTTACCGAACTTCTTTAATTCAGGGTCGTCGTAGTTCAGAACCACAAAATCCTCTTCAGTCTGATTAACTGCTATGGTCTCTTTTGCTTTGGCATAATTTTTCATTGTCTTATGCCGGTCAAGATGATCCGGAGTAATGTTTGTTATGCATGACACATGTGGATGAAAATCCATCACAGTCTCAAGCTGGAATGAACTTACTTCAAGAATAGTCGCAGAATCATCTCTTGTATCAAGGGCGTCTGCAGTATAAGGATTACCGATGTTACCGCAGACATGTGTATCATCATATGTAGTCTTAAGTATCTCACCTATAAGAGATACTGTTGTTGTCTTTCCGTTTGTTCCCGTAACCGCCGCAAGCTTACCCTTGCTTGACTGGTATGCCAGTTCAATCTCGCCCCATATAGGTATATTGGCTGCCTGAATCAGTTTAACAAATGGCTTGTCCAGTGGAATACCCGGACTGATGACTGCCAGATCCACCTGAATAAGATCCGACATACCAAGGTCTCCCACTATAACTGTTATTTTATCTTTCTTATTAAAATTTTTAAGGACCTTAAGCTTATCAAGTTCCTTATTGGAGTCATACAGTACAACATGACCTCCAAGACTCAGTATCTGCCTCGCAGCACAGATACCGCTCTTTCCCGTACCAAGTACGAGCACCTTCCGACTTTGCATGAACTTCACCTCATCAAATCCCCTACTGCTTCACCTGTCACATCCCCAACGCAGAAACAAGACAAAGCAGGATAGTAATAATTGTAAATACTGTCACAACCTTGGTCTCAGACCAGCCGCCAAGTTCAAAATGATGATGTATCGGGGCCATTCTGAAAACTCTTTTACCATGAGTTGCTTTAAAATAAGTCACCTGTATGATGACTGACAGTACTTCCACAAGATATATCAGTGCAAAAATCGGTATAAACAGAGGTATACCCATTTCAAATGCCGCCGCAGCCACAAATCCGCCGAGAGCAAGGGAACCTGTATCTCCCATAAATATCTTTGCCGGATGACAGTTGTAAACAAGAAAGCCAAGCAGGCTTCCAAAAACAGCTCCTGCAATCGGAGTGAGGGCCCCTTCACCTGTCTTCATACTTGCAAAGGCTATGAAAAATGCTATTACAGCAGTCACTGAGCTTGCAAGTCCGTCGATGCCGTCCGTAAAGTTGGCGCCGTTATCTGTTCCCAGCACTATAAAAATGAGTGCCGGCACATAAAACCATCCTAAATCAAGATCTATATTTGTGAATGGTATCCTCATGGCATTGGAATAAACCGGTGACATGTAGAGATATACGGCAAAAATTAATGTGAACACAAACTGACAGGCAAACTTCTGTTTTGGATTGAATCCCTCAGACTGATGTTTTACCACCTTAAGGTAATCATCAACGAAACCCACAATTCCGAAGCCTACAGTAAGAAGCAGTACGGGAATGATTTTTGGATATCGTCCAAAGTAGATGAGTCCTACAGCTATGAATGCTATGATCAAAACTATACCACCCATGGTAGGTGTTCCCTGCTTTTTAAGATGGGACTGAGGTCCGTCGTCACGAACCTCCTGCCCGAATTTAAGCTTATGAAGCTCCGGAATCGCAAAGGGCATTATAGCTGCCACAATAGCGAATCCAAGTAAAATCGAAATCACCAAATCTATATACATATTAAACTCCAGCTTTAATTATTATCGGAAACTTCCTCTTCATCCGGCACCTCATCCGGAAGTTCAAATCCATCCTCTTCATCTGCGGGATCTATATATTCATCAGTCACAGGAGGCTTAGTCTCTGTCACTTCTTCAGCGCTCTGAGATTCAGTATCTCCTTCTTCCGTTTCACCGGAAGCCGTTGTTGTCTGTTCTCCCATAGGATCATTTGAAATACCTTCCTGATTCTTTGCGAACTTTGCATTGAGATCGTTGGCAGGATCTGTTTCACTTGAAGGTGCTATGTTCATGAACTGCAGTGCATCATTCATTATCTTTCTTTCGATGTTGATAGCAAAAGATGCAGTGGCCTGTGCCTCGCCTTCAAGATTAGGTGTATCTACTATAACATAAACAAGAAGCTGCGGATCCTCCACGGGAGCAAATCCCACAAAGGATACAAGATAGTTCTTTGCCGAACGGGGTATCTTCTCCGCTGTTCCTGTTTTTCCTCCGACACGGTATCCCTGAATCTTCGCTTTTGTACCGGTTCCGGCTTCTACGGTCTGGTAAAGAGCCTCTCTCAGGAAATCGCTTGTACTCTTCGAACATGTAATCCTGGTAACCTCAGGTTTTATATTCTCAACTACAGTTCCGTTGGAATTCAGTATCTGTTTTACCACATGAGGCTTATAGTAGCTTCCTCCGTTAATGATACTGCAGTATGCCGCAGCCATCTGGATCATGGTAACATTATAGTTCTGTCCGAAAGAGTTTGTTGCCAATGTTGTTCTTCCCAGTTTTTCCGGAGCATATACAAGTTTCGATGTATCCGCCTCAGCCGGAAGATCTATTCCCGTCTTCTCTCCGAATCCGAAAAGATGCTGATACTTTACGAACTTTTCGCCCCCCAGGGCAAAGGCTGTGTTCATGAGATAAACATTGCAGGATCTCATAAGTCCGGTCTGTGCATCTATGATTCCGTCACCGTCATGGTTGTGGCATCGGATCCTCCAGGTGTGCACGCCGTCACTCAGTTCGATATATCCTTCACAGTTGAATTCCGTATTTGGAGTGATGGCTCTTTCTTCGAGGGCTCCTGCCAATGTTATGGACTTGGCTGTTGAACCGGGCTCGTAGGTATCGGATACCACAACATTTCTCCATATCTGATTCCACGCCACCTGTTTTCCATAGGAAAGTATCTCGTCCTGAGAATAGTACTTACCGACTTCCTCCTCAGTGATGGGAGGATCGTCCGGATGCTCTCTCTTGTAAACACCTACCGCTTCCTTACGTCCCAGCTCCATAAGCCGTGAATCTGTATACTCACTTTCGTCAAGAGCTCTAGGATTGTTAAGGTCATACTGGTTGGTGGAGCCCATAGCCAGAACCTCACCGGTATTGGGATCCATAACGATGGCTGCTGCCACCTTTGAACCCACATCCTGTGTCTGCCATTCATTGAGATACTTCTCAAGAGCCAGCTGTATGTTGGTATTAATGGTTGTAACGATGGTCTCACCATCCGTCGGCTGCTTAAGTACAGACTGAAGCTTTGTGTCGCTGTCCATGTATCCGTACTCTCTGCCGTTTACACCCACCAGCGTATCGTTGTAATACTGCTCAACTCCGCCGGTACCGTTACTGCCGTCAGCATTGGCAAAGCCTATAACGTTGCAGGCAAGGGATCCGTAAGGATAGGTTCTCTTATACTCATCCTCGAACCATATTCCGCGGATTCGGCTCTTCACTCCGCTTTTGAGATATGCGGAGTTCTGCTGCTTCATATACTCCTCAAAGCCTGACTTCTCATCATAGGAAAGATCCTTGGCATACTTGACATAGGACTTGTCAGCCTTTTCACTGAGAAGTGCTCTAATCTCACTTTCATCATATCCGAAATACTCCGAAAGAGCCTTTACGGTAGGTTCCACATACCTGTCCCCGTCTCCGGAATGTATGACTCTCGGATCTATGATCAGGTTGTAGACCTTCTGGCTGGTGGCAAGTACCGTTCCGTTTCTGTCCATGATATCGCCGCGGCGGAAAGGAATGGTACGGCTTGAGTAGGAAGCCTGTCTCTGAGAAAGAACTATCTTGTTGTACTCCTCACTGTTGTTGCGTACCAGCTGATAAATCACCACGATAAGGGCAATTAAAGCTAGCATTATCACACCGAATGTGATGGCTAGCTTTGTCTGCATATAAGTGGAAAGTATCTTTCCCATCTTTCTTTTTTTGTTATTGTCATCAGTACTTTGGGATGTCCTCATATTGTCTTACATACTCGCTTTCAGTCTTGTCAAAAGTAATGGTCTGACTGTCACCGGCATAAACCATACCTAACTCCTGTGTAGCAACACGATAGATATTATCAAGATCCAGCGAAGTATCAATGCTGTTCTGAAGAGCATCATTGCTGGACTTAAGCTTGTCAAGCTGCTGCTTCATGCTTTCTATCGAAGAAATACTGGTATTGATCTGTGTCTGTAAGCGAATATAAGAAAAGCAGAACATCAGGGTGCATGCAAGTGCCGCACACATCATAACAAGAGCTGTGGCATCCATGGTATCAGACTTGTTTCTTAATCTTTCCTGCTGAGCCCTGTACTGTTTCTCGCTCTCCTTAAGTATCTTATTTCTTTCCTCTTCTTTTCTCCTTCTGCGCTGATTATGTCTCTCTATCTGTTCTCTGGTCAGTGTTTTACGAACCACATTACCATCTACATAAGTTCCGGCTGTTCTTGATGCCGACATAGCATCCGCTCGTCTTCTTGCCATCACTTGTCCTCCCCTGTATATGAACGGTAATATCACGATGCGTCTACGAATAAATGTGTTTTCAATAATGAAATCATGGCCTCAGGTTGCCCCTCGGCCATTTCTCATTTTAAGGCTTGCTCCTATCCTATACAGGTTTCCCAGGTATGACCAATCCAATGTACCGGACCTGTATGTCCCCATCGGAGCAAATGCTTCTGTGTCAACCAACGCTGTAAACGTGATGTTTCCCAAGTTGTCTTTTATGTTTCAGAGTCAAATACCTAACCCTTCCATCAAGTCTCCTCGACCTTGCCCTCAGGGTATTTGATTTACGACTCCAAATGTCTTTCGAAAATACGGAGCTTTGCGCTCTTGGATCTGGAGTTCTCCGCAAGCTCCTGATCGCTCGGAAGTATGGGCTTCCTTGTTATGACCTTACCCTTTGACTTCCTTCCGCAGGTGCAGATAGGAAATTCCGGAGGGCAGATACATGGCTTTTCGGCTGTACGGAATTTGTTCTTCACTATCCTGTCCTCCAGTGAGTGGAAAGTGATGATGCAAAGTCTTCCGCCATCCGAAAGCGAATCTATCATCTTATCTATTGATTCTTCAAGAACATCCAGCTCTCTGTTAAGCTCGATACGTATAGCCTGAAATGTTCTCTTTGCGGGATGTCCTGATGTTGCGCGGACTCTTGCAGGTATGGCACCTGAAATGATATCCGACAGCTCAAGAGTAGTCTCGATGCGTTTATTCTCACGATACTTGCATATATGTTTAGCAATGTTCTGGGCGAATCTGTCTTCTCCATAGTTCTTTATCATATGGAAAAGCTGTGACTCGGTGTAGTCATTAACGATATCCGCAGCGGTCACCGGATTCCTGTCATCCATTCTCATATCAAGGGGTGCGTCTGCCCTGTAGCTGAAGCCCCTCTCAGCAGTATCAAGCTGATAACTTGAAACTCCGAGATCAAGGTAGATTCCGTCAACCTTATCTATACCGAGATCACCGAGAACCTTGTCTATCTGTTCGTAATTGCTTCGAACGATGGTGATCTTCTGCTGATGCTCCTTAAGTCTTTCTGTGGCTGCCGCAATCGCATCCTTATCCTGATCGATACCTATGAATCTGCCATTTTCCGAAAGCCTGCTGCACACAAGAGATGCATGTCCGCCGCCTCCAAGAGTTCCGTCCACATAGATGCCGTCCGGTTTTATATTGAGTCCATCTACTGTTTCATTTAAAAGAACGGAATAATGCTTAAACATCAGATACCAAGGCCTTCCCAATCAGCTTCAAGAGCTTCTTCATCGTCAAAATTGTACTTTTCGTTGTAAAGATCTGCGTTCCAGATCTCGATGTGATCACCCACACCCAGTAAAGTGATATCCCTGTCAAGTCCCGCTTTTTCACGGAGAACCTGAGGAATAAGTATTCTTCCCTGCTTATCAAGCTCGCAGGTGTTGGCAGAACCAAGCAAAAATCTCTTTAATGATCTTGCTTTCTCGTTTGTCATTGGCAGAGCATTAAGCTTGTCTTCAAGAGCTTCCCACTCTTTGGATGCATACATTGCGAGGCAGCCGTCCAGACTTCTGGTTACCGTAAACTCCATTCCGAGCTGGTCCCTGAACTTGGCCGGGATTATCAATCTGCCCTTAGCATCTAAGTTGTGGTGATATTCCCCTGTAAACGACATACCCTTTTCTACCACTTTCTACCACTTTCTACCACTTCTATAATTATAATGCCTTTTTTTATAATGAGTGTCAAGATAAGATACCGTAATAATGAGCTTTGTTCGGGTAAAAAAATCAGGGTATTTTTTACATTATTTTTATACATTTTTATATTTTATTTTTAATGATTTTCTCTGTATTTTATAAAAAATATCCTTATTTTCTGCGGGCTAATCCCTGTATTTAATGATTTGGGAATGATGGTTCCATCACTGTGCAGAGGGATCCATGTAAGAATAGTATTCTCTTTAAAAGCAGAATACCGATAGAGAAAAGTGGTGGTAGGAATTCCCACTTTTTAACCACATTTTGGGAATCCCCACCACCGAATAATTATAAATCATACAATATCGTTAAAATTTAAGTTTTTACTCCATTAAAAAAAGCTGCACCCAATGGGCACAGCTCTGTATAATTCATATTTTTTACATAAGTATCATGAAGCACGTAAGTACGCTTTTGCGGCCTGAGAGTGGGGAATATGGAAGAATCGTGCGCTCCAAGCCAAAAGATTTATACAGACTTTTGACACTCTCGTCATATCGCTCCGAAAATCAGACATTGAATCTGAACTCTACTACATCTCCGTCCTGCATAACGTACTCCTTGCCTTCCATACGCATGAGACCTTTCTCACGGGCTGCTGATGTGGAGCCGCAATCAAGGAGATCCTGGTAATTTATGACCTCAGCCTTGATGAAACCTCTCTCAAAATCAGAGTGAATCTTTCCGGCTGCCTGAGGAGCCTTTGTTCCCACCTTGATGGTCCATGCTCTTGTTTCCTTCTCACCTGCAGTAAGGAAAGACATGAGACCAAGGAGACTGTAAGATGCACGAACGATCTTATCGAGACCTGACTCTGTCATGCCCAGACTCTCAAGATACTCTGCTTTTTCATCATCCTCAAGTTCAGCGATTTCTTCCTCGATCTGAGCACTGATAACGAATACTCCGGAGTTGTTGGTCTTGGCATACTCACGAACCTTCTGAACGTATTCATTGGACTCTCCGTCATCCGCAACGGAATCCTCATCAACATTGGCAGCATAGATAACAGGCTTTCTTGTGAGGAGATCAAGAGAATCAACGAAAGCATTCTTATCATCATCCCCTGCATCAAAGGAAATGGCAAGCTTGTCTGACTCAAGGTGATCATGAAGCTCTGAAAGAATCGCATACTCCGCCTTCGCATCCTTATCGTTATTTGCGAGCTTCTTTGTCTTTGCCATACGTCTGTCAAGAAGATCAAGATCAGAGAAGATAAGCTCCAGATTGATGGTCTCTATATCTCTGATAGGGTCAACAGAACCATCTACGTGTACGATATTGCTGTCATCAAAGCAGCGAACCACGTGTACGATGGCGTCAGTCTCTCTAATGTTTGAAAGGAACTGGTTTCCGAGACCCTCACCCTTTGAAGCTCCCTTAACGAGACCTGCGATATCAACAAACTGAATGACTGCAGGAGTGATCTTCTGTGAGCTGTAAAGAGCTGCAAGCTTGTCGAGACGCTCATCTGGTACCGCAACCACACCTACATTAGGCTCGATGGTACAGAATGGATAGTTGGCTGACTCTGCGCCGGCCTTGGTTATTGCATTGAAAAGAGTTGACTTGCCGACATTGGGCAAACCTACGATGCCTAGTTTCATAATCTATATATCTCCTTTTAAAAAGCTTGATCTTACGTGCTTTGTTCGACCTTTAATTCTTGACGGGCACCATAATGAGCACCACGATACAGAAATCGTTGCTACTATAGCATATATTTTACGAAGATAAAAGTACGTATATTCTAACCGGTTATATGTATGTATATTCTTTCCGGTTATATGAGTTTTTCCAAAATCGAAATTGACAAAGCTTTTGAAAGGGTATATATTTTCGAACCATAAGAGGCAAGGGTGCTTCGGTCAAAACCGAAGCGCCCTTTTTCTTTACCAATACTTCTGCGCAAGGGTGCGTTTCTTTCGGGAGACGCGCTCTTTTTTTGTTCCTGGCGCAAGAAAATCAAATCGGACAGGAAGTCCGTAAAAACAAGGGGGTAAAATATGACAACTGAAATTTTGGAAGCCATCCACAGTGAAGTGTATGGTGTCTGGTTCCTTATCGGAGCTGCGCTGGTATTCTGGATGCAGGCAGGCTTTGCCATGTGCGAGGCAGGTTTCACCAGAGCAAAGAACTCAGGAAACATCATCATGAAGAACCTTATGGATTTCTGTATAGGAACCGTAATGTGGTTCATCTGCGGCGCTTCACTGATGCTGGGTGAGAACATGCTTGGAGGCTTTGCCGGAAAGTTCTCATTTGATGTATTCAGCAATTACGGTAGTTTTGACTACTCAGGCTTCGTCTTCAACCTTGTATTCTGTGCCACCACCGCAACCATCGTTTCCGGTTCCATGGCAGAGAGAACAAAGTTTTCATCCTACTGTATCTACTCGGCAGTTATCTCCGCAATCATCTATCCTATAGAAGCTCACTGGACATGGGGCGGCGGATTTCTGGCACAGTGGGGCTTCCACGATTATGCAGGTTCCAACTGTATTCACATGGTAGGCGGTATATGCGCCCTCATCGGTGCATGGATGCTTGGACCACGTATCGGCAAGTTCGTTAAGGACAAGGAAGGAAAGATCACAAAAGTCAATGCTTTTCCCGGACATAACCTCGTCATCGCCGCTCTCGGCGTGTTTATCCTCTGGCTCGGCTGGTACGGATTTAACGGCGCTGCCGCTACAGATGTAAGCACACTTGGTTCTGTTTTCCTTACAACAACAGTGGCTCCTGCAGTTGCTACAGTTGTGTGCATGATTTTTACATGGGTAAAGTACGGAAAGCCCGATGTATCGATGTGTCTCAATGCTTCTCTCGCAGGTCTTGTGGCCATCACAGCACCTTGTGACGTAACAGACTGTGCAGGTGCAGCTGTTATCGGTGTTGTTTCCGGAGTACTTGTAGTATTCGGTGTATGGTTCTGTGACAATGTCATCCACGTTGACGATCCTGTCGGTGCCGTTGCGGTTCATATGTTCAACGGTATCTGGGGAACACTTGCCGTAGGTCTTTTCGCTACTGCTTCTGCTCCGGGTTTTGAACTTGCAGGCATCAGGGAAGGTCTTTTCTATGGCGGCGGATTCTACCAGCTCGGAAAGCAGCTTGGCGGAATGGCAGTGACCATAGCCTGGACTGTAGTTACTATCATCATCACTTATTCACTTATTAAAAAATTCAACGGTCTCAGAGTTTCCGAAGAGGAAGAGATCGTAGGTCTTGACAGAAAGGAGCACGGTCTCACAAGTGCTTATGCAGGCTTCTCCATCATGGATATTTCAAACACCATGACCATGGAGGTAAACGAGAACACAAGCCTGGGCTCTGATGATTACGAAGAAGCCAGTGACACTCTTAAGGATGCAGCCGTTAAGGTTGTTAATGCTTTCCCCGATACAGGCATCAGCAAGGTTGTCATCATAGCAAGACTTTCACGTTACGACACTCTCCGTAAGGCTATGAACGACCTCGGTGTTACAGGCATGACTGTTACCCAGGTAATGGGCTGCGGCATCCAGAAGGGCGCAGGCGAGAAGTATCGAGGCGTTGAAGTGGATGCTACTCTTCTTCCCAAGGTAAAGGTCGAAGTCGTTGTGGGCAATATCCCTGTAGAGTCAGTTATAGAGGCCGCTAAGAAAGCTCTTTACACAGGCCACATCGGAGACGGAAAGATCTTCGTATATCCTGTTGAGAAGGTGGTAAAGATAAGAACAGGCGAAGAGGACCTTGCCGCATTACAGGATGTGGAGTGATGAACTCGCATCAGAAAACGACCTGTAGAAACAACGTAACCGACATGCCGGACAGCGATAAAGCTGTCCGGTTTTTTTCCATAAATAACTCTTATTCTGTCGAAAAAAATCCTGCTTCAGGTTCACGGAAATGAGCTTCTATAAATCCCTTCGCATGTCACTCTCATGATGTATAAATCATGCCGTCAACCTGTATGCCCTGTCGGTGAGACGGTCCTCCGGTGAAACCATGGTTTCATTGATTTCCTTCACCATGTCGCAGATGACGGAAAAATCAAGTTCCATTCTGCCCGGCACCAGTATCATCTCATGCTTCGATGATGGGATAACTATAAAGTCTCTTACACCACACTTTTCGGCAAAAGCCTTAATATTCTCTCTATCCAGTATGGCGCTTGCCCCGTAGTACTTTGCCTTGTTCGTGATGACATAAATCTCCTTGTCACTATCTGCCATCATTTCCCGTCTTTGCTCATGGCTAAAGCCCGGCTCCCTGCCGCAGGATTTCATCATATCAAATACCACATCAACTATCGGTTCTATAACTGTATCTTTTTTCAGGTTCTTTTCTGCCTGCTCCCAGACCTCTTCTTCGGATAATTCCGCATGCTTCAGTATGATATCCTTAAGCTTGATGCTTCCCTCAGTACCTTCCAGCCTGACCCTGAGATAAAGATAGCTCTCGAGTCCTTCAAAATCCAGTCTTCGCTTTATAAGCTCTTCCGTGCTTTCTTTTTGAACCGCTATACACACATGAGAAAGTATATAATCACGGTTCAGGATATTTTCGATGTCAATGCTTATCCCCTCATGCTCCGCCGCGATGTTCAGTATCTTATCCGCAATGAGACTTAGCTCTACACCATTCTCCGCATCTTCCAGGAACTTATCCAGATAGATATTGGGAAAACAGTTACCCTTTCCTGTTATGGCTATGGCCTTCCTGGTAACACCGTTTTTGATAACCTCATTCAGTCTCGCATCGTAGCCTCTTTCTGAGATTTCATTAAGTAACCTTTCTTCAGTTGTCATGTTATTTCTCCTTTTGAAAATACTTCGAGCTCCATCCGCTGACAGGTCTATGACTGTTTTCCAAAACCATATTGAAAAGTTCCGGCAATAAGGGTTTATAGCAGAGTATTTTATTGCCTTCCTCTTTACGGTCTAAAAAATTTTAAAAAATCAAATAGTAAAAAAATCCGGAATTTAAAAATGAAGGTTTGAAAAATTGAAATTATAAAGAATAGACATCAAATTATGTCTACGAACAGATATACTTTCCGACGTTGATTGTCGCTAATTAAAATAAATTCATGGTGGAAAATCCGGTCAGAAACCTGTGAAAATATATGAAGTTAATTCTTCGAAAAAGATGGTGGGGGATAATAGAAATATCTCCCTGAGATCGGATCCGTTCCTTCGGATCCCCCCGACTCGTAAATGCATTATACGTAATTATTTATGTTTCAACAAATGAAAAAAGTATAAAAAAGCCCGGGAGCCATTATGATCATATCATTATCCGGCTCCCGGGTTTTCCACAAATACTATTCAGTTATACACGTAAATATTGGATTTCTGATTTCAATCAAAATTACTGATCCCGCGCATTACAACTATTATGATTCTGCTGCTTCCTCACTGCCTTTCTCAGTGTTTTCATCAGCGCTCTTTGCCTTAAGCGCATTAAGTTCTGCACTGAGTGCCGCATCCGGTCCGTTTTTCTTCACCTTGTTAAGATTATAAATGATAAGACCTGCACCGAGCACTGCAAGCAGTCCCGACAGTGCCTGGGAAACAGCTATATTAGTTCCCCAGAGATACAGAGAATCTGTTCGAAGACCCTCTATCCAGAAACGTCCGACTCCATAACACAGAAGATACTGGAAGAAAATCTGTCCTGTGAACTTCTTTTTAGGCGCCATAAGATAAAAGATCACCAGCGTACAGAGATTCCACATGGACTCATAGAAGAAGGTAGGATGAACCTGAATGAACAGATTCTCACCGATCTTAAAGGAATTAAGAAGCACTTCATCATTAAGCATATTGGGATTTACCAGTGCTTCCTTTATACGCATTGCAAGGAAAGAATCCGTAGGTCCTCCGAAGGCTTCCGTGTTGAAGAAATTGCCCCATCTCCCCACACTCTGACCTATAAGAAGTCCCAGGATGGCAGAGTCCATCATGGAAAGCACATTGATCTTACGCACCCGGCAGAAGATGGTACAGCCTATGATGCTGACTATGATTCCTCCGTAAATCGCAAGACCTCCCTGACGTATATTAAGTATCTCATCAATATGCTGTGAGTAGTAATCCCACTCAAAGATCACGTAATAGGCTCTTGCCCCAAGAATGGCAAAGATTACGGTATAAAGGCCCATATCCTGAATGTCATCCACCTTCAGGCCTCTTCTTTTATAGTCCATGCTGGCTATCAAAAAGCCAAGCATCATACCTATTCCGATGATGATTCCATAGTACGCAATCCTGAAACCAAAGACGGAAATGCTGTTATTCAGATGCTCTACCCCCACACCAAGATAGGGAAAATAAATGTCAAAATTATCAGTATTCATCCAAAAGCTGTCCTTTCTCTTCCGGTGTAATATTTAATGTCATTTTCTCTGTACGGATTCTTATCCTACTGCTTTATCGTTTTCCTCACGGATTACATGAGGTTCTTTCCCTCCCGGGTCATTAAGTCAGTCGCAGCCGAAGGCCATCATGTATTGACGCAAAACAGCTTATCAGCCACCACCGCACCGCTGTCCCTAAGCTTAACCGTCATCCTGACAACAGGCTCATCCTGTTCGGAAATGAGGAAACCTGGAGCCATGGCCTCACCATCAAGATCGAAATTTGCTCTGTCCTGAACCGAGGAGGAATCTATACTTTGAACCTCTGTTATCTTCAGTCTGCTCCCGTGAAGCTTATACAGCTTCTCACATACCTCATCCGGTTCATACTGCTTTGTGACTGTCATTTCAGTTTCAAACTCAGGATAGGAGGCAAACATAAGGCAGGTCTTGAAATCTGTCTGCAGTGACAGGTCCGCCGTAAGCGCAGGGATATAGACATTGGCATAATCCTCGTTCCAGTTACTGTAATCCGGATCCTGCCGTTTGTCGGTGAAACCGTAGTACTGTTTCAAAAGCTTTCCGAGATACATGGTGACCTTGAAAGCGCCAACCGCATTGAGATGAGCATTGGCATCCACCAAATCCGTATCGAAATTCACGACTCTTGAACTCAGAAGTCCGTCCTGCCTGTCGTCCTGCATTATGTCAATGACTCTGACCCCAAGCTCTTCCGCAAGCTTCATCACTCTGTTTTCCGCCATCTGATTCTCAACACACGCCGGATATGGAACCCTCATGAAGCAGACCTCCACTCCGGCATCCCGACAGGTACTCACAAAATCTCTTATATAGCTGTCAGCCCCGGAGGAACCCTCCATAGTGATCTCAGGATCCACCCTTTCGATATCATTGGGAACCGCAACACCATATCTTATCTCGGAACCGCAGTATGAATTGAAGAGTCCCTTGTCAAATGACGCTTTGGCAGACTCTTTAGTCACCTCATCCCATCTGCTGTGATACACGGAAAACGGAAAAAACAGCTCCGCCTTCGCCGCTGTGCTCTGCCCCTTCAAAAGATCCTGCACCGCCATGAACTTGGTAACCCCCATAGGATAAGCGTCCATGGAGTAGTGCATGAAACTTATGTCCATATACGGCTGATCGTGGGCATACATGTCATATATATCAAACATGGCAAGCTTTGGCTTGTGATATCTCAGGGACTGTCTCAGAACCCAGTAGGACATTCCCAGAGATGCCGCATGCCCTCCCAGATTATAGCCGGTTATTCCGTAATTGTTCCAAAGCTCCATAGGCTGAATACCGCTCAGTACATGGCTGGAACCGTAGAAAACCACATCATAGTCCTTCTTCTCGGCAAAGAACTTAACATATTTTTTTTGACTCACTCCGCGAGTGGTAAGTTTATCTCCGACATAGACCCCCCCTGCCACCAGAATAAGGATCAAAAGCACGGAGACTGTTCGTTTCCAGATTTTCATTGATTTTTCTCACTAATACTGAAAATATATAAAGCTTGAAGCATCGTATGAGTTGCCCCAGATTCCGAATACAAGGATTATAAGGATGGAAGCCGCGATGATGATCTCTCTGAAAACAATCGGCCTCTCAAGTATCCATTTGCGAATGTCCCCCCCGTGATACTTGACATAATCGCTGAAAATCAGAATGACTATACAGATTATGAGAAGCCAGAAGTTTTTCTCATTAAGTCCAAGCTCATATACCTTTGACAGGCTGAACTCCATAAGTCCAAAGTCCGACTTCACCTTTTCAATCATCATAAAGGCATCCTTTAAACCTGCCGCCCTGAAAAACAGCCAGGCAAAATCAATGAGAACAAAGGTGATAAGTATCCTTATAAGCTTAAGAATGCTCATCTTCACAGCATTGAAACTGAGTTCATCTTCTCCAATCCTGATTCCGAAAAGTCCGGTCCTGAGATGTCCTCTTCTGGCCTCCTCTGTCTGCCAGCTGGCCCGGCCGGAAGAAAGTCTGAGGGATGACCTTATATCCTCATCCGAGTACTCTCCATCCCTGTCCTCTTCAAAATCCTCCTGCTTTTTCCCTGCGACACTCTTTTCCCAGGGAGTAACCACATCGGTGATAGGCGCAATGGATGAATATATCTTCATACTGCCTCCCATGGCCGGATTCTTCTTCAGACTGAGAACATCCTTATCGAAGCCGAATATCCTGAGAATAAGCGTTCTTACAGGTGTCAGGATACCGCCGATTATCTGGTAAAGGCCGTTCAGTCCGCCCCATGCCACATAGCTCCACTGACTGCCGTGCCATAGTCCGCTTACCATGAACACCACCATAACATTAAAGTACCGTCTCAGGAAATTGCAGCGGCTTCCGCCTAATGGAAAATAAAGGTAATCTCTGAACCATCCCGACAATGAAATGTGCCAGCGTCTCCAGAAATCCTGAACAGAAACACTGAAATAAGGGCAGTCAAAATTCTTCATAAACCGGATGCCCAGCATATTGGCAGTGCCGGCGGCTATGATGGAATAGCCGCAGAAATCACAGTATATCTCGAAGGCATAGATCACCGTCGCAAGGACAATGGTCCATCCGTAAAGCTCATGATAGTTCTGATAGACAAAGTTCACAAGTAT
Source organism: Oribacterium sp. P6A1 (assembly GCF_000702885.1). Lineage (GTDB taxonomy): Bacteria > Bacillota > Clostridia > Lachnospirales > Lachnospiraceae > Oribacterium. The sequence continues at coordinate 24,077 of NZ_JNKO01000006.1, read as the reverse complement.
CGCTGCTCTGTCCGCGATGACGAGCTTAAGGAAAAAGCCCCAAAGCATCAGCATAAAGCCCGAGCACACCCTGTTCCAGTCAAATTCCCTCGGTCTCGAATACTGAGGGATAAGCGCAGGAGCCCGCCCTATGGGGCCTGCCAGAATGGAAGGAAAGAAGCTGACGAACAGTGCATATCTCAGGAAGTTCTTCTCAGAAGGAATCTCTTCTCTGTAAACATCTATGAGATACCCTGCTGCCTGAAATGTAAAAAATGAGATACCCACCGGCATCACTACATCGAAATGATCGAACTCTGCCAAAATTCCTATCCGGCTTAAAAGCTTTGCTGCATTTACCGCAAGAAAATCCGTGTACTTATAAAAACAAAGCAATCCGAAAACTATAAACAGCACCAGTCCGAGAATCGCCCTTTTCTTTTTTTCCTTGCCCGAAACCACACCGGTTTTGATATTTCTGCGTCTCTTACTTACCTTAGAATCAAAGTCAGCGGAAATTCTGCCATACTCATCGGGGTCTCCCCATGAGGCATGGGAATCCTTTCCGATCAGGAGACCCGCTATATAGGTGAGAATGGTGACGCCCAGCAGAAGCAGCCCGTATTTCGGATTCCAGCTCATATAGAACCAGTAGCTTGAAAAAAGAAGCCATAAATTTTGAAACCCCTTCGGAACCGCATAATAAGCGATGAGCACGATGGGGAAGAACAAAAGAAATCCCAACGAATTAAAAATCATAAATACTCCTAATTGTTTGCCGGATTGTTTTCAAACCCGCAAAGTTTCTAAAAGAGCATACTCATCAGAAACATTTCTGTTTTATCTGCTCCGATGATTACTCGATTTTTCCTTCCAGAATCTTTATGAAATCCTCTTCAGTCACTATAGGAACCCCCAGTTCCTTTGCTTTTTTATTCTTGCCGGAGGTGGATGTGATATCATTGTTCACAAGATACGCCGTCTTTGCGGAAACAGATCCTGCAGCTCTTCCTCCCGCACGCTCTATGAGCTCCTGCAGCTCCTTACGATTCGAGAAGTGAGTTAGGCTTCCGGTGATTACAACCGACATTCCTTCCAGGGTCTTCGGTGTGTCCTCCGGGGACTCCTGCAGTTTTATGTCAAGCTCCCTGAGAAGTTCTGTAAGTTCAGACATCTTCTCCGAATCCTTAAAGTATCTGACTATATTCTCTGCCAGAACCTGACCTATTCCATCTATTTCAAGAAGGGTCTCAACATCCGCAGTTTTAAGCTTTTCTATATCATCCCCAAAGTAACGGCACAGCATCCTGGCATTGGCAAGACCTATTCCCGCGATTCCGAGACCGTAGACCACTCTGTAAAGCTCGGTGTGACTTGACTTTTCGGCTGCCTGAATGAGATTTTCATAGCTCTTTTCGCCGAATCCCTCCATGGCAATGATCTCACTTCTGAATCTGTCAAGATGGAAGATATCACTGTACTTATGTATGAATCCATGTCCTATGAATTTTTCCAATGTCTGCTCACTGAGTCCGTCAACATTAAGAGCATCACGGCTTACGAACAGAGAGAAGTTCTTGAGCTTTTTAGCAGGACACTCGGGATTCGGACAGTACAGGAATTTCGTCTCATTCTCCGACTTTATCTCAGTCTCATGTCCGCAGGCTGGACACATCTTTGCAGGCCTAAGATTTCCCGACCTTGTGAGATTGTCTGCTATCTGGGGAATGATCATATTGGCTTTATAAACCGTGATTCTGTCTCCGATGCCAAGATCCATATCCTCACAATAGGAAATATTGTGAAGGCTTGCCCTGGTGACTGTAGTTCCCTCCAGTTCCACAGCATCGAAGATGGCCACAGGATTAATAAGTCCTGTTCGGCTTGGTGACCACTCCACCTCACGGAGCGTGGTTTCAGCCTGCTCGTCGCTCCACTTGAAGGCAATGGCATTTCTCGGGAACTTGGCAGTACGTCCGAGACTGATTCCGTAAGCTATGTCATCATAAATAAGCACCAGTCCGTCTGACGGGAAATCGTTAGTCTTTATCTCCTCGGAAAACCACTTGACAGTTTCACCGATATTATCTTTATCAACACGCTTATAGTCAACAGTATCAAAGCCCTGGGCCTTCATGAAGAGGTACTGGGCTTCAATTGAATTTGAGAAATCCACAGACTCCCCATTTTCATCCACAGCACTCACAAGGGCAAAGGCCATGAGATTTACATGTCGGGATCTGGTAACATTGGCATCCAGCTGACGCACGGAGCCGGAACAGAGATTTCTCGGATTCTTGTATTTCGCATCCGCATCGGAGATGGAGTCATTGATCTTCTCAAACTCTGAATAGGTAATGATAGCCTCGCCTCTCAGCACCATCTCACCCTTGAAACCTATCCTTGTGGGAACGTTATCAAAAGCCATGGCATTCTGAGTGATGACCTCTCCTATCTCCCCGTTTCCTCTTGTAACCGCCTTCTTAAGCTCACCGTCACTATATGTGAGCACTACCGTGAGACCATCCATCTTCCAGCTGAGAAGACCTTCCTTGTCCCCGAGCCATGCAGCAAGATCATCCACTGACTTGGTCTTATCAAGAGATAGCATGGGGCTGTTGTGACGCTCCTTGGGAAGCTCTGAAAGAACCTCAAAGCCGACTCTCTGTGTAGGTGAACCGCTGAGCACAACACCTGTTTCCTTTTCAAGAGTCTCAAGTTCATCATAGAGACGGTCATACTCGAAATTGGACATGATCTCATTGCCCTCTTGATAATAGACTCTGGCAGCCTCATTAAGAGTCTTTACCAGTTCCTTCATGCGTGTTGTATCACTATTCTGATTATTATTCTGAGGCTTCACTTCAGCCATGCTTCACCTTCCTCATATGTAAGTTCACTTAATTCTATCTCTCTGTACTGTCCCGGTTTAAGACCGTGAAGAGTCAGATTCATGATCCTTATGCGTTTAAGCTTTTTTACGTTGTATCCGAAAGCCGCGCACATCCTTCTTATCTGACGGTTAAGTCCCTGAGTGATGACTATGTGGAACTCATGCTGTCTTCTGTTTGGTGCCAATGTCATATCCTGCCATACTTCACAGGGACGTGTAGTTACGTCAAGCTCCCTGAGATACACTCCGTCAGCCAGCTTATCAAGGAACTCCCTGGTGAGAACCTTGTCAGTGGTTACCACATATTCCTTCTCATGATAATTTCTGGCACGGTTTATACGGTTTACCAGATCTCCCTGATTGGTGAGAAGTATGAGTCCCTCAGACTCCTTATCCAGTCTTCCGATAGGATAAATTCTGCAATGATACTTTATGGCATCTATTATATTCGGCGCCCTGTCCTTGTCCGAAGTTGTGCAGACAATTCCACGGGGCTTGTAGTAAGCAAGCAGCACAGGTTCCGGCTTGTCATAATCCCTGCCGTCCTTTGAAATCTGCTCACCGTATCTTTGACTCATCTTTCTTGACTCAGTCTCCAGAAGGTACATTTCCTCCGGATTCTTTGCATTGGCCTTTAGGGCATGGGGATTTACACAGGTTCCGTCAAGCTCTATGGAATCAGCTTCTGTAACCTGTTGTCCCATTTCCACGGGTTTTCCGTTTACGGTGATGCGTCCGGCCTCCACCAGGCGGTCAGCCTCTCTGCGGGAACAAACCCCAAGTTCCGATAATCTCTTGTTAATTCTCATCTATTCCTCCATGGAACTATTTCTGAAATCCGCGAAGAAACATGCATCTCCGAAGCTGAAGAAACGGTACTTCTCCCTTACTGCTTCGTTATAGGCATTGAGCACATGCTCCCTTCCGGCAAATGCCGACACCAGCATGACAAGGGTAGACTCCGGAAGATGGAAGTTGGTGATGAGAGCATCCATGCACTTGAACTTATATCCCGGATAGATAAAGATGCTTGTCCAGCCGGATGTGGCCGGGATGGTACCGTCAGGAAGGGCCGCAGATTCAATGGTTCTGCAGGAAGTTGTACCTGTACAGATAACTCTTCCTCCCTCCGCATGTGTCCTGTTTATCTTGTCAGCCTCAGACTGCTCAATGATATAGAACTCACTGTGCATGTGATGCTCCTCGATCTTGTCAGCCTTTACAGGTCTGAAAGTTCCGAGACCAACATGCAGAGTAACATGAGCAATCTCAACTCCCTTATCCTTTACCGCCTGAAGAAGCTCTTTTGTCCAATGCAGACCTGCGGTAGGCGCGGCGGCTGAACCGTCATTTTTAGCATATACCGTATTGTATCGCTCCCTCTCCTTTAACTGATGATGGATGTAAGGCGGAATAGGCATTTCTCCAAGCTTATCCAGAACCTCTTCCCAGATACCTTCAAACTCGAAACGGATGATACGGTTTCCGTCATCTATTGTATCGATGACCTCTCCCTTCAGGAGTCCTTCACCAAAGCTGACTCTTGCGCCGTTTCTCATCTTCTTTCCGGGCTTAACGAGACACTCCCAGTCAGTTGCAGACTTTCTCTGTAAAAGAAGAACCTCAATATGGGCTCCTGTCTCTTCCTTTACCCCGTGAAGTCTTGCCGGAATAACTTTTGTGTCATTGATAACAAGACAGTCCCCCTTGTGAAGATAGTTGATGATATCATAAAAATGCTTATGCTCTATATTTCCTGTGTTCTTATCCACAAGAAGAAGTCTTGAATCCGAGCGCTTCTCCAGCGGATCCTGTGCTATAAGCTCTTCCGGTAAATCATAATAAAAGTCTTTTGTTTCCATTTTATCTTATAAATCTCTACTTTCTATCTATATTACAATTTAAACTCTGTTCTTAACCATCAGAATAATGAAATTACCCTTTCTGACAGTTTATTTGCCATTTAGCAAATACCGTTTATTATATAACACATATTACTTTCTTTCCATAACTAAAATCCCCATCTGCATCTGCAAATGGGGATCCATGAATATTTCGACATCTCAGTCATCAAATTCCAGTTTGTTGTTTTTTATAAGCCGAAGCATGATATCCGCAATATTCGGATCGAACTGCTTGCCTTTTCCGTTTTCTATTTCTTCGATAACCCGCTCCCTTGAAAGCCTCTTTCTGTATACTCTGTCGGAATTCATGGCATCATAGGAATCTGCCACACATATGATCCTTGCAATAAGGGGTATGTCCTCTCCTGCCCTTCCCTCAGGATAACCTCTTCCATCATATCTTTCATGATGGTACAATGCACCTTCTTCCACATTTTTCAGGCTCTTAAAGTGCTTAAGTATGGCTCCGCCCCGCTCGGTATGAGATTTAATGACCTTAAACTCATCATCCGTCAGCCTGTCGGGTTTACCTAGAATAAGGGTTCCGCCGTCAAATGTCTGTGAAAAGAATACTCAAGATCCATAGAAACAGCTTCAGCCAGGTCTTCCCCGATCCGGAAATACATGATTATGCCGGGTGTCGTAAACAGTATCTACAATCTCACCCTTATCAGTATTCTGATGAAACTCCACATGTCCGTTCCATGCTGACAGCAAAAACGCCTGACTATTGAAATTTAATCTGAAGTAATAATCCGACACCTGATCCTTTGTTTCATTCGAAACAGTAAAATCAACTGTATATGCCTGAAAATTGTGTTCATCTATTCCTTCATTGTTCAGATCAAATGCTTTCGACCAGGTGCTTTCACGGGTAGAAGCAGATATACCTACTCCGTTTTCAAGAGGCTCTTTCTTTGTAAACAATTCCGTGCCTGATATAGATAAATCATGTTTTCTGGAATTATAGGAATCTGTCTTTATAATACTTCCAAGCAAAACCACCATTGCAATGGCAAATGTCACTGCAAACCTCAATGCAATGTTTTTCGGTATATCATTTCTTTTCATTTAATCTACTCCGGAATAACTTAAAACCAATAAAGTTTTACCAATGCCACATGGAGTTCCGATATTTTCATAAAACCAGACTCCATGCCCCTACGGCAAGGTTGTCATCCCATTTCCCCCCACTATAATCTAAACTTATTTAATTATCTTATATATAAATAGCCATTTCAAGTATTTCCGCGAGTTAAATTCCTCTATTTATGTCCTTTGCAGGGTGTACACTTTATGGACACCCTCTAAACTTTAGAGATCAAAAAAAAAATAACAGGCAGAAAACATCCGCCTGTTATTAGGTCTCACAAGAGTGCGATTATTCAGTTTTAGTTTACCGACTCCGCCACGGCTTCAGTGGACTCTGCGGCAGCGGCAGTTCCGCTTTCTGCGGCAGTTTCACTTTCAGTGGAGGTTTCGCTCTCAGCAGCAGTTTCACTTTCAGCAGCGGTATCCGTCTCGGTGGTTGTAACAACCTCAGTTCCCGCCACTTCTATAAGTGACACCTGACTGTCTATTTTTTCCTGACTGTCAGTGTAGATACGTCCGCTCTGGAATGCATCATATATTACCGCAAGACGTTCATCACTTGAGATTGCCTGAAGAAGCTTTGAATTGCTGCTGTTAATAAGCTCCTGAACCTCTTCATGGCCTCTCACATATTCATTGACAAACTTCGTCTGGTCAGAAGTAAGATTCTCAATGATTTCAAACTGGTTCTGATCATTTACCTTTACATAGCAGTACATGATTCCGGGAGCTGCTGTCTCTACTCTCCTGAACTTAACATCATAGGTAACAAATACAAGCTTTGAATTTTCTTCAAGAGCCTTTACCGCAAACTGTTTTATGTTCGTATATCCCTCTATATATCCGGACTGAGTCTGCAGCTGTGACTGAAGAAGTGCTTTCTGCTCTTCAGTCTGATTTGTGACTCCGGTAAGTTCATAGAGCTTGTCCACATCTGCCTGCAGTCTCGCATCAAAATACTGCTGGAAGAAAGAAGTAAGATACTCATCATAGTACTCTCTTACTATTGTAGGGTCTTCTGTTTCCTTCTCGGTTTCGGTCTCCTGAACAGCTACTGTTTCCGCAACAACCGTTTCTTTAACCGCTGCTGTTTCTACGGCTTCCGCAGGATCCTTATCTACCGCGACAATTATGATCATTAGTATGACAACAATAACCGGTATGGTGATGAGCCCTCTGAGCTCTTCCATATTCAGGGCCCCAGCTCTGTGCATCGCTGTCTGGCGACGTCCAACTCTTCTACGCTCCGCGACCTCTTCGACGGGATTTTCTTTCAGTGCCTTGTTTACGTCATCAAGGTCTTTAAGCTTTTTATCCATTAGTTAATGCTCCATCCGCTCCGTAATAGTATCCACCGACTATGCTGTTCTCAACTCTGGCTCCATCTCTGTCGATGTAATAGTACTTGCCATCAACTGTGATAAGTCCCGGTCCCTGAAGCTCTCCGCTTGCAAGACTAAAGTAATACCACTTGCCAAGTATCTGCTTCCAGCCCTTAGACATCTTTGCATCGGCCCCTACATATCTCCATTTCTGATTTGACTCAAGAACCCATGTATTCACTTCAAGGTAACCTGAAGGATTGAAATGATAAAATTCTCCGTCAATTTCCTTCCATGTGCTGACAGGATATGTTCCGTCAGGATTCAGATACCACATACCGTTGTTCTCAAACTGCCATCCGTCATGGGCATAGGTATTGGCAACTACTTTCATACTGTTCACAACACTTGATGAAGAGCTGTACACACCGTTAGTAGTCGGATTCATGGCAGTAGGATCTGACAATGTTGTCAAACCTGTGTTTGCAAGATTTCCTGCTGTAGGCCCCCATGTCATGGTATTGTATGTTGTGCCGTTTAAGTTGTAGGAAGCATTACCGCCGGTATAGTTTTGTGTATATACAACCGTAGATGTTCCGCCTGATCCGGTTCCTTTTCCTACATCCTCAGACTTTACTGTTACTGTGTCAGTTTTTTCTGACCAGTCATGCCACTTATTGTTTACATCTCTTGCTCTTACTCTTGCACGGAAATATCCTTTCTGAGTAACCGTGACATCAACCGAAGTTTCATCAGAATCGGTGGTTATGGTCTTATAAGTAGTATCATTTCCAGTACTGGAACTGCTCTTCTTTAAAATCTGGACCTGATACTTATCAACTCCGTCAAAGTCCGGTTCTGACCATGAAACCGTGATATCCGCTCCGCTGCTTTCAATGCTTACACCTGAAGGTGCATCACCGGCAAATGCTGACAAAGTTAAGGTCATAGACATAACAGCCGCCATTATGATTGCTCTGCTAAAGATCTTCATTTGATCCCCCTTTTTAATATATATCATCAAAATAAAGTATTTAAGATTCTATGCCGCCGTAATAAAGGCATAATCATACATCTATATTTTACAATATGGCTCTTGAAGAAAAAAGTGTCAAAGGGCGTTGATTTTTAACATAAGCTTAGCATTTTATATCATTTTAATGAAGATTATAATTTTTAAAAAAGAAGCACCGAGACGAATCTCAGTGCTTCTTTTAACTATATCATATTAATACGGAATAGTAAGAATTACTCTGTGATAGAAACAACTCTTCCTGATCCTACAGTTCTACCACCCTCACGGATAGCGAAACGAAGACCCTCTTCCATAGCTACAGGGTGAATAAGCTCAACGCTCATCTCTGTGTTATCACCAGGCATGCACATCTCTGTACCCTCTGGAAGGTGGCAAACACCTGTAACGTCAGTTGTTCTGAAATAGAACTGAGGTCTGTAGTTTGTGAAGAAAGGAGTATGACGTCCACCTTCATCCTTTGTAAGAACGTAAACCTGAGCCTGGAACTTGCTGTGGCACTTTACAGAACCTGGCTTACAAAGAACCTGACCTCTCTCGATCTGGTCACGGTTGATACCACGAAGGAGAAGACCTACGTTATCACCAGCCTCAGCATCATCAAGAGTCTTACGGAACATCTCGATACCTGTTACGACTGTCTTCTGAGTCTCCTCAGAGATACCTACTATTTCTACTTCATCGTTAAGGTGAAGAACACCACGCTCTACACGGCCTGTAGCAACTGTACCACGACCTGTGATTGTGAATACGTCCTCAACTGGCATAAGGAAAGGCTTATCTGTCTCACGAGCAGGAGCTGGGATATAAGAATCAACCTGAGCCATGAGCTCAAGAATCTTGTCGCCCCACTCAGACTTAGGATCCTCAAGTGCCTTAAGAGCTGAACCACGGATAACTGGAATTTCATCGCCTGGGAACTCGTACTCGTTAAGAAGGTCTCTAACCTCCATCTCAACGAGCTCAAGAAGCTCATCATCATCAACCATATCGCACTTGTTAAGGAATACAACGATAGCAGGAACACCTACCTGACGAGCAAGAAGGATGTGCTCTCTTGTCTGAGCCATAACACCATCAGTAGCAGCAACAACGAGGATAGCACCATCCATCTGTGCAGCACCAGTGATCATGTTCTTTACATAGTCAGCGTGGCCAGGACAGTCAACGTGAGCATAGTGACGGTTCTCTGTCTCGTACTCAACGTGTGCAGAGTTGATAGTGATTCCTCTTTCTCTCTCCTCTGGTGCCTTATCGATCTGATCGAAAGGAACAGCTGGATCAAGTCCAAGTCTGTCAGCGAGAACTGCTGTGATAGCAGCTGTAAGAGTTGTTTTACCATGGTCAACGTGACCGATAGTACCGATGTTAACATGTGGCTTAGTTCTTTCGAAATGTGCCTTTGCCATTTTTTAAATCCCTCCTGGAAAATGTAATACAACGAAAATCATGTCAAGCACCATGCATGCGCTCGCATGCTCCGTGCAGTACATACTGCAAAACTGCTCAGAGTATCCTCTAAGCAATCAGCAAACATGATTTTAACATTGAAATATTATTTTATCAAGTATTTTTGGGCATCAGATTGGTTTCTGAGCCCAAAAATACTGACTTTTTTTGATTTTTTAGAAGAAGTGGTAATTACTTACCGTTTCTCTCCTTGAGAACAGCGTCCTGAACGCTCTTAGGGCACTTCTCATAGTGATCAAAGAACATTGAGTAGTTTGCACGACCCTGTGTCTTTGAACGAAGGTCTGTTGCGTATCCGAACATCTCAGCAAGAGGAACGAAACCGTTAACCTGCTTACCTGATGGGATGTCCTCCATGCTCTCGATACGTCCACGACGAGAGTTTACATCGCCGATAACGTTACCCATGTACTCCTCAGGAGTTACGATCTCAACCTTCATGATAGGCTCAAGAAGAACTGGATCTGCCTTCTCCATAGCTGTCTTGAATGCGATAGAACCTGCGAACTCGAATGCACGCTCGTTAGAATCGACATCATGGTATGAACCGTCGTAAACATTAGCGTGAATACCAAGAACCGGATATCCTGCGAGGATACCTGACTGAGCAGCGTTTCTGATACCCTTTTCGATAGCAGGGATGTACTCCTTAGGGATAGATCCGCCGACAACAGTTGACTCAAACTTGAAGGTCTCTTCAGCGTTTGCGTCCATAGGCTCGAACTTAACCTTACAGTCACCGTACATACCTGAACCACCGGACTGGTGAACATAACGGCCCTGTACATCAACAGCCTTAGTAAATGTCTCCTTATAAGCAACCTGAGGAGCACCTACGTTTGCTTCTACATGGAACTCACGGAGAAGACGATCAACGATGATCTCAAGGTGAAGCTCACCCATACCTGAGATAATTGTCTGACCTGTCTCTTCATCAGTTCTTACACGGAATGTAGGATCCTCTTCAGCAAGCTTTGCAAGAGCGTCTGTCATCTTACCCTGTGAAGCCTTGGTCTTAGGCTCGATAGCAACAGAGATAACAGGCTCAGGGAATTCCATAGACTCAAGAATGATAGGATGCTGATCATCACAGATAGTATCACCTGTTGTTGTAGTCTTGAAACCTACAGCAGCTGCGATATCACCTGAGAATACCTCATCAAGCTCCTGTCTCTTGTTAGCGTGCATCTGGAGAAGACGTCCAACTCTCTCCTTCTTATCCTTTGTAGAGTTCAGGCAGTAAGAACCTGTCTTAAGTGTACCTGAATATACACGGAAGTATGCAAGCTTTCCTACGAATGGATCAGTCATGATCTTGAATGCAAGAGCTGAGAATGGAGCCTCATCAGATGAAGGTCTTGAATCCTCATTGCCGTCCAGATCTGTACCTGTAACATCAGGAACATCTGTAGGAGCAGGAAGATAATCGATAACAGCATCAAGAAGCTTCTGAACGCCCTTGTTTCTGTAAGCTGTACCGCAGAGACATGGAATAGCGTCACCTGCAATAGTAGCCTTACGAAGAGCCTTCTTCATTTCCTCGATAGTGAGCTCTTCACCCTCGAGATACTTCTCCATAAGCTCCTCATCAAGCTCAGCGATCTGCTCTACCATCTTTGTGTGGTACTCTTCAGCCTGATCAGCCATATCAGCAGGAACATCAGTAATCTCGATGTCCTCGCCCTTATCATCCTTATAGTAGTAAGCCTTCATCTCCATAAGGTCGATGAGACCTACGTATGTGTCTTCACGTCCGATAGGAATCTGAACCATAACGCAGTTCTTACCAAGACGATCAACGATTGTCTGAACAGAATGGAAGAAATCTGCACCTACGATATCCATCTTGTTGATGAATGCCATTCTAGGTACGTGATATGTATCAGCCTGTCTCCAAACGTTCTCTGACTGTGGCTCTACACCTGATTTAGCATCAAATACACCTACAGCACCATCAAGAACTCTAAGTGAACGCTCAACCTCAACAGTGAAGTCTACGTGACCCGGAGTATCGATAATGTTGATTCTGTACTCTGGAGCACCAGGAATCTTCTTATGCTCAAATTCCTGTGTCCAGTGACAGGTTGTAGCAGCGGATGTGATAGTGATACCACGCTCCTGCTCCTGCTCCATCCAGTCCATTGTTGCTGTACCTTCATGTGTATCACCGATCTTGTGATTAACACCTGTATAGAAGAGGATACGCTCTGTCAGTGTAGTCTTACCGGCATCGATATGTGCCATAATACCAATATTTCTTGTATGATCAAGTGAATATTCTCTGGTAGCCAAAGTGTTTCCCTCCTATTAGAATCTGTAGTGCGCGAATGCCTTGTTAGCCTCAGCCATTCTATGCATCTCTTCCTTACGCTTTACAGCTGCACCGGTGTTGTTTGCAGCATCCATGATCTCGTTAGCGAGTCTCTCAGCCTGAGTCTTCTCAGATCTCTTACGTGAGAACTCTGTAAGCCAACGAAGGCCAAGTGTCTGACGTCTCTCAGGCTTAACCTCCATAGGTACCTGATATGTGGCACCACCGATACGCTTAGCCTTAACTTCAAGAACAGGCATGATGTTGTTCATAGCCTCTTCAAATACTTCTGTAGCTTCCTTGCCGCTCTTCTCTGCGACAATTTCGAATGCACCATAAACGATCTTCTGTGCAACACCCTTCTTACCATCAAGCATGATGGAGTTAACAAGCTTTGTTACAATCTTTGAATTGTACATTGGGTCTGCGAGAACGTCTCTGTGCAGAGTATGTCCTTTACGTGGCACGTTACTTCCCTCCTTAAAAATTTGTTTTTAGATCATCGGTACTCTACGCAACTGCTACCTAATGTAGTGTTTTGCGAGTTCATGCGGACAAGGACACATCTATTATATAAATAATGAGTTCCATTATCCGTCATTTTAACCATGTCTTTGTTACTTAATGTGGTAAGAAATTACTTCTTAGCCTTAGGTCTCTTTGCACCGTACTTTGAACGAGCCTGCATTCTGTTTGCTACGCCGGCTGTATCCAGTGTTCCACGGATGATATGGTATCTTGTACCAGGAAGATCCTTAACACGGCCGCCACGAATCATAACAACAGAGTGCTCCTGCAGGTTGTGTCCCTCTCCTGGAATGTATGATGTAACTTCGAAACCGTTTGAAAGTCTTACTCTGGCGATCTTACGAAGAGCTGAGTTAGGCTTCTTAGGTGTAGCTGTCTTAACAGCTGTACATACACCACGCTTCTGAGGAGCGGAAATGTTAGTTGCCACCTTCTTTAAAGAGTTGAATCCTTTCTGAAGTGCAGGTGCGGTAGACTTCTTCTTCTGAGAAGTTCTGCCCTTTCTTACTAACTGGTTAAATGTAGGCATTTGGTTCTCCTTTCGTTAGGTTTATATGATGTATATTTTTGACCCTGAAATATCGAAACAGGACACGCTTTTACGCATGCTTTGATACTATACTTCAAGCGGTTTTTGTTGTCAATCGAATTTATATATTTTTTACAGAGCTGCTGGGACTGCATGGACAGTTTTGCATTGCTATGTGTACTCGCGATCTTTTCCTTTTCTATATATAAAAGTATTGATTGCTCCGTGCTTCGCACTCTCGCAATCAAAAAAGCAGGTATTCGGAAATCGCTCCACTCGCTTTGCTCGCGTAGCTTTTTTCCTCATACCTGCTTTGGTTTCGCTATGCCCACACGAGCAGGCAAGCAAGCTTGCCGCTCGGTGGTCGCAGCGAAACACTTTTACAGTACATTATTCTTCTGGTTTTCGATTCTGTGACGGGCTGCGATTCTCTCTACGCCTTCAGCATCGATGTCGAATGCCTCATCAGGTGTGAAGAGCTGCTCTGTCTCATCCTCGATATCTTCCATATCCTGTGAAAGTTCAACGTTTCTGTAACGCTTCATACCTGTACCTGCAGGAATGAGCTTACCGATAATAACGTTCTCCTTAAGTCCAACGAGGTTATCTCTCTTTCCGTTGATGGCAGCCTCGGTAAGAACCTTGGTTGTCTCCTGGAAGGAAGCAGCTGACAGGAAGGAATCTGTTGCAAGAGATGCCTTGGTGATACCAAGCATGATTCTTGTTCCATCTGCAGGCTTCTTACCCTCTGCTATAAGTCTCTCGTTCTCATCCTCGAAGTCAAGACGGTCAACAGTTGTGCCCGGGATAAAGTTTGAATCACCGGACTCGTTGATACGTTCCTTCTTCATCATCTGATGAACGATCATCTCGATATGTCTATCCTGGATCTCAACACCCTGCAGACGGTATACTCTCTGAACTTCAGAGATCATGTAATCCTGTACTGCCTTTGTGCCCTTGATCTTCAGGAGATCATGAGGATTGATTGAACCCTCTGTAAGTACATCACCGGCCTCAAGAGCCTGACCGTTCTGTACCTTAAGTCTTGAACCGTAAGGAATAAGGTATGTCTTTGACTGTGCACTCTGTGCGTCTGTAACAACAACCTCTCTCTTCTTGGCTGTTTCCTTGATTTCAACCACACCGGGGATCTCTGTAAGGATTGCAAGACCCTTTGGCTTACGAGCTTCGAAAAGCTCCTCGACTCTGGGAAGACCCTGTGTGATATCTCCACCGGCTACACCACCGGTATGGAAGGTTCTCATGGTAAGCTGTGTACCAGGCTCACCGATTGACTGAGCAGCGATGATACCAACTGCCTCACCGATCTGAACAGGCTGTCCGGTTGCAAGGTTAGAACCGTAACACTTAGCACATACACCGTTCTTTGAACGACATGTAAGGACTGTTCTGATCTTGACTGTCTTGCGTCCCATCTTGTTAAGAGCATTGATAACACGTGGTGCACGCTTAGGTGTAACCATGTGATCAGCCTTAACGATAACCTTTCCTGTCTCAGGATCAGTTATATCCTCAGCGATGTAACGGCCTGTGATACGATCCTGAAGGGACTCGATCTTCTCCTGACCATCAGAAAGCTCTGAAATCTCAAGGAAAGGAATCTTGTCCTTATCAGCTGCACAGTCAAGTTCGCGGATAATGAGATCCTGTGTAACGTCAACCATTCGACGTGTAAGGTAACCGGAATCGGCTGTACGAAGAGCTGTATCTGAAAGTCCCTTACGAGCACCGTGTGCGGAAATGAAGTACTCCAGTACGTCAAGACCTTCACGGAAGTTTGACTTGATAGGGAGCTCGATGGTACGTCCTGTTGTATCTGCCATGAGTCCACGCATACCTGCGAGCTGCTTGATCTGCTTATCAGATCCACGGGCTCCGGAATCCGCCATCATGAAGATGTTGTTGTACTTATCAAGACCGGACAAAAGATCATGTGTAAGCTGATCATCGGTCTTCTTCCATGTATCGATAACTTCCTGATATCTCTCTTCCTCAGTTACGAGACCACGTCTGTAGTTACGTGCGATCTTATCAACTGTCTTCTGAGCTTCATCAAGGAGCTGCTGTTTGGAAGCAGGCACTGTCATATCTGAAATTGAAACGGTCATAGCTGCGATGGTTGACTGACGGTAACCCATTGCCTTGATATCATCGAGGCTGAGTGCTGTCTGGGTTGCACCATGTACATCCATGATCTTTTCAAGAATCTTCTTAAGGTTCTTCTTCTTTACGATCTCATCGATCTCAGGAAGAATCTCGTTTCCAGGGATGGAACGATCTACAAATCCAAGATCCTGAGGAATGATCTCATTAAAGATAAGACGACCTACTGTAGTATTGATGACACCTTCAACGAGTCTCTCTGTGCCATCCTCATTCTTAAGAGCCTTCTTGATACGACACCTGATCCTTGTGTGCATGGTTATATAACCATTCTCCTTTGCAAGGATAGCCTCGTTAATGCTCTTGAAGAACATACCCTCGTTAGGCTCGCCCGGTCTCTCCTGTGTAATGTAGTAGATACCGAGTACCATATCCTGTGAAGGAACGGCAACAACACCACCATCTGAAGGCTTAAGGAGGTTGTTAGGAGCAAGAAGCATGAATCTGCACTCTGCCTGAGCCTCCTGTGTAAGCGGAAGGTGAATAGCCATCTGGTCTCCATCGAAGTCCGCGTTAAACGCAGCACATACGAGTGGGTGAAGTCTGATAGCCTTACCTTCTACAAGTGTAGGCTCGAAAGCCTGAATACCAAGTCTGTGAAGGGTCGGGGCACGGTTCAGCATAACCGGGTGGCCCTTGATGACACCCTCAAGGATGTCCCAAACCTGAGGATCAAGTCTCTCAACCATCTTCTTGGCATTTTTAATGTTATGAGCCTTACCTGTGTTTACAAGCTCCTTCATTACGAAAGGCTTGAAAAGCTCGAGAGCCATTTCCTTAGGAACACCGCACTGGTAGATCTTAAGGTCAGGTCCTACGACGATAACAGAACGTCCTGAGTAGTCAACACGCTTACCGAGAAGGTTCTGTCTGAAACGTCCCTGCTTACCCTTTAACATATCTGAAAGTGACTTCAGAGCTCTGTTTCCGGGACCTGTTACAGGGCGTCCGCGACGGCCGTTATCGATAAGAGCATCAACAGCCTCCTGAAGCATACGCTTCTCGTTACGAACGATGATCTCAGGCGCGCCAAGCTCGAGAAGACGGGCAAGACGATTGTTTCTGTTAATGATTCTTCTGTAAAGATCGTTAAGATCGGATGTAGCAAATCTTCCACCGTCAAGCTGTACCATAGGGCGAAGATCAGGCGGGATAACAGGAAGCTGTGTAAGGATCATCCACTCAGGAAGGTTTCCTGATGAACGGAATGCCTCTACAACCTCAAGTCTCTTAACGATTCTTGTTCTCTTCTGACCGGAAGCATTGTCAAGCTCCTGACGGAGTTCTGCGTATTCCTTCTCAAGGTCGATACCTCGAAGAAGCTCAAGAACAGCCTCGGCGCCCATTCCTGCACGGAATGAGCCGTAGCCGTACTGCTCAACAGCATCTCTGTACTCCTTCTCGGAGAGGACCTGCTTGTACTCAAGCTGAGTCTCGCCCTTGTCAAGTACGATATAGCTTGCGAAGTAGAGAACTCTCTCAAGGATACGTGGGCTGATATCAAGTATCAGACCCATTCTTGAAGGAATACCCTTGAAGTACCAGATATGAGAAACAGGAGCTGCAAGAGCGATATGTCCCATTCTCTCACGTCTTACGGAGGACTTTGTTACCTCAACACCGCAGCGGTCACATACAACACCCTTATAACGGATCTTCTTGTACTTTCCGCAGTGGCACTCCCAGTCTTTAACCGGTCCAAAAATACGCTCACAGAAAAGTCCGTCCTTCTCAGGCTTCAGAGTTCTGTAGTTGATAGTCTCAGGCTTTTTAACTTCGCCGTGAGACCACTCCAGAATCTTCTCCGGAGAGGCAAGGCCGATCTTGATTGAATCAAACTGAACAGGCTCATTTATTTTATCAAGCTGTGCCATGTATTCCTCCTAATTATTCATCATCACCGTCCGAGAAATCATCAGACTCGGAAACGGCGTCACTCTCTGCAAAATAATCATCAGATGAAGGCTCTTCATCATAATCATCATCTACAAGGTCAGCTGCGATGGCATTCTCAAGCTCATCATCTTCACTAAAAAGCTCAACGCCCTGTGCAGCTGCCACAGCATCGTCAGCATTAACAAGCTCACCGTTCTTGAATTCCTGAGTCTCATAACCATACTGGCCATAATTCTCATTCTTCTCGTAGCGGCTGTCTCCGCCGGAAAGCAGACGGTGCATATCCTGATTTGCATCATAGAGCTCTTCCTTGATCTCGATCTCGTTCTGATTTTCATCAAGAACACGTACATCAAGACAAAGGGCCTCAAGCTCCTTCAGCATAACCTTAAAGGACTCAGGAACACCCGGAGCAGGGATATTCTGTCCCTTGATAATAGCCTCGTAGGTCTTAACACGTCCTGTAACGTCATCGGACTTCATGGTCAGGATCTCCTGAAGAGTATAAGCTGCGCCATACGCCTCGAGGGCCCAAACCTCCATCTCTCCGAAACGCTGTCCACCGAACTGCGCCTTACCACCGAGAGGCTGCTGTGTAACCAGTGAGTACGGTCCTGTTGAACGGGCATGGATCTTATCATCTACAAGGTGGTGAAGTTTCAGGTAGTGCATGAATCCGATAGATGTCTTGCCATCAAACGGAAGACCTGTACGGCCGTCACGAAGCTGAACCTTACCATCTGTTCCGATAGGAACGCCCTTCCACTCAGCTCTGTGATCGAGATGAGCGCCCAGGTACTCATATACTTCAGGGTCAAGCTCATCCTTGTGCAACTCAGAGAACTCTTCCCATGACTTATTTACGTAATCGTTTGCAAGAATAAGGGTCTGACGGATATCAGGCTCAGTAGCACCATCAAAGATAGGTGTTGAAACATCGATACCCAGAACCTTTGCAGCAAGAGAAAGGTGTAACTCCAGGACCTGACCGATATTCATTCGGGAAGGAACGCCGAGAGGGTTAAGTACGATGTCAAGAGGACGACCGTTTGGAAGATACGGAAGATCTTCTACAGGAAGAACTCTTGAGCATACACCCTTGTTACCGTGACGACCGGCCATCTTATCACCGACACCGATCTTTCTCTTCTGTGCTATATAAATACGAACTGACTCTGAAACTCCCGGAGCAAGCTCGTCTGAATTTTCTCTTGTAAATACCTTGGCATCTACAACCACACCATAAGCACCGTGAGGAAGCTTAAGTGATGTATCACGAACCTCACGTGCCTTCTCACCGAAGATGGCACGAAGAAGTCTTTCCTCTGCAGTAAGCTCTGTCTCTCCCTTAGGAGTAACCTTACCTACAAGGATATCACCGGCACGAACCTCGGCACCGATACGGATGATTCCGCGCTCATCAAGATTCTTGAGAGCATCCTCACCTACGCCCGGAACGTCTGCAGTGATCTCTTCAGGTCCAAGCTTTGTATCACGAGCCTCGCACTCGTACTCTTCAATATGAATAGATGTATAAACATCATTCTGAACCAGCTTCTCTGAAAGGAGAACCGCATCCTCGTAATTGTAACCTTCCCAGGTCATGAAACCGATGAGAGGATTCTTTCCCAGTGCAATCTCACCCTGACATGTTGAAGGACCGTCAGCGATAACATCGCCGGCCTTAACATGATCGCCTGCAAAAACGATAGGCTTCTGGTTGTAGCAGTTTGACTGGTTGGATCTCATGAACTTGGTGAGCTTGTACTCATCCACAGTTCCGTCCGAATCACGACGGACAACGATCCTGTTGGAAGCTGAAATCTCAACAACACCATCGTACTTTGCAACGCAGCATACACCTGAGTCTACAGCTGCCTTTGCAGAGATACCTGTATCGACTGCTGCTCTCTCGGTAACCATAAGAGGCACGGCCTGGCGCTGCATGTTTGATCCCATGAGGGCACGGTTCGCGTCATCGTTCTGAAGGAACGGAATCATGGATGTAGCAACTGAGAATACCATCTTAGGTGATACGTCCATAAGATCAATTGAAGCCTTAGGGAATGCCTGTGTAGCCTCTCTGAAACGGCCGGAAACATTGTCATGAACAAAGTGTCCTTCTGCGTCAAGGGGCTCATTCGCCTGAGCAACTACATAGTTATCCTCTTCGTCTGCCGCAAGGTACTCAACTTCCTTTGTAACCTTTGGATTCTTAGGATCTTCCTTGTTTACCTTACGGTAAGGAGACTCAATAAATCCGTACTCATTGATACGAGCGTATGATGCAAGAGAGTTGATAAGACCGATGTTAGGTCCCTCAGGTGTCTCGATAGGGCACATACGTCCATAGTGTGTATAGTGTACGTCTCGAACCTCGAATCCGGCACGGTCTCTTGAAAGACCACCAGGTCCAAGGGCTGAAAGTCTACGCTTGTGAGTAAGTTCTGACAGAGGGTTGTTCTGATCCATGAACTGTGAAAGCTGTGATGAACCGAAGAACTCCTTAACAGAAGCTGTAACAGGCTTAATGTTTATAAGGCTCTGAGGTGTGATCTGATCGATATCCTGAGTTGCCATACGCTCACGAACAACTCTTTCCATACGTGAAAGACCGATACGGTACTGATTCTGGAGAAGTTCTCCGACAGCACGTATACGACGGTTTCCGAGATGGTCGATATCATCCTTTGTACCGATCTCCTCCTCGAGGTGCATGCAGTAGTTTATGGAAGCAAAAATGTCTTCCTTAGTGATGTGCTTCGGAACAAGCTCATGCATGTTTCTCATGATAGCGATACGAAGAGCTCTCTGATCGTCAGCATGCTCATCCATGAGTCTCTTGAGCTCAGGATAATAAACCAACTCATCAGGCTTGTCCTGATCAACGATAGCCTGCTTCTCAGAAACGGAAAGGCCATCCCAAAGCTTCTTCTCTGCATCCGCACTGAGCAGTGAGTTTGTACGGTCAGCCTGCTTCTGGAAATACTCTCTTACATGCTCGTACTCCTTGGCCTCATCGTAATCAATATCCGCAGCATCGAATGTAACGTACTTGTCAAGATTTACTTCCAGAGCTGAAAGAACCTTTACCTTACGTGTAGGACCATCGATCCAAACGTATGGTACTGCTGCGTCCTGAATCTCAACTGCCTTTGCATAAGAGATCTGCTCGCCGGCAACTGCGATAACCTCGCCTGTCTCATTATCAACAACATCCTCAGCAAGGGTGTGTCCCTTGATTCGGTTCTTGAAGTGAAGCTTCTTGTTGAACTTATAACGTCCAACCTTAGCAAGATCGTAACGGCGCGGGTCGAAGAACATACCATTAAGAAGAGAACTTGCGGAATCTACCGAAAGAGGCTCACCCGGTCTTATCTTTCTGTAAAGTTCAAGAAGACCGCCCTCATAGTTCTGTGCCTCAGGCTGTTCCTTTTCGAAGGATGCGATGAGCTTTGGCTCTTCACCGAAAAGTTCAATGATATCAGCATTGTTACCGATACCAAGGGCACGAATAAATACGGAAACAGGAACCTTACGGGTTCTGTCTACACGTACGAAAAATACATCATTGGAATCGGTCTCGTACTCGATCCATGCACCACGGTTAGGAATAACCGTACATGAATAAAGCTCCTTACCGATCTTATCATGGTCTAAACCATAGTAGATACCCGGAGAACGAACGAGCTGTGAAACGATAACTCGCTCTGCACCGTTAATAACAAATGAGCCTGTATCTGTCATCAGAGGCAGATCGCCCATAAATATCTCATGTTCATTGACCTCATCCTTATCCTTATTGATAAGACGAACCTTCACCTTAAGAGGGGCAGCATATGTAGCATCTCGCTCCTTGCACTCCTCAATAGAATACTTCTTCTCACCCTCGCAGAGCTTGTAGCCTACGAATTCAAGGGAAAGGTGTCCAGCAAAATCCTGGATCGGAGAGATGTCATCAAATGCCTCGCGGAGGCCGTCTGAAAGGAACCACTTGTAGGAATCCTTCTGGACTTCAATCAGGTTTGGCATCTCAAGCACTTCTTCGTGCTGCGCAAATGTCATTCTGACGTTCTTGCCGTTTTTAACGACACGCATCTTGCTTTTTTCCATTGACCGTTCACCCCATTGCGGGTTGACACCCGCTTGATCGTTGTGATTCATAGAAAGATGTGGATTTTCTCAAAATGTGCATTCATCGTTACGAGCATTGTATTTCGATGTATCAACATTTCAATGAATCTGGTTATATGTTGCTAATATTTTGCAAGCCAAAAAATGGGCGCACTGAGCCCACGACTCCAAAATAAGTAAAAGCTATTCTAGCTCATAACATATCCCCAGTCAATAGTCTGTATGCATTTTTAAAAATAAATTTTGTAATAAAATCCCTTAAATTCTGTGACACTATTGTGACACTATCAATGTTAATCTATGTACATAAAACAAAAGAACATAAAAATTCTTAGTTTTTCAGACAAGCCCATTAAGTGCTTCGGCATTTAAATAAACAAATCTCATAATTACTTCCTTTCAAAAACTTCCGTCTCACTGCAATGGGACGGAAGTTTTTTGGTATATGATCTGTATAAGTCCTGCTCATTGCTCCGCTATCACTCTCGCAATGCTACAGAAATCTTGAATCAGCGCTATTGCTCTACTTCTCGATTTCTGTTGTCGTATCAGATGTCTATGCATACTTGCAAGTTATCTCGCAGTATACATAGACGCCTGATACTGGTCTTATACACTAAAAAGGGTCTCCAAAGTTGTTTGGGGTCTGACTTCAATGGGGGCTAACATTGGGGTCAATGTTTAGGGTCTAACTTTGGGGTCTGAGATTGGGGTCTGAAATACGTTTTTTAATTAAATTTATAAGAAGAGAAGATCTCTGTTTTTAGAGACCTCCTCTTCTTTTTGGCGTCTTGCGCCCACTACCTCCCGGATCTATCATTGGATTTGCTCAAAAATTCAATAAACAGGAGGTTACATGAACAGTATAACAGACTTACTGGATCTTGAAGATAATGATGTCACCATTACTGATATCACTGTCGAAGGAGCCACTAAATTAATCACCTTGGAAACTTCTGCAAAGCAGTCTTTCTGTCCTTTGTGCGGTTTCCGTATGCACTCGCGAGGTATCAGGACTCGTAAGGTACTTCACCCTATTCTCCAGGACGGTTATTCCCTTATCTTACTATTAAAGCAGCGCCGCTGGAGATGCATCAATAATGACTGTCGGTTTGAAACAAATGAAAATTTTAAATTTGTTGATAAAAACCGCCGTCAAAGCAACGCTACTGACATGCTCATTGTTCACGCTTTTCGTGATCTGAACGAAACATCTGCATCCATCGCAAAGCGTTTCAACACTTCAGATACTCACGTTAACGAAATATTTGATCGTTACGTAAAGCTGGATCGACTTGAATTGACTGACATCATTTCTATAGATGAAGTTCACACAGAAATAGAAAGTGATTGTAAATACGCTCTTGTAATTCAGGACTTCCATACCGGGGATCCCATAGATATCTTAAAAAGCCGCAAATCATCTATTACCGAGCCTTACTTTTCCAACATCCCTATCGAAGAACGTAAGAGAGTAAAGTACCTGATATCAGACATGTACAACCCCTACATTAGATTTGTTGATAAGTATTTTCCTAATGCTGTCTCCGTTGTGGATTCTTTTCATGTAATCCAATGGATGAACAATGGCATTGATAAATACTTTAGACAACTCCTGAAGAAGTATCGAGATCGGGATAGGGAGCGCTTCTTAAGCTCTCTTCAGTCGGATACCGTTATCCCTGACAGAATTTATCCGCCTTTATCCGATGAAGTATATCTGCTTTCCAAATACCGTTTTCTCGTTTTATCCAACCAGGCAAACATAACCTACCATTCCGATACCAGGTACGATAAGCACTTTCATCGCCTTATGAATACTTATGACTATGAAGATGCTCTTTTTAAGATCGATCCACATCTGCGATCGCTTCGTGATTTAAAAGAACTCTACATTCAGTTTAACACCCATTATGCAGGAGATGTCCTTAATGCCGGAACCGAGCTTGATAAGCTCATTAAGCTGTACGGATCCTGCGAAGAAAAGATCTTTCGGGATTTCTCTCATACTCTTAAAAACTTTCGGGATCCTATACTTAATTCCTTTGTCATGGCTCAGAAAAATGGCCCTTGCGGTCTTTATGATTCAAGATTATCCAATGGACCTATAGAATCCCTTAACAGAAAGGTAAAGGACTTAAAACGCGCGGGCAGAGGATACAAAAACTTCGAGCATTTCAGGAACAGATTTCTCTATGCAACGAGGAACCGTCCTGTACTTAATGGAACAGATTCATCCATACAGATACACAACTATGAAGATGATGATGAATACATTGATTAAAACAGCTTTGGAGGATAATCAGACATGGATAAAAATGAAAAGTATAGTGTTATCGAGCCCGATGACTACGATTGTTTCGAAAATTGTGGAACAATAAATAGCTTATGCTTACTGATTGATAAACTGGTAAAGAATCAGCAATACCTCGAACTTCAGTGCATAGGTCTTCGCTATGAGTTAAGTAAATATCTCAGTCCCGAGCATGGCGAATTTCTAAAAGAAGATATCCTTTCCGCTCTGGGGGATCGTTATGACGGAGAATCGGCTTATGAGCTGTATAAAAATCTACTTTACAGAGGTCATGATCCTATGGCTTCAAGGAAATGGATACGTGAGGTTGAAAAAGCAAGCCGAGGTGATGGAGAGACTTGGTTCTGATCAATAGCAGCCCCCAATCTCAGACCCCACAGTCAGACCCCAAAGTTAAACCCCAATAAAAAGGCATGATAAAAGGGTCAGACCCCACTGTCTGACCCTAAATAACTTTGGGAAACCCCACTAAACTTTGGAGATCC